>LJCW01000307.1 GCA_001298555.1 Actinobacteria bacterium OV450
CGGCGCCGGTGCCTGCTGCCCGTGCTTGTGCGGGACGTCGGCCACGGCCGCCGCCCGGCGCAGTCCGGCCGCCACGCGGGCCGCGTAGTCCCCGAGCTGCGCCGCCTCGCCGCGCGCGAGCGGCGTTCCGTCCGCGCTGCCCAGGACGCGCCCGGCGCCCCAGAGCACGTGGTGCCCGGTCATGACCGTGGCCTGCCAGTCCGGGCCCGGCCCGGCCGGGCGCTGCGTCTCGGTCTGGTACTGGGCGTACGCCGACTCGGCCATGACCAGCGTGAACCGGACCCGGTGCTCCTGGTCGCCCGCGGACGGCGCGGGCCCCCGCGGCGCCGTGACGACGGCGGTGGTCGACTCGACGTCGTCGGCGCAGGCGCGCAGCAGCGCGGCCACCGCCCGGCCCAGTTCGTCCTGGGCGCCGCGCGGCCAGGCCAGGAGCCCGCACACGATCCCGATCGCGCTGCCGATGGTCACGTCGAGGAAGCGGACCTCGGCGAGCTGCCAGGTGACCACGGACAGCTGGGCGAAGACGACGGAGACGACGAGGGTGAACAGCGCCTGCGCCCAGCCCACGCCCCGTACGGGGCCGACGGTGAACGTGAACAGCATCAGCGGCGGGAGCACGATCGCGTAGACGGTGGTGTCCCCGCCGGTCAGGGCGAGCACCGTGCCGGCGGCGACCGCGCCCAGCGAGGTGCCGATCAGTGCGGTGCGCACGGTTCCGCGCGTCTGCACCGCGGTGGTCCGGGTGAGGCTGAGGACCGCGAGCATCGCCCAGAAGCCGTGCGGGAGGGAGTCGAGCCCGGCCACGGTACGGGCCACGGCGAGCGCCAGCGCGATCCGTACGGCGTTCTGGAAGTACACGGACCGCGGTCCGGTGTGGGCGGCGATCCGGTGCCACCACAGCCGCGCGGTGCTCTGCCGCAGGTACCAGAAGCGGTCGGCGGTGTCCCCGGTCGGGTGCGCGTTGCGCCCCTCCACGGCGATCTCCGCCGCCGCGCGCAACGCCACCGCTGCGTCGGCGACCTCCAGCAGGGCGGCTTGCCGGCGGCGGGACTCGGGCAGCTCGGCCGGGGTGCGGGAGTTGCGGGCCCGCAGGCGCAGCAGTTCCGCCGAGTCCGCGACGGGCGGGCGTCCGTCGCGGAGCAGGGTGGAGCTGGCGGACGCCGATGTGCGGACCGCGCCCAGGAGTTCGAGTCCGGCCGGCCTCGGCTCCCGACCGGGCGCGGGCGGGGGCAGGTTCCGGAGCCGGGAGAGCAGGGTGCGGGCGGCCAGCCCGGTGTGGGCCATTGCCCGCTCGCGCAGGCCCGGCCCGGCGGGACGTTCCGCCTCCGGCACCCGGGAGGACCGCAGTGCCTCGGCGGCCGCCCGAGCCCGGTCGGAGGCGGCGGCGTCCAGGACGTAGGGCGGCTCCGCCAGGGCGGCCGCGCAGCGGGCCGCCTCGGCCACGGAGGCCGCGGCCCGCTCCGCGTACGTCGCAACCCGCGGGTCGGGCAGCACACACGCCTCGGCCATGATCAGCAGCAGGAGGCCGGTGAGGGTGCCGGCGAGCCGTTCGTCCAGGGTGTGGGGGGCGTACGGCGGGAAGCTCGGCAGGATGTACAGCAGTTGCAGCCCGGACGCGGAGCCCGCCGGCCGTGGTCCGGCCGCCGCCGAGAAGGCCACGCAGAAGCCGACCACGGCCATGCCGAGGACGGCGCTCCAGGTCCGGACGGCGAGGAGGGTGCCCACGGTCACCAGGACGCAGGCCACCGGCAGCAGCTTGACCATCACCGCGGCCCGCTGCCGTCCGGTTCCCGGGATGCGGGAGAGGCCGGCCAGGGAGACCGCGGCGAAGAGTGCGTAGGTGGCGCCGACAGGCCGGTCGAGTCCGTACAGGAACAGGTAGAAGCCCGTGCAGGCGGCCAGTGTGGTGCGGACCGCCCGGCGTGCGGCCGCCGGCAGTGGGCCGGTGCCCGTACGGAGTTCCCCAAGGGCTCGCACGGTTTCAGAATCCCACGGGAGGCGGCGCGTCTCTCGGCGGGACGCCCACAGGGCCCGGGGCCCGTCGTCCGGACGACGCGGCCTAGGGGTGGGTGTTCCAGCCGGCGATCACCGGGAGGCCGTGCTCGGTCGACAGGATGCTGACCGTGCCGGTGCGCAGCAGGAAGAGCCGGCCGTCCTGCGGGGGCAGGCCCAGGTAGCGGGCGGTCAGGACGCGCAGGAAGTGGCCGTGGGCGACGAGGACGACGTCTCCGCGGTCCTCGGCGAGGACCTCGGCGGCCCGGGCCAGGGCGCGGTCCGCGCGGGCACCGACCTGGTCGGCGTCCTCGCCGGGGTGTTCGGCGTCGCCGGGCGGGACCCCGTCGGTCCACAGGGACCAGTGCGGGCGGGTCCGCTGGATCTCGGCCGTGGTGATGCCCTCGTAGCCGCCGTAGTCCCATTCGTACAGGTCGGGGTCGGTCACGCCGCCGCCCAGTCCGGCGAGTTCGGCCGTGGCGACGGCCCGGCGCAGCGGGCTGGTCAGCACCAGTGCGAAGTGCCGGTCGCGGAAGTGGGGCGACAGTGAGATCGCCTCCTCGACGCCGGCGGCGCTCAGCGGCACGTCGGTCCGTCCGGTGTGGCGCCCGGTGGCGCTCCATGCCGTCTCACCGTGTCTCACCAGCAGCAGGTCGCTCATGCTCCGGACCCTAAGCCCTGCGGCATGTCGGCGAAGGATCGGGGGCGCATGTCACCGTCGGGCGTCATGGACGTGCGACCGCACCCCGCGCGGCCGCCTCGGCCGACGGTGCTGATGGTCGCGCTGACCGCCGTGACCGGGATGAGGAGGCGGTCAGCCTGCTCGCCGGCGGGCGGCACGGGTTCGTGAGCCACGGCCGGGGCCGGGGCCGGATGGACGGCGCCGCGTCCCGGGCCTTCACAGCGGCAAAGCGATGCGAAAACGCTGCGACTGGCCGCCGCGCCGCGTCACGACGAGGCTCGGGACATGGACGAGAAGCAGCGTGAGCAGTGCGTCATGCGGGGGGCCGCGCCGGATGCGGAGGCGACGGCGGGTCTTGCCGCGGGCTTCGCGGCGGGCGACGAACGCTGCATGGAGGCGGTCTACCGGCGCTGGCGGCCGCTGGTCCACACGCTGGCCCGCCGGTCCCTGGGCGACGAACGGGAGGCCGAGGACGTCACCCAGCAGGTCTTCCTCGCCGCCTGGCACGGCCGGCGCCGCTACCGGCCCGGACCGGGCGGCCTCGGCGCCTGGATCACCGGCATCACCCGTCACAAGGTGGCCGACGCCCTGGAGGCACGGACCCGGCGGGCCCGGGCGGCGGCCGCGGCCGCCGCAGGTGCCGCCCCGGGCTGGCCCGACCGTCCCGGGAGCCTGCCGCGGCAGGAATCGGAGCAGGTTCTGGACCGGGTCATGGTCCTCGGGGAACTGGCCAGACTGCCGTCCGACCAGCAGCGGGTCCTGCGCCTCGCCTTCTACGCCGACCTGACGCAGACGCAGATCGCGGACCGCACCGGGCTTCCGCTGGGCACCGTCAAGAGCCATATGCGCAGGGCCCTGCACCAGCTGCGCCGGACGCTGCCCGCGGCGGCGCCAGCGACTCGATGACGGCGAGGCCCGAACGCAGCCCGTACAGCCGCTCGGTACGCGGGGCCGGCGGGCCGGGGCTCCAGCCGGGCCCGGCGAGCAGCAGGGCCGAGTGGGAGCGGGCGCCGCGCAGACCCCACTCGATGGCGGCCACCGACCGCGCCAGGGCCGGGTCCGCGGTCGCACGGGACTGCGCCCACAGGACGACGGCCCGCGGGCCGGTACGCCGCACGGCGTCGTGCAGGGCTTCGGCGGGCAGGGCCGCGCCGAACATCCGGGTGGGCACCCCCCGTTGGCCCAGGGCCGCGGCCAGGGCCTCGATGGGCAGGCTGTGCTGCTCGCCGGGAACGCAGGCCAGCAGTACGGGCGGGGTCCGGGGCGGCTCGGACACGGGCCGGATCCGGTGGAACGCCGCCGAGACCTGCCAGGACAGCAGGTGTTCGACCTCCACGTAACGCTCCCCGGCGGAAGCCCATTTGCGGCCCACCGCGTGCAGGGTCGGTGCGATGACCTGCTCCCAGGCGGTGACCAGGCCGTGCTCGGCCAGGGCCTCCTCCAGCAGGTCCGCCACGGTCGGCGCGTCCAGGCGTACGGCGGCCCGCGAGAGCCCCCGGCATTCCGGGCGGACCGCGCCCAGCGGCAGCGCGCTCGGCCCGCCGGGGGTCTGCGGCGCCTCCGCACCGGCGCGGGGGGTCGGGGAGGTGCCGCCGAGGGCCGCCCGGGCCGCCTCGGCGGGGGGTACCCCGTCGGCGGTGAGCCGGCACATCAGCTCCAGCCGGGCGATGTCCGGTGCGGTCCAGCGACGGTGCCGGCCCGCCTCGCGGTGGGCGGGGCCGATCGCGTACCGCCGCTCCCAGGAGCGCAGCGTGGTCGGCGAGACCCCGAGGTGGCGGGCGACCGCGCCGGTGCTCAGTGCGGCGGCGGGCGGCTGGTGCTGCTGCGGGGTCTGCCGGGGTGGTGTCTGCCGGGGTGTCTGGGGCACGCGGTCCACCCGCTCACGATACGGTTCCGCGGCCGGGCCGCAGGCTCATTCGCCGCCCCGTCCCCGCCGGAACCTGTCGAGCCCGTCGGCGAGTTCGACGATCCGTTGCGGGTAGGCGTAGCGGGCCCGTTCCGGCTCGGGAAGACGCCAGGGCTCGTGCACCTGCGGGGCGTCGAGCCCGGCCAGTTCCGGCACCCAGCGGTGCACGTAGCGGCCCGTGGGGTCGTAGCGCAGGCCCTGGCGCACCGGGTTGAGGACGCGGTTGGGCCGGGTGTCGGTGCCCGTACCGGCCACCCACTGCCAGTTGAGCTGGTTGTTCGCGAGGTCGCCGTCCACGAGGAGGTTCAGGAAGTGCCGGGCGCCGGTCCGCCAGTCCACGTACAGGGTCTTGGCGAGGAAGCTGGCCGTGAGCAGCCGGCCCCGGTTGTGCATCCAGCCCTCGTGGAGCAGCTGGCGCATGGCCGCGTCGACCACCGGGTAGCCGGTCCGGCCCTCCTTCCAGGCCTGGGTCTCCTCGTCGGCGGCCGCTCCGGTGCGCCAGTGGTCGCGGCGGTCGCGGTAGTCGCGTACCGCGGTCTCCGGGCGGGCGGCGAGCACCTGGTGGTGGAAGTCGCGCCAGCAGATCTGCCGGACGAAGGCCTCGGCGCCGGGTCCGTCGGCGGCGGAGCGGGCGCGGTGGACGGCCTCGGCGGGCGAGAGGGTCCCGAAGTGCAGGTGCGGGGAGAGCCGGGAGGTGGCGTCGCCGGCCAGGTCGTCATGGGCGTCCTCGTAGCGGGAGAGGCCCGCGCGCATCCAGCGCTGGAGGAGTTCACGGGCTTCGCGCTCTCCGCCGCGCGCGAGGCCCGGGGAGACCCCGGTCACGGACGCACGCCGGGGCAGCGGTTCGGAGCCGACGCCCTCCGGCACGCGCACGGAGCGGGGGGCGGCGACGGGGGCGCGGGGCGGCAGTTCGCTCCAGCGGCGGAAGTACGGGGTGAACACGGCGAAGTGGTCCGAGCCTGCGGGGAGCACGGCCCCCGGGGCGGCGACCGTGATCACGGCCTCGTGCACGTAGAGCCGCCGGCCCTCGGCTTCGAGGGCGGCGCGGAGCCGTTCCTCTCGGGCCCGGGCGTAACCGCTGACTCCGGCCGCCATGTGGACCTCGTCGGCGTCGCACTCCTGGACGAGGGCACAGACCTCGTCGACGGCGTCGCCGGAGCGCAGCACGAGGTGCCCGCCGCGTTCGCGCAGCCCGGCGTCGAGGTCGGCGAGGCAGTCGGCGAGGAAGGCGAGCCGGTTGGGCGCGGCGAAGCCGGCCGCGTCGACGGCGCGGTCGCGGACGAAGAGCGGCACCACCCGGTCACAGGAGGACAGTGCCGCCCGCAGCGGCGGGTGGTCGTGCAGGCGCAGGTCTGAGGTGTACAGGACCACCGCGACGTTCATGGTGTGTCTCGCTCCGCTTCAGCTCCGGGGGGACGGTCGTCAGGCACTACTTCGCCCGGTGCGGCGGGTTCGGATGCGGCCGCCTCGGGTACGGCAGCCGCGGGTGCGGCGGCCTGTGCTGCCGCGGGCTGTGCTGCCGCGGGCTGTGCTGCCGCGGGCTGCGTCGCGGCGGTCCGCGCTGCCGCGGCCTCCTCGTCCAGGCGGCTCGCCGCGCGGGCGATGTTGCGGGCCATGCCGCCGAACACGACGGCGTGGAAAGGCGACACGCTCCACCAGTAGAGGTGGCCGAGCAGCCCGTGCGGATGGAACAGCGCGCGCTGCCGGTACCGGGCCCCCCGGGCCCCCGCCGGGGCGCTCCCCGCGGGCCGGTCGGCGTACATCTCCAGCCAGGCCAGACCCGGCAGACGCATCTCGGCGCGCAGCCGCAGCAGGCGGCCGGGGTCGATGTCCTCCACCCGCCAGAAGTCGAGGGAGTCGCCCACCCGCAGCCGGGCCGCGTCGCGCCGGCCGCGCCGGATGCCGACGCCGCCGACGAGCCGGTCCAGCCAGCCCCGTACGGCCCAGGCCAGCGGGAACGAGTACCAGCCGTTCTCCCCGCCGATGCCCTCGACCACCCGCCACAGCGCGGCGGGCGAGGCGTCGACGGCGAGTTCCCGCTCGTCGGTGTAGAGGCTGCCGCCGGCCCAGTCGGGGTCGGTGGGCAGCGGGTCGCTGGGGGCGCCGGGGTAGCCGGCGGAGGACCAGCGGGTGGTCACGTTGGCCTCGCGCACCCGCTGGAGGGCCAGCGACAGGGCCCGGTCGAAGCCGATCGGGGCGCCGGGCGGATCGGGGACGTACCGCGCGATGTCGTGCTCGGCGCACACCACCTCGTGGCGCAGGGACTCGGCGAGCGGCCGGGCCAGCGCGCGCGGTACGGGGGTGACCAGGCCGATCCAGTGGCTGGAGAGCCGTGGCGTGAGCATCGGGACCCGGAGGATGAAGCGCGGCGGCAGCTGCGCCACGGTGGCGTAGCGGCGCATCATCTCCTCGTACGTGACCACGTCGGGACCGCCGATGTCGAAGGTGCGGCTCACCTCGGGCGGCATCCCGGCGCTGCCGACGAGGTAGCGCAGGACGTCGCGGACGGCGACGGGCTGGACCCGGGTGCCGACCCAGCTGGGCGTGACCATGACCGGCAGCCGTTCGGTCAGGTAGCGCAGCATCTCGAAGGAGGCCGAGCCGGAGCCGATGATCACGGCGGCGCGCAGGACGGTGGCCGGCACCCCGGAGTCGAGGAGGATCTGGCCGACCTCGGCGCGGGAGCGCAGGTGCGGGGACAGCTCGCGGACCGGGATGCCCGCCGGGGTGAGCCCGCCGAGGTAGACGATGCGCCGGACCCCGGCCGCACGGGCCTGTTCGGCGAAGATCCGGGCGGCTGCGCGGTCGCGGTCCTCGAATCCGGATCCGGCGCCGAGCGCGTGGACGAGGTAGTAGGCGACGTCGATCCCCTGCAGGGCCGCCCCGACGGACTCCGCGTCGGTGACGTCGCCGCGGACGACCTCCGCGCGCCCGGCCCAGGGGTGGTCACGCAGCTTCTCCGGGGACCGGGCCAGACACCGGACGCGGTGTCCGGCATCGAGCAGCTCGGGCACCAGTCGGCCGCCGATGTAGCCGGTGGCCCCGGTGACCAGGCAGTGCAGACCGGTGGTGGCCGTCATCGCTGTCTCCGCTCCTCGTTCGTACAGGTCTGCGGGCGGCGCCCCCGTAAGGGATTCCCACAGACGGGCGCCGGCGGATGCACCGGGACGAAAAGGCGCTCCACTGGGCCATTGGTACAGTCGCGACATGGCGGTGGACGAACTCGACACCCGGATCCTGCGTCTGCTGATCGAGCAGCCGCGCACCAGCGTCCGCGAATACGCACGGATCCTCGGGGTCGCGCGGGGCACGCTCCAGGCCCGCCTGGACCGGCTGGAGCGCACCGGGGTGATCACCGGAACCGGTCCCGTGCTCTCCCCCGCCGCGCTCGGGCACCCGGTGCTGGCCTTCGTGCACATCGAGGTCACCCAGGGACACCTGGACGAGGTCGGCGAGGCGCTCGCCGCCGTGCCCGAGATCATCGAGGCCTTTTCGATCACCGGTGGCGGGGACCTGCTGACCCGGGTGGCGGCCCGTGACAACGCCCACCTGGAGGACGTGATCCAGCGGCTGATCCGGCTGCCCGGGGTGGTCCGCACCCGTACGGAGGTGGCGCTGCGCGAGCGCGTCGCGCACCGGCTGCTGCCGCTGGTCGAGTCCGTCGGACGGGCCGCGCGTACATCCTGACAGGATGGTCGGGACACGTACACGACCGGCACAACGGGCACAGCGGATGATTTCCGTCATATTCGATCTCGACGGCACCCTCGTGGACAGCGAGCCGAACTACTACGAGTCCGGCCGGCGCACCCTGGCGCGGCACGGCGTCCCCGATTTCACATGGGAGCAGCACGCCCGTTTCATCGGCATCGGCACGCTGGAGACGCTGGAGATCCTGCGGGACCGGTACGGGATCGAGGCCCCGGTGGAGCAGCTCCTGGCCGAGCAGAACGCCGCCTATCTGGAGCTGGCCCGTACCGGGACGAAGGCCTTCCCCGAGATGCGCCGGTTCGTGGAGCGGCTGCACGCGGAGGGTGTCCCGATGGTGGTGGCGTCGGGGTCCTCGCGGGAGGCGATCGACGCGGTGCTGGCCGGGACGGGCTTGGACACGCTGCTGACCACGGTGGTCTCGGCCGAGGAGGTGCCGCACGGCAAGCCCGCCCCCGACATCTTCCTCGAAGCGGCCCGGCGGCTCGGAGCGGACCCCGCCGACTGCGTGGTCGTCGAGGACGCGGCCCCGGGCGCACAGGCCGCCCATGCGGCCGGCATGGCCTGCGTGGCGATCCCGTACGTGGCCGCCACCGCCGACGACCCGGCGTTCGCCACGGCCGCCCTCGTCTTTCGCGCCGGGCACCCGGAGTTCACGGCGGCCACGGCCCACGACTGGCTCTCCTCCCTCCGACCCGCCCGGACCTAGGGCTCCGGGCGGGCCGGGGCCGGGCCGGGGCTGGCGCCGGGGCCGGGGCCGGGGCCGGGGCCGGGGAAGATCCCGCGGCTCCGCCGAGTTGGTAGAACCGTGAACGAAATGGTGCGGGGTGCGGAGACCGTCGACGTGGTGGTCGTCGGTGCCGGTCAGGCGGGCTTGTCCGGTGCGTACCACCTGGCGCGGGCGGGGATCGGGTACGTGGTGCTCGACCACGCGCCGCGTCCCGGCGGCGCATGGCAGTTCCGCTGGCCCTCACTGACGTACGGCAAGGTGCACGGGATGTATTTTCTGCGCTCTGACCTGCGACGTTAGAACGCACCATACATCACGGAGAGCATCCGAAATCTAATCCCGCAAATCACCTAAAAACGGCCGAAACCCCTCATGCGTTCATGGACGCTCCGCATGGGGGGTTTCGGCTTTCCCGGTCCCCTCTTTCTCTGTAGAACGAGATGATCTCAATGTCAACTGACACCACTATGGCGCTAGTTCTCCACCTGCAGGCCCAACGGGCCTTGTCTCAGCAGCAAGTTGACCAGCGGGCGGCAGAGCATGACCGCTGGTCGGTGCCCGCGTTAGAGCGCTTCGAGGATCAGGCACACCACTACGTTGGCGCTTCTGCGCACTGAGCTGCCGTGGATGCGGCTGGGTGGCGGTTCACGAAGCATGCGGTTGCGCGTGCGCTGGACATGGCTGTGGAACCTGCGGAGGTTCGGGCAGCTCTGGTTGACCCTGAAAGCGATGAACCGTCCGGCCGGAAGTATCCGCCGGAGGTGCGGCTTTTCAAGCGTGGGCGGATAGCTCTCGCGGTCAACGCGAACACGAAGGAAGTCATCACGGTCATGTGGAATACGGGCGGCTATATGTCCCGTACAGATGACGATGAGCTGTGGTGGCGAGACTGATTGGCTGACGCCATGACCTACGACATGAGTGCATGGAGTGCTAAGCCTACCGAAGCGTTCTGGTTCGGGGAGGCATCGTTCAAGCGGCCGAATGGTGCCGGCGACTACCAGTGCGGGTACAGCGCGGAAATCGATCCACCCGACGTTGAAACGACGCTCGTCCCGCAGGGCTGCACGCTCATAGATGCAACGCTGCGGCCCATCGGTGACATCCCATGGTGAACAGTCAGGAAAAGGGCAAGCGTGGGGAGCGGGCGATGGTCCGCTTCCTCCGCGACAACGGATTTCCTGCCGCCGAACGCACTAAAGCCGGTAAACGGGATGACCCTGGTGACATTTGGGTTCACGGCATCGTCGCCCCACCACCCATCATCGTGTCCGTGAAAAACGGCTACACGCCCGACCCTCATCCGGGAACAGGGCAGTGGCAAGACTGGTGGGCCGATCTGTCTACCACGTGTCTCGCGCTCGGCGGCACTAACACGCTGGGTTTGCTCTGCCATGCGCGTGTCGGGAAGTCTGATCCGCTGTATTGGCGTTGGTGGGTTGATCTCGGATGGTTTTGGGACATCTTCGACGACATGGGCCCAGTGCAGATCACGGGCGGGCAAGCCCTCCGCCTCATGAGGATGTGGAAGTAATGGCCAAGCTGATTCAGCAGGACCTGCCCACCGCACGGATTGAGGTCACCATGCCGGACGGCCAGCGACTCACCGTAGAAGGAGATCTCACCACATTCTCCGTCGACCGGTACGAACATGGGTCCTATTGGACGTTCGAGATCACGGAAGAGAAGTAGTCATGACTCGCATATATTTTAAGGCTACTCGTTTGGATGGTACCGATTTTCGGACCGGTACGGTTGATTACGTGTCGCTTGTTGGGACTGGTAGGCGGCTTGCGTTGAAGCCTGCCCGGGAAAGATTCGAATGCTGTTCCGATGGTGTCTATCATGCAGCCGATTCGCCTTCGGAGACTTTGATTGGTGGGGAGTGGCCGTGTCGCCTGTTTGAAGTAGCGGGCAGCCCTGTCGCCCAGGAAGACCACAAGTTTGGTTTCCGGTCTTTGCGTGTTCTGCGTGAGGTGGAGGCTTGGCAGGCTTTGGGCACTAACGGGCAGGCCGTCGCAACGTTGATTGCACGGGCAAGCCAACTCACCGAGCAGGAAGCCGGCCAACTCTCCGCCGCTCGGTCCGCCGCTCGGTACGCAGCTGGGTCCGCCGGTGGGGACGCAGCTTGGTTTGCCGCCCGGTCCACAGCTGCGTGCGCCGCTGTGGACGCAGCTTGGTCCGCCGCTGGGTACGCCGCTCGGTCCGCCGGTGGGTACGTCGCTGGGTCCGCCGCTGGGGACGCCGCACAAGCGCTTGTCGTACAGGATTTGATCACACCGGAACAGTTTGATCTATTGTACGGGCCGTGGCGCACGGTGATGGATTCGGGGAATGACTAGCCACCGGCGCGGTGCCCCCACTCATCGGCGCCAGCCCAGGGAGCACACCTCCAACGTCAAGTATTACGTGACCCTGTTATGGCTGTTGGTCGTCATTGTTTTCGTGCTCGCACTGATTGACGGGATGATACGTGGCACAGGATGATCTATTTGATTTTGCTGGGTGCCCACCTACGGAGCGACGGCAGTCCGAACCGATGGAAGGGCTAGCCCTTGAGATTGCCTCCCGGTTCAAAGAACTGTTTTACGCCTACGACAACCGGCGGTCCGCAGAGAACCGGTCCGCTCAAACCCATCTGGGGCCGTCCGAGATCGGGACGCCTTGCGATCGGCGGATTGCCATGTCGCTCATGCGGGTCCCTCCGGTCAATCCTGGAGGTGACGGGTGGGCGGCATTCGTGGGTACTTGCATCCACGCTGGGCTGGCCGGCATGTTCCAATGGGCGGATCTCGGCACGGGCCGCTACGCCACCGAGATACCGTTGGTCCTGCCATCGGCCTTCGTGCCAAGAGGTACCGGAGATCTTCTGGACCGGACCCTGTGCATGCTTGACGACCACAAGTGTCTGGGTAACTCCTCCCTCAGCAAGCTACGGCTTGAGGGTCCATCTCCTACCTACCGCACCCAAGTCCACACGTACGCATACGCCGCAGTCCGGGCCGGCGAGGTTGTGGAGCACGTGGCAATTATCGCTTGGCCCCGAGAGGCAGGATCTCTCAAGGGCCTCCACGTGTGGACAGAGCCTTACGACGAGTCTGTTGCTGTCGCAGCTCTACAGCGAGTGGATCGCATCGCTGCGGCCCTGAACTCCGACGAGTTCGGGCCCGCACGACGCCCAGAAGACTTCGCCACAGCCGACGACTGCCGGTACTGCCCGTTCAAGTCCAACACCAAGCAGGGCTGCTCAGGCCACCGCTAGAGGTGCCCCCCGTAGTGCGTGATGCGGGGCCCGGCCTCGGTGCCGTGAGCCACGCAGTCGGGGTGCCATTGCCCTTCGTACTGTGCCGCGGGCTTGCAATCCTTCACGAACGACTCGCGGGCGCAGCAGCACTCCTTTAACGCTTCCTTGCTGGGTTCGTTCACCATCCGGGTGTGTTTTACATGCGGCTGGATGTCTAGTGCTGCCCTGGTCAGCACCTCGCGCCCGGCTTTCATGACACGCTCGCTGTTCCTCACGGCTGTCACCGTAGCGCCGACGCGTATGGGAGGCCCCAAGGTCAACCAAAATTTGCCAACTTGGCTTTGTGGCACCACCACTTGACGCGCCGACCCGCCGCTCAGGCACACGCTCGCAGAGAGGCTCCGACACACTCGAACAGTGCCGGAGCCTCACAGGGGATGTACCCGGGGCGCTTCGCCTCCAACCGGCCGAGGGAGGGCTGCAACCGTGTCTGACATGCCGATCTGTCCTCACCGCCACCTCATGAAGGTGACCAATAGGAGGCGTTGCAGGATGCCGAAGCGGCATGCCGTCGCCGCTTACTGGCAGACGGCTCCTGTGAGTCCATGGAGCAGGGCGGTCGATGTGCTGCTCGATGCTGACGTGGCGTGCTGCTTCGCCTGCCGGACGATGGGCAAGCAGGTACGCACGTGGAAGGAGGCTGACAGCTACTTCGAGCGGGCCCACCTGCGGGACGTCCGCTTGGGCGGCAACAACGCGCCCCACAACCTGGCTCTGCTCTGCCATAGCTGTCACACGTTCATGACGCGAACATTCACGGGCTGCAGAGACTGCGGCATCCAATGGATTCGCTGGCTTGAGAGCTTCGCAGACACCTAGCCCCCTTAACCGGGGGCTTTTTCTATGCCCCGAGGAGGTTCGTCATGGCTCGTGAGCATGGGTATGCGCGGGCGAAGCTCGATGGGTGCGGCTGCTACACGTGCCGGTGGGCGGTCGCCCAGTACAACGATGCCCGCGAGTATGCGATGCGCAGGAGCGAGTGGCAGCCGCATGTGGATGCGGAGCCGGTACGCCGCCACATACGCAACTTGCAAGACTGCAAGATCGGTTTGCGTCGGATCGCTGAAGTATCCGGCATAGACCGTAAACGTCTTCAAAGCATTTTGAATGGCCGGCCGGAACGTGGCGCAGGCCCCCAGGAGCAGGTGAGGCCCGCTTTGGCTGCTGCTGTGCTGGCTGTGCAGCCGTCCCTGGAACTGCTCGGCCCGTCCACGATTGTTGACGCGACCGGGACCCGCAGGAGGCTGCAAGCGCTGGTCGCCGCGGGCTGGCCCCAACATCACCTAGCCATGGCGCTGGGCATGACAGACAACAACTTCAGCGCCGCAATTCAACGCACGTCGGTGACCGTTCGAACCGCCAGGGCTGTCAAAGCCTTGTACGACAAGCGGTGGAGCTGGGATCCGCGTGCGCATGGTGTCGACAACCAGGCATACAGCCGGGCCTGTAATCACGCGGCGTCGCGTGGGTGGGCGCCGGCCCTTGCCTGGGATGACGACGAAATCGATATTCCATCCGCGAAACCGACAGGAAGCTGCAGATGACTGACCCGCCTGTACTCAATCAGGAAATGTTTCAACGCATCCGCGACCAGATCACGATGTATCCGGAGACGCACGCTCAATGGTCATGGGAAGACACCGCTTCGTGGTGCGGTACGACGCGCTGCGTAGCCGGATGGGCACTGCACTTCACCAACCCGAACCAAAACGTTTTCAAAACGGCGGCGCAGATGTGCCCGGATGATAGCGATGACTACGTCGGAGAAGCAGCCGCAAAGATTCTCGGCCTCACACCATTGGAAGCGAAGCAATTGTTTTACCACGCCGGTGACTCGCGCGCCGTTGAACTAGTAGAGCAGTACGCCTTGAAGGGACGAGAATGACACAGCCCGCACAGCAGTCCTACCAGCAACACGGATCCGCGGAAGACTTCCTCATGGGAGGAGGTGTCAAGTCGGCATCCTTTGATGGCGCCCCGCCGATCACTTGGGAGGGGACCATCGTCGAGTTTGGGAAGCAGCAGAAACGCGACTTCGACACGAACGAGCCCGTGTTCTGGAGTGATGGGCGCCCGAAGGAAGTTCTACGGGTCACCTTGCAGACCAATCAGCGGGATCCGTCCGATCCTGAGGATGACGGGCAGCGCGCCGTCTACCTGGAGTGGAAGAAGGCTTGGGCTGTCCGCGACGCCGTGAAGGCTTCCGGCGCCAAGTTCGAGCCGGGCGGCTATCTGTCGCTGACGTACACGCATGATGGGCAGCTCGCCCAGGGTAAGCGGGGGAAGCCGCCGAAAGAGTTTAAGGCGACCTATTCGCCGCCGGAGCCTTCGGACCCTTGGGCAGGGGTGACCGGGCAGCCGGCGCCCGCTCAGCAGTCCGGCTGGCCTGGCCCCTCGGCGCAGACGGCCAGCATACCGACCACGCCAAATGCTGCCCCCGCCACGCCTGCTTCTGCTGTCACCCCGGGCGTTGACCCAAGAGTAGTAGCGCTGTCGCAGCGCGGTATCGACACAAGCCGACTCACCGAAGCACAGATCGAAATGCTGTACAAGACGCTCTAACCCTGTGCAGCCGTGGAGAAGAGATGAAACGCCATGACGCCCGGTGGGGCGCTTTCAGCGCAACCTTTAGCACAGCCATTCCTGAACCACAGAAATGCTGCTGCGATCGCGAAGAATACAGGGCCTCTTACGACGATCCAAAAGAAAGCGAACTCAGCGGCACAGACAAACATCAAGTCTACATCTGGAGCGATCTAAGTGTTCACTGCGCCCACTGCAATCGATGGTGGAACGTCAGCAGCGGAATGACAGTGAGCTAATGGCAAATTCCCGGCAAGGGGGGCCATCAACTCAAGGCCCCCCTTGCCGGGACCTGAAAGGCGTCCCCTGTGCAAAAGAAGAAAACGGATGCCCTGCCGGTCGAGTTGGAGGCATCCAAGCTTGTCCGCCATGGAGAACGTCAAGCCGCCTATGGGCATCCCAACCAGGACTTTCTGCGAACGGCCGCTATGTGGTCGGGAGTGCTTGGGGTGGATGTTACGCCCGAGGATGTGGCTCTGATGATGGCCTGCCTCAAAATTTCGCGGCTGCGGTCCACGCCGCACCATCACGATTCCATTGTTGATCTGATCGGTTACGCGATCTGCTATTCACGTTTGGACGAATCGAATGAGTAATGCGCAAATCTGGTACGTCATCATCGCATCATCGGTCATCTTGTTCCTCGCTGCCGTCGCTCTCGTCAACTCAACAGGGGGAGACGATGATGACTACAGTCGCTAACAAATGTGATGGCTGCGGCCAGGACAAGCCTGTATCGCTCCGCGAATTCGCAGCCGACAGGGACGACATCCTGGTCCTCGCGAGCTGGCTGGGAGACATCACCAGTGACTGAGATTACCGTCATCATCCTACTCATCGGGGTGATTATTCTACTTTTGCTGCACCTGCCCGATGTAAACGACAGAAACGAGGACGACTAATGAACGCAGACGCGATTTTTGGCATTGTCACCGCCGCCATCGTTTCCATATGTTCCTTCAGTGTTTCCCGGGGCGTCATCCGCATGATGCAGATCATTAGCGCCCTTGAAGCAGACCGGGCCCGCCTCAGCCGGCTCCGCCTCACCGAATCAATTTACCGCCTCGAAACGCCCCCGCACCACGACGATCCTGGCGAATGATTGAGCACGCTGTCCGCGCCGCACAAAAAAACTTCCACATATTCCCCTGTCATCCGGCAGGCACAATGCGAGACGGCCGGCCCATCGATAAAGAACCGTTGGTGCCGTGGGGTGACGTGGCCACCACCGACCTCGATCGAATCATCGGATGGTGGACGCGCTGGCCGAAAGCGAATATCGGCATCTCATGCAAACAGTCCGGGCTCCTCGTCGTCGACTGCGACGTGTATAAGAAGCCGTGGCACTTGAAAGGGACCGCCAGTGAGTGGATCCACGACCTCTACGGTCCACATGTCGACGGAGAAGATTGCTTTAGAGCAATTAGTGAACGAGTCGGCGCAGATTGGGCCGAAACTCGCGACACTTACCGAGTCCAAACAACCCGTATGGGTTTGCACCTGTACTACCGATGGCCTAGTCAAATTCGGGCGTCGCAAGCCTCACCAGTGCGTGGGCTCCTGGACGTGCGGACCAATGGCGGAAGGCACGGCGGTTACGTTCTGGCCGCAGGATCAGCCACGCAAGCAGGCCCGTATCAATGTGAAGCTGACCTCCCAATCCGAGAGTGCCCGCCCTGGCTGGTCGCCCTTGTGCAAGAAAAGCCGCGCACTCCACCAGTATCAACGCCTATGGACTACACCGGACCGGCTGACTACACCGGCCTTGTCCAAACGGTCCGAATGGCCCCGGAAGGTAATCGAAACCAGGCGCTTCTCTGGGCAGCGCGTTGCATGTGTGCTGATGGCGCGAGTGAAGCCGAATGCGAAAGTGTCCTCACGGGGCCGGCACAGGCTGCAGGGCTCACCGAACGGGAAATCCAGTCAACAGTTCGCAGCGCCTACCGGCTGCAGTCACAGAAAGGGTGACGAGTGAACTGGAAAAACGTTGCCGACGACGCAGGCAAACGACAGACCGGCCCGAGCTGCAAAATCGCCCAACTGTTGGCAGGTCTGGCGCCGCGAGACCGTGCACACGTTGAGGCGGCCCTCGCGAATCGGAACCTCACGAACCCCGGTCTTACGCGGGCATTCCGAGAACGTCTAGGCGAAGCAGCCCCGACCCTCTGGTCGGTAGGCAATCACCGGAGAGGGGAATGCGCATGCCCGAAGTCAACTGGGACGGCCTAGAAGAAGGCGCCTCAGAAGTAGACGAGCTTGCCAAAGTCAAAGCAGAACGGGACCGTATCGCCCGACAACTGTACGACACGAAACATCGGCAGGCTGACTATCTGCAAACGGTGTGGGATGCGGCTTCGGACGCGGTTGAGCGAATACAGATCGCACCGGTACCCGCCCCGGTCAGCACGCAACGGTATGCGATCGAAGACGAGGAATACTGTGTCGCCCTGCTCTCTGACCTTCAAACTGGCAAGCTCACCCCGGACTACAACTCCACCGTGGCTCGTGAGCGGGTCATGCTCTACGCACGGAAAATCGTTCAGCTTGCGGATATACAACGGCTCCATCACCCCGTACGACACTGTGTCGTTCCCATGTTGGGAGACATGGTTGAGGGAGTGGACATTTTCCCTGGACAGCAGTGGCTCATAGATTCGACACTATATGACCAGCTCTTCAACACCACACCAGCACTACTTGCTGACTTTCTGCGCTACCTGTTGGCACACTTTGAAACCGTCACAGCGTACTGCGTTGACGGAAATCATGGACGTATTGGGCGCCGAGGTCAGTTCGGACCATCCGACAACGCAGACCGGATGCTCTATCGGATCGTTGCAATGCTCCTGCGTGACGAGCCCCGATTCGAACTCCACATGACTGACCCGCAAGGCGAACGCAACTGGTACCAGATCATGGAACTCGGTAACTACAGTGCCCTACTCATCCATGGCGACCAGATTCGCGGCTCGATGGGCTACCCCTTCTACGGGCTCGGGAAAAAAGTCCACTCGTGGGGGTCCGGCGGCCTAGGGCGGGGAGTCGATTTCCAAGACATCATGCTCGGCCACTACCACCAGCTCGCCCGCATCCCCCTGAATCACCGGACAGCATGGGCAAACGGATCCACCGAGTCAACGAACACATTCGCCGCCGAGACTCTGGCCGGCCAGTCCGAACCCTCACAGTGGCTGCTGTTCTGCGACCCAGACAAAGGCCGCATCACAGCCTCCTACGGCGTCGACCTGCGGGAGGAGAACTGATGGCCCGCATCCAAACCATGATGCTCCCCAACTGTGAATACATCATCATTATCGACCAGCTCACCACGAAAGAGTGCGATGACCTGGCCGAACAGAAAACATCGTCCACCCTGGCTGATCTGACCGGGGCTAAAGCCGTCATCTGCTGGGAGAACGGCACTCTCGACGTACAGGAGTAACAGCAATGCACGGACAGATAACCAACCCGCTAACCACGACCCTCTTCCAAGATGACACGTTCACCGTGGTCCACGTCCTCGGGAGCCGCTACGCCGCCGTCGGCGTCGCCAAACGCCACCCCCGAGACAAGTTCGACCGGCAGCATGGACACGACGTGGCCATGGCGCGCGCCCTCGAAGACCTTGCAGCGCAGGTACGGGCAGGCATCGAGTGACGGCGACGGCCCCCGAAATCTGCGCCCGTTGCGGCAACAACTACGCCACACAGGGAAACCCGTTCGGAACAGCCATCATCGCCCTCACCCCCATATGTTCCGGCGACACCTACACGTGTGTGCTCTGCGACCCATGCACCCGCGGCCTCCTCGAATACGTGACACCCGAACTAGCCGGCGACCCCGCATACCAAGCCCACATCGACCAATACGAAGCGACGATCCGTGACCTCATGGCAAAAATCCGAGGCGCCCATGAACGGCCAGACTGAAGAAGGCGTCTGCCCCCACTGCCTACGCCTCGTCGACATCACACCACACCAAAGGGTAGCGGCACATCAAACATTCCAATGGCTCGCAGAAAGCTACATCGAAGCCACATGTGTAGGAGACGACGAATGGGTGCCGAAGAAACACAACCAGTGCCCCGGCGCCGGCCGGAAGCCAGTTGCCGGTAATCCGGTCATCGATGAAGACCCGCCCGCCTACTGCCCCCTGTGAGGAGGAACCAGTGACCCCAGAAGAGAAGTTGGCACGCAGACGCAAACTCAACAAACGGGGGGCGTTCCTCCGCGCGCAGGGGGTCGAGCTGCGGGTGCCGTTCCAGCCCGCACAGACGGTACTGCGAAGGTTGCAAGCCCAGGGTATGACCGCTGAACAAATGTCAGCACAGTGCGGCATTCACTGGTCACGCCTGCGCCAGATCGCCCGAGGATACAGCCGCATCAACGACCCGGAAGGCACCCGCCTCAATAAGATCCGCCTTCGCACCCATGAAGCGATCATGACGCTTGAATACGAGCAACCTACCTACGGCGGTGCCAAAGTGCCCGCCGAATGGGTAACCCGCCGTCTCCAAGCCCTCGCAGCACTCGGCTTCAATGCCCGGCTGCTGGCCGGAATGCTCGGGTGGGAAGGCGACTCGGCGCACAAAATGCTGTCCGACCTCACCCGGGGCCGACGCCGCGAACGCCACGTCGTATGGACGACCTACAAACAAGTCGCAGACCTATACGACAAATTGAAAGACGCCACCCCAGAAGACCACGATGGCGCATACAGGCCCCAAACCATCCGAGCCTGGGCACGTAAGAACCGATACGCGCCACCACACTGCTGGGATGACGACACCATCAACGACGTCGACGCCATCCCCGAATGGACAGGAATGTGCGGAACCATCGAAGGCTGGCGCATCCACCAACGCGAGTACATCCTGCCGATTTGTCCGCCCTGCCAGGTCTATCGGCGGGAGTACGAGAAAGAAAGACGACGTGGACATAAACAGGCCATGGACAGCTAAAGCAGCCTGCCAAGGAATGGACCTAGCACTGTTCTTTGACGGCCTACGTCAACAAGAAGCCAAAGCGGTGTGCGAGGCATGCCCCGTAAGGGCCGAATGTCTCTCATTTCATCATGACGAACGCTACGGCGTGTTCGGCGGCTTGACCTCCGACGACCGCGGATTCATCAAGGGACGACGCAAGCCCATAATCCTGGAAGAAGCAATCTAATGAACACAACCGCTGACCTGCACCTGATAATCCGCGATGGTAAGGCCGTCGCGGTCGCCGACGACCTGCCCCAGGCGAAAGAGTTCGCAGAAACCGTCACACCCCCGCACCTCGGAGCCAACCACTGGTCCGACACAGGCAAGCTGTTCGCAGTCACCGGACAGCGACACGAAACGTACAAGTGGACCGGCTGGGAAGTCCGGCCGATCATCCACGCCCAAGCCTCATGAAACGGCTCTCACCCGCCGTCCAATGGCTCGAAGAAAACATAACCCCCACCCGCGCAGACACGCACCGGCGGCCCCTCTTCGAACTCGTCGAAGACCACAGCGCCGGCCTCCTCGGCACCTGGGCAACCGGACGAAGCAACGCCCCCACGCCCACGGAATGCCCGCGCTGCGGAGCAGACCCCATCATTCTCACCCCTCAGGACACTCTATGACACCCGAAGAGCTTCTCCTGGCTGCAGCGGACGACATTGCCGCCTACGGACACCACAAAGGCAGGATGTATGGACTCACGGACGACCCGGACGCCATGGCGCCCGCCTGTGCCCTTGGCGCAATCATTCGCCGAAGCAAGGGCTACAAGGGCTTCCTCGGCGATCTGATGAACGGCGGCGCCATACAACTGCTCCATGACCACATCTCTGACGGACTAGGCACACAAGACGACGCCATCGACGATATAGCTGCATGGAACGACCACCCGCAGATCACCAAAGAAGACGTCATCCTCGCAATGAAGACAGCGGCTCACAGTCCCTCCGACCGGCCACCCCAACCGAGAATGATCGGCAGCACTCTATGACGCCTGAAGAGCTGCTCCTGGCTGCAGCAGACGACATCGCCGTCCACGGACACCACAAGGGTGCCTTGTATGCACCCAGGGACCGGCCCCGTGACACAGCCCGCGCCTGCGCCCTCGGCGCACTCACACGCAGGGCGACACATATCAGCCCGTCCGCCGCCCTGTCCGTGCACAGGGCGGCCATCCAGTTTCTCTGCAATCAAATCCCCGACGTGCGCGATCCAAAGGACCGTTTCGCCACCGAGAGCTTGGACAACACCTACAAGATCACCGCATGGAACGACCACCCGCAGACCAGCAAAAAGGATGTCATCCTCGCTATGCAGAAAGCCGCGAACCATGACGCCTGAACAGACCCGACAGATCCTTGGCGAGGCGATCAAAGTGTTGGAACGCGATGGATGGCACCAAGGCGGGCTGGTCGCTGCCGACGGGGCTGTGTGCGCGATGGGCGCCATTAACCGAGCCGCCACCGGCAGCGCACACGACTACACCATGGCAGGAGCACTAGCCGTCTGCACACTTCAGATGAGCATCGGACAGCAAGTTCCGCAATGGAACGACGACCCGTCCCGCACTAAGGAAGACGTCATCCTCGCCATGAAGAAAGCCGCCCACCATGACGCCTGAACAAATCCTCGACGAGGCGGTACACGTCATCGAACGCGACGGATGGCACCAAGGCCGCCTCACATCCGGAAACGCCTCCACAGGCCCCGTATGCGCGCTGGGCGCCATCACCCGAGCAGCAACCGGCAACGCCTTCAACTACACCGGGGAAGCCGATGCAGCAGCCAACCGACTCGGCGCCCACATCGTCGAAGCCTGTTCCATCGAGGACTCTTCCTGGTGGCAGAACATCCCCGCATGGAACGACGACCCGGCTCGCACTAAGGAAGACGTCATCCTCGCCCTCAAGCAGGCCGCTCATGGAGAAGTATGAACACAACGAGATCACCCAGGTAGCGGCTGTCCATGAAGCGCTTGCCCTGCTGAGGGAACGAGTCACAGCACTAGAAACCCAGGTGGAAGGCATCCTAGCGTGGAAGAAAGCCCACACCTGCCCCAACCCGACAACGACGAACAGCTCATCCGACTAGCCCAAAAAATGCGCGAGGACAACGATGTTCACGCCCTCGCCGAACCAGAACGCCTAAAACTCCTCGCACGAAAACGCGCACAACAACGCATCGCTGAAGAAGAACAGCAAAGCAAGCTCGCAGAGTATCGGCCTTCAGCAGTGGAGGCCGATACCTTTCTGTCCACCACGCCCCCCGATTACGACTGGCTCGTGCCCGGACTACTCGAACGCCAAGACCGACTAATCATCACAGGAGCCCCAGGGCATGGCAAATCAACTCTCCTCCGCCAGACAGCTATGCAGCTATCTTCTGGAATACACCCTTTTGGGGGAGAAAACTTTCCACCTCTTCGGACGCTACTTTTCGATGTCGAGAATTCGGGACGGCAAATACACCGAAAGCTCCATAGCATACGTCAACAAGCAGGCGACAAATACGCGGGGAATCTCTATCTGGTCACACGACCACAAGGACTCGACCTAAGCAACGGCGATGGAATAATACTCGAAACCGAAATAGAAGAAACCAAACCAGATGTTCTCATCACCGGCCCCCTCTACAAACTCGTAGGCGGAGACCCCAGCGAAGAACAATCCGCACGCCTAGCCACCCAATGGCTCGACAAAATACGCACCAAATACGACATAACCATCATCCTCGAAGCCCACTCACCCCACAGCTCAGACCACCGCAAACCCATCCTCCGCCCATACGGAGCCAGCCTATGGATACGATGGCCCGAATTCGGCATCCACCTCGCCGAAGACGGGACGCTCACACACTGGCGAGGACCCCGCGAAGAACGCAACTGGCCGGCCGAGCTGCACCGCGGCGGGGAGTGGCCCTGGACAGCTCCTGACGCCGCGCACAATGGCCTATGGGAGCAGATCCGCACAGCCTGCCTGCTGCATGGCACACGGCTATCACAGCGGCAGCTAGCCGACATGCTCGCGGTGCCGATAGTGACCATCGCCCAGGTATGTGACGCGCACTGGCACGAATGGAAGCAACTCACCCAACGTCACTGAACACCCCTGTGTGTAATGTGATGCAATTGACATCGAAGCGGCTTGACAAGAAAATCAGGGCCTCCTTAAACTGATCTTCCCTCAACTCGCTACCCCGCCGCTGCTATCAACGCGCCGAGTCTTTTGAGCGCCGTGGGCGGAGCCCCTTGAGGCGCGCTCAGCAAGTAATCGCTGCAGGTTTAAAGAGAACCTGCAAGTAGATTCTTTAACCTCAGGTAGTAGACAGAACGGCGCTCGCTGACGCGGCGCCTCCTGGACGACCAAAACTAAAGAAACAAGGCCTCCATCTCAGTCGAGCTGGAGGCCTTACGCATGCCCAAAAACAAAAAGATCAAAGGCCGCCCAAAAGGACAAACCCCATGTGCCCAACCTCGGTATCTGGGCGACACATCTGGTACACAGACGTCGCCCACACACCACGAGTCGTAGCCCTCAACTGGTGCGTCCTCTGCTCCACACGACACCCCGACTTCCAACCCCCCGTTCCTGGGCGAACAACTCAACCCAGCACCCAGCCAACATGAGAACCCGATGCCGATGCGGAACCGGCTACTACAACCCGGCAAAACATCAACGCTGCTACGAATGCGGGCAAGCCGAAAGGGAAGCAGCCGGTATCGCATGCCTATGGTGCGGAAACATCCACCCTGCAAAATATGCCGAATGCTTCGCGTGCAAACGGCAAGCCGACCGCGGCGAAGAAGCACAGCAAACCCGAACCATGGTCATCGCAAGAGACAGATTCCTGTGCCGCATGGACAGAAACGATGCAGGGCTGAAAGTCGCACACATTCAGCCCTGCATCATGGGCGGCACCGGACAGCCCTGGAACCTCTTCACCATCTGCCAGGACTGCAACCAGCAGAAAATACGCAAAGGCTGGACGATCCCAGGCCCCTACGCGGCACAGCTAGAACTCAGCTACGAAATCTACCTCGGGCGGCTATGGGACTTCCTCACAGCCGACCAGCAGCTCATCCTCGCCAACGAAGCGGAAACCTGGTTCGAACACAGGGTGGTGCTATGAATCGGCATTTCGTTCGTGACACCCGGCCTGAAATAGGGCAATGCGCCCGATGCCAGGAAGTCGTACTGCTCTGCCAGGTCAACGGTTTCAAAGTCGCCGCCGACACCCTGAGCCTCACAGTCGACGACTACAGGCAGGCCGTCATCGACAACCGCCAGACGTACGACGTCGTCGAGCGTGATGGGAAGCTGCACCGCCTCAAGCCGCGTACAGCCGCCGTCGCCTACAGGGACGGACTGTACGTAGTCCGAGACCACGGCTGCGGCGCAGCCGCCGCAGCACCGAGCACCAAACAGGGGCCCGCAACCCCTCCACAAGCCCCTGCGACGCCTGGCAGCGACTCGGCTGGACTCCACCAGCCACCTGCCCCCGCCAGGGGCTCACCGACGACCTCAGACCCAAATCCTGCCGCACCTGCGACCCACCCCCCTTTTAAGCGCCGCGTCGCAACGTGCGACGACTGCAGGCATGGCATCTACGAGAACCAGCTGCACGTGATGGCCACTCACGGCCGCACGGTGCACTTCGCGCGGCACGCCGATCCGCAGGACTGCGTCACCGCCGCCGGGGACGTGCTGTGGGAAGAGCAGGACTACGACGCCCTGCACTCCATGCCCTGGGCCCTTCACGGGCGGCCTATCGATGACGTCCCTCTGCCGGCCACGATCCGATTTGAGGAGAAATGAGCCGTTCAAAGATCAAAATATGGAAACACGACGGTCTCTGGTACTGGAACTGCACGCAGTGCCCCTACTCGCCTACGCCATCGTTCTCCTGGTCGCTCGCCATGCAGTGGGCCCAGTACCACCACCGTCTATGGCATCGGGAGACCGACCACGCCGCCGCTATCCCACACGACATGCCGACGCCGCCCAACGGCGTCCACTACGACTGGAGCAGCACCGGCACACACCTCAAGGTGGTGGAGTGACCCTTGGACCCCTACCTCCAGCTACGCGAGTGTCTGGCCGAGTTCACCGACGGCTGGACCGAGCGCCGCGAATACAAGATCCAAACATCGGGGGGCCTGGAAATAAGGGTGGAGGCCATCCGACACCCCGGCTTGCTCTACCAGCTCAACAACTATGAAGTGCTCAAGACGAATCGTCCCGAGCGGGGAGCGCCCAACAAGCCAGGCAGCCGGCCCCCAGCCACACTCGACGCCGTCGAGCTGTTGGATGACATCGCCGAAGCATTCACCCAGTGGCACTCCATAACGACGTCTGATGATGCCCACGTCGATGACGTGCGGGCCTGCCTGAGGACGTTCCGGCACCTGGCCCGCCGCGCGCGCTGGCTCCTCGGCTACGACGTCCCCACCACTTATCTCGACGGCCACGTCTGCGACCAGTGCGGCGGCGCCCTGCGCGTCGCAATCGACTGGTCCAGTGATATCCGGTGCGCCGGCCGCCCCGACGCTCCGCCCTGCGGCAAGGAGTACTCACGGTGGCAGCTCGCCGTCGACCACATCAGGGAGCTCACGGGATGAGCGACACCGGCGACTACGAGTGGATCGACGTCGGCACGTTCGGCGATCCAGACCGGCGCATCCGCGGCCGCTGTTTGCACCGGACACGACACATAGTGCCCGTGTATGCCCTGGTGACCGGTGAGCACGTCGCCAACCTGTGTGTCCTATGCGATGAGCAATTGGAGCCTGAATGGCGCGGCCACGAAAGAAGCTAGTCACCACAGACCTTGCCGCGATCTACATACTCCGAATCCAGAAGCCCAATGAACATCAACTGTTCCGCGAGGACGACCTACAGCGAGCCAAATACCGCATCTACAACGCGGCCCGCGACGGCAAGATCAAGCGACACGGAGGACGCACTAAGGGCCTCGCGCTATGGGATCTGGTCGAGCTTCACAGGGTGTTTGCGCCACGCGAAAAGTAGGGTATACTACGATCCGGTGCAGGTAGTCTGTGCCCAAATGACTAACCCGGGCCCTTGCGGGCCCGGGTTTTTTCATGCCCTCTTGATCTGACCGAGCACGTTGTAGGGCAGTTCCCACGGATGGGCGTCGCCCCTGCTGCTGAGCAGCGCACACGCGAGAACACGCGCCCAGGGTCGCGGAAGCGTGATACGCGAAGGCTCCCTGAGGTCAGCGGCTGAGGATGCCCACGAGATGAGCGTCGAGCGAATGTCGCGCTCTGACGCGTCCGATGCATAGTTCTCGGCGGCTAGTAGCTCGGCCACAGCGTGCCAGTCGTCGCCCCGCAGCTTGATCTCGTACGCCTCACGTGTCAGCTCCACCCTCATGTCTGCAGCGTACCCCGCGAGGTGGCCCTATGGATCAGGCCGGTGACGACTACCGGCGCGGCAGATCAGGACGCCCCCTGCAGCGGCTTAAAACATGGCTGAAACGCGAGGGCTCGAACATCTGCTGGCGTTGCGGCGTACCGATAGACCTGCGTCTCAACCAGTACAACGGGGACGGCAGAGACTGGACCCTAGATCACTACATACCCCTGTCAATCAACCCGGGCCTAGCTCTGGACAAGGGGAACGTTCGTGAAGCGCACCGGTCCTGCAATTCAAGCAGGGGAAACCGGAGCGGTACCAAAGGGCACACCACCAGGAACTGGTAGTGGCATAAGTGTGGGCTACCGCATTCAAAGGGCTGGCTAGCTAATGCACGGTGTGCGTATGTCAGCACACCCCATACTGATAGCGCACTGCGTAGGTCCAGGTATCTAGCGGTACATATCCAGCCCACACGCACACGCACGCACCCATTGCACACCTACCTATACGCGTATACCAATACAGTGCATGCATATCCTATGCATGCATGAGTATGCATGTCCTATGCGTGTATGCATGCGCTGCCCTATAGCGTGGCTATGCAGTGGATGCATCGCCTATACGCAGCGGCGCACGGAGCACACCACATAGCGTTAACACCAATGCAGGCGTTATCAAGGCGATCAAACAAGCATTAACAATCGTCTCGCACAACGCCTCGCAGCGGCGCGTTGAGGCCTTGCGTCCACCCGAGACTGCTAAGCCCTCACAGAGCCGCACAGCGTGCTCCACGAGGCCGCGAGTGATACACCGGGCAGCCAACGCGCTCCAATCAGCGCGACGTATGCGTCGCGGTAATCACTCGGGGTGAACAGGTCTCCAAAGGCGCCCCCTCTCATCGCACCCCCGGCATCCCAGGGGGGCGGGGGTATCGCTTAAAAAATTGTGGCGGTTGACCCCCGCCTCTGGTAATCGTTTCTCTCCCCGTGGATTTTTATGCAGCGCTGGCCGGGCTGCATGAGTATGCATTATTCGCCTGACCTGCATATATGCACTGGAGACCCGCATGTCTCAGCTCGTTGATATTTCCCCAGAGGTCAGTTCTCTGCTGTCGAAGCTCGGCGTGGAGCCAGCGAACGTTCGGAGCCTAAGGGTCGGCCTGGATACGGTGCGCGTAGTTGCTTACGCGCTGGATGCAGATGGACGGAAGTTTGCGGACGACCGCGGCCATGCGGCTCTCGATGTCCTCACCTTTCCTGTACGGGTGTGCGTCATATGAGCGTCGTCGCTGCATACCTACATCCTGATCATGTGTCGCACTCGTTCATGGATTCGATGTGGCGTGTGGCCATGTATGAGGCGGAGCGTGGCCGGTCGTTTGAGCGGTTTGCTGTGCGGTCTGGGCCGATGACGATTCCGGAGGCGCGGAATCTGGCGGTGGCGACGTTCCTGGATACGGATGCCGAGTACCTGTGGTGTGTGGATTCGGATATGGGGTTCGCTGATGACGCGCTTGAGCGTCTGAGGGCGGAGTGTGGGCCGGCGGCGCCGGTTGTGGGCGCATTCTGTTTGGGTCAGTTCTCTGGGGAGCCTGACGGCATGGGCGGGTTTAAGCGTTCTGCTGTGGCGACTCTCTATCAGTGGAATGACCGCGGCGGTCTAACGCTGGACCCGAATGCGACGTTTCCTGAAAATGAGATGGTGCGGGTCGGTGGGACGGGTGCGGCTTGCTTGATTGTGCACCGCAGCGTCTTGGAGCGTATGCAGGATGTGTTCGGCCGGCATCGTTGGTTTACGCGCATCGTGAAGGATAACGGTGGGACGACTGTGGGTGAGGATTTGTCGTTCTGTTATCGGCTTCACGAGATGGGTGTCCCTATTTTTGTGCATACGGGGATTCGTACCACTCACCACAAGAGTGTTTATTTGGGGCAGTGATTATGAGCGAGTTTCGTAATGCGATCAAGAGTGGTGATCGGCGGACGTCGCTGGTCGCGTTGCGGGACATGCTCGCCGACAAGCTCGATGCGGGCATGTGCACGCACTGTGGCGGGCCTCGGGGTGAGGCGGCCGGCTTGGCTGCGCTTTCGCTGCGCCTCCTGAAAGTCATGGACGAGCTGGACGCGATTCCCCCGGAGGGCGAGGTGAGCACGCGTGACGACCTCGCTGCTCGACGCGCCCGTAACCGGCAATCAGACCCCGAGGATCGAGCATCTACCGTCTGACATCTGGCGGAGCGACGGCCAGGAGGCCATCGAGCTTGCCGAGTCGGCTGGGCTCGTCCTTGACCCGTGGCAGCAGTACTGCATCCACCACTCGCTGACGTTCCGCCGTAACGGCTCCTGGGCGGCCAAAGAGGTCGGGCTCGTCGTTTCCCGCCAGAACGGCAAGGGGTCGATCCTTGAGGCCCGTGAGCTGGCTGGGTTGTTCCTCCTCGACGAGGAAATGATCATCCACTCGGCTCACCTCTTCGACACGAGCCTTGAAGCGTTCACACGCATACTCACGCTCATCGAGTCGACGCCCGACCTGGACAAGTTCGTCAGCTCTCACGGCGGCTCTGTGAAGCGCAGCCACGGCGAAGAGGGCATCACCATCTACCGGGACGGCAAGAAACGCCGTCTGCGGTTCAAGACGCGCACCAAGGGTGGCGGTCGTGGTCTGACGGGTGACTGCGTCATCTGCGATGAAGCCATGTACTTGGACAGCCCGCAGGTGGCTGCGCTGCTGCCGACGGTGTCGGCTCGTCCGAATCCCCAGATTTGGTACACCGGGTCGGCGGGCGATGAGAACTCGGAGCACTTCGGTCGTGTCCGCAGCCGCGCTATCGCGCACTCGGATCCCCGGCTGTTCTTCGCTGAGTGGTCGGTGGACGCGTGTGGGGACTACTGCTCCGATCCTTGCGAGGAGGGGCACGATGCGACGGGAGTGCCGGCCACTGACCACCCGCTCACGGAGGCATTGGTCCGTTCGTATGCGCGGGCGAATCCAGGCTTGGGCCTGCGTATCTCGGTCGAGCACTGTGAGACAGAGCGTCGGTCCATGGACGGGGAAGCGTTCAAGGCGGAGCGGCTAGGGGTCGGCACGTGGCCCGTTGAGGGTGACGCGTGGCGCGTCATCGATGAAGAGTCGTGGATGAACCGCTACGACCCGCTTTCGGTTCCGCAGAAGCCTCTTGTCCTGGCCGTGGACGTCACGCCTGACCGGTCCCGGTCCTGCATCGCGGTGGCGGGCGCGAACGGTGAAGGCCTGACGCACGTCGAAGTTACAGGGCGTGACGAGCGCCTTGATATTCGTCCGGGCACTGCGTGGGTGGTGCCTCGGCTGAAGCAGTTGATGAAGGAGCACCGCATCACGCATGTCGTGATCGACCGCGGCGGTCAGGCCGGCATGTTCCATGATGAGCTGGACGCCGAGCCTGGCATCACTGTTCTTACGCCGACGGCCCGCGAGTATGCGCAGGGGTGCGGATGGTTTGCGGGCGGTGTCCGCCCTCGGCGTGGAAACAGTCCGTGGATCGCCCATATCAACCAGCCTCAGTTGACGACGGCTGTTGCGGGCGCTGATAAGCGTGATCTGGCTGATCTGTGGGCGTGGGACAAGCGGACGGCTACTGCGGATATTTCGCCTCTTGTTGCTGCGACGTTGGCGGCGTGGGGTCATCACAAGGTTGCGACGAAACCGAGGCCGAAGCCGAAGGCTGCTTTCCGATAGTGACTGATGCGAGGTGAATCCTGTGGGTGTGACTCGCAAGAGTTTTTGGCGGAGGCTGGCGGATTTTACGGGGCTCAAGGGTTTCCGGTCTGGCGGCTGGGATGGCAGGCAGCCCAACATGTGGGCGCCGAGTCATCCACTGTCTCAGTTCGTCTCGACGAGCACGCCGGACAGGGAACGCATCGAGAACGACTTTGAGAGCTACGTTCTCAACGCCTACAAGAAGAGCGGCCCGGTCTTCGCGTGCATGCAGGCTCGGCAGATGGCGTTCTCCGAGGCGCGGTTCATTTTCCGCCGGTTCGACAAGGGCCGACCGGGCGAAGTGTTCAGTACCCCTGAACTGGACCTGCTGAAGAACCCGTGGCCTGGTGGCACTACAGGTGAGTTGCTGGCCCGTATGGAGCAGGACGCCTCCCTAGCGGGCAACTTCTTCGCGACTGTCGCCGACGACAACGGCAACCTTGGGCGTGCGGCACGCGGGAAGAGGCGCATCGTTCGCCTGCGACCCGACTGGGTGGAGATCGTTATCGGCTCCAACTCCGGTGACCCGAACGCCGCTGATGCCCGCGTGCTGCACTACATCTACACCCCCCGGAACGCGAGCATCCTGGGCGGCTCAACAGGCTCCCCGATAGCACCGCCAGTGCTGTTGATGCCCGACGAGGTGTGTCACTTCAGTCCTGTGCCGGATCCGGCGAACAAGTTCCGCGGCATGTCGTGGCTTACACCGATCGTCGATGAGATCGAAGCCGACACGCTTGCGGTCGTCCATAAGAAGGCGTTCTTCGAGAACAGTGCGGTACCAAACTTTGCCGTGTCGTTCGACAAAGACACCAGTGAGGATGCTTTCGACGAGTTCGTCAACTCGTTCGAGGGAAACCATAAGGGTGCATGGAACGCGTACAAGACGCTGTTCTTGATGGGCGGTGCCGATCTTAAGCCGTTGTCGATGGACTTTCGTCAACTGGAGTTCAGTCAGACGGTAGGCAAGGGTGAGTCGCGTATCGCCGCGGCGGCCGGCGTCCCCTCCTCGTGGGTCGGCTTCTCGGAGGGTATGCAGGGAAGTTCGCTGAACTCTGGCAACTACGCGGCCAGTCGACGGCGTTTCGCGGACTGCACCATACGTCCCCTGTGGCGTATGGCGGCTGCCAGCCTTGCCGTTCTCGTTGAGGTTCCGAGTAACGCGGAGCTTTGGTACGACGAGCATGACATTGCGTTCCTGCGTGAGGACGCTACGGATCGCGCCGAGATCATGCGTATCAACCTGAATGCGGTTGATGCCGGGATCAAGGCCGGTTTCGAGTCAGAGGCTGTGGTCCAGGCGGTCCGGGACAACGATATTGCGAAGCTGATCGGCGCCCATACAGGGTTGGTGTCGGTGCAGATGCAGGCGCCGCAGACAGACCAGGCGAACGAGCGGACGCAAGAGGAAGCGAACATTCGCAGCGTGGAAGCGTCGGTCATTACGGCGTTGTCTGCTGCCGGGTTCGAGCTTGCGTCGATCGTTGCCGCGCTGGATTCCGGCGACTGGGCGAACCTCAAGGTCGACCCGGTTCGGCAACGGCAGCAGGAGGCGGCTGCAACGCAGCAGGAACGTTCCGCTTCCGCGCAGCCCGACAAGCCCCCGCCGGATAAGCCGGCTGTTCCACCCGCATCCAACGACAAGCCGAAGGGCGGTTGAGTCATGCATAAGAAGTCGCTTACTGGCGTCGAGTTCAAGGATGCGGGGAACGGCGAGGTCGAGGCCGTGTTCGCCACTCTCGGCGTGAAGGACCATGACGGAGACGTCACGCTCAAGGGCGCTTTCGAGAACGGCGCCGAGTGCCGGATCTCCGACTGGAATCACACAAGCTGGGGTGGCGCGAAGCCCGTCGGTAAGGGGTGTCTTTTCGAGGAGGGCGACAAGGTCGTCTTTCGGGGCGAGTTCTTCAATACGCAGGCCGCCCAGGAGGTTCGCGAAGTCATCAAGGGACTTGGTGACTTGTGTGAGTACAGCTACGGGTTCGATGTTGTCGAGTCGGAGCCGGGTGAGCACAGGGGCGAGAAGGTTCGCTTCCTGAAGAAGATGAAGGTGCACGAGGTGTCGCCCGTCCTCCTGGGCGCAGGTGTCGGCACCGGCACGCGGTCCGTGAAGGACGGCGAGCAGTCAACGCTTGTGGAGGCGGTTGAGGCCGCCGCCGCGGTTATTGAGCGCGCGGAACGAGTTGAGGCTCTTCGCGCCGAAAAGGGGCTTCCTATGACGGAAGCGGCCCGGAAGAGCCTTGAGGGGCTTGAGGGTCCGCTGGTCCGGCTGAAGACGCTCCTTGCGAAGGAAGAAGAGTCCATCGAGGCGAGTGACGAGATGCAGCGAATATACCTGCGCAGCCTCGCCGACAAGTTCCGTGAGGAGCACGGCAATGCCTAAGACTGACGATGTGAACTTCGAGTTTCCCGCGCTGCGGGACGCTCGCGCAAAGTACGGGGCGGCGCAGAAGCGTCTCGCCGAAGTCTTCCAAGAGGCCGGTTCGGAGATGGACTTCACCAAGGTGAAGTGCATTTCTGGTTCGGTGGCTGAGAAGATCGCCGAAGTCCGCAAGATGAACGATGAGCTTCCCGACCTTAAGAAGTCGGTTGACGACTACATGGCTCTCGCTCGCGCGGCGGCCACCGCTAAGGAGTCTGGCTCCGTCGAGTCTGGTGACGGCGCCCGCGGCGGGACGAAGCAGCGGAAGCCGTTCGACCTGGGCGAGGATGTTTTCCAGGCCGCCATCAAGGCGGCCGGCTACCGCCCCGGCCAGGGCATCGGCGCTGTCAAGCACATCGATGTTGAGCTGAAGACTCTGTTCGAGCGGGGTGCCGGTTGGGACCCGGAGGACACGCGTACGGGCCACCTTGAGCTGACCGCGCTTCGGCCGGCGCCCCACGTCGTGGACTTCATTCCGCAGACGACGACGTCGCAGTCGACGGTCGTCTACATGGAAGAGACGACGTTCACGAACAACGCCGCTGAGGTCACTGAAGGCAGCACGTTCGGTGAAGCCGCGCTGGCTCTGACGGAGCGTACCTCTGAGGTTCGCAAGATTGCGGTCTGGCTGCCGTTCACGGACGAGCAGGTGGAGGACGAGCCGCGAGCCCGCGACTACATCAACAACCGGCTGCGCTACATGCTCGCGAACCGGCTTGACCTTCAGGTGCTGACCGGCAACGGCACGGCGCCGAACCTGAAGGGCACGGAGAACGTGTCCAGCATCAACACGCAGGCTCTGGGCACCGACTCGGTGCCGGACGCGATTTACAAGGGCATGCGGCAGATCCGTGACACCGGTTTCGCCGAGCCCAACGTTGTCTTCATCCGTCCCTCGAAGTGGGAGGGTGTCCGGCTCCTGAAGACCGCTGACGGCCAGTACATCTGGGGCCACCCGAGCATTCCCGGTATCGAGACGATCTGGGGTGTCCGTGTCGTCCAGACGACCGTTCCGACCGCTACGAAGGCGATCATCGGTGACTACGCGAACTACGCCGAGCTGGCCGTGCGCCGCGGCGTCGATGTCCAGATGACGAACAGCCACAGCAGCGACTTCATCAACGGCAAGCAGGCCATCCGTATGGACCTGCGTGCCGCGCTGCTCCACTACCGGCCGACCGCGTTCACGGTGGTCACCGGTCTCTGAGCTGCAGCCTGACCCGGGCCTCCATGCTCCGGTGTAGGGCTGCTCTGCCGTGGGGCCGGATGTTCGGGCGCTGCCGCCCTGACCCGCCCCACGGCCCCCTTCTAGGGCCAGCGTGGTCCGCCATCCCAAAGAGGAGACGTCATGGCATATCAGAACTCTTCCGGTCGTTCCCGGATTCTCAGTGAGTCGCTGGGGTCGCCGGCCCTCGGCACCACTACGGCAGTACACGCCGCGGTCACGGACAACGGGTCGCAGCAGGTTGTGACCACCGGTATCACCGATCCTGTGGTGCCGCGGAATGTCACGGCAACGGCGGGTGGCACCGCGGGGGACATCAAGGCGATTCAGGTGGTTGTGGCTGGTACCAACGTGTACGGCGAGGCGATCACTGAGACGCTGCCGGCCTTCACGGTGGATACCGCTGGCACGGTGGTGGGCTCGAAGGCTTTCGCCACGGTCACTTCGATCACCATCCCCGCGCACGACGGCACCGGCGCCACTACGGCGATCGGTACGGGCGCGAAGCTGGGCCTGCCGGTGAAGCTGACCCGGAACACGGTTGTGTACGCCTTCCTGGGCGGTGTGCGTGAGAGTACGGCGCCGACTGTCGCGGTGTCTTCTTCGGCGGTCGAGTCGAACACCGTGTCGCTGAACAGCGCTCTGGACGGTTCAGCGGTCGTCGTCGACTACTACAAGTAAGGGGTAGGCGATGGCCAACAGCATTAACTCCGGGGTGGGCAACACTTTTACGGTGTATGCCTCGGCCGCTCGTACGGCGACCCCGGACACTCAAGAGTTCGAGTTGTGAATCGCCCCGGGTTTGATGGAGACATCGAAGACCCGGAAGGATGCCGTTCATGGCTGCTCCCCGTAAGTATCCTGATGAACTGCGTGAGCGAGCGACGCGTCTGGCGGTCGAGGCCCGTAAGGACCCGATCGGCCGGGCCGGTGCGATCAAGCGGATCGCCGACCAGCTCGATGTGCACCCCGAGGCCCTGCGGGGGTGGGTCAAGCGGGCCGAGACCGACGAAGGCACTGTGCCCGGGACCACCAGCGCGGAGGCGGCCCGGATCTCGGAGCTGGAGCGGGAGGTGAAGGAACTGCGGCGGGCGAACGCGATACTGAAGTCCGCGTCGGCTTTCTTCGCCGCGGAGCTGGACCGTCCACTGCGATGAAGGTCGCCTACATCGACCAGCACAAGAACCTGTTCGGCGTCCAGCCGATCTGCGACGTCCTCGCCGAGACCGACGCGCCGATCGCGCCGAGCACCTACTACGCGGCCTCAGGTCGCCCGCCTTCGGCCCGCAGCCTGCGCGACGAACACCTCACTGAGGAGATACGCCGGGTCCACGAGGCCAACTACAGCATCTACGGCGCCCGCAAGGTACACGCCGCCCTGGTGCGTGAGGGAATCGAGGTGGCCCGCTGCACGGTCGAACGCCTCATGCGCCAGGCCGGCCTTCACGGCGTGATCCGGGCCAAGAGCCCCCGCACCACCCGACCCGCCCCCGAGACGAACCGTCCCGCCGACCTGGTCAAGCGGCGGTTCACCGCTACCGCGCCGAACCAGCTGTGGGTCGCCGACATCACCTACATCAAGACGTTCTCCGGCTGGGTCTACGCCGCCTTCGTCATCGACGTCTTCTCCCGCATGGTCGTCGGCTGGCAGGTCGCCACCAGCCTCTACACCGACCTCGCCCTCGACGCACTCGAGATGGCGATCTGGCGCCGCCGGCACACTAGCGTCAACCTCACCGGCCTCACCCACCACTCGGACCGCGGAGTCCAATACCGAGCTCTGCGCTACACCGAACGCCTCGCCGAGGAAGCCGCCGTCGCCTCGGTCGGCTCCAAAGGCGATTCGTACGATAACGCTCTCGCCGAAGCGTTCAACAGCCTGTTCAAGGCGGAACTGATCCGCAACAAGGGCCCCTGGACCGGCGTCAACGACGTCGAGATCGCCGTCGCCGAGTACATCGACTGGTTCAACCACCGCCGCCTCCACGGCGAACTCGGACACATCACCCCCGCCGAACACGAAGCCGCCCACTACGCAGACGAACCCCCTACGTCACTCCAGAAAACCAGCTAACTCACCCTCCACGAAACCCGGGGCTTGACATTGCCGAAGGGCGTGCGTGTTGGCCATTTCGTCATCGACGTGACGGCGGTGACGTCGAGCCCCTCGGTTGTCTTCACTGTGTCTGGCGTGGACCGGGCGTCCGGCCAGATTTACACGCTGCTTGCTTCAGCCGCTGTCACCGGCACGGGCACCACCGTGCTGCGTATCGACTCTGCCTTGACGGGCTCGGCGAACCTGATCGCGAAGGACACGCTGCCTCCGGTGATCCGGGTGACCGCCACACACGGCAACTCTAATTCGATCACCTATTCCGTCGGTGCGGCGGTGATGTGATGGCCCACAACTTCAAAGTTCATTCTTCGCTGCGGAACACGTTGTGTGACACGCTTGTAGATCTTGCCGACTATGGTCCTGGGGCAGGCGTTGTCAAGATCTACGATGGGACGCAACCTGCTACGGCCGATACGGCTGTAACCACGCAGACCCTGCTGTGTACGGTCACCCTCAATATTCCCGCTTTTGGTGCTGCCTCGAATGGTTCTGCGGCGATCACCGTAGGCCCTGCGCCTAGCGGTGTTGCTGTGGCTACTGGCACCGCAACTTGGTTTCGGATGGCGCCAGATGGTGGTGCCGGCCTGCAGATCTGTGACGGCAGTGTGGGTACGTCCGGCGCAGATCTGAACCTCACGACTACGTCGATCGTGGCGTCCCAAACGGTTCAGATCACTTCGGGCTCCATCTCGGTGCCCTGAACGGGGGGGCAAGTCATGGCGCTCGACGCTTCGCTCACCATTTCATCCTCTCTCAGCGGCAATACCATCCCTGTCACCGTGAACTCCCCCGGCTTGAACAACCATTTCACGGTGTTCTCGTCGTCGTCGCGTACAGGGTCCCCGGATGATCAGGAACTGGAGTTGCCTCGCGGCGCACGGACCGGCCTGTTCATCGTGGACATCACGGCCGCGACAGGCAGCCCGCTGGTCGTGTTCCGGGTTCGAGGCGTGGACCGGACGTCGGGCAAGGCTTACACGCTGCTCACCTCGTCGCTCATCACCGCTACGGGTACGACACTTCTCCGTGTCAACTCGGGTTTGGCGGCTGGCACCAACACGGCCAAGGACACGCTGCCTCCGGTGATCCGCATATCTGCGGCGCACGACAATTCCGATCCCATCACCTACTCGGTGTCTGGGTTCGTGACAGGCTAGGAGGTGGGTTATGGCCCTTGGTGACAACTATGCGACGTTGGCCGAGCTTAAAACGCGCCTCAGCATCGAAGACACCAACGATGACACCACGCTGACTCAGGCCTTGGCTGCGGCGTCGCGTGCTATCGAAAAGAGCTGCCGTCGGCAGTTCAACAAGGCTGGTTCGGTGACGGCACGCTCGTTCAGCCCGGTCACGACCTACTACGCAGCGGTCAACGACATGTGGACCACAACGGGACTCATCGTGAAGACCGATGATGACGACGATGGAACGTTCGAAACGACTTGGACGTCTGGCGTGGACTACGAACTGCGCCCCTTGGACGGTGTGCGGGACGGACTTCCCGGCTGGCCGTACTGGCAGATCATCGCCGTGGGCGTAAAGGACTTCCCCTTCCTCCGGCGGGCGGCTTTGCAAGTCTCCGCCGATTGGGGTTGGGCTGCCGTGCCAGCGCCGGTCAAGGAAGCCTGCCTGATCCTGGCCGAGGAAATCTGGAAGACGAAAGACGCTCCGTTCGGGGTGGCCGGGTTCGGCGAGTTTGGATCGATTCGCGTCCGTGCCAACCCGAAGGTTGCTGCGCTCCTAGCGGATTACAGGCTCAAGGCGGTGCGTGTGAGGTGAGTTCCATCGCTGCCATTCGCTCTGGCCTGGCATCTGTTATCAGCGCTGCTATACCAGAGCTCCGGGGCTATGACACGGTGCCCGAGGTGGCTAATCTCCCTGCTTTCGTCATAGAACCCGTATCGGCCGACTATCTCCTGTCGATGAGCCTTGACACGACATGGTTCCTAGACGTTTTTGTTCTGGTCGCCCGATCCGACTCTGGGCGCGGTCAAACCAAGCTAGACGCCTACGTGAACGGATACGGCACCAAGTCGATCCGTCAGGCCGTCTTCAACAATCCGTCGCTAGGACTGTCCGATACGGATGCCACGATCACCGGCATGCGCGGCTACGGCGGCTCACACGAAAGTAACGGCCTGCAGCACATAGGGGCCATCCTCAGAGTGTCCGTGACTACTGGCACGGCGTAGGAAAGGAATTGTCATGGCAGCACTCTCGACACAGAACTTGAGCTACACGACCGGCGCCGGCCCCACTTTCGGAGCGGCGGCAACAGCCAACGACTGTGAGGCTCCCTCTCGCCCCGGCCAGATGTACGTGCACTTCAAGAACACAAACGCTGCGACCAGGACGGTCACCGTGACTGTTCCGGGTGACAACGCTTACGGGGCGGCCAATCCCGACCCGTCGTACACGCTTGCAGCCGACACAGGCGAGTTGCTCATCCCGCTTCACCCTTCCTACATGAACTCAAGCGGACGCGTGGACATCGCGCTGTCAGCGGCAACCAACGTGACCGTGGCTGTCGTCAAGCTCCCCTCTTGAGTCTTCGGAGTTCCGCACAACTCCTTCTGAACCCCGCCTCTTTCGGCGGGGTTTTTTCATGCCCAAAAGCGCAACCGTCGGCACGCGCACAGGCGAGGCCGCGAGATAGAAGGAGTTAGCGCGATGGCTAAGTTTGTGATCAGGAATCCGCGTATCGAGGTCAGCGGCATCGACTTCAGCGACCACGTCTCTTCTGTCGAAGTCAACCTGTCCAAGGACAGCGTCGACACGACCAACTTCTCCGGCTCTGGGCGTGAGGCTACGCACGGCCTGAAGAGCGAGAAGATTACAGTAACGTTTCAGCAGGACTTTGCAGCCTCCTCTGTCGACGCCACGCTGTGGCCTCTCTACAACAACGAGACTGAGTTCACGGTGAAGGTCCGCCCCACGGGATCGTCTATCTCGGCGACCAACCCGGAGTACGTGGCTTCCTGCATCCTGCTTGAGTACAGCCCGCTGTCCGGTAAGGCGGGAGACCTTTCGGACACGAGCGTCACGTTTCCCGTTCAGCGAGGAACCCTCGCCCGGAACACTTCCTGACGTCCCATGGCGTCCATGGAATACCGGGTTATCTCGGGCGAGGATTTCCGTCTGGTCGCGAACGCTCTCCGCGCCGTGGACGCCAGCTTGCCGGGCAATCTCCGCAAGGAGCTTCGACAGGCTGTGCGTCCCCTCGTGGCGCGCGCAAAAGCGAAGGTGAGAGCCCTGCCTACGCACGGCGTTAAGCACACCGGTCTGCGTAGGCGTGTTGCGGCCGGCGTCGGCGTGCGCGTATCGACGAGCCGTACGCCCGGCATCACGATCACTACTTCGATGCGGGATCCGTCTGAGGCGGCTATCCCCCGGGGAATGGATAGCCGGGTTGGCTGGCGCCACCCGGTTTTCGGTAACCGCGATGCGTGGGTGACGCAGCACACGGGCGGTTCTTGGTTCCGAGAAACTTTCGCTGATGGCCGAGAGGAAATTCAGCGTGACGTGCGGGACGTGTTGGAGCGTGCCGCCGACACGGTCGCCGACGCTGGCGGCCGAATCTGAGCTGCCGCCCGAGGTGCGTGCGGGTCCCTCGGGCGGCTCCCTTTTCGCCTATCTCCCGCACATGACCTGCACACATGGAAGGAAACCCGCAGATGGCTCTGTTGGACAAAAATGCAATCCTCAAGGCCGACGACCTCGAATACGAGGTTGTCGAAGTTCCTGAGTGGGGTGGCTCGGTGAGGCTGAAGACTCTCACGGGTGAAGAGCGTGACGAGTTCGAGGCGTCGCAGGTGACCATCAATAAGAAGGGCCGGCCGGAGCAGAACATGGCCAACCTTCGGGCACGGCTCGTTGCTCTGGTCGTGGTTGACGAAGCCGGGAAGACAGTGTTCTCGAAGTATGACGTCCCCGACCTCGGCCGGAAGTCGTCGAAGGCGCTGGACCGCGTGTTCGAGAAGGCTTCTGCGATGAATGGTTTCTCCGATGAGGACATGGAGAAGCTGGCGCAGGATTTCGGGGGCGGCCCGAACGAGGGCTCTACTTCCGACTCAGCCTCCGATGGGGAATCCCCGTCCGAGACGTCCTAAAGAGTCTCACATCCCGTGAAATCTCCGAGTGGCACGCCTACGAGAAAGCTTACGGTCCGGTCGACGGAATGTGGCTGAACGAGGCTGTCGCCGAGATTCACGAGCTGCTGCAGAACCTTCTCTATCTGCAGGCAGAGGGGCAAGGGGCGAAGCCGGTGAAGAAGGATCGTCCGGGGTTCATGTATGACCTGGCTGCGGAAGAAACGCCTGCCGTTGACGGTGAGGAAGTCGTCGAGGGTTTGATTCCGGACGAGTTTTTCGAGGAGGACTGAAGTGGCTACCATCACGTCGCTTGGGTTCCACATTTTCGCCCGGTATACCGGCTCTCCTGCTTTCCGGTCGGCTCGGAACGACATCCAGGGTTTGAACTCTCGTCTGGATTCCCTGAACCAGCGGACCACTGCAGCGAGCAGGAATCTGGGCGGTGTGGCGACGGCTGCGATTGCTCTGGCTCCTGCTTTGGCGCCGCTGGGGGCCGGCCTGCTGGCGGTGGCTGGTGGTCTGGCTGCTGCTACTGCCGCGGCTGGAGCTGGAGCGGGTGTTTTCGGTTTCGCGTTGAAGGGTGCAATCGACAACGTCACGAAACTGAAAACGAGTGTGGGTGTTCTGCGGGACAATCTGCAGTTGCAGAAAGACACCTTGGCGCAGTTGACTCCGGGAACTGACGCGTACGCGAGGCAGCTTAAGAAGGTCTCTGAGGCGCAGGACCGCTACAACCATGCGCTGGCCGCTATGACGCCTGCGCAGCGGCAGTTCATTGCCGCGCAGGACGGTATGCGTGCCTCCTACCAGCGGTTCATTAAGTCGACCGAGAGTTCTACTCTGCCGGTGGCTGCCGTTGCTATGGAGGCCATGGGGCGAGCCCTCGGTAAGCTGACCCCGCTCGTCCGCGCCGTTGCTCCGGTCGCTATGCAGGTTGCTGTTGCCTTCCGGCACTGGGTGGACACCCGACTCGACGGGTGGGTCGACTTCCTCGCCAAGAATGCCGTTCCTGCAGTTGAACGATTCATCACCATAGGCAAAAACATCGGTTCGTCTCTGGGCGCCGGCTTCAAGGCATTCATACCGATAGGTTTGAACGTTGTGCAGGTGCTGGCCAAGGGTTCAGCGAACCTGAAAGCGTGGGGTGAAGGCGGTGGGTTCCAGCGGTTCCTGGCATACGTGCAGGCGAACGGGCCAGCGATCCGAGAGTTTTTCCAGGCGCTTCTAGGCGTGACGGGAAAGTTTTCTGCCGTATTCATCGCACTGGGCCCGGCTGTGCTCAGGGTGGTGACGTTCTTCGCCCAGTTGGTTGCGAAGATTCCGACTCCGGTCCTGATCGCGTTGACTGTTGCCTGGTATGCGGCGAAGGCGGCCACGCTGGCTTATACGGTGACGTTGTGGCTGGCTGCTGAACGGTTGCAGCTCGTACGCCTCCGGATGATCGCGACTCGCGCTGTGATCATTGCCTACAGTGTTGCGTCGAATGCGGCGGCCGCTGCTACGCGAGTTCTCGGCGTCGCGTTGGCGTTCGTCGCGGCAAACCCGGTTGTCCTGATCATAGCGGCTATTGTGGCGCTCATTGCCATTATCGTTCTGGTCGCGACTAAGACGACGTGGTTCCAGACCGCTTGGAAGTATACGTGGAACGCGATCAAGGCTGCCACTTCGGCAACCTGGTCGTTCATTCGGGATCAAATTTTCCAGCCGCTTGTTCGTTTTTTCACGGTCCTCATTCCGGGTGCGGCGGCAGCTTTCCAGCGTTTTGTCAGCAGCCGCTGGCAGGAAACCCGCAACAACATGTATGCGCAGTTCGCCTTCCTGCGCAATAACGTGTGGAACCCGATCATTCGATTCTTCACGGTTCTCATACCTGGTGCGGCGGCGGCTTTCGCCCGTCTCGTTGCTGCTCGCTGGCAGGACACCCGAAACAACATCTTCGCCCAGTTCGCGTTTATTCGGGACAAAATCTTTGCTCCTCTGGGCCGTTTTTTCACTCAGACGATCCCCGGCTGGGCGACGAGCATGAAGAACGGTGTGACTCATGCGTTCGGGTTGGCGCGTGATGGGATTAAAAAGATTTGGGATTCCATCGTCGGGATAGTGAAAACTCCGATCAATTTTGTTATCGGGTTCATAAATAAGGGCGTTGTCGGTCCGATGAACTCGGTGGCTAAGTTCGTCGGTCTCAAGGTTCGCATCCCGTCCATTCCGAAGCTCGCGCAGGGCGGGCCGGTTCGGGGGCCGGGCGGGCCTACAGAAGACAAGATTCCGGCGATGCTCTCCAACAATGAGCACGTGTGGACTGCGGCTGAGGTAGCCGCGGCGGGCGGGCACCACAAGGTTGCTCAGATGCGGTCCAATGTTCTCAACGGTCGGCGGGTCCGCGTGTTCGGTAACCAGCGTTTCGCGGAGGGCGGTACTCCCGATCCCCAGCCGTTGCGGCCTGGCGACGTTGGCCCGGGCGGCATTACTCGGCTCGACCCTGGTTCCCATCAGGGTGAGGGCGGCGCGTTCAAGGTGTTCGGGGTCGATGTGGGCTCCTTCGCCAAGAAACTGGTTCGCGGCGCCATGGGCGCAGTGACCAGCCCCGTTCTCGACCTCGCCATCAAGACCATTGGGAAGCTGGTTGGTTCGGGCAGCGGTTACCAGGATCTCCTCAAGGGCGCGTTCACGCTGCCCATGCACTGGCTCAAGGCGTGGATCGCCCAGGACGACGCCGCTAACAGTGCGTTCACGGGCGGGGGTAACACGATCGCGGCTGCTAAATGGGCTGACTCCCAGATCGGCAAGCCGTATGTCCTGGGCGGTGCGGGCAATCCCGGATGGGACTGCTCTTCGTTCATGTCGGCTATCGCCCGAGTCATCCTCGGTCAGCAGCCGGCTCCCTGGTTCACCACTCACCCCTTCGAGGGTGGCGCTAAGTCGCCTGTGGCTGGTTGGGAACGAGACCTTAAATCCCCGTTCATGATCGGTATCACGTCGGCTGGGATCGGGCACACTGGCGGAACCCTGAACGGCGTCAACTACGAGGCGACGCCTCCGGTCCTGCGCAAGGGGCCGGCGGCGCGCGGCGCAAACGACCCGATGTTCGTCTTCCGGTACGGCTTCCGTCCCGCTCTTGCTACGGCTGGTGGCGCGGGCGGCAGCGGTGCGTGGGGGCAGTTGGCGTCCGCTGTCCTCGCCGAGTTGGGCGAATCTCCCAGCAACCTTGCGAACGTCCTCAAGGCAATTCAGAAGGAGTCGGGAGGCAACGCGAACGCGATCAACAACTGGGACAGCAACGCAAAGTCGGGCACGCCGTCCAAGGGGCTGCTTCAGGTCATCGATCCTACGTTCGCCGCCTTTGCCGGCCGGTACGCGAGCGCAGGCATTTTTGACCCGAAGGCCAACATCTATGCGGCTATCAACTACGCCCGCTCGCGATATGGGGCTGGCTGGTCTGCGCGGATGGCTGCTCCTGGCGGCTATGCGCTCGGTGGCGGCGTTATGCCGTTCGGGTCGTACGACCGGGGCGGTTACCTCCCGCAGGGCCTGTCGTTGGCGTACAACGGCACCGGCAAGCCTGAGCCCGTCGGGCATGAGCTTGGCGGGGAGCCGCACATCCATCTGGATGGGACGTTCATCGGTGCCGATCAGCGGCAGATGCAGGATGTTGTGCTTGCGGCTTGGACTGAGCTGAAGCGTAAGAACCGCGTGTGATTGGGGGATGGTCGTGGCTGTCCCCCAGTACAAGATTTATGTGAGTTGGGACGGCGGCAAGCGGGTTTTGCTGTCGAACTTTGAACGCGGTGCGGACAGTTGGGTGGGGCATGGGACCACTCCCCCGATCCTGGGGTCCCTGCCTCGCCTGCCGTACTCGCCGCGGTCGCTGCACTTCCTCACCGACCATTTTGACGGCCCGCTTGATTCTGAGCTGTGGCCTGTTCAAGTCGGCGATGTGGAGGTTGTTGGCGGTGCCCTGTTCGTCTCTGACCAGAGCACCGCCATCCCCTTCTCGTACGTGGATTCGCGGGGCGGCTACAGTTTGTCGGGCAGCACAGTTCAGACGAAGATCAGGGTTCCTGATGTGTTCTGGACCGGCCTGGATCTTCGCTGGGAGGTTCGGGAAGCGACGGGCACGGACAGTGTCGCGTTCGCATGGGTTGATACCAACGACACGTTGATCATGAGGCAGACGGTCGACGCCGTCGACACCGACCAGACAGTGGCTTACGACCCTGTCGAGATGGCCTACCTTCGCCTGACCGAGGCTGACGGCGCCATCTCGTGGGACACCTCCCCTGACGGGCTGGTGTGGACCACGCGGGCTACTGCTGCACGTCTCGTGAACACGTCGGATGTGTACCTGCGGTTTCGTGCCCTGGACGCGTCCTCGTTCACATCGAGCTCTATCCCCGGTTCGATGCTGCCTGGCAGCTCTCCTCCGGGCAGCATCGGGGCTTCGCCGGCCGTCCTTGAGGGCGGCGTACTCGTCGTCGAGGATCTCAACTCGACTGTGGTGGACCCGCACACTGATGAGCATGCGCTCTCACTGCAGTGGAGCGAGTACACGCCGTTCACGTTTGATGACGCTTCTCTGGGCTTCGACGTAGGCGAGTTCCGGTCCACCGGAACCTTCACGACCCCGGATGCTCGCTTCCTGGCTGATGGTCTGATCGTCGGGGAGACGTACGTCTATACAGCGTGGGTGTATGCAGCTGCGGGCAGTCCGGCACTGCGTCTTGGTGTGGTCGGCATGTCCGAGACGGCGGCGACGACAGTGTGGGATGAGTGGGTTGAGCTGACCTACCAGTTCACTGCCGAGGTTACGTCTCACATCATCCGGGTGATTCCGGATAGTGCTCCAGTCGGCGACTCGATGGCTTTCGTCGATGGCGTGATGCTGCCCATCCCGGGCGAGGATGTAACCCTGCGGGCGCTGGGCGTCCGTACGCCTGTCTCGTTCCGGTACGGGCGGGACACCATTCGCAGCCTTTCGGACGTCGCTCCGGGCGAAACGCCTCTGGAGCTGAACAACCGGTCCCGCGACTACTCTCCCGATAACCCCGACTCTCCGTTGGTCGAATACCTCGGCCCCGGCAAGCCCGTGTATGTGGCGGCTACGTTCGAAGGCCGCCAGTACTCGTTGTTCAACGGATTCATTGATCAGTACAAGCTGGTCCCGGACATCGGCAATCGTTCGGTGAAGCTGACCGCGCAGGACCTGCTGGGGACTTTGGCGAGTATCAACCTGTCTACCGGCGTGTACACGGGCTTGCGTACCGGCAGCGCCATCAACCAAGTGTTGAATGAGGTGGGCTGGCCGGAAACCCTGCGTGATATCGACATCGGCGCTACCGGTATCCCGTTTTGGTGGGAGGAGGGTACTGACGCTCTGACGGCAATCAACAAGTTGATGCAGGCGGAGGGCACTCCGGCGATCGCCTATGTGGAGCCCACAGGGGTGTTCGTGTTCCGCGACAGGCATCACAGGCTGGTGAGGTCTAAGTCGCTTGAGGTGCAAACCGTGTTCACGGATGGCGAGGATGACCGGCCGGAGCCGATCTTCTCTACCCCGGTTGATTTCGATCTCGGCTACCGAGACCTGATCAACGACATCACGTATTCGATTGAGGAGACTCGCCCCAAGTTTGAGCACGAAGTGGTGTTCACGGCGGGCCATCCGATTTCGGTGCGTCCGGGTGAACTTCTGGTGTTCGGCGCTTCGGCTGACAGTGCCTTCATTGATGCTCGTCCGCCGGTTGAAGGTGTCGACTACACGGTGTTGTCGGGGACGGTGAGTATTGCGCTTGAGCGTACTTCCGGTCAGGCGACGCGGATTCACATTCAGGATGGCGGCACGGGTGCTGTGCTGTCGGGTCTGCAGTTGCGTGCTATCCCATTGGAAACGAACACCAATATTCAGTTGCGGTTCCAGGATGCGGAGTCCATCGCTAAGCATGGGCTGAAGTCGCTGCAGGGTAGCGCGGTCAGGATCCCGTGGGCGAACTACAACGACGTTTCTACGATGGCTCTGACTCTTCTGGGCCAGCGTGCCCGGCGTCTGCCCGTGATGTCTATAACCGTGAACCACGGTCATCGTGACCGAATGTACGCGATCCTCAACACGCGTATATCCGACAAGGTTCGCATCCAAGAGAACGAGACGTTCAGCGACCACGAATACTACGTGGAATACATTTCGCACACTGTGGGCGACGGCGGCAAGTCGCATGTCGCTGAGTTCGGTTGCGAGCGGGCAAGCGCACAGCTTGAGCAGGTCTTCACCTTCGATGTTTCCGACCAGGGCTTCGACGAGGGCCTGTTCGGCATCGACGGTATCAGCGACCCCAACCGGCTGTTCCTGTTCGATCGGTCAAAGTTCGACGAGGGCCTGTTCGGCTTCTAGAAGGAGGTTCTCGTGGGCGCCTACGACCTGTTCAGTAACAACGCTCAGACCAGCGTGGCAGCCTCCAAGACGGCCGTAGCGGCGGGAACAGAAGAAACGTGGACGGTCGGCTCATCGGCGGGATTTCCCATCGCCAGTGACGCCGCCACGCCTCCCACGCAGTTCCGTATCGTCGACGTGGCTGACACGTCCGAGGTCATCCTCGTGACCAACGTGTCGGGTTCGACTTGGACGGTCATCCGGGGTGCCGAGGACACCACCCCGGTCACCCACACAGGCGGTTTCACGGTCACGCACATTGTGACTGCGGGCTGGCTGAACCGCGTCGAAACGCGTATCCCCTACTTCAACGTGAAGGGGTACGGCGCGGTCGGCGACGGGTCGACCGACGACAGGGACGCCATCCAAGACGTCATCGACATGGCCAACTCTGCTGGCGGTGGCGTGGTGTTCCTGCCGCCATCCGACTACAAGATCAATGGAACTCTCACGGTGCCGTCTGGCGTGACCGTGAGGGGCGCCGGCCAGCTGAGCTCCATCGTGGGCCCCTCCTCGGGCAGCGACTTCCTGTCGCTGGTGACCCTGGCCGGCAACGACGCCAGCCTCGAAAGCCTGCGGATCGTTGGAGGAGCCGCCCACACGAACACGGTGTGCGTGCAGCTCGGCGGCCTCGAAGAGGGCAGCAGCGTCTTTGAACGCATGCGTTTGAGCCGCGTCCGCATAGAGCGCGGCTCCCACTATGCAGTCGAAGCGTTCGGCTACGACGTCTTCAAAGACTTCGCCATGGTGGACTGTGAAATCACGGACAGCCCCACGGGCGTGTTCTTCGCGGCAACACCTAGCGGCGGATCGCAGGGCTTGGTGTTCAGCCGGAACACGTTCCGCAACCTGCAAAACGCCACACCGCTGGGCGACGGTTACGTCCGGGCACTTCACTTGCAGGGAAGCGACTCTGACACCACGTTTCAACGAGTCATCATCTCCGAGAACGTGTTCGACGAGCTAGACGACACGATCATTCCGATACAGATCAACGGGGCGAACGAAGTCACGATCACGGCTAACGTTCTTGGCGCCGGGTCGTCTAAGGGGATCAGCGTCGGCCAGTGTAAGCGGGTCACGATCACCGGTAACTCGATCTACTCGCAGCATTCTTATGCGGTAGAGCTGGCCGGCGGCAACACCTTCTCGATCACCGGCAACGTTGTTGACGCATGCGACATGTTCGTGAAGTCGACCAACGCGGCCCTCCCGACAACTGATGTGACGATCAGCGGGAACACGGTCACCAACAACGGTTTCGGCTACGCCACGGGCAACGCGATCTGCGTGAACAACGGGGCCGCTCGCTGGCACATAGCGAGCAACCTGTTCCGCGATTCCAAGTCTGGGGGCGTCGATGGCGTCATACAGGTAGGCACCGGCAGCTCGGACCCCGGGACGGACGTCGCGATCGTCGGGAACACGTATCACGCGTCGGCTGCAACGGCCGACGTCAACTTTGTGACCAACTTCTGTGGCAGCCGTATCCGGATCGCCAACAACACTGTGGTGATCGCCCGTAACGTCTCCTCGTCGCTGAACAACTTTGCCGCCATCTACTTCGGGGCCGCGTCCGTTCTCACGCATGTGCGGGTCGATGACAATCATCTGCAAATGGCCGGCACGCTCACCGCGACGGAGTTGCGTGGCATTGATGACGGCGGTGCATCCTCGTATTCGTCTACGGGCTGGTCAGTCCGCCGTAACACGATTACTGGGTTTAATCGTGGCATCTCGTTCCTGAACAACACATCGGCCACGTTCACGCTGCAGGGGAATGACACCGGGGTCGGCAACACGTCGGCTGATCAGATCAATGGGGCGACACGACTTTCCGGCAACATCTAGTAGGGATTAACCGATGATCCTGACGACCCGCGCACGCGCCTACGTCAACTTCGGCAGGTGGATATCTGACTGCCCCCGGCAGTGCGGTAACGCTATCGCCTTGGAGGCAGGCCAGACGTCGTTCTTCTGTCCACCTCCAGGCGGCTGCGGCCACATTGCGGATGTGGAGTGGCCATCTGATCCGCAAGGCATCTGGGAAGCATTGGCTCCCCGCCCGCCGAAGCACCGTAACTGGTTCCCCGCGGAACATTCGCTCGCTGTGAAAGCGGGCTGCCCGTCGGGGCAGACTGTCGCTGATCTGATTGAGGAAAGCAAGGCTAACGGAGTGGCCTGATTCGGGCCTAGGAGGTTTTCATGGCTTGGACCGCGCCTATGACGGCGGTAGCTAACACTGCTTTCACCGCAGCCCAGTTCAACACTTACGTCCGGGACAATCTGTTGGAAACTGCTCCCGCCAAGGCTGCCAACCACGGCGGCTACTTCGTGACATCTAGCGCGAACAGCATTGTGGAGCGGAAGGCTCTGTCGGCCGCCGTAGACACAGCGGAGAGCGCCACGGTGAGTGGCTCGTTTGATGACCTTACGACTGCCGGACCGACGGTTACAATCACGACAGGATCGAACGCAATCGTATTTACGTCGTGCCGGTCATATGGAAACAAGACTGACCAGTGGCAGCTCATGGGCGTCGACGTTTCCGGCGCTTCAACTTTCGCGGCCAGCGATAACGATTCACTGTTCCACGAGGCCCCTGACACGAGCAGCCGTGCTGCGCAGATGGGCAGCTTCCACATGTTCACGCTCCTCACGCCGGGCGTGAACGTGTTCACCGCTAAGTACCGGGTATCGGGCAGCGATCCCACGGGGGTCGGCACTTTCTCCTACCGGCGTCTTGCCGTACTTCCGTTCTAAAAGAGAGGGGGTGACCTCTCGTGGGTATGGGGCTTTTCGTTCAGTTGTCGTCGATACATTCGTGGGCTGACCCAGAAGATCTGGCATCGTGGCTTGATCTTGTGCGTACTAGGCACCGTAGGCACCACGTGGGCGCACACAGCCCAAACTATATGAACGATCTCGTTCTCCAGGACATCTCCGACACGGACGGTGTCCTGCTTTCGGACTATCTGGATGCCATCGCACCATACCTTCCGGGCGGTGCTACGCCGGCCTTCGAACGCGTTTGGATCGGCACTCAGGTGCTCCCGTGGGAAGGATCTGGCGACGCTTACGACACGGGCATCCTCGACTCGGATTTCCGGGACGACAACATTGGGTTGGCGGAGACTGCGGCCGCCTCGTTCGTAGCTGACTATCCAGACGTCGACTTCGAGTGGTACATCACGTACGAGGCGAACCTAGCGGCGTTCACCGACAATTCGATCAAGACGGCTTACGACTCGTTCCTGACCGAATACATGAACGCCCTCAACGTAGTTGACCCTGGACACACATACCTCTGGTCGCCTGCGATCTGGACACAGTACGACGATCTGCCCAACCCGTCCGGGCTGTCCACCAACCTCAGCAGTTGCCTGAGGGGCCTGCCCTCGCCGCTTGAGATCACCATTCAGGACGGCTGCGGCTCCGGCGTCGGCGTCAAGGAAAGTTCCGCGCAATGGCGCACCTTTTTGCAGTCCGCGGTCGGCCCGGAGACGCCCGTCACCCTGAACGCTGAACTATTCAAAATTGACGGCGGCATCGTTACCGGTGACCTGTCGGAAGTCAAGCAGCGGTTGTCCTACTACCTGGCCCACGGTGTGCCGCTGGGAGCTGCCTTCGAAATCCGTTTCTGGCATGACCTCTTCTACTAAGGAGGTCGAATTCCCATGGAGCCAGAAGAGACCGCTTCCATCACTGTGAAGCTGGCACGCGTCGAGGTAAAAATCGACCAGATCATCGAGATCCAACGTATTCGGGGCGAGGACCACGAAACCCGTCTCCGGGTGTTGGAAAGCCATCAGACAAGCGATCACGATGCGCGTCTTAGTGCTCTTGAGCACTGGCGGTACGCGCTGCCTACTACCGCGGTCGTTTTAGCCGTTGCGTCAACCGTTATTGCTGTCCTTAACTATCTGGGAAAGTGACCCGCAATGTCATATGAGAATCGAACGCATAGCCCGATTGCGCCCGTACCGCCCGAGAGCGGTGCGGGCCCCACTGTCCCCGAAGAGGAAGAACTTTTGGCCATCGAGTTCGGAGCCCCCAACGAGGACGGCCTCTACGGGACGGTGATAGCAGAATGAGCGGTCTAGAAGCGATGATCGCCCAAGCTGAGAAGTCGATCGGGCTGGGCGAACCTAACTACATACAGGATTGGTACAACCGCAAGTACGACAACTTGGGTGCCAACTGGGCTTGGTGTGACGCGTCTATATCTTATTGGGCTTGGATGAGCGGCAACCAGCTAGCCGTAACATTCGGCGGCGCCTACGTGTACACAGTGGCGCACGCCCAAAAGTTCAAGGATCAGGGCCAGTGGCATGTCGATGTCGCCGGCATCCGCCGTGGCGACATTGTGTTCTTTGACTGGGAGGGCTCGGACTCGATCGGGGCTATCGACCATGTCGGCCTGGTGACCAGTGTCAGCGGAAAGTACGTGTACACGATTGAGGGCAACACTTCAAACCAGTGTTTGCGGCGTGTGCGTACCGCTACCGAGATTGCCGGGTATGGGCGGCCCGAGTATGCGGCGGATAGTCCTGCCGTTCCTGCGCCGCCTGCTTCGCCAGGGAAGACGTATACACCGTTTCCGGGTGCCGCGTTTTTCACCCGGTGTAGGAAGAGTCCGATTATTGCGCGTATGCATGCGCGGCTGATGGCTGTTGGCTGCAACAAGTATGTGACGCAGACGAAGAAGGACGTTTGGGGTCCTGGCGATGAAGCCTCGTATGCGGCTTGGCAACGGAAGATGGGTTTCTCTGGCGATGATGCGGATGGAATCCCCGGTAAGACTTCGTGGGATGCATTGAAGGTGCCCACTGACTGAAAGAAGTTGATTCCAATGGCGCGGGGAAAACACCGTAAGCCAAAGGAGAATTCCACAACCAAGAGAGTCGTTGCGAGTGCGGCAACGATCGGTATGGGCGCGGGCGTCGCCCTTGCGGCAGGTAACAGCGCCGAGGCTGCCACTGTGGACCAGTGGGACGCTATCGCCAAGTGCGAGTCTGGCGGCGACTGGTCTATCAACTACAGCAGCGACGGTATGTCGGTGGGCGGGCTGCAGTTCCAGAACGCCAGCTGGCAGGACGCACTTCAGTACCTCAACGCCCACGGCGTCGACACGTCAGGCTGGACACAGCGCCTGTACCAGGGGATGCCTCGCTCTGAGGTTCCCACGAAGGAACAGACGATCCTGGCAGCGGAAGCCCTGTTGGCGATCCAAGGCCCGGGGGCGTGGGTGTGCAAGGGCAACGGCCTGAGTGCGTCGATGTTCGAAGGCGGCCCTCGTCCATATGGTGCGGCCACGACGTATCGGAGTCCGAAGCCGATCGAACCGCCGAAGCCGAAAGCCAAGCCCCCGGTGAAGCCTCGGACCGTGAAGCCGCACGTGGTCCCATCGTCGAAGTCTGGCGAGTACACGGTGCAGCCTGGAGACACCCTGTATGGCATCGCGAAGGTTCGGACGGGTAACGGGTCGGCCGACAACTGGGAGTCTCTGTATGAGGCGAACAAGCGGAAGATCGGCGCCGATCCGGATCTGATCTATCCCGGTCAGGTGTTCGTTCTCCCGTGGGGCAACGAGCTGGTGCCGGCGCCGCCGTCGCAGCCTAAGGTCCCGGCTCCTGCTCCGAAGCCGAAGGTGTCCACGCCGCGGGCGTCTACGGCTGTTGTGCAGCTGCCCGTGCACGCCCCTGTCACGCAGGGGTATGGCAACCCGAGCAGTGGCTACACGCTCGGCTATCACACCGGGGTGGATTTCGGTGCGTCCTACGGCACTATCGTGCACGCTGCGATGGGCGGGACGGTAGTCGCTTCGGACACGTCCTCTGCGTATGGGCTGAACGTGCAGATCCGGAACAACGACGGCACGTACGCCCTGTACGCCCACCTGTCGTCCCGGTCAGTGACGCCCGGCATGACGGTCAAGGCAGGCGACCAGATAGGCAACGTGGGGAACTCCGGAACTAACTCGTCGGGTGCTCACCTGCACTTCGAGATCCGGACCGTACCCAACTTCGCAGCAGGCAACTTCCTTAACCCGCTTAGCTGGTTGAGGAAGCACGGTGTGAGTGTCTGACGGGCGGCAGACGAGCCGCAGGCGTTCCGGGTGATTGTCCGGGGCCTATTTTTTTGATCTTCTAAGGAGTGGCTATGTTCTCTGTCTCGTTCCTGCGGCGTACTGCCGAGGAGGGCGCTGCAGCCTTCCTCGTCGCGTTCGGCGGAGTCGCCCTTGCTGGCGATGGTGCCCTGTCCCGTGCGGCACTGGCGGGTGCTGTGGCTGCCGGCCTGCGTGCCGTGTATGGCGTGTTCGTGAAGAACGTCGGCGCCGACGCTGAGCGTCCGTCGATGAGCTGACACGGCTTGAGCACACGAATGCCCCTCGTTCCCCTTGCGGGAGCGGGGGGCATTTTTTGCTTTCGGTTTACTTGATTTTTTTCTTCCCTGCGACGATCTTTTCAACGTACCTCTCACCCTCGGCGTATGCTCCCCGCCAGGTGAACGTGTAGAGCGATTTTTGGGGCCGTCCGGTCTCCCGGTCGATGACGCGGGCTACATACCCGACGGTGCCTCCACCTAAGAGCACTCCTCCTGTGAAGGTGTCGCCTTCCACTCTGATTTCGAAGCGGCCAGGGTCTATGGGGTCAGGTAACGCTGGTTGGCTGGTCACGGGTCTATCCTTTGAGGTGTTAGTGGCTGCTCGCCGCGTTTTCGCAGTTAAGAATACGATACCCCTCCTCGATGACCTTGAAGCCTTTCGCCCGGTCGGCTACCTGCTGGGGCGTGTAGTAGGGGGGAGGTGGTGCTTTGGATGCGGTCAGGAACTGTGCGTACAAGGGGCATAGCACGTCGGTGCTGGTGCGCTCCTGCACGTTGGCAATCTCGCGGGCGTTGGCCGAGACGTTCTGGCCTATGACGATCAGCCCTATGGTCAACAAAACGTCAAGGCTGATGCCGACCATTGTCAGGTAGATGAGGCGACGGTTGGTGGCCGCGCGCTTGGTGAGCCAGTCGACACGGGTGCCGGACCGCTCGCAGAGCTCCTCCAGCTGCAAGACCAGCCGCTCACATTGCTCCGCTAGGGCGTCTATCGCGTCATCTTTCGTCATGACAACGGTCCTGTTCAGTGCATGGATCAAGACTCTCAAATAGGTTAATACCGAACTAATGGGTCCGCAAGGGCTGTACTGGTCTACTCTGGCTATCGAGGGCTATCAGCCGTGTTAGTGCAGGATTTGACCAATAGGATGAACAGGGATGACTGTGACCGAGCAAGCTCCTGTAACTCCCCGTGAATGGCCAGACCTTCGGCGTGGCCTCGCCGAGAACGGGGGGGTGCTGCCCGTACCGGTAGAGACTCTCCGGGGGCTCGCGGCAGGCTGGCAGCGCACACGCCTGCCTGACGTGCGTCAAGAGATCCTTGAGCGGCTAGACGACATGGGCGCCGGAGTGTGGCCGGAACTGCCGGAGCGCCGTGCTATCGGCACCGTGGTTCTCTATGCGCGGGGCACAGAGGCCCACGAGATGATCCGCTGTTTCGAGGCCGGAACGATCACGCCTCTGTTCGTGAAGCTGCTGCGCCGGCTCAACGAGCCTCCGACCGATCGGCTGCAGGTTGCCCGCGAAATCGTGGAGCGCACAGCGGCGATGATTGAGAGCCAGATGCTGACGGATGAGCCCGAGCGTGCACGCTGGCGCGGCTGGTGGAAGCGGAACGAGCCGTGAGGAGTCCCGCCCGCCGCTCTGGGGAGGAACAGCGGACGGGGCCCCGATAGGAGACTTACCAGATTATGCGCGCCGCGTCTCCACCAACGCAGGTGGGACAGGGGCGCTTTAGCGTGAAGCCGCAGGCCGCGCAGCCGGCGAAACCGCAGCACTTGTCACACCACACGCGTTCCGTCCCGGCACATAGCCCGCAGTACATTGCCGGCTTGCGCTTGCTGGGGGACTGGCTTGATGTCTGCTGCGGGGTACTCAATCCGCCTGCTCGGGCCGTGGCGGCTCGGGGCAACAGTTGATGTGCCGGTATATGACCAGCGGGCCGCCTGACTGCCGATCCGTCACCACACGGCGACAGGGCTCAAGACTCTTGATCGGTTTCTTGCAGCCAGGGCAGGTCTCTCCTGGCGGGCAGAAGGTGTCGTACTCCGGGTCGAGCGCGCTGTAGCTCATCGTAAAGTCGCCCTCTCTCGTTGAAGGGGCGCGAGGGAGGGCGACAGTACGACCCGCGGGCGGCGTGAGCCCCGGTCGTACAGCGACATTCCCCGCGTGCTTACGCGGTCCGCTGCGGTCATGTTCGATTTTCCTCACGGGCTTGTGAGTTGATCACGCGTCAGTTGTGGTGATCCGGAGGTAGCGTACCGCTACGTCGTGGGTGTGTCTGTCGTTTCGGCGTCCGTGTCGCTCCTGCTTGGCGGTACGGCGGCTCCCGTCACGCTGTAGATGCGATGCCCCACTTTGACGCTGAACGAGCCGTCGCGGAGTGCCTGTGCGGCTTCTAGGGCGCGGTCGCGTTTCCTGTCGGAACCCATGTGGTGCCAGCCTTCGGCGCGGTCTTCGAGCTCGTTGATGAGCTCTTCTCGCGTGCCTGTCACGTGTTCGTAGCCTGGGAAGCGTTCCATGGGGCGACCGTAGCCAAGTGATCACCGGAGGTCGAGACGCCCCATCGCTGGAAACCTCGAAGCCGTGAGCAGTCGAACGGCTGCGCACAGCGAAGGTCAATAGCAGGTAAAATAGACGGATCACATCTGGACAGACCGGACAGGGCGCGTAAGAGTGTTAGCAGAAGCTCTTGACAACACATGGCACCCGGGAAAGACCGGGAGGTTACGCGAGCATCCCGGACTGACACGTCGTCCAATCGGGCCCGAACCTACGCCCCCCGTAAAGACCAAAGCGTGGGGGGGCCGACGAACCGCCCCGAAGGCGGAAGAACCAAGACAGCCAGAGACTGTCTGACCCGCATACAAAGCAGCAGTACCCATAGTTGAAGAGCCTCGAAGGGGCCGCGCTCGCAGCAGCTTGAACGCGGCCCCTCGGCTTGACCGCAGGGGATCGTCCCGTACGTGAGGAGCGCGGCGGGCCGTCCGGCTAAATGCTTCAGACCCCAAAGCCGTGGGGCGGACTACCCGGAAGCTATCCCGTACGGCAACAATCCCCGGACCCGCAGCCAGCCTTAAGTAAAGTGATCGCTATGGAATCTCAACACATCAGCGAGCCTCACTGGCCCGGAACGGTACGCGAATGCCCGGCCTGTCTCTTAGAGATCGAGGCCGAGGAAGAGCGTGCGTACGACGAGATGGAACACGCCCAGATCGTAGCGACCTGGGCGAACGACCGCCTTAACGCGCGATCTGAATAACGCCCTCCCTGCCGCGAGTCAAGAACGACTGTCCCTTCAGGGACTGGTCACGCTTGATGGTTTCAACTCGAAGACCCAAATACTTTTCGGTTGTTGCGGCTGACTTGTGGTTCAGGAGTGCTTGCGTCATGCGCAGCGCCAGGTCGTATCCCTCGTCGGCTTTGGTGTCGAAGTAGAGGCGAGCCACGGATCGGCGAAGCATGTGAAACGCTTCGCCCTCTTCTCGCTGCAGCCCCTGAGCCTCCACTGCCTGCTTAAGACGCGTGTATGCCCAGTTGTAGGAGACGGGCCTTTCTGGATTAGGCGCGTAGCCAGTGCACCCGCCGGCTTCGACCCATCCGATTCTTTTTGACCCGGGTATGAGGTATACGTCGTCGCGCTGACTTATCCCGCAGGTTTGCGCGTACCAAATCAGGTAGCGGCGCAGTTCTTCTTCAAGTTCGAGGGTGACGGGTTTGTTGTCCCACATTTTCGACTTCTGAATTCTGACGCGCAGATCGTTGGTGGCGAGCTTCACGTATTTCAGCCGGATCTGAAAGATATCGTCTATTCGCATTGCAGTGTTGGTGCAGATTGCGACGATCATCCGGGATCGTGGGCAGGGCATTCCGTCTTGCAGCATCAGCATTTCGTCGGCGCTATACCTCGTCCAGTCTCGTTCTTCGGGTCGGCTTCCGCCGTCCATTTTGGGGACTGCGACGGCGTCACAGATTCCTCGGTATGCGGCGTAGTTGAGCATGTTCTGCAGCGCTGTCCGGTGCTGGCTGGCGTTGCGTGCGCCGCAGTTCTTCGTGGCGCCGCCTCGTCCGTACAGGTACTCGAACAGCAAGGGCGCCTTGACGTTCTTGACGGGCATGGGTCCGTGGACGCTCTCGAAGCGCATGAGCTTGCTGCGGTAGTGCGTGTAGGTGGAGAACGCCAGGTTGCGGCTTGCGTAGTCCAGGTAGTCCCACACGGCCATGCTCACCGTGTGTACGGTACGGCCCATCGTCATCACCTTCCGTGTAAGACATATTAGCGCTATTAGGGTTAAATAGGACAGATAGCGCGTATCACGGGATGCACGCGCTGCCCGGCATGGAGCTCACGGACGCCGACCCGCTGCGGCCGTCGTCCGCGGTGATCGGGGAGTACTTCGGGGCGTACGAGGACCGGTTCGGGCTGCGCGTGCGGCGCCCCGTGGACGTGACGGCCGTACGGGACGGGGGTGACGGGCGGTTGCGGGTGGAGTCCTCGGCCGGGACCTGGTCCGCGCGGGCCCTGATCAACGCGACCGGGACCTGGGACCGGCCGTTCTGGCCGCGCTACCCCGGCCAGGAGACGTTCCGGGGGCGCCAGCTGCACACGGCGCAGTACCCGGGGCCGCAGGAGTTCGCCGGGGCGCGGGTGATCGTGGTGGGCGGCGGCACCTCGGCGGTGCAGCACCTGCTGGAGATCGCCGAGGTCGCGGCGGAGACCACCTGGGTGACCCGCCGGCCCCCGGTGTTCCGCGACGGGAGCTTCGGCGAGGCCGAGGGCCGGGCGGCGGTGGCGCTGGTGGACGAGCGGGTGCGCCGGGGACTGCCCCCGCAGAGCGTGGTCAGCGTGACCGGACTCCCGCTGAACGAGGCCGTCCGGGCCGGACTGGCCTCGGGGGTGCTGGACCGGCGGCCCGTCTTCGACCGGATCACGGCCACGGGTGTCGCCTGGGCGGACGGGCGGCAGGTGGAGGCCGATGTGATTCTGTGGGCCACCGGGTTCCGGGCCGCCATCGACCACTTGGCGCCGCTGCGCCTGCGCGAGCCCGGCGGTGGCATCCGGGTCGAGGGCACCCGCGCGGTCCGTGACGAGCGGGTCCACCTGGTCGGCTACGGCCCGTCGGCCTCGACGATAGGCGCCAACCGCGCCGGCGGCGCCGCGGTCCGCGAGATCCGCCGCCTGCTGGCCCGCGGCACCGAGGCCCCCGACGGCACCGGCCGCTTCGACGGCACCAGCGACACCGGCGGCCCCGACGGCTTCGACGGCGTGCGCGAACCGGCCGTCGCGCCCTCCTTCCAGCCGTCCAGAACCGTCTAGCCGGCGCGGGAGCCGGCCTGGGCGCGCGCCGCGTGCTCCCCGTCGTGCCCGCCGGCCCCCGAGCCGGGACCGGCCCCGGCAGCGGCCCGTATGCGGTTGAACTCCGCGACGTGCTTCCTGTGCTCCTCGTACGTGGCCGAGAAACGGGTGTCCCCCGACTTCACCGTGACGAAGAACAGCCAGTCGCCGGGCGTCGGCGCGACGGCCGCGGCCATGGCCTCCAGGCCCGGGCTGTCGATCGGCGTCGGCGGGAGCCCCTGACGCTCGTACGTGTTGAAGGGGCTGTCGATCCGGGTCTCGCTGAGCGTGGTGTCCACCGTGTTGCGGTTCAGCGCGTAGTTGATGGTGGAGTCCATCTGGAGGGGCATCGACCGCGCCAGCCGGTTGTGCACCACCCGGGCCACCTTGCCCCGGTCGGCAAGGGATTCGGCTTCCGCCTCGATGATGCTGGCCAGTGTGGCCGTCTGGTACGGGGTCATTCCGTGGGCCTTGGCGCCGTCGGCGACGGCTTTGGTCGCGAGCTTCCGGTTGGCCGTCTGCACCATGTACGCCAGCAGCGTGGCCGGCGTGGACTTCGATGTCACCGGGTACGTCGCCGGGAACAGGAACCCCTCCGGATTGCCCTTCGCCTCCGCGGGCAGGGCCAGTCCGGCCGAGGGGACCGCAGCCTTGGTGGAACCCGCCGGGAGTCTCAGCTCACGGTCGATCGCCGCGTACACCTGCGGCGCCCGCCAGCCTTCGGGAATGGTCAGCCGGCGCGGCTTCTCGGGGGCCTCCGCGCTCCGCAGCAGCGGAACGAGAGCGGCCGCACCGGTGGCGAGCAGCATGCCGAGGAAGAGCGCCAGACGGCCCCGGCGAGTGAGCCGGGAACGATACCGTGGCGGCCGGTACTCATGACGCATGCGGGCACGCTAACCCGCGAAACGACGTATTCCGGGCATCACTTCCGTGCGCCTTTCATACGATCACACGTTTACCGGTGTCGGCTGGGCGTTGCCCTCGGCCGGTCCGTCAGCCTTGACCGCCGACGCCTTGCGGACGACCCGCGCCGCGGCCGACTCAGGTGTGAGTGCGGCTTCCCGGTCCCGGCGGACCAGGGCCGCGTACCGGCCGTCCGCCTCCAGCAGCTCCTCGTGCGTACCGCGCTCGGCGATCCGGCCCTTGTCCAGGACGACGATCTGGTCGGCGTCGCGGACGGTGGAGAGCCGGTGCGCGATGGTGATCGTGGTGCGGCCCTGGGAGAGGTTGTCGATGGCCCGCTGCACGGCGTGCTCGGTGCGGGTGTCGAGGGCGCTGGTGGCCTCGTCGAGGATCAGCACCGGGGGGTCACGCAGGATGGTGCGGGCGATGGCCAGCCGCTGCTTCTCCCCTCCGGAGAAGCGGTAGCCGCGCTCGCCGACCAGGGTGTCGTACCCGTCGGGCAGGGACTCGATGTGTTCGTGGATCTGGGCCGCACGGGCCGCCTCGACGATCTCCTCGTCGGTGGCGTCCGGCTTGGCGAAGCGCAGGTTGTCCGCGACCGAGGCGTGGAAGAGGTAAGTCTCCTGGGAGACCACGCCTATGGAGCGGGCCAGCGAGTCGAAGTCGAGGTCGCGTACGTCGACCCCGTCGAGGGCGACCCGGCCGCCGGTGACGTCGTACAGGCGGGGCACGAGATAGCTCAGGGTGCTCTTGCCCGATCCGGTCGGGCCGACCACGGCGAGCGAACCGCCGGCGGGCACGGTGATGTCGATCCCGCTCAGCGTCGGCCCGTGCTTGGCGTCGTACGCGAAGTGCACGTCCTCCAGGCGGACCTCGCCCCTGGCCCGGTCCAGCCGCACCGCGTCCTCGCGTTCGGTGATGTCCACCGGCAGGTCGAGGTACTCGAAGATCCGGCCGAACAGCGCGAGCGAGGTCTGGATCTGCACTCCGGTCGACAGGAGGCTCACCGCGGGCCGGAACAGGCCCTGCTGGAGGGTGACGAAGGCGACGAGGGTGCCGACCGAGAGCGAGGGGGCGCCCGACTGGAGGGCTATGCCGGCGGACCAGTAGATGAGCGCGGGCATGGCGGCCATGACGATGCCGATGGTGGACATGCGCCAGCGCCCGGCCATGCTGGAGCGCACCTCGAGGCCGACGAGCTTCTCGGACTCGTCGGAGAAGGACCGGGTCAGCGAGTCGGCGCGGCCCATGGTGCGGCCGAGCAGGATGCCGCTCACCGACAGCGACTCGGTGACCGTCGCGGCCATGGCGGCCATCTGCTTCTGCCGTTGCAGCGTGATCTTCTTGCGCTCGCGGCCGACCCGCCGGCTGATCCACACGAACAGCGGCAGCAGGAGCAGCGAGACGAGGGTGAGCCGCCAGTCGAGCGCGAGCATCGCGACGATGGAGGCGATCACGGCCGTCAGATTGGAGACGAGCGAGGTCGCGGTGGAGGTGACGGTGGCCTGCATGCCGCCGATGTCGTTGGCTATGCGGGACTGCACCTCGCCGGTCCGGGTGCGGGTGAAGAAGGCCAGCGGCATCCGCTGGAGCTGGGCGTACACGGCGGTGCGCAGGTCGTGCATGACGCGCTGGCCCACGGTGGTGGAGATCAGGGTCTGGAGCACGCCGAAGACGCTGGTGACGACGGCGGTCAGGATCATGCCGAGCGCCAGCAGGCTGAGCAGGCCGGTCCGCCCCTGCGGGATGGCGACGTCCAGGATCTCCTTCAGCAGGAACGGCGAGGCCACCGCCACCAGCGAGGAGGCGCACACGAGGAGCCCCACGACGGCCAGGCGGCCGCGGTAGGGGCGGAAGAGGCCCATGATCCGGCGCAGCTCACGCGGCTGGTCGGCGGGGGCGGGGGCCTCCCGGGGCGCGGCCGGCCGGCTCGTGGCGGCCCGGGGCCCGGGGGGAGCCGCCGTGGCCCAGGTGGCGGACCATGCAGGCCTCCGCCGCCTCCGCGTCGCCCGCGATCATCAGGTCCAGCAGCTC
>LJCW01000297.1 GCA_001298555.1 Actinobacteria bacterium OV450
GAGAAGGCCGCATGACAGCACAAAGCACCAACGCAAGCCACGCGAAGCCACAACAGCAGCAGCAACAGCAGCAGAACCAACAGCAGCAGCAGCAACAGCAGCAGCAGCAGCAGCAGCAGCAACAGCAACAGCAACAGCAACAGCAACAGCAACAGCAACAGCAGCAGCAGCAACAACAGCAACAGCAACAGCAGCAGCAACAGCAGCAGAACCCGCAACAGCAGCAGCAACAGCAACAGCAGCAATAGTCACTCGGCAGTTGGACGGCGGGGCGACATAGTTCTGCGGGTCGTGGCCTGTGGCTGATGACCTGTAAGAACGTGTGGCCCCGCCGCTGCCTCCTCGACGGCCGCGACGTTGACCACATCCGGCGCGTTGCCGGCAATGACCGTGCGGCTCGGACGGACGTGTCGATCGAAACGATCGGCTGCAGTGACACAGATGCCATCGGCGTCTGCAGGACTCGTCTGCGGCCGGCGTCAGGCGCCCCTTTCACGGGGCGTCGTCCATGTTCAGCGCGTCCGTATCGCGGAGTTGTGTCCAGACCGGACCTTCGCGGCGGCTGCGAGCGAGGCTGAGCTGGCTCTTCACGGCTTGGCCGGGTCTCGTTCGATGACGGTCTCGGGGCAACTGCCAGGGGCCGCAACCCGCGGAGACGGGTCGCGGCCTGCAGCGTTCGCTGCTGCACCGCCAGGGGTTACGTGCGCCACCGCTGGGGGCGCTCCTGGCATACGGTGACGGTCACTTGTGGCTGCTGCCTGCAGGAGCTTCGAGGAGGAAGGAGTCCCGCGTGCCCGTGCCGAGCAGGAGGGCTCGGGGGCAACGCCATGCCGTTCTCGCCGCTTACAAACATCAAGGAAGCGCCGTGGAGCCGCACCCAGCGGTCGGTATCCGGCATCGCGCCGACCTGGAACCGCAGGGGAATCGAGCTGGGAGCCGAACTGGTAGAAGGACGTGTGAACGCCTGGAGCGTTGGTCGGTGCAGGCGGGCAGCTAGGTGATCCGGTCCACCTAGTGACCTGAGTCAGAGATTCGGTGGCAGTAGGCAGCGACTTTGTCGAGGATCTCGTCGGCGGTCTTGGTCCAGACGAAGGGGCGGGGTTGGTCGTTCCAGTCGGCGAGCCATGCTCGGATGTC
>LJCW01000298.1 GCA_001298555.1 Actinobacteria bacterium OV450
GGCGGGCCCCGTACGACCGCCGGACCGGGGCCTGCGGCCGGGGCCGCCCGCCGTGGGATCGGGCGCGGTGTGGCCGACCGCGCTGCCGCGCACCAGACAGTGCACGTCGTCGCCGTCGGCGAGGGCCCGGGCCAGGGGCTTGAGCAGCAGTGCGCCGACGCCCTCGCCGGCGCCGGGGCGCCGACCGGAGGGGTGCAGCAGCAGCCGGACGCCGCCGACGAGCGCGGCGGCGCATTCACCGCGGTGCAGGGCGGCGACGGCCTGATGGAGGGCGACGAGCACCGAGGACTCCGCGGTGTCCACGCACTGGCTGGGGCCGGTGAGGCCGAGCAGGGACGAGAGCCGGTTGGGCAGGCTCCACTGTCCGCCGTCCGGCATCGGCCGGGGCCGCTCGCGCCGCCAGCTCGCGGCGGCGAGCAGGGCGTAGTCGCCGGTCCCGGCGCCGGTGAACACCCCGACGCTGCGCGGCGTCCCGTCGGCGGCGGTCAGCGCGTCGAGACGGCCGCCGGTGCAGCCGGCGTCCTCCAGGGCCTCCCAGGCGGTCTCCAGGAACAGCCGTTCCTGGGGGTCCATCAGGGCGGCCTCGTGCGCGTCGATCCCGAAGAACTCCGGGTCGAAGTCCTGTACGCGTTCCAGGTAGTGGCCGGGTTCGTCGCCGGGCCGGCCGGCCGGCGGGGCCGACGCACCGCCGTGCCCACCGCGCGCCTGCCGCCAGAACGCGCCGAGGTCGGGAGCCCCGGGATACCGCCCGGCCAACCCGACGACGGCCACGGCCCCGACCACGGAAGCGCCCACGGCCACCGGCTCCGCACCCACCCCGGCCAGGGCGCCCGCCCCGGCACCGCCGCCCGCCCCGACACCCGGTGCACCCACAGAGACCGTCCCGACAGCCGGCGCCCCAACGGAGACCGTCCCGGCGGCCAACCCGCCATCGGAGATCGCCCTGGCAGCGGGCGCACCCACGGAGACCGGCCCGGCAACGGTGTGGGCCCCGGCGTCCGCCCCGCCCACAGCGGTCGGAGCGGCGGTGGCCAGCCCGGCGGGGCCGGGCGCGGCGGGGGCGGGGGGGGGGGCGGGGTTGGGGCCCGGGGCGCCCCCGGCCGGGGCGG
>LJCW01000299.1 GCA_001298555.1 Actinobacteria bacterium OV450
GCGGTCGCCCTTGGGTGCGGCCTTGAGACCGTCGAAGACCATGCCCTTGGCGGTCTCGTTGGCGGGCTCGCCCACGATGGGCGCCGGCTCCGCGTCGTGAGCCGGTGCGGCGGCCGGTAACGCGGATTCCGCGAATCCGGCTCCCGCTTGGGCGTTGTCGCCCCGCCCGAGGTAGACGATGCCGCCTGCTATTGCTGTCGCCGCGGCCATAGCAGCGGCGAAGGTTATTAGCCGGCGCGGTTTGCGCCGGTGTTCACGCGGCTTTCCCTTATGTCTGGTCATGTGCACCTCGGGTCCTTGTTTCAGGGGCGTGAACTTCTTCGACCCGCCCGCGGGCAGGCGGGTTCAGGGACAACCCATAGGGGGCAGCGATGCCGACTGGCCGTTGGATGAGTTGAAAAAGCTCGGCGGACTCCGCGGAAGCCTGCCAGATCGGCGCGGTGGCGAATCTGGACAAATTGGCGAGGTGGATCGAGATCCCGAGCGCGCACGTCAGTGCTTATTTTGACGTTCCGTCAATTCCTTTCGAAATTAGGAGGGTTACGGGCGGGCTAGGGTTTTGGTCCAGGTCTTCCACTAGAGAGTCGTTATCGAATCGAGACGCAACGTGGAGGTTGTTGACGGGAATTCGGTCAGCAATTCATTCCGCTACTACTTCCTGAACTTCCTTGATCACGGTCGGTGAAGACTCCTTTGCTTGACTAACGGACCGGCGACCGGTGCGGGGAGTGCATATCGAGAGGATGTCTGGTTCATGCATTTCGTTGGGTATTGTGGCTTACATGTCTCGCCAGGTTGGGGCGGTTTTGTCGGCTGTGCGGACTCCGTTGCTGAATTCGTCAGCTGGCGAGTCGGCAGCTGAGGCGTTCGAGTCTGCTGGTGCGGGGTTTGCGTAGTGGGTCGGTGGTCAACCAGGCGTCGAGCCGGACCACGTTGAGCGCGGTGGC
>LJCW01000300.1 GCA_001298555.1 Actinobacteria bacterium OV450
AACGGGCCACCCACCGGACGAAGACCTGGCGCGGCATAGCCACCCGGTACGACAAGACCCCCGAAAGCTACCTCGCCGGCCTCCACCTCCGCGCGGCAACCATCTGGATCAGAAGCCTCCCACCAACACATTGATCACAACCAAGAACAGAACCTAGTAGTGCTTGGTCAGGTTCAGTCGTTAGTGGCGTGTCCGGGTGATCGGTTGTTCCGTTGATTGAGGCGACCCCCTGGCTGTGGACACACCTGACAATGGATCTTGATGGTCCGGGAAGGTGTAGATCCACGTGGCAAGGCCCTTGAAGTACAATGCGGAGTTCCGGGCGAGTTCAACCAGTCGTTGCAACACCGGGCTGTTGCAGTGAGCGTAGCTGTTCCTCGAAGACCTCGGCCGGCGTCCGCCAGCCGAGGATCTTGCGGGGCCGGTTGTTGATCGCCAGGGCGACGGCTTCGAGGTCCGCGGACGACCAGCGGGAGAGGTCGGTGCCTTTCGGGAAATACTGACGCAGCAACCCGTTCGTGTTCTCGTTCGTCGGTCGCTGCCAGGGCGAGTGCGGATCGGCGAAGAACACCTTCGTCCCGGTATCGAGAGCGAACTGGGCATGGCCGGAGAGTTCCTTCCCGCGGTCCCAGGTGAGGGTCTTGCGCAGCTGTTCGGGCAGGTGCGTCATCGACGTGGCGAGCGCTGCGTTCATCGCGATCGCGCCGTAGCCCCCGAGCGAGGTGCCGTTCTTCACCGGCGGACTCTCGCCCCAGCCCTCGAGCCGGGGCAGGTGCACCAGGAGTGTGGAGCGGCTGCTGCGCTCGACGAGTGTGCCGATCGCGGAGCGGCCCGTCCCGATGATCAGATCGCCTTCCCAGTGTCCGGGGACCGCGCGGTCCGCGGCCTCGGCGGGGCGTTCGCTGAGGACGACGTCCTCGGTGACATGCCCCTGCGGCCTGTTCTGTGACCGTGCACGCGGAGTACGCAGGGCCCGGCCGGTCCGCAGGCACGTGACCAGCTCCCGTTTGAGCGCGCCACGGCCTTCGATGAACAGGGCCTGGTAGATCGCTTCGGGGCTGATGCGCATGGACTCATCATCGGGGAAGTCGACGCGAAGCCGGCGCGCGATCTGCTCCGGGCTCCAGGCCGTCGCCCACCGCACGCCCACCGCCTGTCCTGCCGGTGCGGCTTGTTCAGCCCCTTCCACGCGGGGGTCGTGGGCCCGGTGACGATCGTGCCGTCGGGACGACGGACACCGCCGGCGAGCCGTTCCTCCACGTATTCACGCAACCTGTCGTTGCCCGCAAGCTTGGCCGCCTTCGGGCGCTTCGCGGCCTGCTGCGCCTTCCACTGCGCCACCAGGGCCCGGTAGACCGACTTGCCGCCCCGGGTTGCTGAGTTTCGGCGCAGCTCGCGTGAGACTGTGGCCGGGTCGCGTCCGATCCTGCGGGCGATCTCCCGCACGCCGTGCTCCTGGGCGCGCAGCAGCGCGATCTCCTCGCGCTCGGCGAATGACAGGTAGCGGCCGGTGGGCTCGTCCAGGCTTATCGGTGGCATCCCGCCAGCGTGACGGAACCATCGGGTTGCGACCGGACATGAAACGCCAACAGCCAGCGCGGCCTCTGGGTCATGTCCCTTGGCGTGGTGTAGCTGATCAACCAGCGGTGCCGGGCAGGTGGGTGGTGGTGTCCGGATAGAGGCTGTCCATGCTCTTGATGGAGAGGTAGCGGCGGGGGAAGGCGATCCACTCGTCGTGGAGCTCGACGAGAACGGCGGTGGCCAGGCGGGTGACGGCGGCGGTGTTCGGGAAGACCTGGACGACGTCGGAGCGTCGCTTGGTCTCCCGGTTCAGGCGTTCGAGCGGGTTGGTCGACTGGATCTTCTTCCAGTGCTGGTGGGGGAAGTCCGCGAACGCGGTCAGGTCCTCCTTCGCCCCCAGCAGCATCTCCTTGACCTTGGGGAACTGGCGGCCGAGCATGTCCGCGACGGTGTCGAGCTGGGCTCTGACCGCATCGGCGGTGGGCTGAGCGAAGAGCGTGCGGATCGTCGCGGCGACCATCTCCGCGGACCCCTTCGGGATGACGGAGAAGACATTGCGGACGAAGTGAACCCGGCAGCGTTGCCAGCCGGCCCCGATCATGACCTTGCGGATGGCCTTGACCAGGCCGCTGTGGCTGTCGGATATCACCAGACGGACACCGGACAGGCCGCGCTCGCGCAGCGAGCGCAGGAACTCGCTCCAGAAGACCTCCGTCTCGCTGTCGCCGACCATGACGCCCAGGACTTCGCGGCCGCCGTCTTCGGTGACGCCGGTGGCGATGACGACGGCCTGGGAGACGATCTGGTGGTCGACGCGGGCCTTGACGTAGGTGGCGTCGAGGAAGACGTACGGGAACCGGACGTGATCCAGTGGCCGGGTGCGGAAGGCGTCGAGCTGTTCATCGAGGCCGGCGCAGATCCGGGAGACCTCGCTCTTCGATATGCCGGTGTCCGAGCCGAGGGCTTTGACCAGGTCGTCGACCGAGCGGGTCGAGACCCCGTGGACGTATGCCTCCATGACGACCGCGTAAAGGGCCTGGTCGATGCGGCGTCGGCGTTCCAGCAGGCTGGGGAAGAAGCTCCCGGCCCGCAGCTTGGGGATCGCGAGTTCCAGGTCGCCGGCCTGCGTGGTCACGGTCTTCTCCCGGTGACCGTTGCGCCATGTGGTGCGGGCCTCGGTCCGCTCGCCCCACTCCGCACCGATCCTCGCGGTGGCCTCGGCCTCGATCAGTTCCTGCAGCAGCCGCTCGGCGACCTCACGGACGAGTTCAAGACCATCCGCCGAACGTAGTGACTCAAGCAGGCGAAGCAGGTCATGCTGGGACAAGGCCACCGGGCACCCCCCTTGGAACGAACTGGCAGTTCACCAAGGACAGTTGCACGGTGGTCTGTCCTGTTTCAGGGAGCATTCACCAGCAGTCGATGCACGCGAGGGCACACGAGCGGCGCACTTCCCAGCCAAGATCCGTTACACCACTCCGCGGGACACCATCCGACACGACACGGTCGTCACCGCGACCGGGATCCT
>LJCW01000301.1 GCA_001298555.1 Actinobacteria bacterium OV450
GACTACACGCCCGAGGACCTGCTCCTGGGCGGCCCGTTGTGGACCCGGCCGCTGGTGGCGGAACTCATCCGGATGGTCACCGGCGTGACGATGACCGAGCGCGGGGTGGGCAAATGGCTGCGCCGGCACGGTTTCTCCCCGCAGCGGCCCGAACGCCGCTCATACCGTCAGGACCAGGCGAAGGTCGATGCGTGGCTCGAGGATGAATACCCAGCCATCGCCGCGAAGGCGAAAGCGCAGAAGGCGGTGGTGGCTTGGGCGGATCAGTGCGGCCTGCGTTCGGACACCGCCCCGCCCGGACGCTCCTGGGCACCGATGGGGCAGGCCCCGCTCGTCCGCGTCAACGGACGCCGCTTCCGGGTGAACATCATGTCCGCGATCGCCTCCCGCGGTGCTCTGTGGTTCACCGTCTACACCGGTTCGTTCACCGCGCAGGTGTTCATCCGCTTCCTGGACCGCCTCGCCCGCCAGGCTGGACGCAAGGTCCACGTGATCGCCGACCGCCGCCCCGTCCACCGGGCGAAGAAGGTCACCGCCTGGCTCACCGCCAACGCCGACCGCGTCGAGCTGCACCTCATGCCCGGGTACAGCCCGGAACTCAACCCCGACGAAATCCTCAACGCCGACATCAAACGGCACGTCCACCCCGCACGCACCCGCTCAACAGACGACCTCGCCCGCGAGACCCGGCAGTTTCTCCACCGCCGCCAACAGCAACCCCACATCCTCCGCAGCTACTTCCACGCCCGCCACGTCCACTACACCATCGGATAGGCAACCCAACAGTTCCGACTCAAATAGCGGTCGGAATGAAATACCAGGAGCCTTTTTCACGTGTAGATCGTGAGGGTGAGGATGGCCGCTGCGACTGACGTGAGCTTGTTCGGGCTGATGCGGGCGTGCCGGAGGATTCTCCAGC
>LJCW01000302.1 GCA_001298555.1 Actinobacteria bacterium OV450
AAGCGGTCCACCTTGCGCTCCTCACGGAGGAGTAGGCCAGTCCGATGTCGCCGGCGAGGCGCATCAGCGATTCCCTGACGGTGAAGAAGTCCTCGCCGTGTTCCCGGTAGCCCGGCTCGCGCATCGGCTCGATCTCCAGGGCGCGGTCCCCGACGGCGAACTGGACCCGGACCCCGGACTCCAGGGCCCTGCGCAGTTCCGCCACGATCTGCGCGTAACGGTAGATACTGACGCTGCCGACCCTGTCGGCACTCCGAGTCTGCGCGGGCATGCTGCTCACCACCTTGGCAGGCCGGGCACGGCCCCCGTTGGCCGTGGCAGGACGCGGCCCGCTTTCAGGGATGAGGGTGAGGCCTGCAGGTGGGTATCGCGGCGGATGGCCGGAAAAAACCTAAGTCTGCCTGATGTCCGTTTGGAATGTTCTGTTAGGCGGTCATCGTGATCGCTAGCGGAACGATTCTTTCCGGTCCTGATGCGCCGCGTTACTGACTTTGTAGCCGTGGTGTCGTCGGTGTGAGTCCGGTTCCGGTGCGGCATCCGTCGATGAGGTGGCTGCGGTATGGGATCTGTCGGAGGCCGTGTCGTAGCCGGCGCATGAGGTGGTCGGGGTCGGTGAAGGCCGTGATTGGCCTGGGTGGTGTGGCGGAGGATGGACCAGCCTTTCACGGGGTTGAGGTCGCGGCTGGGGCCGGCCAAGTGCGCGGCCCGTGCCGTGCGTGGCACCCTCGTGAGGCTTGTCGCGCCCATCCTGGGCCGCGGTGTCGGCGCGGCACGGGGGGTGACCGGGCGTGAGGAAGGCCAGGGGTCCGGGTGTCCGACCGGCGCGACAACCGGGCCGCGACCGGGCCGCCTCGAACCGTCCCGGTGTGCCTTCTGAGGGGGAACCTCGGGGGGAATCTGAGGGGGACCGGTTGGGGGGAGAGCCCGGGGG
>LJCW01000303.1 GCA_001298555.1 Actinobacteria bacterium OV450
GGCGACTGGGTGGGGGGAGGGTCTGGAGGGTGAGGGGGCGTGGCGCGGGCGGGGCGTGCGGCGCGGGGCGGGGCGGGGCCGCGGGCGGGGGCGAGGCGCCCCGCGGCGGGGAGAAGGGCGGGCGCTTCTGGAGGCCGGGCGGCTCTGGGAGATCGCGACCGAGTTGCGGCCGCTGCTGGAGCAGACCGCCCGGGCCGGCTCCACCCTCACCTGGCCCCAGATCCACAAGCGCCTGCCGAGCCTGCCCCGCCTGCACGCCGACGACCAGTGCGTTCTCCTGTGGCTGGTCGACGAAGACAGGCGGAAAGGAGAACCTCTCCTGTCCGCGCTCGTCACCGTCGGAGACCGGCAGATGCACCCCCGGTTCCCGGCAGTGGCCGAACAGCTCGGCTGGAGAACCCAGTCCGGCACCCGCCCGCACACCGCATGGAGCTACGAGGTCCTTAAAGTCCACCAGCACTGGCGCTACCAGCGCTGAGCCCAGCCCTGACCGTGATCAGTCAGCCTCCAGCCTGGCCCTCGTCGAGCCGGGGCACGTCGTCCACGCTCGCGTCTTGGCGCAGGCGCACGTACCGGATCGGGTGCCGGTTGACGCCGCCGCGGTCGATGGAAGTGTCGGCGCTGGTCTCCGCGGCGGGGTTTGGCTCGACGAGCGTGGTGTCGAGGTCGTCGCGGGTTCCCCAAGCCGAGGAGAATTTCACGCCGGTCCGGGAGGGGCCGGAGTCTGCAGGGGTCAGGTGCTCGGCAAGCTGGCGGGCGGCGTCGGGGGCGCAGCGGGACCAGTGCGTCCGCACCCCTCTGGTACAACCCTCTCCACCGCGCGCCTACCCCTCCCGACCCTCACGCCCGCCCGGCACCCTGCCCCCCTCT
>LJCW01000304.1 GCA_001298555.1 Actinobacteria bacterium OV450
CCGCTTCGCGGGGGCGGGGGGGGGGGGGGCGGGCCCTTCGGGCCAGCGGACCCGGCGTCAAGACAGCATCGGACACCGGAAACCAGGGAGCGACCCAGCCCGGTGGAGAAGAGGAGTCCCAGTGGACACAGGGAGCACCGGTGATGCCGGTGATGCTGGTGTGTGGGCAGACTTGTTCGACCGCGAGACCGACGGGCGTCTTGCGCGGTTCGTACGGCCTGCCGGCACCGAGCGCCCCGTCTGGGCCGTCTACGACGGCACAAACTATCTCGGCACCGTGAACGCGCAGCCGGCCGGCCACCCGCCCCTGTGGCAGTCGCAGACCACCGGTGAGTCCTACCTCCGGCTCGAGGACGCCGTCAGGGCACTACGGCGCCCGTCGTCCTGGCCACGCGAACGCGAGCACGCCAGCCGGTGGGCCCGCCGCCTCCTGCGCAACCGTTCACTCACCGCCCTCGGTGTGGAAACCACCAGCCTGCACAACGCGTCCGCCGTGCAGATCACCGCCATGGCCCCGGACGGCACCGTGCTCTTCAGCGCATACCTCAGCCCAGGCACCGGCACCGGGCCCGCTGCCGCCCTGGACGCCGCCACCCCCCCCCACCCCGCCACCGCCCCCCCCCCTAGCCAGCACCC
>LJCW01000305.1 GCA_001298555.1 Actinobacteria bacterium OV450
CCCCCGCCCGCCCCGCCCGCCGGCCGGGCGGCCCCGCGCCGCCCCCTGCACATGGGGCCGCCCGTGCCCGAGGCCACCGGCGGCGTCGTACGGTCCCTCGCCGACCGGGGCCCGGCCGCCGCTCCGGCGGCGCCGGTCATGCCCGTCGCAGCCGCGGTGAGCGCGCCCGTGGCCCCGGCGGCTCACGCGGCGCCGGCCGCCGAGGCGCCGGTTCCGGTCCAGGTGGCCGGACCGCCGACCCTCGGTCCCGAGTACCTGGACGTCCCGAGTGCCGAGGCCGCAGCCGCGCCGCAGCCCGGCGGGATCCCGCCGCAGGCCGGTGCGCCGTGGCCCGCGGAGCCGGTGCCCGTGGCCGCTCCCGAGCCGGTGGTCGTCTCCGAGCCCGTGGCGGCCCCGGAGCCCGTGGCCGCCTCAGAGCCCGTCGCGGCCCCCGGGGCACCGGTGAGCGCCGAAGCTCCCGCCGCCCCGCAGGTCCCGCAGCCGGAGCCGGTCGCGGCCCCGGAGCAGGCCGCCGTGGTGGAGCCCGAGCCCGCCGTCCCCGCCCCTGCCGCCCCGGAGCCGGTCGTGGCCGAGGCCGCTCCGGTCGAGGCCGTGCCCGTCGAGGCCGCTCCCGTCGAGGCCCCGGCGGTGGAAGCGCCCGTGGTCGCCGCCGGGCCCGAGCCCGTCGCGGACGCCGTGGCGGTGCAGGCCGCGGCCGCCGAGCCGAAGGCCGCAG
>LJCW01000306.1 GCA_001298555.1 Actinobacteria bacterium OV450
AATGGTGCGTCTGGGCTCAGCGCCTTGACCTGCGACGATGCGGCCAGCCGGTGACTTTGAATCAGCCCTGCCGCCACCCCACCCTCAAGCCGTACAGATGGAAAAGGCTCCTGGACCCACTACCGATGGGACACACGCCCCCACACACCCCGCAGCCGATGACCTACTGGCGGACGCTCTAACTGCCGTCATGCGGGTAGGCTATTTGCAACAGAGGAAAGGTCTGCCACATGGTTCAGCGCACCATCACCGTCTACACCGACGATCTGAGTGGCGTTGCAGGTGAGGATGTCGCCACGCACACGTTCAGTGTCGATGGTGTAAATTATGAAGTGGATTTGGGGCCGGACAACTACCAAAAACTTCTGGACGTACTGGGCCCATTTATGGGTGTCGGGCGCAAGACCGGTGGTACTCGTCGGCCGGTGAAGCGGGGAAAGACCGACGGTGATGCGGGTAAGATCCGCGTCTGGGCTCAGAGCCAAGGAATCGAGGTAGGCCCACGCGGGCGCATCCCTGCCGACGTCCTGGAGAAATATCGAGCAGCCCAATGAGGTGGATATTTCGGGCGTTGAGTCGGTAATCCGTCGGGCGGTAGGAGGCAGGGCTAATTCAAAGTCACCGGCTGGCCGCATCGTCGCAGGTCAAGGCGTTGATCCCAGACGCACCATCG
>LJCW01000318.1 GCA_001298555.1 Actinobacteria bacterium OV450
GTTCATCCGGCGGGCGCAGCCGGCGTCGCCCTCATCGCGCCCCCGTCCAGGGGGCGGACCGGTAAGGGACGCGGCTGCCCGGCTGCCCCGAAGGACCCGCGCGCCCGTCCGCATCCGCCGACATCCGTTGGCATCCGCCGGCATCCGTCGGCCTCCGTCGGCCTCCGTCGGCCTCCGTCGGCAACCTTTTCGCATCCTGCGGCAACCAGGCAGTGCACCTCGACTCGAATCTTCGGACGGACGGACATGCAGACTGCACGGCAGGCCGCGCGGCAGCGCAAGCGTAGACACAGGCTGATGAGGGGAACGGCGGTGATGCTGACCGCCGCGGGCGGCCTCCTCTGCCTGGTGATCGCCGTGCTCCCCGGCCCCAAGGGGACCGGTACCGCCGGGGCCGACATGGCGGCCCCCGCCGCCCCCCTGGCGGGAGCCACGCCCTCGGCTCCGACGAGCCCCGCACCCACGGCGGACAGCTCGCCTGCCGTGGCGACCCCGACGGCGGCCGTCGGGGCGACCGCCGCGGCGACGTCGCAGCCTCCGGCGAAGGAGACCCGACCGGCGGCGTCCACCCCGGCACCGTCGGCAGGGCGCATCCAGCCCGGGACCACCTACAAGGGCGTCGCCACCGCCTACGCTGCCGGCGACGGCAACGGCGCCTGCCTGTTCGGCCCGAGCGACGACCTCATGATCGCGGCGATGAACACCACCGACTACGAGTCGTCCCGGGCGTGCGGCGCGTACGTGCGCGTACGCGCCGCGAGCGGCGCCTCGATCACGGTCCGGATCACCAACGAATGCCCACTGCCCTGCGCACCCGGGCAACTGGACCTCAGCGAACAGGCCTTCGCGAAACTGGCGGATCCCAAGCTCGGCCGTATCCCGATCACCTGGAGCCTGCTGAGCCCCCACACGTCCGGCACGCTCTCCATCCGGTACAAGACCGGATCCAGCCCCTACTGGTGCGGCATCCAGGTGATCGACCACCGGAATCCGGTCGCACGGCTTGAGGTACGCACCACCAACGGCTGGCGGAGATTGCCCCGTACCGACTACAACTACTTCCTCTCCTCCGACGGCAGCGGGTGCGGCAGCGCGATGAGGATCACCGACATCTACGGAGAGCAGCTGACGGTCGACGGGACCTCGCTGCTGCCGAACGTCGCGCAACCGACCCGGGTCCAGTTCGCCCCGCACTGAAACCGCACCGCGGCCGGGTGAGCGGATCGGGGGGCGGCGCATCGGGCGCACCCCGACTGACCGGGCACTGATACGCTCCCGGCTGGATGTTAACGCAAACATTTGTGGAGGGGGGCGACCGACGGCCATGGTCCTCGATGACGCGTCCGCGCAGTTCCACGAGTTCTTCGAACGCCACTACGCCGAACTCGCCCGTTTCGCCCACCTCCTGACGGGTGAGGCGGACGGTGCCGACGATCTGGCCGCGGACGCCCTGATCGCGCTGTGGCAGCGCTGGGACCGGCTGGGCCAGGTCGAGTACCCGCTCGCCTACGCACGTGGCGTGGTCGCCAACCTGGCACGGTCACGGATCCGCAGCGCGGTTCGCGAACGCCGCCGGATCGCCCTGTTCTGGTCCCGCGGAGTGGAGCCGTCGGGCGGCCCGGACGTGGCCGCCGTGGTGGACGTGCGTACGGCTCTCGCCCGGTTGCCGTTCCGGAAGCGGACGTGCGTGGTCCTGCGGCACGCGTTCGACCTGTCGGAGAAGGACACCGCTCTGACGCTCGGGATATCGGTCGGTACGGTGAAGAGCCAGACCTCGAAGGGGATGGCCGAACTGGAACGGATGCTGGGCGGCACGGAAGCAGCCGGGGAACTACTGGCGGGGAGGAGGAGCCGATGAACGAGGAGCTCAGCGCGCGGCTGCGCACAGCCGCCGAGGCACATCAGCCCGACCGCGCCCGGATCCTGGCACGCCTGGAACGCGGTATGTCCGGCGCCCCCGACCGCCACCGGGAGTCGTCCGGCGCGAGGCCCTGGCCCAGGGTGGCACTGGCCTCCCTCGCCGCGGCCGGCATTCTGGCGGGCGGTGGTTTCGCCGTCGCCGCCATCGTCCAGTCCCCGCCGGCCAGGCCGGACAACTCGGGCACCCCTGCCGCGCCGTCCGCGCCGTCCGCGCCCTGGACGCCCCCCACGACGCCGCCGGCGCCCACCACCGGCGGCCCGTCCTCGCCGGACCGCTCGTCCTCGACGAGCCCCAGCCCGGAGGTGTCAGGGGGCACGGGCTCGGCCCGGCCCGACAGCGCGCACGTCCAGGACGGTCCTCTGTGGTCGGCCGGCTCCCTGGACGCCAAAAGCAACACCTACTGGGCGCAGAGCGACATCACCCTCAAGACCACCCAGCCCCTCACCGCGCTCACCGTGGAACTGCGTGTCACGCAGACCGGCGCAGTGCAGAGCACCGGCAACTGGCGGACGCTGCCCGCCGACGACTTCACCGTCACCGTGCAGCCTGAAGGCGGAGCCGTGGTCTACCGCTGGATCCTCAAGCCGGGCCGTACGGTCCCGGCCGGACAGCACGTCTTCGCCGGCCAGTACAACCACGCCGCCGGCCGGCGCGAGGCCAAGCACGACGGCTACCGCGTCGACGCAACCGGTCCGCGCGGCGCCCTCTCGGTCTGGGGCGGCTTCACCCCGGCACGGTGAGTCCGTGCCGGTGGCCCGGCCGACGTGCCGTGGCCGTCCCCGGGAGCGGCCCGCCCATGGGTGGCCGGCGCGGACCCCGCCCGGCCCACGGGGCGGGGCGGGCCCAGACCTGCTGCCTCGTCCGGGGGTCGTCCGACAGGTCCGCCCCGGGCACGTCCAGCACCTTGTCGCTGTCCACGGACACCAACGCCCGGCGGGCGCCGGCATCCGGCGTCGCGGCCTCCACGTCGGCTCGCACGGACACCAGGTGGGGCCGAGCACACCGGGCACGCCCAGCGCCGGACCCTCGGTCGTCCAACGCCCGGCGGATGGCCGTCCACGCACACACCGCTCGTCACCGGCCGCGGGCGTCCTCACGAGCCGGTCCCTGCCGCGGCGGTGGCGCGGAACGGGCTTCGCGTGTTCGGCGACCACGCCGACCACGCCGGCCGCGGTGTGGCGACGGTACGCGCCCGCGTGCCTGACGCTGTACAACGAACTGGTCTCCCCTACCGGAACCGCGCCCGAAAGGCTCCGACCCTGAACGCCGCACCCGCTGAAGCACTGTCCGTCGTCCTGCTCCTCGCCGTCCTGGCCTGCGCCGTGATCAGGCCGTGGGGCTGGCCGGAGGCGGTCGTGGCGGTCCCCGCCGCCGGAGTGGTCATCGCCACGGGAGCGATCTCCCTCGACCACGCCGCGGCCGAGGCGGCCAGGCTGGGCCCGGTGATCGGCTTCCTCGCGGCCGTCCTGGTCCTGGCCCAGCTGTGCGACGACGAGGGCCTCTTCCACGCCTGCGGCGCCTGGATGGCGCGCCGGGCGGCCGGCCGCCCACACCGCCTGCTGGTCCTCGTCTTCGTGATGGCCTCCCTCATCACCGCGGTCCTCAGCCTCGACGCCACAGTGGTACTGCTGACGCCGGTGGTCTTCGCCACCGCCACCCGGCTGGGCGCCCGTGCCAAGCCGCACGTGTACGCCTGCACCCATCTGTCGAACAGCGCCTCGCTGCTGCTGCCGGTGTCCAACCTGACCAACCTGCTGGCATTCGCAGCCAGCGGCCTGGCCTTCACCCGGTTCGCCGCATTGATGGCGCTGCCCTGGCTGGCCGCCATCGGGGCCGAGTACGTGGTGATCCGGCGCTTCTTCGCCACCGACCTGGACGCGGGCGCCGACGCCCCGCCCGCCGCCGAGCCGCCCGAACTCCCCCTGTTCGCCCTGCTCACGGTGGCGGGCACCCTGGCGGGCTTCGTACTGGCCTCGGTGTTCGGAATCGACCCGGCCTGGGCGGCGGCCGCGGGTGCGGCCGTCCTCGCGGCCCGCGCCCTGGCCCGGCGGCGCACCACACCCGTGGCGATCGTGCGGGCCGCGGCCCTGCCGTTCTGCGTCTTCGTGCTGGCGCTGGGCGTCGTGGTCCGGGCGGTGGTGGACAACGGCCTCGCGGACGCACTGGGCCACGTGGTCCCGGCCGGCACCGACCTGGCATCCCTCCTCGCCATCGCGGCGCTGGCGGCAGTTCTCGCGAACGTCATCAACAACCTGCCCGCCGTCCTGGTGCGGCTGCCGCTGACCGCCCCCACCGGCCCGGGCGCGGTCCTGGCCGTGCTCCTCGGCGTGAACATCGGCCCGAACCTCACCTACGCCGGCTCCCTGGCCACGCTGCTGTGGCGGCGGGTCGTGCGCGAGCACGGCACCGACGTGCACCTGGGCGAGTTCACCCGGCTCGGCCTGCTCGCCACGCCGGCCGCCCTGCTGCTCTCGGTGGTGGCACTGTGGGTGTCACTCCACACGATCGGAGGCTGAACACGGTGAACGTCATCGTCTGGATCGTCGAGGGCACCTGGCCCGCCTGCGTCGACGCCGCGCGCGCCCATGCACCCCAGGGCGCCGACGTGGTGCTGCTGCACGTGGCCGGCCCCGAGGTGCCGGGCGCAGCGCACGGCGCCTACGCCGGGCTGCTGGGCCGCGCACGCCCCGATCGCGACCCCGGCACGCGGGTGGAACACCTGGCCGCAGCGGCCGGCGAACGGCTCCTGGCCGGTGCGGCCGAGAGGCTGGGACGCCCGTGCACCCGGCAGGAACGCTCGGGCCGCGTCGAACGCGAGGTCGTGGCCGCCGCCGAAGGCGCCGACCTGCTCATCCTCGCCCGCGACGGTGACCGCACCCACCTCGGACCCCGCAGTCTCGGCCCTGGAAGCCGTTTCGTCGTCGACCACGCCCCGTGCCCGGTCCTGCTGGTCTGGCCGGAGACAGCGCCGGGCACGGCTGCCATCCCGCCCCCGCCACCCGACCCCCCGCACCTCCGTTAGCCACGGCCGGAACCCGAGGGTCCGGCGTCGGAAGTGCTCCCCGGACGGCGGGTACGGGGCCGGGGGTTCCCTCCCCGGCGGCGAGGGGGTCCGGGCCGCCGCGGTGGCGGGCTCCCGCACCCCTCCCGTACGACCACGGCTGCCGGATCCCGGACGACCACGACCGCCGGACCCGCCGGACCCGCCGGACCCGCCGGACCCGCCGGACCCGCCGGACCCGCCGAGTCAGCCTGCCCCTGCCCGCAGCCGACCCTGACGGCGCCCGACGACGCCCGCAGCACGGTCCGGCTGGGCGTCGGGGACGCCGAGCCACACCATCGGGGCGCCGCTCCGGTGCGGACCCGGCGTCCACGGGCGCCCGGGCGGTGGCCGTCCCGTCAGGCTCCAGCCGCGCCGGTTCCCGCGATCACCTCGGGCCGCAGCAGCGCGGCGAGCTTCTCGGCCGGGAGCAGGCCCCTCTCCAGGACGAGCTCGGCCACACCCCGGCCACTGGCGAGGGCCTCCTTGGCGATGTCGGTGGCAGCCGTGTACCCGATGTGCGGATTCAGGGCGGTCACCAGGCCGATGGAGTTCTCGACGGTCGTGCGCAGCATCTCCGTGTTGGCGGTGATGCCGGACACGCAGCGCTCCGCGAGGGTGAGGCAGGCCGCGCGCAGGTGCGTGATGGACTCCGACAGCGAGTGCAGGATGACCGGCTCGAAGGCATTGAGCTGAAGCTGCCCCGCCTCGGCGGCCATGGTGATGGTGACGTCGTTGCCGATCACCTCGAAGGCGACCTGGTTGACGACCTCGGGGATCACCGGATTGACCTTGCCGGGCATGATGCTCGAACCCGCCTGTACCGGCGGCAGGTTGATCTCACCGAGGCCCGCGCGTGGTCCCGAGGACAGCAGGCGCAGGTCGTTGCACGTCTTGGACAGTTTGACGGCGATGCGCTTGAGCACGCCGGACATCTGGACGAACGCGCCGCAGTCCTGGGTGGCCTCGACCAGGTTGGCCGCGGTGACCAGCGGCATCCCGGTGATGCCGGCGAGGTGACGGCGGGCCGATTCGGCGTACCCGGCGGGGGCGTTGAGGCCGGTGCCGATCGCCGTCGCGCCGAGGTTGATCTCGTGGATCAGTTCGAGGGCCTCCGCGAGCCGGCTGCGGTCCTCGTCGAGCATGACGGCGAAGGCGGAGAACTCCTGCCCGAGCGTCATCGGCACGGCGTCCTGCAGCTGGGTGCGGCCCATTTTCAGCACGTCGCGGAACTCGAGGGCCTTGCGGGCGAAAGCCTCCTGGAGGACCGCCATGGCGTCGAGCAGGCCGTGCACCGCGGAGACGGTCGCGATCCGGACGGCGGTCGGGTAGACGTCGTTGGTGGACTGACCGAGGTTGACGTCCTCGTTGGGGTGCAGGTGCCGGTACTCGCCCCTGGCGTGGCCCAGCAGCTCCAGCGCCCGGTTGGCGACGACCTCGTTGGCGTTCATGTTGGTCGAGGTGCCGGCGCCACCCTGGATGACGTCGACGACGAACTGGTCGTGCAGCTTGCCGCCGCGGATCTCCTGGCAGGCGGTGACTATCGCGGCGGCCTTCGCGGGCTCCAGCAGGCCGAGTTCCTCGTTGGCGAGGGCGGCGGCCTCCTTGACGGTGGCGAGGGCGTCGATCAGGTGCGGGTAGGCGGAGATGGGCGTGCCCGTGATGGGGAAGTTCTCCGTGGCGCGCAGGGTGTGGACGCCCCAGTAGGCGTCGGCGGGGACCTCGCGGTCTCCGAGCAGGTCGTGTTCGCTGCGGGTGGCGGCGGTCATGGGTGTGCGGATCCTCTTCCTGAGGTGGGTGGTTCAGGTGGTGAAGCGGGTGGGGTCAGGCGGTGGCGGCGGTGGGCCCAGCGCCGCCACCGGCCGGATGCCGCCGACGGGCCGGCCGCCACCGGTCATCTGCTCGCCCTGGAACGCGGCGAGCAGCCGCGGCTCGACTCCCGCCCGGGCGAGGGCGGCGGCCGTCACCGGGATGCGCGCGCGGTCCGCCCCGTCGGCGATCTTCACTGCGACGGCCCTGCCGTCGGGCAGCGCCGCGACCTGGACGCCCTCGAAGCCGTCCTTGGCCAGCAGCCCGGGTACCGCGCGCATCAGTTCGGCCGTGTCCCGCCCGGTGCCCGAGGCCATCTCCGGGTGGGCGCGCAGCGCGTCCGCCACCCGGCGCTCGGCGGTGTCCGGCGCGGCCGTGGCGATGCTGGCTGCGGCTCGGGCGAGGCCGTGCAGGGACACCGAGAACAGCGGGGATCCGCAGCCGTCGACGGTGACGTTCGCGATGCGCTGGCCGGTGAGTTCCTCCACGACCTCGGCGATCGCCCTCTGGAGCGGGTGGGCCGGGTCGAGGTACGTCTCCAGGGGCCAGCCGGACAGCTTGCACAGGTACAGCATCGCGGCGTGCTTGCCGGAGCAGTTCTGGGCGAGCCGGGAGGGCTCCCGGCCCCCGCGCACCCAGGCGTCCCGGACCGCCGGGGCGTACGGCAGGTCAGGGATGTTGCGCAGGTCGCCCTCGGAGACGCCGGCCAGTTCGAGGATCATCCGGGTGCCGGCGAGGTGGTGCTCCTCACCGGAGTGGCTGCCCATAGCGAGGGAGAGGAGGGCGCCGTCCAGCGGCAGCCCGGCCCGCACCATGGCGGCGGCCTGGAGGGGCTTGAGGGCTGAGCGCGGGTAGCAGGCGGCCTCGATGTCGCCGACGCTCGACCGGACGCCGCCGTCGCCGTCGAGGACGACGACGGAGCCGTAGTGGACTCCCTCGACCACGCCACCCCTCGTGACGTGGGCGACCGGTGCATGCTGGGGTTCGCGGATCGCGGGGGCGTCCGCGAGGAGACTGCTGCGCATCACTGCCTCGTTGGGTGGTGGGTTGCTGCGGACCGATATGGCGGGCGGGGGCCCGGAGCGCCGGGTCGGCGTCCGCTCAGCCCTCGCCCTCGCCCTCGGCGGCGGCGCTCGCCACGCGGCCGCGGACCGCGTACCAGCCGGCTACCAGCGCCGCGGCGATCAGCGGCACGCACAGCACGGTGGTGCGCGCGGCTCCTCCGTCGGCGTACATGAGGACCAGGACGGAGGCGAGGAAGGCCAGCGTCACCAGTTCGGTCCACGGGGAGCCCGGCAGGCGGTAGGAGGGACGGGTCAGCTCACCGCTGCGGGTCTTCCGCCAGAAGAGGAGGTGGCAGAGCATGATCATGCCCCAGGTGGAGAGGATGCCGATCGCCGCGAGGTTGAGGACGATCTCGAACGCGTCCGCGGGGACCACGAAGTTGAGCCCGACGCCCAGGACGCACATGCCGCTGGTGAGCAGGATGCCGCCGTAGGGGACCTGGGTGCTGCTGAGGCGTGCGGTGAAGCGGGGGGCGGAGCCGTTGACGGCCATCGAGCGCAGGATGCGGCCGGTGGAGTAGAGGCCGGAGTTGAGCGAGGACATGGCGGCGGTGAGGACGACCAGGTTCATCACGTCGCCGGCCGCCGGGACGCCGATGTGGGAGAGCACGGTGACGAACGGGCTCTGGCCGGCGCTGTAGCTGCTCCAGGGCATCAGCATCGTCAGCAGGACGACCGAGCCGACGTAGAAGAGGCCCACGCGCCACATGATCGAGTTGATGGCCTTGGGCATGATCAGCTCGGGGTTCTCGGTCTCACCGGCCGTGACGCCCACCAGTTCGACGGAGGCGTAGGCGAAGACGACGCCCTGGATGATCAGCAGCATGGGAAGCAGGCCGTTGGGGAAGACGCCGCCGTTGTCGCTGATCAGGGCGGGGCCGGGGACGGCGCCGTCGACGGGGTGCCGGGTGATCAGGAGGAAGATCGCGATCCCCATGAAGACGACCAGGGCACTGACCTTGACGATGGCGAACCAGAACTCCAGTTCGCCGAAGATCCGCACCGAGATGAGGTTCACGGTCAGGACCACGGCCAGGGCTATGAGCGCGATCACCCACTGCGGGACGTCGGAGAAGAGGTGCCAGTAGTGGGTGTAAGTGGCCACGGCGGTGATGTCGGCGATGCCGGTGGTCGCCCAGTTCAGGAAGTACATCCAGCCCGCGGTGTAGGCGCCCTTCTCCCCGAGGAACTCCCGGGCGTAGGAGACGAAGGCGCCGGAGGACGGCCGGTACAGGACGAGTTCGCCGAGCGCACGCACGACGAGGAACGCGAAGATCCCGCAGACGGCGTAGGCGACGAACAGGGAGGGCCCGGCGTCGGCGAGGCGTCCGCCCGCGCCGAGGAAGAGGCCGGTGCCGATCGCACCGCCGATGGCGATCATGTTGACGTGCCGGGGTTTCAAGGACTTGCTGTAGCCGGTGTCGCCGGCGTCGACGTGACGGGTCGTGGGGCGCTTCTCGTCTTTGAGGAACTGCTCGCTCACGCCTCGGGTCTGCCTTCCGTAGGGGCGGTTGTGCGCTGGGGGCGCACGATGTCGGTGAGGGTCGTCTCGACCCGCAGGAGGTGGTGGGACATGGCTTCCACCGCGTCGTGTTCGGAGCCGTCGACCAATGCCTCGAGGATCGCCCGGTGCTCGCAGTTGGACTGCTCGCGCCGGCCGCCCAGTTCGTTGAGGAAGGTCGACTGACGCGCCAGTGCGTCGCGGATCTCCTCGATGACGCGGCGGAAGACGGGATTGCGGGATGCCTCGGCAACCGCCAGGTGGAAGACGGTGTCCATCGCCACCCACGCGGTGGTGTCGGTCTCCTGCTCCATCCGGTCCAGCAGATGACCCAGATGGTCCAGGTCCTCGGGGGTGCGGCGCACCGCGGCGTACCCGGCGACCGGGATCTCGACGTGCCGGCGCACCTCGAGCAGGTCGCTGGCGGCATAGTCGCCGAAGGTGGGGTCCTCGACCGTGTTGGCCAGGACGAACGTGCCCTTGCCGCTCTTGGAGACGGTCAGGCCCATGGCCTGCAGGGCCCTGAGGGCTTCCCGCAGCACGGGCCGGCTGACCTCCAGGGTCCGGCACAACTCCGCTTCGGAGGGGAGCTTGTCACCCACTGCGTACTCGCCGCGCTCGATGGCGCTGCGCAGGTGGCCGAAGACCGCTTCCATCGCGCTGACGCGCCGCGGGCCCGGGCCACCTGTCTGGCTGTCTGACAGGTTCACGCTGCGATCTTGCGGCCTGCACCAGAGGGGTGTCAAGACATCCGTGCCGGGAAAGCCCGGCCCGGCGAGGTTCGCACCCTGCGCACCTTCCGTCCGGCGACCTGAACCGTCAGATCGGCGTTCACGGGAGGGGAACGGCGGCACGGCGACGGCCCGGCGGGAGCGCCCCCACCTGCGCAATCGACACCCCGCGCGGCGCGCGGCACCGCCCCGTCACCGCGCTCGGTTCATGGCCGCAGCCCTGCGCGGGGCCGCCGTCTCACGCGTACGGCGACGAGCAGCCACGGGCGGCCGGGTGAACGGACCGCGGCCGCCCGGTGCAATACGGCCAAACTTGACGCCGGCCGGACGCGCGTAGACCTGACCCCGATGTCAGGATTTCCGCTACGGACGACCCTCGGCCACAATGGCTGAAAATTAAACTATCCGGTGGCGCGCGCACTACGTTTGCGGCGGTTGACGCTCCACCGAGAGGAAACCCCTCATGACCGCCGCCGACAGCACACCGAGAAGAACCGCCCACGTCCTCCCCGGGTACCGCCCCGACGACGCCTTCATGGCCGTGGAGCTGGACCCGCCACCGGCCGAGTACGTATGGCACGACGAGCACGCCGAGCAGCAGGAGCAGCGTTACGGCCCGGGAGCGGGCTACCACCAGTGGCTGGCAGTGGACGCGTGCGACGGCGCCGTCTGGTTCGGGGACACCGACTGGCGGGCCCCGGCCGAAGACCTCGCCGACCGGCTCCCCGGCCTTCCCCGCAAGGTGCTCGGCGACGGTGCCGTCCCGGCCCCTGGGATCGTGGTGCATCTGCTGGACCACCTGACCCATGACGAACAGCGCGGCTGCTCCTGGCGCTTCTTCACCGCCGAGGAGCTGCACGCGCTCGCGCTGCGCATCCTGCCCGGCGTACAGCGGCTCGTGGATTCGATGCACCGGATCGGGCCGGCCGGTGAACTGGAGTGGTCGGCTGATGCCGCCACCGCCTGGGACGACATCGCGCAGGCCACGGCCCACCCCGTCGATCCCTCGGGGGGCCTGCTCCGGCCGGGGCTGCGCACGACGCCGACCCCTGCCTGGCGCGTCGAGGTCGGCGCGTTCCTCGCCATGAACCCCGACCTGTGCGACCCCTCCTGGGCCCTGGCCACGGACGCGGAACTCGACGCCTACGCCGACTACCGTCCTGAGCGCGGATACGGCGGGGTACCAGGGCGGATGTGCCACGACGCCGACCGGCAGATCGAGGACGGTTTCACCTTCTACGGCCACCGTGCCGCCCTCTATGCCTACCGCGCGCAGGCGTGCGGCGACCGCACTCCGACGGACGCCCGCATATGGCTGGAGACGACGGACGCGGGCCGGGGAACCTGGGAGGCGGCCAAGCCCCTCGGAGCCACGCTCGCCGACGTTCCGGACTGCGCGCTGGCGGCCCTGGCCGAGGGATTCCAGAACGCCGCGCGCGAGGAGGGCCTGGTCCTGACGGGCCTGAACTCCTAGCTGCAGCGGCTGCGCGCCGAGGAACGCTCCGCCGTCGACAGCCAACTCGTGCGCGAAGCCGAGGAGGTCGAACGCCTCGAAAACATGCTCAAGGACTTCCGCGCCGCACGGAACCGCACCGTGACGCGGATCCTGGCCTGGTCCGACGCGCGCAGCGACGCGGAGATAGCCCGCCTGGCGTCCATGCCCGACGAGTACGTCAGAAGCTGGCGGGCCCGCCTGACCGACGAGGAGACCGTCACCCCGCCCGGAACGTGAACCCCTTGCGCGGCGAAAGGCCCATGATCGATCCGCTCCCCCGCCGAAGCCACGGCGGACGCGGCCGGGGCGGCGGGCGTGGCGTCGGGACTTGGGCGGGCTGTCGGGTGATGATGGCGCAGTGCGACTTGATCACGTGTCCTATGCGGTGGCCCGCGACAGCTTCGTCTCGACCGTCCAGTGGATCGGATCGGCCCTCGGCGGCGGGTTCGTCGACGGGGGCGTGCACCCTCGGTTCGGCACCCGCAATTTCATTCTCCCGCTGAGCGGCGGCACCTACGTCGAGGTCGTCACCACACTCGACCACCCCGCCGCCGACCGCGCACCCTTCGGCCAGGCGGTCGCGCGCCGCGCCGCCGGGGGCGGCGGCTGGCTCGGGTGGGTGGTCTCCGTCGACGACATCGCCCCGGTCGAGGCCCGCCTCGGCCGCACCTCGGCCGAGGGCCACCGTGTCCGCCCCGACGGGTTCGACCTGAGGTGGAAGCAGATCGGCCTTCTGGAACTGCTGGAGGACCCCCAACTCCCCTACTTCCTGCAGTGGTTGGTCCCCGACGAGGAGCGCCCGAGCGCCGACCCGCGCACCTCCACCACCATCCACGGGGTCTCCATCGCCGGCGACGCCGCCTCCATCGCAGAATTCCTCGGCGAACCGGCCGACCACCCCCTCGACCAGATCGACGTCACCTGGGTCGAGGACGAGGAACCGGGCCTGGTCTCGGTCGAGTTCGCCACCGCCCACGGCCCGGTCACGATCTGACCGCGCCCGGCTGCCCCACAGGAGCAGCCGGCTGAGGTCTCCTGGCCGGCTCGTGTCTCTATGAGGGATTGACCAGTCGATCGGACCTGTCCGCCCGAGATCAGTGATCACTGATGCGATGCGGGGCCGGATCGGGCCGCCGATGCCGGCCGGTCCGGCCCTGGACGGCGGTGAGCCGGTCACTGCCGGGCGCGCGAGGCCCGTCAGGGTCCTGGGGTGCGCAGTTGCACATGCCGTAGCGGCATGTGGTGTCGTCGAGGGCACCACAGCACGAAAGGCCCTGTCTGCGATGTACCCCTCCGCCACGTCTCCCCGCGAAGTCAGGATCGGCGATGCCGCCGCCTTTGCCGGAACCACCCCCGCGCCATTCGTCACTACCACCAGATCGGTCTGCTGCCGGAGCCCGGGCGAGGCGGGGACGGACGCCGCCGCTACGGCTACGACGGCATGATCCGCCTGCTCTGGATCCGCAAGATGTCCGAGGCCGGCATCAGCCTGGACGACATGCGGGCCGCCTTCGTTGACGAAGCCCGGGACGTCGAGGACGTCCTGGGCCGGCTGGAGGAGACCATGGCCGCCCAGGAGGCCGACATCAAGCGTCAGCGCGCGGCAGTCCAGCGCCTGCGGATCGTGGGCAGCCCCCTGGGCTTGCTCTCCCCGTTGGTCGCGGACCGGCTCAGCCACCTGCCTTCCGGCGCACTGCGCCCCTCCGACCTGGACTCCCTGCTGGTCACGGAACGGATCTTCGGGCCGCTGGGAGCCGCACTTCAGGCCGGCGTGTTCATCGTCCTGGCGACCCATCCCGGCCTACGGGCCGAGGCGGACCGCCTCGACGCGGCCGACGCCGCCCTCGATGACACCGTCGACCCCCACGACCCGCGGGTCGAGGAGCTCGCCGCGCAACACTGCGCCCACCACAAGGCCCTGCTCCAGGCCATTGAAGCCGGCGGACTGGACGTGGCCGAGGAGAAGCTCTTCGAGACCTACGACGCCGGGGCGAACGGCGAGGAGGACGCCCGGATGAGTGCCTTCGAAACGGTGACCAAGATGCCCTACGGCCTCTCCGCGGCCCGGACGCGGTGCATGGAACTCACGGTACGGCTCCTTGCCGGGGACCTCTCCGCAGGCAACTGATCCCAGCCGGTCCAGGCCGGCCCCGGCACGAACCCTTCGGGTGCGCCGACGCGTCGCCTCCCGGGCGCCATGTCGAGGACTCAGCCGTCCGTGGGCGGCACGTCGTGGTAGGGGTTGAGCGGTTGGCCGACAGGCTTGACGGCGTCGACCTCCATGGTCGGGACCGGGTTCTCGGCAGCGACGTGGTCGCCCCGCCAGACACCCGTGACCTCGACCCAGGAGTCGTCGTCGGGTGCCTCCGCGCCGTGCACCTCCACACGCAGGGTCCGCGCGTCGGCCGCGCAGCAGCTGAGCTTCAGTCGGTTGAGGTACCAGCTGTCCGGGCCCTTGCCCGCGGAGACGAATCCGAGCAGCCGGACCTTGCGGCCGCGCAGGGTCTCCGGCCCGTTCACGGAGCGTCCGATGAACTCCTCCAGGGCCAGGGGTGCGATCGGCGCGTCCGGCAACGGGTCCTTGTAGGCGCTGTGCTCCACCCTGGCCGCGGCCCCGTCCCGCGAGGCCGTGTACGAGCCGAGCGCCGGCGGGGCGACGAACATCAGGGTGAGGGCGGGTACGGCGAGGAGCCAGGCGACGTGCGTGGCACCTCCGTGCCCGTGGCCGTGGTCATGCCCGTGGCCGTGGTCATGCCCGTGGCCGTGCCCGTGGTCATGCCCGTGGCCGTGGTCTTGGTCGTCGCGTTCGTCTGTGCAGTCGTCCGGCAGCTGCCGCAGGCGGCGCACCAACTCGGCTCCGAGCCCCGCGAGGCCCAGGGCCACCAGGAGGACGCCGGAGGCGATGAGGTACGGCCGCAGCCCTTCCTTCACGTACCGGAGGTACACGTCGCTGCGCACCGTTGTGTGCAGCAGGCCCGTGCCGGTCAGGACCAGCAGGAGGGGCTGACCGAGTCCGCTCAGCAGGCGCGCGTCTGTCCCGTCGGTGGGGGGCCGTCCGGTCACAGGAGTACGCCTGCGACGACTACGGAACACAGGATCGCCACGACGAACGTGCCGGCGCAGAACCGCACCGCGAACGCCCGCCCGAAGGCCCCCGACTGCAGGGCGATCAGCTTCAGGTCGACCATCGGGCCCACCACCATGAAGGCGAGGCGGGCGGTGGGCGAGAAGCCGGTGAACGAGGACGCGACGAACGCGTCCGCCTCCGAGCACACCGACAGGAGGACCGCGAGCGCCGCCGCCACGAGGATGCCCAGCCATGGAGAACCGGAGAAGGCTTCCAGGACGGACGGCGGTACGAGGACGTTGAAGGTGGCCGCGGCCATGGCTCCGACCACCAGGAACCCGCCCGCCTGCAGGAAGTCGTGCTCCAGCCCGCGCCGGAAGGCCTCCAGCCGGCCCGCGCCGGGCGCATGCTCCGCATGGTCCGTCGGCAGCCGCAGCCACTCCTCGCGCCCCCACCGGATCCACAGCCAGCCCATGACGACCGAGGTGAGGAGCGAGGCACCGAACCGCGCGGCCACCATCTCCGGCTGTCCGGGAAACGCGATCGCCGTCGCGACGAGCACCACCGGGTTGACGGCGGGCGCGGCGAGCAGGAACGTCAGGGCCGCCGCGGGAGCCACGCCCCGGCGCATCAGGCTGCCCGCGACCGGCACCGAGGCGCACTCGCACCCCGGCAGCACCACTCCGGCCGCACCGGCCACCGGGACGGCGAGGACGGGGTTGCGGGGCAGGACCTTGGAGAAGACCCGGGCGGGGACGAACGCGCCGATGGCCGCCGAGACGGCGGTGCCGAGGATCAGGAACGGTACGCCCTGCATGACGATGGCCACCAGCAGGGTGCGCCAGGCCCCCAGCGCGGCGAGGCCGAAACGCCGCTCCAGCCACGGACCGGCGAGCACCGCGACCACCACGGCCCCGACCAGGACCGCGCTGACCGTGCCGGTCCCCGACCGGTGCCGCCGCTGCGAGTCGACCTCGCCGCCCTGCGGGTCGAAAGGACGTGGAGGTGGTGCCGTCGCCGTGCTCGCCGAGCCTTCAACCACGCTGCGCCCCTCGCTCTTCGTCCGCCGCGGCGCGGCGGTGCGCGCCCAGCCCGCCCGGAGGAGGCCCGGCGCGGGCGGGCACACACTAGCCGAAGACGATGCCGGTCATGGCTGCGCAGGAGGCCGTGCGGCGTGCCGTCCCGAACCGTGCTGCGGTGCAGAGCGGCTGCGGGGTCGGCACGGCGGAATACCGCTGGTCCCTCCCGCCTTCGAGTGCGAGGCGCGAGGGGTGCCGGTACGCGGCCGCGGCGTCCGGCGTGGTGGTGCAGCCGGGCCGCGCCGCGGCCGGTGCCGCAGCCGATGTCCAGCCCCCGGGGGCCCGGCGCCGTGGCGGCGCAGGGTGTTCTCGGCAGGTGCAGCCTGGTGACGGCCGCGGCCGCGGCGAGGCCGAGGGCCGCGCAGGAGGCGTACGGAAGCCGGGCCGGGCCGCCGTGCGTGGCGGCGTCCACGGCGCACCCGGTTCCCGTGCCGGCCCCGCCACCGGCAGGCCGAGGCCGTCGGTGAGGTGGGTGGCCAGGTACGGGAAGAGCAGGTGGCAGCCGGTGTTGACGCCCAGCTGGTTGAGCAGCAGGAGCGGCACCGCCGGCGGGAAGCCGCGGACAGCGGTGACGGTTCTCACCGCGCGGCTCTCGCGGATGTGCCGGCGCGGGGCAGTACTCCCAGGCCGCCGCGCGGGGCGGGGCGTACGGTGCCGTCGGCGCCGCCGATCCCCTCCCACGGGTCGTCGGCGAGGAGCAGGTGGCCGTCCAGATCGACCCAGCGGGCCCGGTCGACCAGGTGGACGGCGGGTGCGATGCCGAGCGAACTGGCGGTGAGGCAGCCGAGCATGAGGTCGGTGCCGCTGCCGCTCAGGACGGTGTGGATGCGCAGTGCGGCCCGTACGCCGCCGCACTTGGCGAGTTTGACGTTGACCCCGTGGACCCGGCCGGCGAGCGCTGCGGCGTCCTCGTAGGAGACGGCGTCCTCGTCGGCGATCACCGGGATCGGGGAGGCCGCGGCGACGCGGGCCAGGGCCTCGGGCCGGCCTGCCGCGATGGGCTGTTCCACGGCGGTGACGCCGAGGGCGGCGAAGCGCGGCAGCAGTTCGCACGCCTGTCGTTCGCTCCATGCGCCGTTGGGGTCGAGCAGCAGCGCAGCGGCGGGTGCGCCCTCGCGCACGGCCTGGGTCCGGGCGAGGTCGTCGGCCGGGTCGGGCGAGCCTGCCTTGACCTTCAGGACGGTGAATCCCGCCGCGGCGAGCCGGACGGCCTGGGCGGCGGCGGGGACCGGGGCGACGATGCCGATGGTGCGGGCCGTGGCCGCCGACGCAGGCCTGGGGTTGCCGAGCATCTGGTGCGCGGGCTCTCCGGCCCGCTTGCCGGTGAGGTCCAGTACGGCGGCCTCGATCGCGGCGAGCACTCCGGCGGGCAGGCCGGCGCCGACCGGGCCCGCGGGAGCGAGCTCGTTCCAGGCCGTCTCGGGATCCGGCAGGCGCGCGACCGCGGGGCGCACGGCGCTCAGGTGGCGCAGGATGCGCTCGGTGCGCAGCCCGAGGTACTCGCTGCTGACGACCTCTCCCCAGCCGCGCAGGCCGCCGTGTTCCAGCGAGACCCAGACGGCGTCGCGGCGGGCCATCACGGAGCGGGAGATGCGCAGGGGCTCCGCCAGTTCCAATGAGGCGGTCTGCCAGGTCAGCCTCATACGGCACCCCCAGGAACCGGAACGCGGCCGGCGGCGGATGCGCCGACGGGGTCGACAACGGTGCGGCAGCGAACCCAGCCGAAGGCCTCGGCCGTGTGCGGGTGCGAGATCTCCAGCGGACGGGTGGCCACCGGGGTGGTGGTCAGTCCGTGGGCGAGGCAGTAGTCGTCGTCGTACACGGTCCCGAGGTAGCGGTGCGGCCCGTCGGGGAAGACGGTGGCCACGACCGCGCCGGGCTGGGCCCCGGCCGCCCATGCGGAGACGAGGGCGACGGCACCGGTGCTCCAGCCGCCGCTGACGAAGCTGCCGCGGGCGAGCCGGCGGCAGGCGTCGACGGCCTCGGCGGGGCCCACCCAGTGCACCTCGTCGAACACGCCGTGACGGACGTTGCCGGGGTGGATGCTGCTGCCGAGTCCGCGCATCAGGCGCGGCCGGGCGGGCTGGCCGAAGATGGCGGAGCCGACGGAGTCGACGCCGATGACCTTCAGCCGGGGCCAGCGGCGGCGCAGCGGGCCGACCAGACCGGCGCTGTGCCCGCCGGTGCCCACGCTGCACACCAGGACGTCCAGGTGGTCGAGCTGGCCGATCAGTTCCGCGGCCATCGCCCGGTAGCCCGCCGGGTTGTCGGGATTGTTGTACTGGTCGGGCCAGTAGGCCCCCTCGGTGTGGGCCAGGACCTCGCGCAGCCGGCTGATGCGCGCCGCCTGCCAGCCCCCCTGGGCGGCCGGACGGTCCACGAGCTCCAGCCGCGCGCCGTACGTGCGCAGCAGCTGCCGCATCGAGGGTTCGAGTTCGGTGTCGCCGACGAGGACGACCGGGTGGCCGAGGGTCTGTCCGGCGAAGGCCAGGCCGATGCCCATGGTGCCGGAGGTGGACTCCACGACCGGGGCACCGGGTCGCAGTTCGCCGCGTCGGCGGGCGCCGGTGAGCATGGACATCGCGGCGCGGGCCTTCATCCCTCCGGCGCTGAGGCATTCGAGCTTGGCCCAGAATCCGGGGTGCCGGTGGGGCAGGTCGGTGCGGATGCGGGCGACGGGTGTGCGCCCGATCAGGGCCAGGAGATCGGGGTTGGCGTCGGCGGGGGCCCTGCCCTCGGGCGGAGCGAGAGTCATGCACGGTCTCCGTAGCGGTGGATGGTTCCCGGGCCGCCGTCGAGCCAGAAGAACGGGTACGGCTCGGCGGACACGGCGCTCACCCCGGCTCCGAGGAAGCGGGGCAGGACGGCGCTGCCGGTCTGGGCGAACATCACGAGGGGCTTGTCCGTGCCGGCGGCATGGTCGAGCAGGGCTTGGAAGGTGCCATTGCCGAGGGTCATGCCGGAGGCGAGGATCGCCCCGCAGTGCTCCAGACCGTCGGCCGTGTCGGTCAGGACGGGCTCGCCCCACTCGGTGGTGCCGCCCTTGAGATCGCACGGCAGGTAGTCGAGGCCGCGCGCACGCAGCTGCTCCAGGAGGGAGTTGACGACGCCGACCACCAGGACCGGGCGGCGCTCGCCGGACCGGGAGGCGTATGCGGGCAGCAGGTCGACGACCGCACGGGCCCGTGCCCGCGAACGGCTCAGCGAACTGCCGGCCGGCAGGGGGTAGGGGCGGGCACCGTTCTCCGGCGCGTGCGGGCGTGCGTGGGCCAGGTGGGCGTCGAGGGCCGCGATCCGCACCGCCGGCAGGGGATGGCCGAGCAGGTCGGCGACGGTGGCGCCCACGCAGTCTTCGAGGGCCCCGTCGGGCAGCGCCCCGGGCTCCACGGCGCAGGATCCGACGGCCGCGTCCAGGCGCAGGCTGAGCACCTCGTTGCGGTAGCCGCGGGCGCGGCCCTCGTGGCGGACGGCCTGGGAGGTGGTGAACGCGAGCGAGATCCGCGCACGGGCCGGGTCGGAGCCGTACGCCCCGGCGCGGACCAGGGCGAAGAGCTGGTCCACGGTCCGGACGACAGGGTCTGCGCCTGCCCGCTCGTGCGCCCGGAGCCCTTCGGTTTCCAGCGTGTGCAGGGCAGGCGGGGTCACGCGGGCACCGCCGCGGAAGGCTCGTAACAGGGGCGCAGTCCGGCGAGCAGCCGCTCGGCAGCGGCGCGGGCACCACCGCCCTCGGTGTCGGCGGTCATGACGTGGCCGAGGTACTCGTTGTTGCTGGTGGCGGCCCGTACCGTGCGGCCCGGTCCGGCGAGGGTGAGCTCCAGGACCTCGGGGCGGGCGCGGACGGCTTCCGCCCCCTCGATGGCGGCGAGGGTGCCTGTGGTGTCGGGCAGGAGGAAGGCGATGGCGGCACTGCGCACGCCCGTCGCTCGCGGTGCGAGGTCGGGCTCGCGCCCGAGGGCCACGTCCACACAGGCGGTGGCCAGGTCGACGCCTGTGACGTGGCGGACCAGTTCGGTGATGCGGTTGCCGGCCGGGCTGGGGTTGACCTCGACCAGCCGGGGTCCGTCGGGCGTCAGTTTGATCTCGGTGTGGCAGACGACCTGGTCCAGACCCAGTGCCCTGACCGCCCGCAGCGCGGTCTCGGCGGCCTCGGACGCCAGGGCCGCCTCGATCCCGGCCGGGAACATGTGGCCGGTCTCGATGAAGGCGGGCGCCCCGCCGATGCTCTTGTCGGTGACGCCCACGACGTGGGTGGCGCCGCCGAAGGAGACGGTCTCCACGCTGACTTCGGGGCCGACCAGCAACTCTTCGAGCAGGATCACCGGCGCGCGGTCCTGGCCGCGGGCGTTGACCGGGAACCCGGCCAGGTCCTGGCAGGCGAGCTCCAGTTCACGCTCGTCGCGCACCGCGCGGACGAGCATGCCCGCACACAGGTCCACCGGCTTCACGACGAGCGGGTAGCCGATCCCGCGGGCGGCGGCAGCAGCCTCCCCGACTCCCTCGCAGAGCGCGAACCGCGGTCCGGCGACCCCCGCTTGGGCGAGTGCGCGGCGCGTCAGGTCCTTGCGGCACGCCGCCTCGACGGCCTCCGGGGCAGGACCGGGAAGGCCCAGCCGCCGGGCGGTGCGGGCCACCGCCGGCAGGTAGTAGTCGCACGAGGAGACCACGCCGTCGAAGCCGAGGACGGCGTGCAGGCCCTCGATCCGGTCGAGGAGGGCCCCCGTGTCGTTGGTGTCCCCCGTGATGACGTCGCGGGCCGTGAGCAGCGGGTGCGGCCCCTCCCCCGCCGGGGCTGAGCGCAGGTAGTGGTGCAGGTCGCGGGTGAGGAACGTGAACTCGTGCCCCTCCTCCCGGATCGCCCCGGGCAGCAGCCCGCTCATCGACCCCACCCAGCTTTCGATCACCAGCAGATGTCCCACCGGGCTTCCTCCCAGACTGCCGTCGGCTCTGTGCGACGCACGCTATCGGAAATCGTTTTCATTTCCAATTGACGACTTTGGCGTGCCCGATGCCGCCGAGAACCAGCCCGACGGCCACGGCCGCTGACGCAGCACCCGCGCGGGGCAGTCGAGCAGCGGCGGCCCTGTGGCACCGCTGACCGACCGCCGGATCACCCGTGGACGCTCAGCGGCTCGCGTAGGGCAGCAGGGCCATCTCCCGGGCGTTCTTGACGGCGGTGGCGAGGTCCCGCTGCTGCTGCACCGTCACGCGCGTGACGCGGCGGCTGCGGATCTTCCCCCGGTCGGAGATGAACTTCCGCAGCAGGTCGGTGTCCTTGCAGCCGATGGAGGTGATCCCGGCAACGCCGGGGGGGTTGGGCCGGGACTTCACGGGCTTGCGGGGGTGCGGGGTGCGGGGTGCGGGCCATGGTGGCGCCTCCTTGCTGTGATCGTTCGGTTTCGTCGGGCCGTTCAGCCGCCGGGGCGGGGGTCAGGCTGCGTCGAGGAGGGAGTCGAAGGCTGCGGGCAGCCCCTTCCAGGCCTAGCGCCCCGCCGTGTACTCCGCGTCCGTGAGCAGGCACGAGTCGAGGAGCCGCTCCAGCCCGTCCCGGTCGAGACCGTCCCGGCTGCGGCGCCCAGGGAAAAGGGACCCTCTGGGGTGTGACGCTCTCCTGGCCCGCACCGCCGACTGTGAGCCGCACCTCCGACTCGCGCCTTTTGACGACCAGAATTTGCTGCCGCGTGTATTAGGATCCGCCACTGAAATCACTTGATCGACGTTGCTCACCCCACCGATAGGAGTCCCGATGATCGGCATGCTCGTGACTTTCACGCAGAGCGACAAGTTCGATCGTTCAACGGTCGCAAAGATCGCCGGTGAACTCCGCGCACCGTTCGAAGGCATGGCCGGCCTTCGCTTCAAGAGCTTCATGGTCGACGAAGACGGCGGTCGGGCAAGAAACTTCTACGTATGGGATGACGAGGAGAAAGGCCGATCCTTCTTCACGGAGGAGCTCATCGAGAAGGTGACGGGGATTTATGGCGCCGCGCCCGAAATTGAATACCTCGACATCGTGGGCTTCGTCGACAACTCTGCCGGCTGAGTCTCAACGAGGCCGTCGCACAATACGTCCTGGGCGTATCCGGGCGTTCCGACAACGCAGCGAGGTGCCGTAGCCGACGTCGCGCGCTCGCCGGGGATTACGGGACAGCCCTTTAGACAGCGTGGTCGTCCTCCAGCATGTGGCGTCGTTCCTGTTCGCGCTTGGAATAGGCGGCCGCCCGGATGGCCTCGTCGCTCTCCAAGCCGGAGCCCAGCGCGCCGCCCACTGTCGCAGTCGAAGCGACGAACCACGACAACGTCCAGTAGTCCGTTGTGTCCAGCGGTTCTCGTGTCATGGAAGCGAACACCTGGTCGTTGAGGATGAACAGCGCCCACACCACGTTGATGAGCAGCAAACCCACGTAGCAGACCAGCACCCCGATGCCTACGGTCAGGACCGTGGACGCGTTGTAGAGCCTCGCCTTCTGCCGCGCCTCCGGCGAACCCTCGGCCGAGCGATGCCACAGCTCCGCGTCCACGATCAGCCAGCCGATCATGAGCGCGACGGAGCCGACCATGGCGATCACGAGGCGCGGTGTGCTCAGGGCCTCGGCGAGGGTCCAGACGGTGGAGTTCACGGTGGCGACCGCTCCCGTGGCGAGTGCGGCCGCCAGAGCTTTCGACAGCCCCGGCACCAAGCGCCAAGGCCGGTTGGCGCGGACCATACCGAGGAGCACCCGTAGGTAACCGCGTGGCCCGCTGACGACGTACCGCAGGTCGGCGGTCTCCTCCTCACCGATCTGGCCCGGATGAACGGGTGTGAGACGACCGGCGAACGGCCCCGGATGCCGCTGCCTGCGCGGAGCCTCCTCGACACCGGCGTTCCGCGGACCCGCCAAGCCGAGCACGGCTTCTTCCACGGCCCGCCGGGCCCTCGTCTGCAGGCGCAGACCCCCCAGAGAAGGAAGCGAGAGCAGCGCCAACCCGTGTTCGTGACTCAGGTCCACAACGACCTTGTGCCCGTGTGAGTGCAGCGGAAGGTCGGTGAGGGCCACGATGATGTCCCAGTCCTCCGCACTTCCGCGGTCCATGATCCGGCGCATCAAGGTGCGCGGGTCCTCGGTCCCCGCGGTGAAGGGCTCACTGATCACCTTGACGTCGAACCGCTGTCCCTGGCCCGACTTCTCGGCGAGCCGAGTGGAAAGTCCCCGGGCCATGCGCTGCGCGATTTCCGTCGGCGCGTCCGGATCCGCAAGAAGGGCTACGACCGTAGCGTCCTGGGGCGACGTATGCATGACCCGACCCTTCTCGTCGGCTACCGCCACGATCGCAGGTGCCCACAGGATGCCCTCGCGGCGACGTCGGCACTCCGCGCGACACGCTGTCCCCTCGCCGGCAGGTGCGGACGATGTTGCCTGCTCTCCCCCGCCCGGCTACACCGACTGCCCGGCCGCCGGCCGAGGCCCTTCAGGGCCCGCGGAGCGGACCAGGTTGCCCGTCACCCCCCGGTGCTCGTGCACGAAGCGAATCGCCATGGCCCCCTCCCCGGCGGCCGAGGCCACTCGCTTGACCGAACCGCTCCTGACGTCGCCGGCGGCGAAGACCCCCGGGAGGGTCGTCTCCAGCAGCAGCGGATGGCGGCCGAGCGAGTCCCACCGGGATGCGTCGGCCACCGCTTGGGCGTCGGCACCGGTGAGGACGAAACCCTTCTCGTCCAGGGCCAGCACGCCCTTGAGCCAGTCCGTGCGCGGCCGGGCCCCGATGAACACGAACAGCGCGGCGGACCGCAGCTCGCGGCGCTCACCGCTTGCGTTGTCCTCCACGGTCAACGACTCCAGTTTCTTCTCCCCGCAGACGCCCCGGACTTCGGTGTGGAGCAACACCTCGATCTTCGGGTGCCCTTCCACCTGATCCACCAGGTAGCGCGACATGTCCGCGTTGAGGTCGCCGCCCCGGACGAGGAGATGGACCCGGGACGCGTGGTTCGCGAGGAACAGTGATGCCTGCCCCGCGGAGTTCCCGCCGCCCACCACGGCGACCGGATCCGCCTGGCAGAGACTGGCCTCGTGGACGGTCGCCGCGTAGTAGACGCTGATGCCCTCCAGGCGGTCGATGTCCGGGACCTCGAGCCTGCGGTACCACACGCCCGAGGCGAGCACCACGGCGCCGGCCCGCGCACTGGACCCGTCGGTGAAGGTGACGACGTACTCGCCGTCCTGCGGGGTGAGCCCCGTGACCTGGGCCGGCACCATGAGGCGGGCGCCGAACTTGTGGGCCTGGAGCACCGCGCGTTCGATGAGCTCGCCCCCGGAGATGCCCGACGGGAAGCCGAGGTAGTTCTCGATGCGGGACGAGGTGGCGGCCTGGCCTCCGGTGGCCACGGCATCGACGGTGACCGTGGTGAGCCCGTCGGAGGCACCGTACACGGCCGCGGCGAGCCCCGCGGGGCCCGCACCGACCACCATCACGTCGCACCGCGCGGCATCCGGCGAGGGGGCGGGCAGCCCGATGAGCCGGGCGAGTTCGGCGTTGCTCGGATTGCGCAGCACCCGCTCGCCCTTCCAGAGGACCACCGGGGTCTCCTCGGGACGGATCGAGAACCGGCGCAGCAGCGCATCGGCCTCCTTGTCCTTCTCCAGGTCCACCCATCGGTGGGGCAGCCGGTTGCGGGCGGCGAACTCGCGCAGCCGCAACGTGTCCGGGGAATAGCACGACCCCAGGATCCGGAAGCCGGCACCGAGGCCGATGAGCAGATACCTGCGGCCCAGGTAGGCGCGGAGGATCAGGTCACCGAGGACGGGGTCGCGGTCGACCAGGGCGCGTTGCCGCTCCACCGGCACGGCCAGGATCTCGCCGGCCTCTCGCACTACGGCGGTGTCGAACGCCGCCTGGCCCTCCAGCAGACCGAGTTCACCGAGGAACCTGCCGGGCCCGTGCACGGCCACCGTGCGCTCCTCGGGCCCACCGTGGTCGTGGAGGATCTCGACGGCGCCGCTGAGGACCGCCAGGAACTCCCGGAACGGCTCCCCCTCGCGGTACAGCACCTCGCCCTCGGCGACCCGGCGGCGTTCACCGTGTGCGGTCAGGTCCTCGAGCTGCTCGGGTGTCAGACGCGGAAACGCCCCGTAGCGGTCAGGTGTCTCACGGACCGCACCAGGGTTGTGCTGGGCCGTGCCCATCAGACCAGGGCCTCGTGGACGAAGCACCAGCGCCAGTCTTCTCCCGGCTGGAAGGACTGCACGACGGGGTGACCGACGCTCCCCGCGTGCCGCCTGGCGTGCTTGAGGGGCGAGGAGTCGCAGCAGCCGACGTGTCCGCAGGTGAGGCAGAGGCGCAGGTGCACCCACGGGGAGTGCTCCCTGAGGCACTCCTCGCAGCCCTCCGGCGTACGCGGCGTCACTGGGCGCACCATCGCCAGGTGCGGGTCGGAAATCGTGGCCATGAGGGTTCTCCTTCCGGGAATGGGATGCTCAGCCGCGGTCGGCGACTGTCGTCCTTCCCACCGCCATGACCGGAACCGCCGCGCGGGGGGCGGCGACCGGTCGATGTCGGGATTGCGGTTCGTGGGGCTCTCAAGGTGACCCGCACCGTCGTGTTCACCCTCCTGCGGCAGGTTGCCGGCCTGCCATCGCCTGCTCGACCCACGCGCGCAGAACGTGCGCGGGTGCCGCGCCGGCCTGCCGGGCGACCTGCTCGCCCTGATCCAGGACGAGCAGGGTCGGAACGGCCTGCACTTCGAACCGGCGGCTGAGCTGTGGGTTCTTGTCGACGTCGACCTTGACGAGCTTGATCCGTCCGGCGAGGTCGCGGGCGACCTGTTCGAGGGCGGGGCTGACCATGCGGCAGGGACCGCACCAGGTGGCCCAGAGGTCGACGACGACGGGTACGGATGCGCGCTCGGCGACCTCGGCGAAGTCGTCGTCACCGGCGTCCACGAGCCAGGGCAGCGGCTGCTTGCAGTGGCCGCACCTGGGCCGTCCCTCGGCGGCCGCGGGAACCCGGTTGCCGCGCCCGCAGTTCGGGCAGGTCACCGTCGTCGTCCGGGTGGTGTTCACGCCGCCATCGCCTCCTGGTCCCCCTCCTGCTGGTCGTAGGTGACCACCAGCTCTCCGTGCTCGGCGTCGACGCGCACCGTCGCACCGTCCTGGACGTCGCCGCGCAACAGGGCGCGCCCGACCAGCGTCTCGACCTCGTGGGAGATGTAACGCCGCAGCGGCCGAGCCCCGTATACCGGGTCGTAGCCCTGGTGGGCGATCAACTCCCGGGCTGTGTCGGTCAGTTCGACGGTGATGCGGCGTTCGGCAAGCCGCTGGCGCAGTTCGTCGAACTGCAGCTCCACGATCCGCTCGATCTGCCGCTCACCGAGCGGCTTGAACAGCACGATGTCGTCGACGCGGTTGAGGAACTCCGGGCGGAAGTGTCCGCGCAGCTCGCCCATCACCAGGGCGCGGGCTTCGGGCTTGATCTCGCCCTCGGCGGTGGCGCCGTCGAGGAGGTGCTCGGAGCCGATGTTGGAGGTCATGATGATCACGGTGTTGCGGAAGTCGACGGTGCGGCCCTGAGCATCGGTGATGCGGCCGTCGTCGAGGATCTGCAGCAGAGTGTTGAAGACATCGGTGTGCGCCTTCTCGACCTCGTCGAACAGCACGACCGAGTACGGCTTGCGGCGTACGGCCTCGGTGAGCTGGCCGCCCTCCTCGTAGCCGACGTATCCGGGCGGTGCGCCCATGAGCCGGCTGACGGTGTGCCGCTCCTGGTACTCGCTCATGTCGAGCCTGACCATGCTCTCCTCGGAGTCGAACAGGGCCCGGGCGAGGGTCTTGGCCAGCTCGGTCTTCCCGACGCCGGTGGGGCCGAGGAAGATGAACGAGCCGATGGGCCGGCGAGGGTCGCGGATGCCGGAGCGGGCGCGGATGATGGCGTCGGCGACGAGCTTGACGGCCTCGTCCTGGCCGATGACGCGCTCGCGCAGGATCTCGTCGAGGCGCAGCAGTTTCTCGCGTTCGCCCTCCTGGAGGCGGGCGACGGGGACGCCGGTCCAGGCGGCGACGATCTCGGCGATCTCCTCCTCGGTGACGACCTCGCGCAGCAGCCGGTTCTGCCCTTGTTTGGCGGCCAGTTGCTCCTCCTCTGCGGCGAGTCGGCGCTCCAGGTCCTGGAGGCGGCCGTAGCGGAGTTCGGCGGCGCGGTTGAGGTCGTAGGCGCGTTCGGCCTCCTCCGCCTCGAGCCGGACCTGCTCCAGTTCCTGGCGCAGTTCCTGCACACGGCGGATCGCCTGCCTCTCGGCCTCCCACTGGGCGTGTTTGGAGTCGGCCTCGGCGCGCAGGTCGGCCAGTTCCCTGCGCAGCTCTTCCAGGCGGGCTTCGCTGGCGGGATCGGTCTCCTTCGAGAGGGCGGCTTCCTCGATCTCCAGGCGGGTGACGCGGCGGGTGATCTCGTCGAGTTCGGCGGGCATGGAGTCGATCTCGGTACGCAGCCGGGCGCACGCCTCGTCCACGAGGTCGATGGCCTTGTCCGGCAGGAACCGGTCGGTGATGTAGCGGTGGCTGAGGGTGGCCGCGGAGACCAGCGCGGTGTCCTGGATCTTCACTCCGTGGAAGACCTCCAGGCGTTCGCGCAGTCCTCGCAGGATGGAGACCGTGTCCTCCACGCTCGGCTCGTCGACCACCACCTGCTGGAAGCGACGTTCGAGGGCGGCGTCCTTCTCGATGTGCTTGCGGAACTCGTCGAGGGTGGTGGCGCCGATCATGTGGAGTTCTCCGCGCGCGAGCATCGGCTTGAGCATGTTGCCCGCGTCCATGGCACCCTCGGCGGCACCCGCGCCCACGACGGTGTGCAGTTCGTCGACGAAGAGCAGGATGCGCCCCTGGGCGGCGTTGACCTCGCTCAGCACGGCCTTGAGCCGTTCCTCGAACTCACCGCGGTACTTGGCCCCGGCGACCAGGGAACCCATGTCAAGAGCGAACACGATCTTGTCGCGGAGTCCTTCGGGCACGTCGCCGCGGACGATGCGCTGGGCGAGACCCTCGACGATGGCCGTCTTGCCGACGCCCGGGTCGCCGATGAGGACCGGGTTGTTCTTGGACTTGCGGCTGAGGATCTGGGTGACCCGGCGGATCTCGGCGTCCCGGCCGATGACCGGGTCGAGTTTGCCGGTCCTGGCCTCCACGACCAGGTCGCGGCCGTACTTCTCCAGGGCTTCGTAGGCGACTTCGGGGTTGGCGGAGGTGACGCGCTGGTTACCGCGGACCCGGGTGAGCGCGCTCAGGAACGAGTCCCTCGTGATGCCGGCCTCTTTGAGCAGACGCCCGGCCTTGGTCGAAGAGCCCTCCTCCGCGAGGGCGAGCAGGAGGTGCTCCACGGACACGTACTCGTCCTTGAGGCGTTTGGCCTCCCGTTCGGCGGCATCGAGCAGGCGGGCGAGGCGCTGAGTGACGAAGACCTGGCCCGGTGTGGCGCCGGGGCCGGTGACCTTCGGACGACGGGAGAGTTCCTCGCGCACGGCCTCGCGCAGTTCGTCCGGCTCGGTGCCGGCCTGCTGCAGCAACCTCGGGATCAGACCGTCCTCCTGATCGAGGAGTGCGAGCAGCAGGTGTTCCCCGTCGACCTCTGTCTGCCCCATGCTGACGGCCGCGGACTGGGCTTCCTGGAGGGCTTCCTGGGACTTCTGGGTGAGACGATTCATGTCCATGGGGGGTTTTCACTCCTCGTGCCGCGCCCTCGCAGGGCGGCTTCGAGCAGGCTGATGCGATCGAGCAGGTCGAGCACCAGGCCGATCGAGGCGTAGTTGAGGCAGAGTCCGGAGCGCAGCCGCTGGATGCGGGCGAGCACCGCCGGGGCCGTGGGGTCGAACACCAGGTGGCCCGCGGCGTCGCGGTCTGCGTCGACCAGTCCGAGGGCGACGAACCGGCGGATCAGGTCAGGGTGGAGGCCCGAGCGACGGGCCACGGCGTCCAGGGAGAGCCTGCGGACGGGCACGAGCGCGTACCGGACGGCCGTTTCGGTGGTGAGGCCTGTGCCCGTTCGTACCGGACGGTCGCCCATGCCGGACCGGCCGATGCCTGCCGTTCGCGCGGGTCGGTCGTTCATCGTGTCCTCCTGGGGTCGAAGGAGGAGGTGGCGGCGAGTTCCTCGAACAGTTCGCGCTCCCGGTCGCCCAGGGTGGGCGGCACCATGACGCGGAGTTCGGCGTACAGGTCGCCGTCGTCGCCGCGCGGGTTGGGCATGCCCTCGCCGCGCAGCCGCAGTCGCCGACCGCTGGACGAGCCCGCGGGCACGGTGACCTTGGCCGTGCCACCGCCAGGGGTGGGCACGGGCACGGTTGCACCGAGAGCCGCTTCCCAGGGGGTGACGGGGACCTGGACGTGGACATCGCGGCCGGCCAGCCGGAACTGTGGGTGGGGCCGGATACGCACCCGCAGGTACAGGTCGCCTCCGGGGGCGTCACCACTCCCCTTGCCACCCTCCCCCGCCAGCCGGATGCGCTGGCCGTCGGTGACGCCCGGCGGCACGTTGACCTCGTACTGCCGCGGCTGCCCGGTGGGCCCGGCGAGCGTGACGGTGCGACGGCCGCCCCTGAACGCCTCCTCGACGGTGAGCGGCAGCTCGGCCTCCTGGTCGGCTCCCGGTACACCGCCGCGGGTGGCGCCCGCTCCGAAGAACGAACCGAACAGGTCCTCGATGTCGATGTCCTCCGCTGCGAAGTCGTCGCCGAAGCCGGTTCCGTACCGGACCCGGGGGCCGCCCGCGCCCGCGGTCCTGCGGGCGCGGAAGCCGCCGCCCGCGCCGGCCGCGACCCGTTCGTCGAAGTCCTCGGGGATCTTGCGGAAGTCCTCGCCGAAGCGGTCGTAACGAGCCCGGGTCTTCGGGTCCGACAGGACGCTGTACGCCTCGTTGAGGTCCTTGAAGCGTTCCTCCGCCCCCGGGTCCTTGTTGACGTCGGGGTGGTATTTGCGGGCGAGCTTGCGATATGCCTGCTGGATCTCGTCCTGGCCCGCGGTTCGCGGCACGCCCAGCACCTCGTAGAAGTCCCGTGCCATCGCCGGTCACTCCCGCTTCGCGACGGTCACGGCGGCGGGCCTGAGCTGCCGTTCGCCGTCCCCGTAGCCCGGGCGCAGCACGTCGACGACCGTGCCGGGCGAGGCGTCGGGGTCCTGGACGACGCCGATCACCTCGTGCCGGGCCGGGTCGAACGCGACGCCGGTCTCCGCGTGCCGCGGATAGCCGAGCAGTTCGAGGACGTTCACCGCCTGGTCGCGGACCGCCCGGACGCCCTCCACGATGGCGCCGGGATCGGCGCCGGCATGGGTCAGGGCGAGTTCGAGGTTGTCCAGGACGGGCAGGAAGGCGGCGGCGGTCCTGGAACGCTCGGCCGTCCGCTCCCGCTCCAGTTCCCTGGCGTGGCGCTTGCGCAGGTTGTCGAGGTCGGCGAGCGCGCGCCGCCAGCGGTCCTCCAGTTCCCTGAGCTCGGCCGTGTACTCGTCCTCGGACGGTGCGGGCCCGCCGTCGCCGGCCGCGCCGAGGCCGGGTTGCTCGTCCGTGGCAGGCCCCCGCCCCGTCGGCGGGTCCGAGCGCGGCAGATCCGCGGGGGGAGGGCCTCCTACGACGCCCTCCGAGGCCGGATGGGTGTGCTCGGCCACGGCCGGGTCGGGTTCCTTGGGGTGGATGGGCATGGCGGTTCCTCAGGCCTTGTCGAACTCGGCGTCGATGACGTCGTCGTCGCCGTCACTGCCGCTCGTGGGACCGCCGGTGGTGGGGTCCTGCCCGGGGGCGCCCGTGTCGGCGGCGGCGCCCTGGTGGGCCGCCAGCCCGGCGAGCAGCTGCTGGAGTTCGGAGGTCAGGGGCCGCACGCGCTCGACGCCCGCCTCTTCCTTGACCGCCGCCCGTGCATCGGATACGAGCATTTCGGCGCGTGCCCTTTCGTGCGCGGGGGCCGTGTCGCCCAGTTCCGTGAGGAGCTTCTCGACCTGGTAAGCGACGGCGTCGAGCTCGTTGCGGGCGTCGACGGCCTCGCGGAGCGCCTGGTCCTGGCCCTGGTTGCGCTCGGCCTCCTGGACCATGCGTTCGACCTCGCTTCGGTCCAGGTTGGAGCTCTCGCTGATGGTGATGCCCTGTTCCTTGCCAGTGTCCTTGTCGCGAGCCGTGACGTTGAGGATCCCGTCGGCGTCGATGTCGAAGGTGACCTCGATCTGTGCTTCACCCCGCGGCGCCGGCCGGATGTCGGTGAGCTGGAACCGCCCCAGTACCCGGTTGTCGGCGGCCAGCTCGCGCTCGCCCTGGAGGACGACGATGTCGACGGCGGGCTGGTTGTCCTCGGCGGTGGAGAAGGTCTCGGAGCGGCGCACCGGGATGGTGGTGTTCCGCTCGATGATCTTCGTCATCACGCCGCCACGTGTCTCGACACCCAGCGACAGGGGGGTGACGTCGAGCAGCAGGACGTCCTTGACCTCGCCCTTGAGCACTCCGGCCTGGATCGCGGCGCCCAAGGCCACGACCTCGTCCGGGTTGACGCTCATGTTGGGTTCCTTGCCGCCGGTCAGCCGGCGGACCAGGGCCTGAACGGCGGGGATGCGAGTGGAGCCGCCGACGAGGATGACCTCGTCGATGTCGCTCTCGCCGACCTTGGCATCGGTCATGGCCTGCTGGACCGGTCCGAGGCACCGCTCCACGAGGTCGCCGGTGATCTGTTCGAAGGTGGACCGCATGATCGAGTCGGTGAGGTGCTTGGGGCCCGCGGCGTCGGCGGTGATGAACGGCAGGCTGACCTGCGTCTGCGTCACCGAGCTCAGCTCCGTCTTGGCCTTCTCCGCCGCCTCGAACAGTCGTTGCAGCGCCTGCGGGTCATTGCGGAGGTCGATGCCGTTCTCCTTCTGGAAGTCGTCCGCGAGGTGGTCCACCAGGCGGCGGTCGAAGTCGTCGCCGCCCAGGTGGCTGTCACCGGCGGTCGAGCGCACCTCCACCACGCCGTCGCCGACGTCGAGGATGCTCACGTCGAAGGTCCCGCCGCCCAGGTCGAAGACGAGGACGGTCTCGTGCTCCTGCTTGTCCATGCCGTAGGCGAGGGCTGCGGCTGTCGGCTCGTTGATGATTCGCAGCACCTCCAGTCCGGCTATCCGACCGGCGTCCTTGGTGGCGGTGCGCTGGGCGTCGTTGAAGTAGGCGGGCACCGTGATGACCGCCTCCGTGACCCGTTCCCCCAGCTGCTTGGAGGCGTCCTCGGTGAGTTTGCGCAGCACCTGGGCGCTGATCTCCTCAGGCGCGTACAACTTGTCGCGCACCTTGAAGCGGGCCGCCCCGCCGTCGCCCTCGACGACGTCGTACGCGACCGCCCTGGCCTCGTCGGAGATCTCATCGAAGTGCCGGCCGATGAACCGCTTGGCCGAGTAAATGGTCCCCTTGGGGTTGAGAATCGCCTGGCGCCGGGCCATCTGGCCCACCAGACGCTCGCCGGTGTCGGTGAAGGCCACTACAGACGGTGTCGTGCGGTTGCCCTCGCTGTTGGGCACCACGGACGGCTCGCCGCCCTCCCACACAGCGATCACCGAGTTCGTGGTACCCAGGTCGATACCCACTGCCTTGGCCATGAGAGATCTCCATCCTGGTGCGGCGGTCCTGCGCCGACTCTCCGGATCACGTTCGTGCTTCCAGACCGTGTCCAGGGTGGCTGGCCGGGGGGCTTCGCGCCTGCTCCTGACGAGTCAGAAGTGCACGGGCCCGGTAGCCCCGCGAGTGCAAGAGAAAAATCTGGACATCTCGGATGAGCCGCCCCCGAGTGGGTAGAGGTGCAGACGATCGCCTCCCCGGGTTCCGGGGAGAACGGAGCGAACCCATGGCTGGCAGCCGGGCACACAGCGTGTACGGCCGCTGCTCCGACCGGGAGGGCAGCCTCCCGCCGGGTAGCGCCGGGCTACATCCCGCGCATCCGCGGAGGGAGCTGCGCCCATCCGCTGCGAGCCCGGTCGACCGGGCCCTCCACCAGGTGGAGGTGCTTTCCCGCGCCCTGTCCGAAGCCCCTGACGAAGGCGAGATCCTGCGCCTGGCCATGCACTATGTAGCCACTGCCGGGCCGTACCGTGCCGAAGCCGGATACCTCGAGGTGGACGGTGACCTGGTCCCCAGTCCGAGGAACGGTCGGACCCACGCCGCATCCGTGGACCGGAGGGTCAGGGAGCTGGAGGGGCAAGACGGCCCTGTGACCGTGCCCGGCAGGCCCTGGGGCTGGGCTCTGGGGCTACGCGGGCTGGAGAGACTTCACGGCTACCTCGTGGTGACGTCCCCAGGCCGCCCCACGGGGGCCCAGCGGTCCCTGCTCTCCACGCTCGTCTGGCACACCGCCGCTGCTCTGTCAGTCGCTTTCGCGCAGCGCCGCCGGCGCGAGGACGCGCTGGAACTCCAGCGGGTCAGGGAGGAACGCGCCACTCTTCAGCAGCAGCTGATCTCCGTGGTGGCTGAGCTGGGGTACCAGCGGGCCGTTCATGCGCTCATGGCCGACATCGCCGCCTCCGGCGGCGGTGCGGAGGCCGCCACGCGCGCACTGCACGAGCTCACCGGACTTCCGGCGCTCGTCGAGGACCGCTTCGGCCGGCTGAAGTCCTGGTCAGGTTCCGGCCGACCCGACCCTTACCCGGAACCGGACCCCGTGTGCCAGAACGACATGCTGCACGCCGTCGCCCGGGAGGTCGGGCCCGTACGGATCAAGGACCGGCTGATCGCTCTGGTCCGCCCGCACGGCGAGATCCTGGGCGTGCTGGCGCTGGTCGACGCCCTGGACGAGGCCGACGAGCACACCGTGTTCGCGCTCGAACACGCCGCCACGTCGCTCGCCCTGGGGCTGGCGCACCTGCGCAACCTGGCCGAAGTGGAGCTGAGACTGCACCGCGAGCTGGTCGACGACCTCCTGGCGGGGACGGACGCCGCAAGCGCCTACGCCCGGTCCGAGGCAGTCGGACACGACCTGCACCGCAGCCACTACGTCGTCGTCGTGGAGTGGTCGAACCGGACCGCGGACGATTCGTTCGCCCAGACCGTGGGCCGGGCGGCCTCTGCCGTCGGCATGCGCTCGCTGCTGACCCAACGCTCCGACCACATCGTCCTGGTCGTTGACGACAGGCCTCACGGTGGCGCGCTGCACGAGGCGCTCGCCCGGGAGACGGGAACACGGTCCGGGACGATCGGGGTGAGCGCCCCTTCCGACTCCGTGCCCGACATCCCCCACCGCTACCAGGAGGCACAGCGCGCCCTCGAGGTGCGCCTCAATTCTCGCGAGCGGTACGGCACGACCTTCTTCGACGAGCTCGGCCTGTACCGCATCCTGGGACCCGGTTCCGACCGCCAGGAACTGGAGACGTTCGTCCACGAGTGGCTAGGGCGGCTCATCGACTACGACTCCCGGCACCACGCGGACATGGTGGAGACCCTCTCCCGCTACTTCGACTGCGGCGGCAACTACGACGAGACCGCCGCATCCCTCACGATCCACCGCAGCACGCTGCGCTACAGGCTGCAGCGCATCCGCGAGATCAGCGGCAACGACCTCGCGAACGTCGAAGACCGGCTCAACCTCCAGGTGGCGACCCGGGTGTGGAAGATCGTGCTGGGTGGCCGTGAACCAGGAGAGCCCGGGTCTCAAGGTCGATCTGCTGAGCCTCTCCGGTAGGAACGACCACGACGGGAACGCGAGCGCCGGGCGCGCTGACGATCTCGGGCCGCTCGGCGATCACTGGTCGCAGACCGCCCGTGAGGCCGAACACGGACAGCCGGGCGCACACCTCTTCGCGTACCTCAGGCTGATCCTCACCGATCTCACCCGTGAAGACCACGGCGTCCAGACGGCTCAAGGATGCGGCCATCTCGGCGATACCGCGACGGCAATGGTGGGTGAAGACGTCAAGGGCGAGTGCGGCACGCCCGTCGCCCGCCGCCCGGCTGCGGACCAGGTCGCGCGTGTCGCCCGAAGTGCCGGAGAGGGCGAGCAGACCGGACTTGTGGTTCAGAGCGTCTTCGATCTCGTCCGCTGACAGGTTCTTCCGCTTCAGCAACCACGTCAGGGCGCCAGGGTCGAGGCTGCCGCTGCGACGACTCATCACCAAACCCTCCAAGGGCGTGAAGCCCATCGTCGTGTCGACACTGTGCCCCTCCAGCACGGCGCAGGCGGAGCAGCCGCCGCCCAGGTGCACCATCACCAGCTGCAGCTGCTCAGGGCGGCGACCGAGGAGTTCAGCAGTCCGGGCCAGCGCCCAGGCGTAGGACAGACCATGGAAGCCGTAGCGGCGCAGTCCGTACGCCTCGCGCCAGCCGGCAGGTACGGCGTACTCCCGTGCGGCAGCCGGCAGACCGGCGTGGAACACCGTGTCGAAGCAGACCACGTGCGGAACTTCGGGCAGCAGGTCCCGAGCCGCGTCCACAACGGTCAATGCTTGAGGGACGTGCAAGGGCGCGAGGTCTGCCAGCCGGTCCAAACGGACACGCACATCGTCGTCGAGCACGGTGTGGCTGCGCATCTCCGAGCCGCCGTGGACGATGCGGTGACCCACGGCTGTGGGAGCCGGCCCTTCCCGCAACAACTGCCGCAGCGATCCGAGTGCGCCTTCGCCGGGTGGAGATTCGCTGTGATGTTCGTTGAGGACCTCACCGCCGTCCCCGAAGACCGTCAGACGCAAACTCGATGAACCCGCGTCTGTCACTAGTACCCGGCTGATTCGTGTTCGCACACACCGACCCTCTCCCTCGTCCGCAACGGCACTGAGTACCCGATCCGACCACCCAGAAAACGGAACAGTCCGCGGGACACACCCAGCGGACCAGTAACGTCCGGCGTACCGATCGTGGTCGCTCCGTCCGCCGCGACACACCGCGGGCTTCAGGCCGGCACCCCGCATGGGCGGGAGATGGGCAGGGCATGCAAGGGGGATGCTGCGGCGGGTCTGATCGCGCCGGGACCGGCTGCGACCGGAGAATGTGGCCCTCAGGTGGCACACCCGATGACAGGGCGATCGAGGGCGACCATGACGAGCGCGACCGCAGACGAAGGACAGCCCGTTCACCGGCGGAAGACCACGGTGTGGCTGTCGAAGGTCTTCGCACTCGACCGTGCCGGCGTCAACTGGCCGCGGGCCGTGGTGTTCCTGGACGTGGGACTGGTGCCGCTGGTCGTCTTCTGGGCGATCGGCCACGAGGAGTACCTGCTCAGCGCCCTGTTCGGCCTGCTGTTCGCTGCGCTGGCCGACCCGGGGGGCGGGTACGGGCACCGCGCTTCGCACGTCGCCCTCTTCGCACTGATCGGTGCGGGGGTGACCCTGCTGGCCTTCGGTGTCGGGGCGCAGGCGTGGGGCTGGCTGGTGCTGGTGGCCTTCGTGGTCACGCTCGCAGCCGGCTTGGCGGCTGCCTTCGGAGTGCGTAGGTTCGTCAACGCGCTGCTGCTCAACATCTGGTTCATCGTCGCCGTCGGACTCGCGTACACCTTCCACCACGCGACCCACGTCACCAGTCACACCTGGGCCCAGGCCCTGGCCTGGGCCGGAGGGTCGGCGCTGTGGATCGCGCTGACGTTCACCGAGTGGCTGTTCCGGGGCCGCCGGGACCTGCCCCAGCCGGTCGCGGAGCTGCCCGGTGACACCTCGCGCAGGAAGCTCACCGGTCCGCTGACCGCCTTCGCCGTGATCCGCGCCCTGGCCGTCGGGGGGAGCGTCGCCCTCGCCTTCGGACTGGAGTTGCCGCACGGGTACTGGATCCCGATCGCGGCCATCGTCGCCATCAAGCCGAGCCTGGAGCAGTCCACCCTCGTGGCCGCGCAACGCCTCGCCGGGTCGCTGATCGGGGCCCTCGCGGCCTCGCTGCTGCTCCTGCTCCTGCTGCCGGCCGGTGAGACCGGGCTGAAGGAGTTCGCGATGAAGCGGGGCCTGGAAGTCGTCGCGCTCGTCCTGCTGATGCACGGAGTCGGAATCCGCTTCCTGAACTACGCTCTCTACACCCCGGTCCCCGGCTTCGGTGTTCCTGCGTTCCCGGCTCCGTCGGACGGCGCCCACGATGAGCTTCAGGGCCAGGCCGAAGATGACCAGGTTGGTGAGCATCTGCACGGTGACCACCAGGCGCGCGCCATCGGTCTTCGCCGTGATGTCGCCGAATCCGACGGTGGAGAACACGGTGACCGCGAAGTACAGGCCGGCGGTACGGGTGCCGGTACGTGCCGCCGTCTTGGGGGGCCGCCCGGGCGCCCCCGGTCATGGCGCCCGACGCAGCTTCGCCCTTGGCCCGGCACCGGATCTCCGGTCCGTCCACGCGCCCTCGGCAGAGCCCCGGATCGGTCCAGCGTGTGCGTAGCGTGTCTTGCCGTGAACGCTGTGCGGTGTGCGCAGGTCCACCTCCCGGCGGGGATTCCCGGCTCGGGGACCGCAGAGCCCTCCCGCGTCGGCAACGCCAGATGCGGAGGGCTGTGTGCGGTCACCTCAAAAAGCCCGGGTTCACAGAGAACAGCAGGTCAACGGACCCTTCCTCTGGGCTTCAGGTGGGTCGGGGGAAGCTGCGGGGCGGGAATCGGAGGGCCGTCGTAACCCTTTACCTCGCCGTATCGGGAGCCGTTCATCCAGTCTTCCCGGGCCTGGGCGATCTCGTCGTGGGAGCGGCCGATCCAGTTCCAGAACATCACGATCTCCTCCTCGAACGGCTCGCCGCCCAGCAGCATCAGGCCCGCGTCCGAGGTTGCGCGCAGGGGGAGGTCCGTGCGGCCGCAGCCGAGGTAGAGCATGGAGCCCGGGAGGACCGGGACGCCGTCCACGTGGGCCTCGCCCGACATCGACAGCACCGCGTACTCGAAGTCCGGGTCCAGCGGGAGCCGGGTTTCGGTGCCCGCCGCGAGGGCCAGGTCGGCGCCGACGATCGGGCTGTAGGCCGTGCCCGGCGAGGCCGCCGTGTCCAGCGTGCCCAGGATGACCGTCGCGGTCAGGCCCGGCGCCGTCACCTGCGGGAGCTCCGCGTGGTGCTGGAAGTGGGGGTCGACGTTGCGGTGGGCCTCGGGGAGGGCCACCCAGAGCTGGGCCCCGTGCAGGATCCGGCCGTGCGGGCGGGGGCTCTCCTCGGAGTGGCTGATGCCTCGGCCGGAGGTCATCAGGCCGAGCTCGCGCGGGCGGATGGTCTCCAGGCTGCCGACGCTGTCGCGGTGGAGCACCTCGCCGTCGTGGAGCCAGCTCACGGTCTGGAGCCCGCTGTGTGGGTGCGGGGCGACCTGCATGCCGGGCTCGCCGGCGATGTCGTCCGGGCCGTAGTGGTCCACGAAGCACCAGGCGCCCACCATGCGACGGCCCAGGTTCGGCAGAAGCCGGCGGACCTCGGTGGACTCCCCGAGCTTGACCGTGCGCGGGCTGAGGAGCTCACGGACGGGTTCGGCCACGACGAAGCCGCGGCCACCGCAAGCGGAAAGAGCGGGCTGGCGATCGAGATTGCTCATACCCCCAACCTAGTACCCGCGCCGGTGCCGCGTTCGGTGGAATGCCCGGCCGCCGTCCCGTGTTGGAGGGGGCGGACACACCACCGGAACACCATCCGGGCACCACCCCAACGGCGGAAGGGACGCGATGAACGCGCCGACGACCTACTTCGAGCACGGGACGGCAGCCGAGCGCTGGGAGCGGGCCCGGCTCTTCTTCGATGCGAAGGAGTACGCGACGGCCGCGCGCATCCTGCACCCGCTGGCCGAGGAGGCCCCCGAGCAGCTGGCGCCGCGCCTGTTGCTGGCCCGCGCCTACTACCACTCCGCCCAGCTCTCGCGCGCCGAGCATGAGCTCCGCGCCATCCTGGAGCGCTGGCCGGTGGAGGACTACGCGCAGCTGATGCTCGGCCGGACACTGGAGCGCCGGGGCCGGGCCGCCGAGGCCGCCCCGTACCTGCGGCTCGCCGCCGCCATGGCCGGCGAGTTCCCCGAGTAGGCGGACAAAAGGCGGCGCCGTGCCGGGCCGGGCGGCCGCCTCGGTTAGCCTGGGGGCACGATGAACCGTCTGACCACGCCTTTCGGCTCCTACGAGCTCACCCGCTTCCCCGAAGACCCGCGCGACCAGCTCCGCGCCTGGGACGCGGCCGACGAGTACCTGCTGCGCCACCTCGACTCCGGTACGGGGGAACGCGGCCCGGTGGACCTGGCCGGCGCCGGGCAGATCACCATCCTCGGGGACCGGTGGGGAGCGCTGACGACGGCGCTGGCCGCGTACCGCCCGACGCAGATCACCGACTCCTACCTGTCCCGGGCCGGCACCGCCGCGAACCTGGACCGCGCCGGCATCGGCACCGCCAAGCAGACGGTGCGGCTGCTGACCACCCAGGACCCGCCGCCCGAGCGGATCGACGTACTCCTGGTCCGGGTCCCGAAGAGCCTGGCGCTGCTGGAGGACCAGCTGTACCGGCTGGCGCCGCACGTGCACGCGGGCACGGTCATCGTGGGCACCGGCATGGTCAAGGAGATCCACACCTCCACGCTCAAGCTCTTCGAGAAGATCCTCGGCCCGACCAGGACCTCGCTCGCCGAGAAGAAGGCCCGGCTGATCTTCTGCACCCCCAGTGCCACGTCGACGCGGGCGGTCGACCCGTGGCCGGTCACGTACACCCTGGACGGGGAGGCGGGCTCGGGTGCCGGCCTGACCGCCGTCAACCACGCCGGGATCTTCTGCGCGGACCGGCTCGACGTCGGCACCCGCTTCTTCCTCCAGAGCATCCCGACCAACACCAACGGCGCCCGGGTCGTGGACCTGGGCTGCGGCAACGGCATCGTCGGCACGGCCGTCGCGGTCGCGGACCCGCGCGCGGAGATCGTCTTCACCGACGAGTCGTACCAGGCGGTCGCCTCCGCCAAGGCCACGTTCCGCGCCAACGTCCCCCGCGAGCGCGAGCGGGCCGACTTCCTCGTCGGCGACGGCGTGGCCATGCTGGACCCCGGTTCGGTCGACCTGGTGCTCTGCAACCCGCCGTTCCACTCCCACCAGGCGACGACCGACGCGACGGCACTGCGCATGTTCGCGCAGTCCCGCAAGGTGCTGCGGCCGGGCGGTGAGCTGTGGGTGGTCGCCAACCGCCACATGGGCTACCACACCCACCTGCGCCGCCTGTTCGGCAACAGTGAGGTCACGGCGAGCGAGCCGAAGTTCGTGGTGCTGCGCGCGGTCAAGCGGGACGAGCGCTCACGCCCCGTGTGACCTGCTCGTATACCCGCCGGTACGGCCCGCAGTACGCCCTGCGCCCGGCCTAGACTCGGCCGCGTGAGCAGCCCGGTGCGAAATGACGGTACGGACGAAGGCGCGGACGGCGGTGCGGACGGCGGTGCGCACCGCGCGCGCTACCGTCGCGAGGAGCTGGCCAGCGCGGCCGGCGTCAAGGTGCGCAACCTGCGCTACTACCAGGAGCGCGGGCTGCTCCCGCCGCCGCGCCGCGAGGGCCGGATCGCCTGGTACTCCGCGGACCACCTGACCCGGCTCCGGCTGATCAGCGATCTGCTGGGGCGCGGGTACACCGTCAACGGGATCGCCGAGCTGCTGCACGCCTGGGAGGCGGGCGGCGGCCTGTCCCAACTGCTGGGCCTGGAGCGGGCCATGACCCGCGACTGGGTGCAGGAGGAGCCGGTCACGATGACCCTGACCGAGCTGCGCGAACTGTTCGGCCCGGCGGCGACGGCCGAGGACACCCGGCGGGCCGCGGAGCTGGGGTACGTACGGATCGAGGGCGACCGGGTCACGCACCAGAGCCGGCGGCTGCTGGAGGCGACGCTCACGCTCGTGCACCAGGGCGTGCCGCTGGCGGAGGTACTCGACGCGGGGGACTTCGTACAGGCTCAGGCGGCCGCGCTCGCCGACCGGTTCGTCGGACTGTTCCGGCGGCATGTGGTCGGCCCGGACGGCCTGGAGCATCTTTCGGCCAGTCAACTGGATCACATCTCGGAGGCCGCGGCGGCGCTGCGGCCCGTGCCGCGCGAGGTCGTGGCCGCGGAGTTCGCCCGGGCGATGGCCCGCCGGGTGGAGGCGGAGGTCGCCGAACTGCTGCGCACGGAGCAGTGACCGACGGGTAGGAGTCGGCCGAAAGGACACGGTCGAACAACCTTGCCAACCCCCATTGGCACTCTTACATTCAACTCGTCGGTAACAACGGTGCACAGCCGAAATAAGGGACGATCTCATGGCAGATTCCCCCAACTTACCGGATCCCTCCGCCCCGCCCGGCAGAGACGACGAAGGCAGCGGCCGCGTCCGCTGGCGCCGTTTCGCCGTCCTGACCGTACCCGCCGTGGCCGTCACCGCGGGCCTGGGCATCGCCCTCGCGCAAGGTGTGCTCGCCGCCTCGTTCGCCGTGTCTGGCCAGCAGTTCAAGGTGTCGGCGACGAGTCTGGAGGGCGAGGGCTTCGCCCAGTACGGCAGCGTCGACGTCAACGCCCGCGAGGAGCTCATCCCCGTGGCGGTCACCGCCATCAAGGAGGCCAAGCTCCACAGCCTCTGCCAGTCGGTTGTCACCACGCTCCCCGTCGTCGGCGACATCTCGCTCAACCTCACGGCCGGCGACAAGACCCCCGTCGAGGCCAGCAACCTGTTCGTGGACGCCACGCAGCTGTCCGGCAACGCCGTCTTCACCAACATCGAGATCGGCCGTGACGCGTCCACCCTCGACAAGGGGCCGGCGGAGGCCGTGGGCATGCAGGACCTGTTCGCCCAACAGGCGGACACCGTCAGCATCACCGATCTCCACCAGACGGCGTGGGCGACGAACGCGGGCACCTTCAAGCTGTCCGGGCTGAGCATGAACATCAGCAAGGGCAAGAAGGAATGCTTCTGAGCCGCTGGCGGCGGTGGCGGCGGGGCAGGCCGTTCTGGGGAGGGCTCTTCGCCGTCCTCGCCGGGGCGGAGATCTGCATCCTGCCGCTCGCACCGCTGAAGGTGATGCTCCAGCAGGGCATCGCGGGCATCCCGTCCGTCCTGATGGGCGTCGTCATGATCGTGCTGGGCCTCACCGCCTGGTTCTCGCCGGCGCAGCGCAGCCTCGCGGGTGTCCTCACCACGCTCGTGGCCACCGCCGCGCTGGTCATGTCGAACCTCGGCGGGTTCCTGATCGGCACGCTGCTCGGGATCCTCGGCGGCGGGCTGATGTTCGCCTGGCAGCCGCACGCCGCCGCACGCCCCTCGGCTGCACCGCACGCTCCCGCACCGCACTCCCCCGCACCGCAGCCGCCCGCACCGCCGCACTCCGCCTGACCGCCGCGGTCCCCGTACTCCCGTACCACCGCACCCCCGTACCACCGCAGTCCCGTTCCACCGCAGTCCCGTTCCACCGCAGTCCCCCACACCCACCGGCTCCAGCCCGCACCCCCGATCCCCAAGGAGCGCCACTCATGAGCCGCACGCGTACCGCATTCGCCCTCGGCCTCGCCGCCGCCGGAGCGCTGTCGGTGGCCTCGGTCACCGCCACCGCCACCGCCACACCCTTACCGCTGGCCGGGTCCACCACCGTCACCCCGGCCGGACACTCCTTCAAGGCCACCCTCAGCGGCAAGGCCACCCTCAAGGCCGGTTCCGTGACGGTGACCTGTTCGGTCTCCGTCTCCACCGGCGCGGTCCCGGCCGCCCCCGGGAACCAGAACGCGGCCGGGCCCGTCTCGTCGCCGATCTCGGCGCCGACGTACAGCTCGTGCACCTCCAGCATCCCGGGCGTGACCCCGACGGTCACCACCAGCGGTTCGTGGTCGGTGTCGATGCAGGACGGATCCCCGATCACCGCCACCATGGCCGTCCCGGTCGGCGGGCTCGTCGTGCACACGACCGGCCTGGCCACCTGTACGGTCACCGCGGCCCCGTCCGCCCCGGCGAACGTCGCCGGGAGCTGGGTGAACGGCGCACCGCCGAGCCTGACCTTCGCCAACGCCGCGGTGCCGGTCACGGTCACCGGCGGGTTCGGCTGCCCGACCAGCGCGACCTCGTCCACCTTCAACGCCGTGTACAAGGTCACCGACACGACGGACCCGGCGCAGCAGATCACCGTCGGCCCCTGACGGCCGCCGGCGACCCGCGTACGAGGAGGCCCGCCGGCCCCGGATCGCTCCGGGGCCGGCGGGCCTTTCGCCGTCACGGGTCTCAGCGGTGGGCGGGGAACTCCACCACCTGCTGGTACGTGGGCCGGTTCTGCCAGTTGATCTGCGGATGGCTCAGGCCGCCCACCGGACGCTGCACGATCGAGTCCGCGCACCACTGGTTGCCGGCCGCGCAGGTGCCGTCGGCCGGGTACACGTCCGCCGCAGTCGCCGCGGCGGCCTGCTTCAGCGTGGCCGCGACGGCGTCGCGGCACGCGGACAGCGAGCCGCCGCCGCAGTACGTACGGGCCAGCGGACCGGCGACCGGGCGTCCGAGCACCGCGCGCAGGTCCTTGTCCGCGTAGCTCCACCAGCCGTACTGGAACGCCGATCCGGCATGTGAACCCGTGGGGCCGTGGCCCGCGTTGGGCGCCTCGTCGACGCTGAGGGAGGCCCGCAGGGCGTCGTAGAGCGGGGCGCCGAGGCCCGGTTTGAACTCGGCCTCGATCAGCAGGGGCCACCAGGCGTCCATGATGCGGATGGCGTCGGCGTGCGCGTAGGTCTTCGAGCCCTGCGCGGTCTCCTTGCGCCCGGCGCCGGCTGCCTGCCAGGCGGCGAGCTTGTCGGCAGCGGCGGCCACCGCCGGGTCGGTGAGCGGGGCGCTGCGCAGGACGGCGAGCAGTTCGGGCAGCAGGTTCTCGGCCCGCAGGTCGGTGACGGCCGCGTCCGCCATGGCCTGGGTGAGCTTGGCACGGGTCACCCCGCCGGCGGCGACGAGCGGTTTGACGCGCCGGTCGAGGAGGTCGCCGCGGTGCACGGAGCCCATGCCGAAGCCGGCCGCACTGTAGTCGTCGGCCTGCTTGTTGTTCCAGCTGACGTAGTAGTCCTGCCCGATGGACTGCGGGTGCTCGGCGGGCGGGGTGTAGGCGGCCGTGTTGGCGGTGGGGTCGAACCCCTGCCATTCGTACTGCCGCTGCGCCGCGATGGGCAGCGCGGCGTCCACCGAGGCCGGCCGGACCGGGTTCAACCCGCTGTTGTAGTAAGCCGCCTCGCGCGCGTCGGCGTAGAACCAGTTGAAGGCGTACCCGATGTGCTGGGCGGCCTGCTGGAAGGTCCGGGCGTCCGTCACGTACGAGGGGTCGTTGAGCATCTGGAAGCCGATGATCGAGTCTGCCTCGTGGCGGTACGTGGAGCGCAGCGCGGTGTAGGCCACGGGTTTGCCCGAGACGGCGGCGCGGTGGGTGACGATGCCGTAGTTCGTCCGCCAGACCTGCATCCGGTACGAGCCGTCCGGTGTCGGGTCGGCCACCGAGGACTTCCAGGCGTTGGTGCGCTCCAGTTTCTCCATCGGGGTGCAGGCGCCGTGGTACAGGTACGACGCGCTGGCGGTGGTGGGTGTGCCGCCGCCGGGCTCGCAGAGTTCGACGGCGAAGGTGTCGGTGATGTCCTGCCCGGCCGAGGTGGCGCTCCAGGCGTAGTCCTGGCCGCGGCCGAGCTGGACGTACATGCTCACACCGGCGAAGGAGGCGCCGCGGGCGCTGATCCCCGGGCCCTGGATCTCCTGGAGCATGAGGAGCTGGGGCGCGAGGTAGCCGGTCTGCGGACCGAACACGGCGACGGGGTGGCCGCTCGCGGTCTTCGCCCCCGAGACGAGCAGGGCGTTGGACATGCTCTGCTTGACCGGCTTGGGCGGGTTGGCGGCGGCCGGGGTGGCCGCGGCGCCCGTACGGTCGTACACGAGCTGCTCGGCGGTGACCGAGCCCGGGTCCGGGAGGGCGGCGCCCTGCGGGTTCGCGGGCTTCTGCGCGTACGGGAAGGACGTGCCGTCGTGGACGGTGAGCACGGCTTCGGGGTCGTTGCGTTCGCGGAAGGACTCCCAGACCCGCGTGCCCTCCTCCAGGCCGTACTGCCGCTGCGCGGCGAGCAGGGAGAGCGCGGCCTGCACCTCGCCGCCGCCTCCGCCGCCGAACAGCCCGCCGACGACGGAGGCGAGGGCGATCAGGTCGGTGACCTTGAAGGGCTGGATCTCACCGGCGTTGGTGATCGAGTCGATGTGGCCGGTGAGGACGTATTCGCCGGGGAAGTAGCGGCCGTTCTTGGACTGGACGCGGTAGGCGTTGATGCCGTCCACGTACGCCTGCGCGTCCTCCATCGCGAGGCGGCCGCGGTCGCCCTCGGTGGTGCGGATCCGGTCCACCTGCGCCTGGAGGTCGGCCTCGGTGTACGGGGCCTGCGGCCAGAACTGCTGCTCCAGGCCCTGGTTGGCGAGGGCGCCGCCGGCGAAGGGGGTCAGGTCGCCCCGGCCCACGTGGCGGAACAGGTCCATCTGCCAGAGCCGGTCCTGGGCGGCGGCGAAGCCCGCGCCGAAGGAAGTGCCGTAGCGGGTGGTGCCCTTGATGTGGGGGACGCCGGTCTTCTTGTCCCGGGTGATCGTGACGTCGGAGCGCGGGCTGGAGGTGAACTCGACCTGGTCCGCCGGAACGCCGAAGGAGGCGTCGTTGAAGAAGTCTCCGACCTTGGCGTCGGTGAGGCCGGGATACCCCGCCACCAGGGAGTCGTACCGGGCCAGTTGGTCGGAGGCGTGGGCCGGCATCGTCCCGAACGCCTTGTGCAGCAGGATCTGGGCGAGGGTGGCGTTGCCGTTCTGGCCGGGCGGCAGGATGTCGGCGCACTGGCCGCCGCAGTAGTCGGCGACGGGCAGTGGCACGGGTACGTCGGCGGCGGCAGCGGGGGCGAGCGGGGAGAGCAGGGCGGCGCCGAGGACGATCACCCCGGCGGCGACGGCTGTTCTCAGACGGACGGTGGGACGTCGCATGCGTTCCTCCGTGGGGCAGGAAGCGGTCACGGGGGAGGGTACTGGCGAGGTCTAACGCTCAGTAAGATGAACGACCGTCACTTTTCACGGCAGTTGCTGCCGCGGACGTAAATCCGTTGCCCGAGCCGCGGGTGTGCGACAGGCTCCCTGCCATGTCACAAACTGCCACGCCCCACGAAGCGCACCAGGTCGCAGACCTCTTCTCCGGCGGCCGGCTCATCGCAGTCCCGCGCAGGACCGCCCGCCGCGAACAGCTCCTCGCCCACCTCGCCGAGACCCTCTTCGCGCCCGACCGGGCGTACACGGAGTCCGAGGTGAACGCCGCGCTGCGCACCGTGCACGAGGACTGCTCGGCGCTGCGCCGCTACCTGATCACCGCGGGCCTGCTGACCCGCACCCGGGACGGCAGCAGCTACCGGCGGGCCGCGGCTATCCCCGGTACGTCTCCAGCAGCCTGAGCCAGATCTCGCTGACCGTCGGGAACGCCGGGACCGCGTGCCACAGGCGCTCGATCGGGACCTCCCCCGCGACCGCGATGGTGGCCGCGTGCAGCAGCTCGGCCGCGCCCGGTCCGACGAAGGTGGCCCCGAGGAGCACCTCCCGGTCCAGGTCGACGACCATGCGGGCCCGGCCGCGGTACCCGTCGGCGTACAGGCCCGCGCCCGAGACCCTGCCCAGGTCGTAGTCGACGGCGCGCACCCGGTGGCCGGCCCGTTCGGCCTCGGCGAGGGTGAGGCCCACCGCCGCGGCCTCCGGGTCAGTGAACACCGCCTGCGGCAGGGCCTGCGTATCGGCGGTCGCCGCGTGCGCGCCCCAGCGGGCGGTGTCGAGCGCGGGGCTGCCCGCCGCACGGGCGGCGATGGCGGCTCCCGCGATCCGGGCCTGGTACTTGCCCTGGTGGGTCAGCAGGGCACGGTGGTTCACATCGCCGACCGCGTACAGCCAGTCGTGGCCCTGGACCCGGCAGGTGTCGTCGACGGCGATCCAGTCTCCGGGCGTCAGCCCGACGGTCTCCAGCCCGATGTCCTGCGTGTGCGGGGAGCGGCCGGTGGCCACCAGCAACTCGTCGCCCTCCAGGAACTCGCCGCCCTCCAGCACGACCCGGACGGGCCCCGTCGAACCGTCCCGGACGACCGCCTCCACGGAGACCCCCGTCCGGACCACCGCGCCGGCCTCGCGCAGCGCCTCGGCGACCAGCTCTCCGGCGAAGTCCTCCATCCGCGGCAGCAGACCGGAGCCCCGTACCAGGACGGTGACCTGCGCACCCAGAGCCTGCCAGGCCGTCGCCATCTCGGCGGCCACCACCGAGCCGCCCACGATCAGCAGCCGGCCCGGCACCTCCCGGGCGGAGGTGGCCTCGCGGCTGGTCCACGGCCGCGCACCGGCGAGCCCGGGCACGTCCGGGACGACGGCACGGGTGCCGGTGGCCACGACCACCGCGTGCCGGGCGGCGAGCACGTGGTGCTCCCCCTCGGGGCTGGTGACGGCGACCTTGCGGACGCCGTACAGGCGGCCGTGGCCGCGGTAGACGTGCGCACCGATCGAGGCCAGCCAGTCGACCTGTCCGTCGTCCTTCCAGTTGCCGGTCCAGTAGTCGCGGTGCGCGAACACGGCCGCCGCGTCGAGCGGCCCGCCGACGGTGCCCGCCAGGCCCGGCACCCGGCGGGCATCGGCCCTGGCCAGCGCCGGGCGCAGCAGCGCCTTGCTCGGCACGCAGGCCCAGTACGAGCACTCGCCGCCGATGAGTTCGGCCTCCACCAGGGCGGTGCTCAGCCCGGCGGCGCGGGTCCGGTCGACGACGTTCTCGCCGGCCGGGCCCCCGCCGAGCACCACGACGTCGTACTCCACCGCTTCCGACACAGTCACCGTCCGTGGTCCCAGGGCCTCATGTCCCGGTCACTTTACGTGTGCCGCGGGCGAAGTGCCGAAGGCGCGAGGGCGGTCCTCAGGCCTCCGTCGTACCGGTGGGGTCCCCCGCGGCCGCCTGGCCCTCCTGCTGCGCGGCGATCTTCGCACGCACCTCGTCCATGTCCAGCGCCCGCGCCTGCCCGATCAGGTCCGTCAGAGCGGTCTCGGGCAGCGCGCCGGGCTGCGCGAAGATCGCCACCTGGTCGCGGACGATCATCAGCGTGGGGATCGACGTGATCTGGAAGGCCGCGGCCAGCTCCTGCTGCGCCTCCGTGTCCACCTTGGCGAAGACCAGGTCGGGGTGCGCCTCCGAGGCCTTCTCGTAGACCGGGGCGAACTGGAGGCAGGGCCGGCACCAGCCCGCCCAGAAATCGATCAGCACGAACGGGTTCTCGCTGACCGTCCGGTCGAAGTTCTCCTTGGTGAGCTCGACAGTAGCCACGGTGTCCAGACCTCCTGATTGCCTTGTATGCACCTTGAACGATCGGCCCGCCCCGTGCATTCCGCCCGCAGGCCCGCCGGCGCGGGGACCGGACGCGCGCGGCCCTCAGAAGAGGCCCTCGGAAGCGGCCCTCAGGAGAGGCCCTCAGAAGGGGTGAGCCACCGGGGCCGAGCGGACCGTCGTCCAGCGCAGCTCCGTGAAGGCGTCCAGGTTCGCCTCCCCGCCGAACCGGGCCCCGGTGCCGGAGGCGCCCGTCCCGCCGAAGGGGGCCACGGCCTCGTCGTTCACCGTCTGGTCGTTGACGTGCGCGATCCCCGTCGGGATGCGGCTCGCCAGTTCCAGGCCGCGCCCCGCGTCCCGGGTCACGATCCCGAGGGAGAGACCGTACGGGCCCGCCGAGGCCAGGTCCACCGCCTCCTCCTCCGTGCCGAAGGACCGGACGGGTGCCACCGGGCCGAAGACCTCCTCCGCGTACGCCGGGGTGTCGTCGGCGACGCCCGCCAGCACGGTGGGCCGGTAGAACAGCCCCTCGTGGGTGCCCCCGGCGACGAGCTTGGCGCCCCGCCCCGTACTGGCCTCCACCAGGCCGTGGACCCGCTCCAGCTGGCCCCGGTCGATCAGCGGCCCCAGGTGCACCTGCTCGCGGTACGGGTCCCCCACGGCCAGCGCCTCGGCCCGCACGGCGAGCCGCTCGACGTACTCGTCGTACAGCGAGGCGTGCACGAGATGACGGCCGGCCGTCATGCAGATCTGGCCCTGGTGGAAGAAAGCCCCCCAGGAGGCCTGCGCCACGGCCGCCTCGACATCGGCGTCCGCGAGGACGACCAGCGCCGAGTTGCCGCCCAACTCCAGGTGGGCCCGCTTGAGATGACGGCCCGCCAGCTCCCCGACGAGCCGTCCGGCCGCCGTGGACCCGGTGAACGACACCACCCGCACCAGCGGATCGGCGACCACCGCCGCCCCGGTCCGGGCGTCCCCGGGCAGCACCTGCAGCAGCCCGTCCGGCAGCCCCGCGGCGGCGAAGACGGCGGCGAGCGCCAGGCCGCCGCACACGGCGGTGCGCGCGTCCGGCTTGAGGAGCACCGCGTTGCCGAGAGCCAGGGCCGGCGCGACCGAACGGATCGCCAGGATCAGCGGCGCGTTGAACGGGGCCACCACACCGACCACCCCGGCCGGGACCCGGCGGGTGAACGACAGCCGCGGCGCCTCGCTCGGCAGCACCTGCCCGGCCGGCCGGGAGGCCAGCGCGGCGGCCTCGTAGCACTCCTGGGCGGCGACGTGCAGCTCGAAGTCCGCCTTGCCGGGTATGGAGCCGGACTCCCGCACCAGCCAGTCCCGCAGCTCGTCGGCGTGGGCCGCGAACAGGTCGCCGGCGCGGCGCAGGACCGCGGCCCGGGCCGGGTGGCCGGCCCGCGCCCAGTCATCCTGGGCGGCCCGGGCCCGCACGGCGGCCTCCGCGACATCGGCGGGTGCGGCCAGTTCGACGGTGGCGAGGGTACGGCCCGTGGCGGGTTCGACGACCGGGGCGGAGCCCCCGGTCAGGGTCGGTCCGTCCTGCCAGAGCGTCGGTTCGAGGAGCGGCATGGCGCAGGGCCTCCGGTGGGGATGGGCGGGGCGGGGGGGCGGCAGCACGCGCCATCGTGCCAGACCGGAGGCACCTGCATCTGTTCAGTTATTGGGCAGTTGACGGGACGTCATGACCGGAAACGATCGACCGCCCGGCGGGGTGGGCGCGTTCAGCGCTCCAGGACGAGCGCGATGCCCTGCCCGACCCCGATGCACAGCGTCGCCATGCCCGTACCCGAGCCGGCCGCGGCCAGCTGGTGCGCCACCGAACCGGCCAGCCGGGCCCCGGAGGCACCCAGCGGGTGGCCGATCGCGATGGCTCCGCCGCGCGGGTTGAGCACGGCCGGGTCCAGCTCCGGCCAGGCCGCGACGCAGCCCAGCGCCTGCGCCGCGAAAGCCTCGTTGAGCTCGACCGTCGTCAGGTCGGCCAGGCTACGGCCCGCCTTGGCGAGCGCGCGCTGCACGGCGTCGACCGGGCCCAGGCCGAAGAGCTGCGGCTCGATGCCGGTGACCGCGGAGGCGCTGATCCGGGCGAGCGGCTCCCGGCCGGTGGCCGCCAGCCCCTCCTCGTCCGTCAGCAGCAGCGCCGCGGCGCCGTCGTTGAGCGGGGAGGCGTTCGCGGCCGTGACCGTACCCGTGCCGTCCGTCCGGAAGGCGGGCTTCAGGCGGGCCAGCGCCTCGGGGGTGGAGCCCTCGCGGATGCATTCGTCGCGTACGAGGTCCACGCCGGGGTACGGGACGACCTCGTCGTCGTACAGCCCCGCCGCCCACGCGTCCGCGGCCTTGCGGTGGCTCTCCAGCGCGAAGAGGTCCTGGGCCTCGCGGGTGATGCCGTGCTTCTCCGCGATGAGTTCGGCGCCCTCGCCGAGCGAGACCGTCCACTCGGCGGGCATGCGCGGGTTGGTCATCCGCCAGCCCAGGGTGGTGGACCACATCTGCTGGTGACCGGCCGGGAAGGGCCGTTCGGGCTTCTGCACCACCCAGGGGGCGCGGCTCATCGACTCCACCCCGCCCGCGATGGCCACGGAGGCGTCGCCCAGCGCGATCGCCCGGGCGGCCTGGATCACCGCTTCGAGACCCGAACCGCAGAGCCGGTTGACGGTGACGCCGGGGACGGACACCGGAAGCCCCGCGAGCAGGACGGCCATCCGGGCCACGTCCCGGTTGTCCTCGCCCGCGCCGTTGGCGTCACCGAAGACCACGTCGTCGATCCTGGCGGGGTCCAGGTCGGGCGTACGGTCCACCAGCGCCCGCACGACGTGCGCGGCGAGGTCGTCCGGGCGGACCCCGGCGTAGGCGCCGCCGAACTTGCCGATCGGGGTGCGGACGGCGTCGACGACGTACACGTCGCGGACGGTGCGGATGCTCATGGGGGCTCTCCTGGGCGGATCCGTACGGGCGGCGCCGCGGCGGTGCCGTGGTCGGCACCCGACGGCGCCGGGCACGCCCGGTGGGGCGCGCCCGCAGTCTCCGTCCGCAGGTCACCGGCTGTCAACGGCCCCTCGTCGGCCGGTGGCGGACACGGCCGCCGACCGCCGGCGCAGGCGGCCGGGCCGATCAGGGGCGAGCAGGGCCGAGGAGGGCCGAGGAGGGCCGAGGAGGGCCGAGCAAGGGGATCAGAGCGACCGGGCCGTTCGGGCCGACGCGTCGCGCGCCGGGGCGGACCGGGTGGACCGGGTCGGCGGCGCCGCCGGGCCCACCGTCACGTGGACTCCCGCCGGACGGCCACTGCGGCCATCAGGTCGTGCCGCTGCGTGATCTCGGACGGCTCGCGGACCGCCCGGTCCACCAGCTCCGCCAGGTGGTCCCCGGAGGGCAGCTCGATCTGCACCGTGCTGAGCCGCGGCCGCAGCAGCCTGCCGATGAGCAGGTCGTCCGCGCCCATGACCGCGACGTCCTCGGGGACGCGCAGCCCCTCGTCGAGCAGGGCGCGCATCAGCAGCATCGCGTACTCGTCGTTGTACGCGAACACCGCGCCCAGACCGAGGGAGCGCCAGCGGGCGGCCAGGGCGGCGGCCGACTCCTCCGAGTAGGCCATAGGGAGCGGTTCGATCACGGCGTCCGCGACCGAGCGGGCGCCCTCCAGCCGGGGAGCGGAGAAGAGCTCCAGCCCCTCATCCTCCGGGACGACCACGCCGATCCGCCGATGACCCCGCTCGACCAGGTGGGCGGCGGCCCGGACACCCACCTCGCTCTGGTCCATGACCAGGGGGTGCGCCCCGGGGACCCCGGCCGGGCCCATCGTTATCACCGCACGGGCGCCGGCCCGCTTGAGCGTGGCCACGTTGTGCGCGGACAGGGCGATCTCCCCGAGGGAGATCACCGCGACCGGGCGCAGCTCGGCCCAGGCGCGGGCGGCCTCGTCACCGCTGAGGCCGAGGCTGCCGTACTCGACCACGGTGTAGTCGAGGCGGCGCAGGGACCACTGGAGCTCGCTGAGGAACGCACTGTAGGGCGGCCCGATCGGCACGTGCGAGGTGGGCAGCAGCACGATCCGGGTGTGCCCGGCGCGCAGGCTGCGGGCGGCGGCGTGCGGCACGTACCCGAGTTCTTCGGCGGCCTGGCGGACCTTGCGGCGGGTCGGTTCGCTGATGCGTACGGCTTCCGCGTTGTTCAGGACGTACGAGACCGTCGCGCGCGACACACCGGCGAGCCGGGCCACGTCGGCGCTGGTCGGCACGGGGGCCGCCGCAGGAGCGGTGCCGGGGGGCGACGCGGGGGAACGCGTGGGGGCCGGGGCCGACGGCTTCGGCGACTTCGATGACTGTGACATTGCCGTGGCATCTTTCCAGACCGAGTACGCCCGGGGGCTAGCGGTTGGCCGGAAACGGATGGTACACAGTGATGACACCATTCATTGACACGTGTCACAAAGAGGCCGCATCCCGCCGCCCGGGGCGACGCAGCGCGTGTCCCGCCGTGCCGCCGCCGCGCCGCGCTCCGTCGCACTCCCCGCCGCACGCCAGGGCAGCGCGCACCCTCCGGCGCGACGACGCGTCCCCCGCAGCCCGCCCCACCCCCGCCGCGCGCGTCCCCGGACGCGGCCTGCTCCCGTTGCTGCCGGTCGGCGACAGCGCGATGTACCCGCTGCACATCGGCGCCGGCGGCATCCTGCTCGCCGAGCCATGCCGGCCCCCTCGACCCGGCGGCCAGGTCCCCAACTTCGGCCTGATCGCAGGGGTCTCATCGCCTCGCTGCAGGGCTGCATCCAACCGCTCTAGCCACCCTCGGTCCCTCCCCGTTACCTTCGGACCTACCGAGCGGTAACGGGGAGGTCCGATGTCGGTCACGTCAGGTACGCAGTCTTCAACCGTCCCGTCCGCCTGCGGCGGTCTGGTGGACACGGCGCGGGCACTCGCCGAAGGGGGAGTCAGCTCACGCCGGCTGACCGAGGACGCACTGGCTCGGATCGAGGCCGCGCAGCCCGGGCTCAACGCCTTCCGGATCGTACGCACCGAGTCCGCGCTCGCCGAGGCGGACGAGGCCGACCGGCTGCTGGCCGCCGGAGAGCGGCTCCCGCTGCTCGGCGTGCCCGTCGCCGTCAAGGACGACATGGACGTCGCCGGGGAGCCGACCGCGTTCGGCTGCGCCGGGGAGTTCCCGCCGAAGACCGCCGACAGCGAGGCCGTACGAAGGCTGCGCGCGGCCGGCGCCATCATCGTCGGCAAGACCCAGACGCCGGAGCTGGGTCAATGGCCGTTCACCGAGGGCCCGGCGTTCGGCGACACCCGCAACCCGTGGAACCCGGCGTACACGCCCGGCGGTTCCTCCGGCGGCTCGGCGGCGGCGGTGGCCGCGGGACTGGTACCCGCGGCCCTCGGGTCCGACGGGGCGGGTTCCGTACGCATCCCCGCGGCCTGGACCCACCTGGTGGGCGTCAAGCCGCAGCGCGGCCGCATCTCCACCTGGCCCGAGCCGGAGTCGTTCCACGGGCTGACGGTCAACGGCGTGCTCGCCCGCACGGTCGCCGACGCGGCGCTCCTGCTCGACGCCGCGAGCGGCCAGCACCCCGGGGACCGGCACCACCCGGCCCCCGTCTCCGCGGTCGAGGCGGCCCGCCGCACCCCGCGCCGGCTGCGCATCGCCCTGTCGTTCGGGATGGCCTTCACGGCAACGCCGAAGTCCCTCGACCCGGAGGTCCGTTCGGCGGTGGAGCGACTCGCCGGGCGGCTGGAGTCCCTGGGCCACGAAGTGGTCCCGCAGGACCCGCGCTACGGACAGATCGGCCTGACCTTCGTCCCCCGCGCGACCCGCGGCGTCCGGGACTGGGCGTCCCGGGTGCCGGACCCCGCCCTGCTGGACCCACGCACGCACGAGGCCATGCGCACGGGCCGCATCCTGGGCGGCCTCCCGCTGAGGGTGTCCCGCCGGGCGGAGGCGCGGCTGCGGCGGCGGGTGGGGGAGGTCTTCGACCGGTTCGACGTGGTCCTGACCCCGACGACGGCCACGCCGCCCCTGCAGATCGGGGCCCTGGCGGGGCTCGGCGCGATGGCCACGGACCGGGCGATGATCGCGGCGTGCCCGTACGCCTGGACGTGGAACGTCCTGGGCTGGCCGGGGGTGAACATCCCGGCGGGATTCACGACGACGGGCCTCCCGATGGGAGCCCAACTCCTGGGCCCGGAGGGAGCAGAGCCCCTCCTCCTGAGCCTGGCCGCACAGACGGAGGCGGCGGAAGACTGGGCACGACACCGGCCCGGCGGCATACCGGGCGTCGGCGCGCTCGGCACATGAGGAGACGGTCGGCGGGCCGGGGAGCGGGACGCACACTCCCGGCATCGGAAAGCTGACCGGCACATCCGGGGCGCGGTGTGGGTGGGTCGGGGTCGCTGGGGCGGGGCGGGAGCCGAGGGGCAGACACAGGCGGCACAGGGGCCGAAGGGTGGGGCGGGACTCCCGGGGGCGGGGACAGGCGGGACAGGGGCGGGGTGGTGGGGCGGGGGGCGGGGGGGGGGGGGGGGGGGGGGCGGGGTCGGGGGGGGGTTGGGGGGGTCCCCTCAGTCCCCCGTC
>LJCW01000308.1 GCA_001298555.1 Actinobacteria bacterium OV450
CGCTTCGCGATGGCCTGCGGCCACCCTTGACTGCCCGTCCCGTCCCGGAAAGACAAAGACTGTCGGGAAGCCCCCGAAGGATGGCCGGGGGGCACGTGTCCAGGGGCGGCCCCATCACAGATCCGGGACAGGGGTCCCCGTCCCTCCGCAGCCGGCCCGCCGGGACCGGCCAGCCAGCCAGTAATGGCGGGCACGGCCCCCATCCGGGCCCATGGAAGGCGTTTCCGGACCCCGGCAGGGTCAACCCGCACCAGGCAGCGACCAGCACCCCATCCCTGTAGCCCTGGGCCGGTGGACGCCCCAGATCGCTACGCGCTTCTCCCGGCTAAGCGTCCACCGCCCGTCCGTGGCCGTTCATAGGCCGCCCGAACATTGGACATTGGCGACTTTTTAGGGCGTCTGCGGGCTGTCGGTGGCGGCAAGCGGCCGAGAGGGAGTCTGATGCCGGATTTTCCAACCTCTCACTCCAGCAAGACCCCTCACGCTCCCGAAGTGCCGGACGAAAGGGACAAACAGCCCGCTGACGCGTGCTTGGTCAGTTGGCACTGGTCGTGGGCGGCTTATGTCCAGCCCCAGACGGCCGGCGGACGCCAAGCCGAGAGAAGCGCGTAGCGATCTGGGGCGTCCACGGGCCCGCTCCGACCCTGATGGGCTTCTGGACGCTGTCTGGTGCGGGCTGCGCCCCATCGCCGTCCGGCTGGCCGGTCCTGGTGAGCCGGCTGCTGACAACCGTGACCCCCGGCCCGGATCTCTGATCGGGCCGCCCCTGAACACGTGCCCCCCGGCCATCCTTCGGGGGCTTCCCGACAGTCTTTGTCTTTCCGGGACGGGACGGGCGGTCAAGGGTGGCCGCAGGCCATCGCGAAGCGACGCGACGAAGGAGCGCCCTTGACGGGCCGGCACGGCACGGAAGGACAGTGGACTGACGGGACGCCCCCGAACCCA
>LJCW01000309.1 GCA_001298555.1 Actinobacteria bacterium OV450
GGCTCACCCGCTGCTACTGGGAAGACCTCACACAGCCCTACGCAGCCTGGAAAGGCCTGTGGTCGGCCAGACACCGCACCTACCACACCCAGCCGCCCGCAGGCCCCCGCCAGGCCACCGCCGCCTGCCACGACATGCTCGAACGGCTGAAAGAAATGGCCGCACCCCCGCCACCCAGCCACTGGTAACCACCACCAAGCCCGCCACCCGCCGCTCACACCGGCCGGGGCCCGGCCGCCCGGCCGCCGCCAGGACCCGTGAGGAACCCCAGCCGTCACCATCTCCCGCACCGCGGCCACCGTGACACGCACCGGGCCCTGCCCGGGGGCCGGGCCCGGACTGCCCAGGGCCACGGCCAGCCGGCCAGCGGCCACCACCGTCCCACCCGCTCAAATGCGTCCGCCCCGCCCAGTACGGCACAGTGAACCCTTGTCAAGCCGCCACCGATCGAGTGACAGGAGGCTCCCCTACCTGCAGGTCACAGACGTTCAGGGCTGACAGCTGAAGCCCA
>LJCW01000310.1 GCA_001298555.1 Actinobacteria bacterium OV450
GGGCTGGTGGTGGCGGGCGGGTCGCCGGACCGTCTGTAGGGCGGCTGCCGGCCTGCAGACGGGGACTGCGTTCCTGCGCGGCCTGCACCGGTCCGGCGGGGGTGGTGGGGCGGCTGTTTGGCCTGCGTGGCAGGCCGGCGGTCAGGGGTGCGGCTGCTTCCCCGTCCTGTGTGAGGGCGTGGACTGCGCTGGATTTCCTCTGCTGGTGCCGGGCCTTGAGGTCTGCCGTCCGGTCCTGCGGTTTGCTTCGTCGGGTGTCTGCCTTTCTTTTCCTGTCGGCGGGTTCAGGATGGCGGCGAACCGTTCTTCCTCGTTCCCGATTGCTGCCAGGAGCCGGTGGACCGTGAAGGACACCGAAGCGCAGCGGTGTTCGGCGGGCCATTTCGAAGCGGTCCACCTTGCGCTCTTCACCGATGAGTAGGACAGTCCGATGTCGCCGGCGAGGCGCATCAGCGATTCCCTGATGGTGAAGGAGTCCTCGCCGTGTTCCCGGTAGCCGGGCTCGCGCACCGGCTCGATCTCCAGGGCGCGGTCCCCGACTGAGAACTGGGCCAGGACCCCGGACTCCAGGGTCCTGCGCAGTTCCGCCACAATCTGCGCATAACGGTAGATACTGACACTGCCGACCCTGTCGGCACTTGGAGTCGCGGCCATGCTGCTCACCACCCTGCGGGCCGGCACGGCCCTGTTGGCCGTGGCAGGACACGGCCCGCTTTCAGGCTGAGGGTGAGGCCTGCAGGCGGGTATCGCGGCGGATGACCGTAAGGAACCTAAGTCTGACTGGATGCCCGTTTGGAGTGTTTCCGCCAGAGGTCACCGTGATCGCTAGCGGAACGATTCTT
>LJCW01000311.1 GCA_001298555.1 Actinobacteria bacterium OV450
GGCTGGAGAATCCTCCGGCACGCCCGCATCAGCCCGAACAAGCTCACGTCAGTCGCAGCGGCCATCCTCACCCTCACGATCTACACGTGAAAAAGGCTCGAGCTACTTCAAGACGCGATCAGCCCGTCATTCGTTCACACTCTCTATTAGACCGTTGATGAACGTCGAAGGGCTGGCATGATGTTCAAGCTCCTTGCAACGAAAACCACGATTGCCGCCGGACCCTATGTGCTAAGCATGTTCCGCATCGTTGTGGGATTTCTTTTCCTCTGCCATGGTTTCGCTTCCCTGTTCGGCCTTCTTGGCGGTGCGCATGGAACCGGAGGAACGTTGGATCCGGGCACGTGGCCTGAGTGGTATGCCGGCCTGATTCAGCTCTTTGGCGGAGCCATGATCACTATCGGTGCACTGACCCGGCCAGCGGCCCTCCTCAGTTCGGGCTCGATGGCTTACGCGTATTTTACGGTGCACCATCCGAAGTCCCTATGGCCGTTAGAGAATGGTGGCGAGCTGGCAGCGCTCTTTTGCTGGGCGTTCTTGCTCATCGTCTTCATGGGTCCGGGCCCCGTGGCGCTTGATGCCGCATTCAAACGTCGACACTCCACCCATCCGCAGAAGAAAAAACATGGCGAGAGCGGATGATTTCTCTGCTGCAGCCGTGTTTGTGACCCAAAGGTTGTCCCGTGACCGGTATTCCGGTTGGTGTGTTGAGTGGGCATGAGTCGGGTGATTTCAGCGGATGATCCGAAGTGGATCGAGCCGGTCTGGCGTCTGCCGTTGGCAGACTGGGTGCTCCTGGAGCCGTTTCCATTTGTCCGGCGTGGGGGGGAGGCCTGGGGAGGGGGACGGGCGGGTCGCCAGCTG
>LJCW01000312.1 GCA_001298555.1 Actinobacteria bacterium OV450
GGGCTCGGGGCGGAGCCGCGGCCCCTGCCGTGCGCCGGGCTTGCCGTGGGCCGCGCCGTGCCCTGTCGGGCTTGGGGCGGAGCCGCGTCCCTGCGCTGGGCCGCGCCGGTCCTGCCGTGCGCCGAGTGTCGCGAGCGTCGTGCCCTGCCGTGCGCCGCGCCGCGCCCTGCTCCGAGTGCCGCGGCGCTGTGCGCCGGACTGTCGGCCGTGCCGCGCCGTGCCCTGTCGGGCTTGGGGCGGGACCGCGCCCTGCGCTGGGCGCCGGTCCTGCCGTGCGCCGAGTGCCGCGGCGTTGTGCCCCGGGCCTGCCGCGCGCCGCGCCGTCGTCCTGTCGGTGCCGCGCCGTGCCCTGCCGGGCTCGGGGCTCAGCCGCTTCCTGCGTTGGGCGCCGCCGGTCATGCTGTGCACCGAGTGCCGCGAGCGCTGTGCGTCGTGCTCCGCCGCGCCGTTGCCCTGTCGGGCTTCGGTGCCGTGCCGCGCCCTGCCGGGCTCGGGGCGGAGACGCGTCCCTGCGGTGGGCCGCGCCGGTCCTGCCGTGCGCCGAGTGCCGCGAGCGTCGTGCCCTGCCGTGCGCCGCGCCCTGCGCTGAGGCCCCCGCTGCGCCCTACGCCGAGCACCGCGGCGCCGTGCGCCGGGACTGTCGGCCGTGCCGTGCCGTGCCGTGCCGTGCCGTGCCCTGCCGGGCGTGGGCCGGAGCCGCGGCTGCACCGTTTTGCGGGGCGGGTGCCGCGGGGGCTGGGGGGGGGCGGGTGGT
>LJCW01000313.1 GCA_001298555.1 Actinobacteria bacterium OV450
CCATCGGCGCCCGGTAGGTCAGCCCGAACCGGTCGCGCAGCAGCAGCCCGAGCGCGGTGTGGCCGTTGTCGCCACCGGAGGCCCGCAGCTCCACGTCGAGGTCGATGCGCTGCGGCCGCCCGGGCAGGGCGATGCCGGCGGCCGGGGCGGCGGGCGGCAGGGACAGCGGCGCGAACAGCTCCCGCATCCCGCGCCCGTCGCGCAGGTCGGCCCGCAGCGGCACCCGTTCGCCCACCGCGGCCGCATCCAGCGCGAGTACCTGCGCGATCCGGCCGCCCGGCAGCTCCTGCGGTTTGCGGATCACCGGGATCACCGCTTCACCGCCGGGCAGCGCCGCGTACCGGCCGCCCTGGCCCATCGCGGGCAGGTCGCTGCCGGAGATCCGCAGCCCCCCGGCGGTCGCGAACTCGGCCTGGTCGCGCTGGGAAGCGGACCAGGCCGTGTGCTGGCCGAGGGCCAGGACCCCGCTGGAGACGGCGAGTACGAGCAGCAGTACGGGCCCGGTGGCCCGCCCGGGCCGGCGGGCGAGCTGCCAGCCCACGAGCGCGGGGCCCAGCCCGC
>LJCW01000314.1 GCA_001298555.1 Actinobacteria bacterium OV450
CCTGGCTCCGCGGCGCCCTCGGCGAAGCAGCGATCTCCGCCGCCCGCACCGACACCTTCCTCGGCGCCCGCTACCGCCGCATCGTCAAACGCCGCGGCCACATGAAAGCCCTGGTCGCGGTCGCCCGCTCCATCCTGGTGTCCGTCTGGCACCTGATGGCCAACCCCACCGCCCGCTACCGCGACCTCGGCCCGGACTTCCACACCCGCAACCTCGACCCAGGCCGAAAGACCCGAGACCTCATCCGCCAGCTCACGGCCCTCGGGAGACCGACGAGGACGGCGCCGTGGTGGTCTACCGGGGCACGGGCGAGGTCGACACCACAACGTCACCCTCGCCCCGGCAGCCGCCTGACAGCACTCCGCCTCTCAACCGCCTCTCAGCCACGCCACCAGGGGCTACTTCGCCATGCCCACCTGACCGTTGAGTTTTCCGGTCAGGCACGGTGTTGTAACCAGCCAAACCAGCGGGAGGCCCCGTCCGCCCCGTACCCGCCACAACCC
>LJCW01000315.1 GCA_001298555.1 Actinobacteria bacterium OV450
CCCTGACGGCCCGGGCCGCCCTCCCCCCGTTATGTTTTTCGCGGTCCTGCAATGGGGCCGCTGGCCTCCGGGCCCGGTATGACTGTGTCCCCTCTGTCGAACGGATGACCTGGGGGTGGTGTCGCCGGGTCCGTGGGGTGCCGTCGGAGACGCTGATGAGAGACCCGGCCACCGCCCGGTCCGGCGCAATGCCGGGCAGCTCGCGGGCGGCAGGTCTGCATATCGTGGATGCGCGAGCACGGGTGCCACCGCCGAGGCCGGCACGGTCAACACCTGCGGAAGGGTGCGTTGTTAGACACCGAAGGGATAGGCGTCTTCCTCGGGATGGACGTCGGCAAGACCGCTCACCGCGGCTACGGGCTGACCCCGGCCGGGAAGAAGGTCTTCGACAAGCCGATGCCCAACAGCGAGCCGAAGTTGCGGGCCGTGTTCGACAAGCTCAAGGCCAAGTTCGGCACGGTCCTGGTGATCGTGGACCAGCCCGCATCGATCGGGGCTCTGCCTTTGACGGTCGCCCGCGACGCGGGCTGCGAGGTCGCCTACCTGCCCGGACTGGCGATGCGGCCGATCGCCGACCTCTATCCGGGAGAGGCG
>LJCW01000316.1 GCA_001298555.1 Actinobacteria bacterium OV450
GGGAGGCCCGGGGTACGTACCGGATGGCAAGGATAACATTCACCGTGGTCGATCATCGAGATCTACGTCCACTGGTACGCCGGCCGCTCCAAGGCCCAGCTGGCGACGTCGTTGGGAGTGGACCGCAAGACGGTGAGGAAGTACCTGGTCCGGCGGAGTTGTCCGGGGTCACACCCCGGGCGGGCTGCCCATGAGCGAGGACGACTGGGCCAAGCCGATCAAGAGCTGGTTCCCGGAACTCGGGGACCGGCGGCAGCGGCAGCTGACCTGGCCGGAGTTCGACCGGCACCGCGACTACATCAAGGGTCTGCTCGGGCAGGTGACCATCTCCACGATCCACCAGCGGCTCCGAGACGAGCATGGGGTCCAGGCCTCGCGGGTATCGCTGCGGAGGTGGCTGGACGCGAGGCTGCCGGAAGCGACGAAGAAGTCACAGAGCCCTTTCCAACCTGCTGTATAACGACGTGGTGTGCGACAGCGGTGGTGGCTGGGCCGTGACGGAG
>LJCW01000317.1 GCA_001298555.1 Actinobacteria bacterium OV450
GCCCCATCAAAGATCCGGGACAGGGGTCCCCGTCATCCGCAGCCGGCCCGCCAGGACCGGCCAGCCGGACGACGAGGGTGCGCAGCCCGCACCAGACAGCGTCCAGAAGCCCATCAGGGTCGGAGCGGGCCCGTGCACGCCCCAGATCGCTACGCGCTTCTCCCGGCTAAGCGTCCGCTGGCCGTCTGGGGCTGGACATAAGCCGCCCACGACCAGTGCCAACTGACCAAGCACGCGCCAGCGGGCTGTTTGTCCCTTTTGGTCGACACTTCGGGAGCGTGAGGCGGCTTGCTGGAGTGGGAGGTTGGAAGATCCGGCATCAGACTCCCTCTCGGCCGCTTGCCGCCACCGACAGCCCGCAGACGCCCTAAAAAGTCGCCAATATCCATGTCTGGGCGGCCTATGAACGGGCATAGACGGGCGTCGGACGCTTAGCCGGGAGAAGCGCGTAGCGATCTGGGGCGTTCACCGGCCCAGGGCTACCGGGATGGGGTGCTGGTCGCCGCCTGGTGCGGGTTGACCCTGCCGGGGTCCGGAAACGCCTTCCATGGGCCCGGATGGGGGCCGTGCCCGCCATTACTGGCTGGCTGGCCGGTCCCGGCGGGCCGGCTGCGGAGGGACGGGGGCCCTGTTCCGGATCTGTGATCGGGT
>LJCW01000324.1 GCA_001298555.1 Actinobacteria bacterium OV450
TCGACGGTGAGCGCCGTGCCCGCCGCGCCGCCCGCTGTCCCGGGCGCGTACGGACCGCGGACGCCACCCCCGCCGGGCCTCTACGCCCAGCCGTCGATGCCGCAGGGCTACCCGCCCCGGCCCTCCGCGGCGGGCCGCCCGAACGGGCGGCCGGGCGTGGCCGTGGCGGTCGGGCTCGCCCTGGCGCTGCTCGCGGGCGGAGGCCTGTACCTCGTGAGCCGCAGCTCCGGCACGGAAGAACAGGCCGCTGGGAAGGGGAAGCGGGCCTCGTCCGCACCGAAGGCCTCGCAGCCGCCGGCCGGCGTGGCCAAGGCGCCGGAACCGGTCACCCGCACGGGCATCAACCTGCCGGAAAACTACACCCTGAGGTTCGGCGACGCTGAGCTGCGGCCGCAGGAGTCGGGTGGCTCCGCCGGCGACCTGGAGTTCGCCGGGCACTCGCTTCCGTACCGCGTGCGCACCCAGGCGGGCAACCATCTCGTGCTGCTCGACCCCGGGCAGGCCGGATCGCTGGAGACCTGCCGCGACGAGACGCGTTTCGCCGACTACATTCCGCTGGACAAGCTGTCCCCAGGCGCCCAGTTCTGTGTCCTGACCAGGGCGGGTCACATCGGCCTGATCACCTTCCGGGGGCAGACGGCCAACACCGACCCCGCCTTCCACGTCACCCTCGACGCCACCGTCTGGCGCCGGGCGGTCGCGCCCTCGTCGGCCGACTGAGCTGGTCGTCCATGGTTCGGCCCCAGATTACTCGACCCGAACTCCTCGCCCTGGGAAAGGTCATCTTCTCCACCTTGGCGCCCGCCGGGATCAGGTTTGAAGACCGACTCCAGATCCTCGCCGGTGCAATCCTTTGGCGCGGTAGGGACTGTCAATCGAACGGCGTATAGGGGGGTTGGGGTTACTGACGGGCTGCGGAGAGGCGGCTGTCGAAGGTGATGTCGAAGGCGTTCAGGGCGGTCTTCCAGCAGCCGCTTCGTCAGCTGCTGCAGCAGCCCGCCCTCGCCGGTCAGCTGCGGGCCCCCTGCCTGAGCGCGGGACACCAACTCATCGATCAGCCGGTCATCCACCGCCTTCGACGGTCCTGGCTCAGACGACTCGACGTTCTCTGCCTCGGTCACGTTCTCACTGGTCATCGGTGCAACCTCCATGATCGGGAGTTGCACCGAACGATTTACAGGCCCCCGCTGAGTCGTCGAAAGAACCCTCGGTTGGCTCATGCAGCACCGCCGCCTGGCCCGCGACTACGAAACCACCCACACCGATCAGCAGCCATGATCCAGATCGCCGCCATCAACCTCATGGCCCACCGCCTCACCCACCAGAACACCCCCAACTGGCGCTTCACCTGACCTCAAATAGCACAGACAAGCGAGAATCAAACGCTCACCAAATGAGGATAGGAATGACGGGGATCGGTGCTGTTGGACTGCTGGGGGCGGCGCTGCTGTTGGCTGTAGGAGCGGGTAGTGCGTTAGCGGCACCGGTCGAGGACCCGCCCCGGCCGCTGCCCAGCAGTGGGGAGCTGTCCGTCCGACTGGGGGAGCGGGTCGTCGTGACGACCGAGGCCATGAGGTCCGGGGACGCGTTCAGCGACGTCCGGGTGACGTCGCCGGCTTTCGCCGCCGAGGGCACCTTCCGGAGGGACGACTTCCTCCTCAAGGCGGTGGCTACGGTCGCCTGCACCACCGAGCCGGGTTCCTACGAGGTACGGTTCGGCTCGCCCCTTGGCGACGAGAACGCCTCCAAGATCGACCGGTTGTGGGGCAGGATCCGGGTCGCGCCGGCCGATGCGGCGGAGCGGGCGGAGTGCGCGCGGCAGGTGACCGCGCGGCCGCCGGAGTCCATGGAGGAGCGCTACCCCGCAGATACGCAGTGGCCGGCGTCGCCCTGGGACGTGCGTTCGGTGCCGGCCGGCGGGGAACTCCATGCCGAGGACGGGCTGGAGATGGGCAACGACGGCATGGTCGAGCCGTCGTCCCCGGGGTTCACGCGGCCGGTGGTGATGCACGGAGCCAGGCATGTGAGCGCCATGGTCCGGATCCGGTGCGACGCCCAACCCGGCCTCTACGTCGTGCACTGGAAGGAGAAGGGCAAACCCGCCAAGGACTGGGCCCGCTACCGGGTGACCGCAGCCGCACCGGGCTGCCAGGACCCGGCAGCCGTATTCGAAGCGAGCACGGTCCGGCAGGCGGCTCCCCGGCTGCTCGGCGGCGCCGCGGCCCTGGCTGCGGCAGGAGCTGCCGGCTACTTCCTCTTCCGGCGTCGGCGTAAGACGTCCCACTGATGTCGGGTGCGAAGTGCCGGTTTGGTGTCCGTGGGGGTTTTCCCGGTCGTGGGGTGTGCTGGTGGAGGAGCGGTACGCGTTGCCAGAGATCGCGCGGGTTCAGATGCGCGACGCGGCGGTGGGCCGGCTGCTGGAGTTACGGGCGGCGGGCCGGCTCACGGCAGGCCCCCTACTACTGGGGAATCGGCCCACAGCCATCAGGGGGCCTGTGTTGCAGCCCGTGTTACACGGCCTTCCGGTACCGGAAGGCAAGGCGAAGGCCCGGGGGGCATGACGTCCCGGGGCATCAAGGTCATCGGTCGTGACAGACCGGGAAGCTGCCTTTGACGGTCTCGGTCTCGACGACAAACTCGCAGTCCAGGCAGTCTCTGCCAGGCGCTGGAAGCTCCAACACACGTAGAGAGACAACGTGACCAGTCGTCCCCGGCGGATCCGCCAGATGAATCAGCTCGCCCAGCTCGTCTTCCATGAGAGCTCTCTCCGTCGACCTCGCACAGAGGAATCATTCCTGAGCTCCTCGGCAAGCATGGCGCCGAGGTGGGTGTTACTGATTCTCACCAACATTCACGCAGCCAGCGGATCACCTGTCGTTCCCGAAACCTCTCGACAACCGTTCCTCGTTGTCAACCACGCGGTCGGGCAGGCGGTGTTCGGCTGTGACCGCCAGGCGCACGCCGCGTCGTCTTCCGCTACGCGTCACCCCTCGTGCTATGCCTGTCGACGGGCGCGGAGTCGGGGCAGGAGCCGTCCATGTCCGCGGGAGAGTCGGCCTCACGCCGCGCGGCCGACCGCCGGGGCCGGGTGCCCGAGGAGTTCGTCGTGGAGGCGGTGCGGGATCCGGGTGGTGGTCCCGTAGTCCGCCGACCATGCCACGAACCGCAAAGGCCTCGGCCGCCGAAGGGGCCGTCCTCCGGCTTTCGACCCAGTACGACAGCACCCAGCCTCTGCCACCGTCGAAGTACCGGCGCCTGCAGACCGGCCATAGTGCTTTTTGCGCCGCTTTCCGTAATCGGCCCCTCTTGAGGTAGCCCGCGCGGCATGATCACGGGAGGCGTGGGGCGTGTACCGGCTAACGGTGCCAGGGCGGGGGAGTGGACGAGTGAGCATGAGCGGATACCGGTTTAACCCGCCGCCGAACTGGCCTCTGCCCCAAGGATGGGTTCCCCCGGCCGGCTGGCAGCCCGACCCTTCGTGGCCGCCGCCTCCGCCGGGCTGGCAGATGTGGCTTTCTGAGCTGTCCGGGGTTGCTTCGGTCCCCGGCTCCGTCCCCCACCAGTACGTGCCTCAGCCCGTGGCTCCAGCGGACCGGAAGCGGGGCTGGTTCGGGCGCTGGCGACACCAGCACACAGGTGAACTCGAGGAGCTGAGGGCGTGGATCGCCCAGGCTCACGGTGCGGACGCCGCCCAGGTCGCCGCACTGGTGGAGCACACACGCCAGGAAGCGGCCATGCTGCGGGCGCAGGCTCAGGAACAGGCCGAGGCGATTCTCGACCAAGCCCGCCAGACCGTCAAAGACATCAAGAACGAAGCCAAGCAGGCCGCCAAGGACGCCGAGAATACCCGTAGAGAAGCCGAACGGCAGCGCAATGAAATCTACCAGGCCGAAAGCCGCCTGACCGAGCTGCGCGCGCAGATCGTCACCACCGACGAGACCGTCCTGCTGCAGCAGGCCGGCATTTACGCCTTCCGCCACCAGCTCCAGGACGCAGTCGCCTACCGCAGCCGCCTGGACTCACTCAAAACCGAGATAAAAGACCTCGCACGCAACAACCAGGCCGTCTTGGCCGCCACGGACTGGACTGTCAACGGCTCTGCGCGCGAAGGCCGCAAGATGATCCGCGACTTCTCCAAACTGATGCTCCGTGCCTATAACGCAGAAGCCGACTATGCCGTACGCGCCATGCGCCCTCACCGCCTGACTTCACTGGTCGACCGCCTCTACAAGAGCCGGGAGACCATCGCCAGACTCGGTGCCACCATGCACATCCGCATCTCCGACACCTACCACGACGCCCGTGTCCGCGAGCTGCAGCTGACGGCCGACTTCCTGCAGAAGAAGGACGAGGAGAAGGAAGCCCAGCGCGAGACACGTGCCCGCGAACGCGAAGAGGCAGCCGCCCAGCGCGAGCTGGACCGCGAGCGAGACAAGCTCCACAAGGAACTCAATCACTACGAGGCTGCCCTGGAGCGCCTGCGAGCTCAGGGCAACCACGACGCAGTACGTGACATGGAAGCCAAACTCGCCGAGATCCAGCAGGCACTCAACGACGTCGACGCACGAGCGGCCAATGTCCGCACTGGCTACGTCTACGTTGTCTCAAACATCGGCGCCTTCGGCGACAGCATTGTCAAGATCGGTATGACCCGGCGCCTCGAACCCCTCGACCGCGTCTACGAACTCAGCGGCGCCGCCGTCCCCTTCCGATTCGACGTTCATGCCCTGATCTTCAGCAAGGACGCCGTCGGCCTGGAGACCCGCCTCCACCAAGAGTTTGCCGATCGGCGCGTCAATCGGGTCAACAGCAGAAAAGAGTTCTTCTACATCACTCCCGCTGAGGTACGCACGGCACTCGAACGCTTCGCAGGAGAACACCTGGTGGAATTCACAGAAACCCCGCAAGCCCTCGAGTGGCGCGCCAGCAAGTCACACTGACGCCTCAAGGCGCGACCAATGCCAACCTGGGGTCTGGTGCAGGTTCGAGTGACAGGTACGGTCACGCGGCTTGGAGGGCCGGTGTGGTCATGACGGTCTCGTATGCGATAGGGGTCAGCCGGCCGAGTGCGGCTTGCCTGCGGCGTCGGTGGTAGGTCCGCTCGATCCAGGTCACGATGGCGATCCGCAGTTCTTCGCGGGTGGTCCACTTCCGGCGGTCGAGGACGTTCTTTTGCAGCAGGCTGAAGAAGGACTCCATGGCTGCGTTGTCGCCGGCTGCTCCGACTCTCCCTATCGATCCAGCCATCCGGTGGCGGTCGAGCGCCCGGACGAATTTCCGGGGACTGAAATTGCGAGCCGCGGTCGCTGTGCAGGATGCATCCGTCGACGTGTTCGCGCCGGGCCACGGCGTTGTCCAGGGTGGCCACGGCCAGGCGGGACTTCATCCGCGTATCGATGGAGTAGCCCACGATCCTGTTGCTGAAGACATCCTTGATCGCGCAGAGATACAGCTTGCCGTCGCCGGTGGCGTGCTCGGTGATGTCGGCGAGCCAGAGCCGGTTCGGGCTGGTCGCGGTGAAGTCGCGACGGACGAGATCGTCGTGCACCGGCGGGCCGGCCTTCCCGCCTCGGCCGCGTTTCTTCCCGAACACGCTTCACCAGCGGTTGTCCCGGCAGATCGCCCCGCGGTCCGATCAGCCATCGCGGCCCCGCCGCCATGTGCTTCATCGGCCAGGAACCGGTAGCCGAACTCTGGGTCCTCGCGCTGAGCGTCGAACAGTGCGTTCGCGCGATAGGCCTCAGCGAGGACGGCGCCGGCAACCGGCTTGTCGAGCCAGCGGTAGTAGGGCTGTCTGGCGAGCTTCAGCACCCGGCACGTCACCGAGACGGGCATCCCGTCCCCGGCCAGCTCTTTCACGAGCGGGTAGATCCCTTTCCCGGCAGGTGCGCCTGCGACAGATAGGCCGCGGCCCGGCGCAGGACTTCGTTCTCCTGCTCCAGCAGCTTGATCGGCCGACGGGCTTCCCGCAGTTCCGCGTTCTCCTGGCTGGACGTTCCGGGCTTGGTTCCGTCGTCGATGTCCGCCCGGCGCATCCATTTCCACAACGTCATCGGGTGGACTCCGAAGTCGGTGGCGACCTGCTCGACCGTCACACCCGGGCCGCGGTTCCTCGCGACCCTCACGACGTCCTGGCGGAACTCTTCCGGATAGGGCTTGGGCACAGCGACATCCTTCCCGCCTGCCCCACAGGGCAAGCCACTTCAGATGTCACCCGATCGTGCGGCAGACCCCTGTGATCCCACCAGGCAGCTGTCAGCGCTCTGGAGCGATGGGCTTGTAGCTGAATAAGTGTCAGAGTTGATCGACTCACACACGAGCTGCTGACCGGCATACAGCCCGGTGACCTGCTCCGCGCGACTGGCACCCTGGTCCGGCCGCCGGCGCCCGGTGAGCTTGCCCGGCTCGCTGTTGACGCCCTGGAGGTAGGTCCTGGACACCGCGCTGGTCCCGGTCCTGCGCGACATGGTGCTCGACCGGTACGGCGACTACGTCGTCTGGCGCCGACCGCGACCAGGTCCCCGTCTTTACCGTGTACGGGACATGGGTCGGCCTGGCGGGCAACCCCGACGCCATCACCCTCCTCATCGACATCCACCAGCGCGGGACCGGCGGTGGCGCCGGATGAGCGCCATCCCCACGCAGACCCGCACCGTGCGGGAGCGGTTCCCCGCCGGGCACCCCCCGCGGCTCCTTGGCCGCCGACGAATACGCCGCCGCCCAGCGCGCCCAGGGCACCGACGCCCGGCGCGTCATGGACCTCGACAGCGACCAGTTCCTCGTCGTCACCGGCACCACCCACCCCTAACCCGAAAGGCGAACATGACCGAGCCCAAAACCGAGGACATCCAGCACACGGCCGACGTGGTCGCCGTGACCCCGAGCCGCCACCTCCTGCTGATCGAGCGAGGCTGACCGCCCTTTGAGAGTGCCTGGGCGCTGCCCGGCGGACACGTTGACACCGGGGAAGCGCCGTACGTGGCCGCTGCCCGCGAGCTGGCTCGCTTCCCGCGACGCCGACCGGCTCAACACCGAGCTGGCAGGCGGCGCCGTCCTCGTCATCTCGGGCTTCACCGTCACCGCGAAGGACGCCGCATTCGACATCAGCGACCACGACAGCTACGCCGATCCGCACGGCACCAACGTGCTGTGCTCCTCGCCGCCGTTGCGGGGGTGAGCGAGTGACCACCACTGGCCTGTACGAGATCGCGACCGGCGAGGGCCACGACGGCACCCTGCATCCCGTCAGATCTGGACTGCCTTCGCCGACGACGCCGCCGACAGCGGGTTCATCGCCCGCCGCGGCCTCCATGTGACCGGGATCGACGACCTCACAGACGACCACCTCCACCTCGCTCGCGTTCCTCGTGCTCATACGGCCCCAATCTCCAGACCCCGCCCTGTGGATCGGACTACTATCGGCGGCCGTAGGAAAGGGAGGCGGCCATGGGACCCGAGATCGCCGACCTCGCCAGGACGGCGGGGACAACGATGGTGACATTGATGGCTGGGCAGGCTTGGGAGGCGGCCCGCGAAGGTCTGATCTCCCTCTGGCGGCGCTTCCAGCCGGAGCGTGCTGAGGCCGTGGCCGGCGAACTGGATGCCGCCCGTGATGACCTGCTGCTCGCGCAGCGGTCGGGCGACACCGATGTGGCGGCCGAGCTGACCGCCGAGTGGCAGGCGAGGGTGCGCCGCCTGCTGGCCACGCGGCCCGAGGTCGCCGACGAACTGCGCCGGATTTTGGCGGAGCTGACCCCGCAGCTCCCGGACCAGCGACCCACGGTCGACATCCGGCTGAACGCCGATGTCTCCGGCAGTGGCCGGGTCTACCAAGCCGGACGCGACCAGCACATCACCGAGCGATGAGCGAACTCGGAGCCAGGGCTTCGGGGCAGGGGCGGATCTTTCAGACGACTGGTGACCAGTACGTCCAGGAGCATCACCACTACAACGTCGGCGCCGTTCCGCTCTTCGGGGGCGAGGCCGGGCCGACCGCCGGCGGATCCAGGCCGGCCGCCCCTGACTCCGTCCGCATTCCGCTCGTCGGCCGCCCGCCCAGGCCGCTGCGCGACCGGGCGGAACTCTGCGAGGTGCTGAGCATGTCTGTGGCCGGCCAGGGTGGTGAGATACACGTCGTGCATGGCATGGGCGGCTGCGGCAAGACCGCGCTGGCGTACTGGCTGTTCACCGAGGCCGTACGCGAACACAGCCGCATCGGGTTCTGGGTGAACGCCTCAGAGCGGATGTCCCTGCGGGCCGGGATGCTGGCAGTGGCCGGTGACCGGGGCGCGTCGAGTGGGGAGCTGGCGGCCGCGGCTGCGGGACAGCGGGCGGCGGCCGATCTGACCTGGCACTACCTCGGCCAGTCTGCCGAACCGTGGCTGCTGGTCCTCGACAACGCCGACGACCCCGCGATCCTCGAGGACGGCGCCTGGCTGCGCGCCGGCGCGCAGGGCACCGTCCTGGTCACCACCCGGCATGCCACGTACCCGCTGTGGCACGCGCCCGGCACCCACCGCCACGCCTTGAGCGTGCTGCCGCTGGACGACGCCGCCCAGGTCCTGTGCGACCTGGCGCCGGAGGCGGGGGATTTACGGTCGGCGCGGAAGGTGGCCGCCCGTCTGGACGGCCTGCCGCTCGCGCTCACCCTGGCCGGTTCCCACCTCTCCCGCCAACTCCTGGAGACGTGGTCCATGGACGAGTACGCACGCAAACTGGACGAGGAGTCGACGACCATCGTCGACCGGGGCGCCAGCGGGTACGGCGGCACCCAGTCGCGGCATCTGGTCGGCCGTACTTGGCAGTTGTCCCTGGACGCCCTGGCGGGACAAGGGCTGCCGGAGGCGACGACCGTGCTGCGTCTGCTGTCGTTGCTGGCGGCTGATCCGGTGCCGTTGAGCTTGCTGGCGCCGCTGGCCCGAGCGGAGATCGCGGTCGCCGGGCTCGAGCCGGAGCTGTCCCCGGAGCGTCTGGAGGCCGCACTGCTCGGGCTCCTCGACCACTCGCTGGCCGAGCTGGTCGAGACGGACGGGGTGCGCTGCGTCAAGGCGCACGGGGTGCTGCTGGACAGCGTGGCCTCGGGAATTTCCCACGGGCAGCGCCGCGTCCTCGGTGAGGTGGCCATGAAGCTGTTTGAGGAGGCTCTGCCCGAGCGTGGCGCGCAGACGCCCCTGGCGCGCCGCTCGCTGGCCCTGCTGGCACCGCACGGTTCGCGCCTGCTGGAAACAGCACCGGGGAAGCGGTCGGCGGCCCTTGGGGTGCGGCTGGTGCGGCAGGTGTACGAGACAGCGGACTACGGCGTGGCCATGGTGCTCTCACGTGCCGTCGCCGACCGCGTCGGGGCACAGCTGGGCGAGGACCATCCGGTGGCGCTCGATGCTCGGGACGTGCTGGGCAGGGCCCTGTTCCGCATGGGCCGCTACGAGGAGTCGGAGGCAGTACACCGGCAGGTGCTCGCCCGCCGGGAGACCTTGCTCGGACCCGACCACCCGGACACCCTGCGCAGCTGTGCCGGCCTGCACCGGCCGCTCGACCTGCTGGACAGGGACGAGGAGGCCGAACACTGGCTTCGCCGCGCGATCGAGGGCATGCGCCGGGTGCTCGGCGAGGATTCCTCCGAGACGCTGTACACCTGGACGTCCATGCCCGAGGTCCTGTCACAGCTCGGCAAGGAGCGGGAGTGCGATGCCGAGCTGGCGTTGCTGATCCCGGCGTGCGAGCGGGCCTTGTCGGCGGACCATCCCACGCTGGTCATGGCCCACCATATGCAGGCCTACGCGCTGTGGCAGTTCCGGCGGTTCGCCGAGGCAGAGCCCGTGGCGCGCCGGGTGCTGGAGGACCGCATGCGCATCCTGGGGCCGGACAACCGTTTCACGTTCGCCGCGCGAGGGCTGCTCGCCGAGATCGTGTACGGGCTGGGCCACCGAGGCGAGGCGATAGAACTCATGAGCCAGGTAGTCGAAGACCACGAACGGGTGCTCGGTCCCGAGCACCCGTTCGTCAGCTCCTACAGCGCGGCACTGGCCCGTTACCGGACCGGAACCGGCGCCCCCTCACCCTGATGACCAGGCGCCCGGGCCCGGAGACGGGGCGCGCCTGTGCGTCTGCCTGAGCTTGGTTACATCCGGGCCTGGGTCTTCTGCTTGAGGGGTTCGTAGGGTGTCTGGCCGTCGAGAGCGCCGTGTGGGCGGTGGTAGTTGTAGTAGTCCTCCCCATTCTCGGAGCTTTTCGTTCAGGACGCCGGTGTCGTCGATGACGACACCGGCGAGCATGCGGTAGAACTCCTCCGCGTCGATGCGGTGTGAGCGTTCGACCTTGCCGTTGAGGTGCGGGGATGCCGGCTTGATGTAGGTGTGGGCGATGCCCTTGTCGAGCACGTGCCAGTGGAAGGCGGACTGGAATTCCGCGCCGTTGTCCGTCTGGATGACCTCGACGCGGAACGGCAGCCGCTCCAGGACGTAGTCGAGGAACTGGACTGCGGTCTTCTGGTCGCACCGCGGGTAGGCCCGCAGGACCCGCAGCCGGGTGCAGTCGTCGATCGCCGTGAACTGGTAGTACTTGGCCCGGCGCCGGCTCCTGGGGGCTTCGCCGAGGACCGGGGAGGAGGTCTTGGCCGGGGCGCCGATGGGCTCGATGAATTTGACGTCGATCTGGACGCGGTTGCCGGGCAGCTGCTTCTCGTAGCGGGTGTGGCGCCGGTCGTGGCGCTTGTAGCGCTGGGAGGCGGGCAGCCGGTTCAGGCCCTGGCGTTTGAGGATGCGGTAGACGGCGGAACAGGTGATGTCGATGTCGTGGTACCGCTTGAGGTACATCTTGATCTTCATCGGGTCGAAGTGGTAGTTCTGCCGAAGGTAGACGATCTTGTTCACGATGTCGGCGTCGGTGGCGTTCGGGCTGTGGTGCGGTGCGCTGGAGCGGTCGCGCAGCCCCTCGATGCCTTCCTCCTCGTAGCGCCGCTGCCACTAGAAGCAGTTGCGGCTGATCCCGTAGTACCGGCAGGTCAGCGAGACGTTCCCGGTGACCTCCTCGGCGTGTCTCAGGACCGCCAGACGCCGTTGGGCCTGGCGGTCCTGCTGCTGTTGCATCGAAGGGGGCATGGCAAATCTCCGTCACGGTCGGAGACCCATGTGTAACCAACGTCCGGCAGTTTTATAGCCAGGCCGGAGGCTCGGGCGGCGGCCGGCGTGGCGCGGCGAGCGCCGCCTGCTGTTCCGCGATGCTCAGTGCCCGCTCGGCTCGCACGAGCGCGCCACGCAGATATAGGAACGACAGTTCGCAGACGGAGCAGGTCAGGTGGGAGCTCGGACACAGCTCAGCTCCCGTTCTGCACCTTCCGTGCTTCCTTGCTCGCCGCGCACAAGGGGGGAGGCGCTCACCCCGTATCGACAGCAGGGGGTGCCGCACCGGGCGTCTGGGGCTCAGCCCTCCGCGATGACCTCGTCCGCCTGCATGCCCTTCTGCCCCTGTACCGCAACGAAGGTCACCTTCTGGCCTTCCTTAAGACTCTTGAAGCCGTTGCCCTGGATCGCCCTGAAGTTCACGAAGAGGTCGGGGCCACTTTCGGAGGTGATGAAGCCGAACCCCTTCTCATCGTTGAACCACTTCACGGTGCCGGCCTGGCGCTCAGACATATCCGCTCCCTTGAATCAGGTGTTGTGATCGGACGCACGTGACGCCCGACGGGCTGATCATCCCCGTTCGGAGACTGAAGGTCACGGAACCGAGAGGTCTTGGCTGGCCACGTCGGACAGACCGCTTGTAATGCCGATGTCGAAGCGTCCGCCGTGATCAACTTCGGTGAGACGCGCTTACAGTCGCGTAAGACGGGACGGCAGGCTCGGGAAGAGCGGTAGCGGCGCCCTGGCGCGGACCGTGCGTGCCGCGGGCGGGCCGAGTTCGAACGGACACGGTTCAGGTCCCCGTACTGGGCCCGCCGCGCAGCCGCTGCTTGGTGCGAGCGGATGCCTGTCCGACCCGGGCCGTAACCGCGGATGTGCGCTTCAGGGTGTTCATGTGGTGGTCAACGACCTGGCTTCTTCGGCGACAGTGGGACGCGTTGAGCCGGCCAGCTGACCAGGTGATGGTCCGTTGGGCCTGCGGGTCCTGGTGGTGGGCTGGCCGGTCGTGCGGGATGCCGGCGCAGCGATCGTTGTCCTGACGTCGAGCGGGTCATTCCTCGTTCTTTGGCCGGCGGGCTGGGGTGGGGTCGCCCGTTTGGCATATGCCCGGATTGATGGGGTGGCTACTTTGGGTAATGGGTGGAGGTCACAGGCTCCTCGTGTCGGAGGAGTGGCCGTGTGGCTTGGCGGCGCCGGTGTGGGGCCGTTCCTGTGTCGAACTGCGTGAAGGAGCCAGGATGTCCAGGGATGCCACCACTGTCAGTGAGCTGCGGGCGGATGCGGAGAAGGAGGTGAGGATCGTGACCCTGTCCGGGGGTGGGAATCCGAAGTTCGATGACGGGATCGTCCGTGAGGTGAAGTGCGTGAATGCCGACGAGGACATTTACGCGGTCACGTTGTACAGCCCGGTGTACAGGAGGGAGACGGTGATCTATCCGAAGGGTTCGGCTCTGGTCACGGTGCCTTCGCGGATTGCCAATGCGGTGCTGGCGGCGGAGGGGCAGCACGAGCGTGACATGGAGGAGCGGAAGCCCGGCTGGGGGGCATGAGCGGCTTGACTGCGTAGCCGGCGGGAGCCGGAGCGCAGTGGAAGATTCCATGGGCCGTGCGAGGCGCGGCCCATGACTTTGAGCCGCGGAATTTTGAGGCGTGAGCCTTCCACCGGAGGCATAGCGTTGTGGCCGTGGGGGTTGTTTATCTCCTTTGACGCCTGTCTGACTGGGTGGCAGGTTGCTGGGTGGTCGTGTCTGTCTGGCTCCTCCGTTGGAGCGGGATCCGCTTTATGGTGGGCGACCACCGGGCTCCCTTTGCTGGCGGCGCCTGCGCAGCAGGCTGGTCCTGGAGGCGATGTCCAGTACCCACCATTGGTCTCCGTACTCGCTCGCCGGCCGGAGCCCCTTTTGACGAGCCCCGGCGGCGTGCTGGTGGGCACGGGCGGGCCTGCACGATCGTTCGAGCCGGCCGCACGCGACCCCGCACCGCACACCGGCTGGAACCGAGGCCCGGGTCTGCCGGCTGAGGACTGAGCGAAAGCTCGGGCCGGCCCGCGTTCGGCAGAGCCTGGGCCTGCCCGCTCGACAGTGCACCGGATCCTGGTCAGGCCAGCCTGTACCGCCTGGCCTTCCTCGACAAGGTCGCCGGTTGGATCATCCGCCGCTACGAACGCGACCGACCCGGCGAGCTTGTTCGCAAGCCCGCCCGCCTCGCTGACCTGGCACGGCTGACCTCCCAGTGGGCAGAATCATCCACGGGTGGTCCAGAAACGCAGAAGCGACTGGGCGACTGCGCGGGGGCGGTGAAGCTGTACCAGGTGTCCCGCCTCGGGGACGACCGTGAGCTCGGCGCCGAGTCTGCTGGCGGCGTCGGTGAACCCCTGTGCCGGGAACAGGGTGTCCTGCGACCCCCGTACGAGCAGGGTTGGTGTCAGCGGCTTGGGGTGGCCGTCCGATTCCAGGGCCGCCGCCCAGGCGCGGGTGAGGCCCAGGTAGTGGGCGCCTCGCGTGGTCGTGAGCCGGGCTCGGGCGACGGCCTGGTAGGCGGGGTCCGGGGCTTCGTCGGGCCGGGCGAGGTCCGCGATCCCGGTGACCAGCCGCACCGTGCGGTTCGGCCCCAGGCGTCGGCCGAGGGCCGCTGCGGTGCGGAGGCGGCGGGCCAGGGCGCCGTCACGGCCCAGGTGCCATCCCACGGCGGTCAGGCTGAGCACCGAGGTGGTGGCAAGAGCGGCGGCACGGGCCACATAGGCCCCCATGCACAGGCCGACGAGATGCACCGCACGCGGGTGGGCGACCTGGGACAGGACGGCCTGGAGGTCGGCCGCCAGGTGGTCCAGGCTGTAATCTCCCGGATCCGTGGGGCCATCGGACTCATACTGTCCGCGGTGGTCGTAGGCGTAGGTGTGGTGTCCTGCCGTAGCGAGTTGGGGCATCAACGGGAGGAAGTCTTCCTTTGAGCCGTACAGGCCGCCGACCAGGACGACGCAGGAGCCGCGGTCGGCTCCTTCCGATGGAGCGCAGTGCACGGCGGCCAGGGAGCCGGAAGGGGTCGTGTACGTGTGCCGGCGGAGGTTCGGGGGCATCATGGGCGTTCGCCTTTGGGCAGCTCGGGGCCCGGTGCCGGCGCGGCATGGCGGGCGGACGGGAACCGGGGTGCGGTCGTACGGGCGGGTGCGCCGCGGGGAACTCGCCGGGCGGGCACGCCTCCTTCCACGGCCGTGCCGCCGAAGGTCCACCAGTTCGCTCGTCCGGCCACAGCCATGACGGCCGGGACGAGCAGGCCGCGGATGACCGCGGCGTCGAGGACCACGGCCAGTGCGAGTCCGACACCGATGACCTTCAGGAGCACGAGGTCGGACGTTGCGAGGGTGGCCATGACCGTGGCGAAGATGACGGCCGCCCAAGTGAACAGTCCGGCGGTCCGGTGCAGACCCGCGACGACGGCGTGTGCGGTGCTGGGAACGCGCCGGTACTCCTCGCAGATACGGGCCAGCAGGAAGACCTCGTAGTCCATGGAGAGGCCGAAGGCGATGGAGAAGATCAGTACGGGCAGCTGGATGTCGGTGGTGCCCGTCATCATGAAGCCGCCCAGCAGTCCGGCGAAATGACCGTCCTGGAATACGAACACCAGCGCACCGAACGTCGCGCTGAGGCTCAGTGCGTTCAGCATGAGCGCCTTCAGGGCCAGTACCGGGCGGCGGGTGAGCGCCAGGACCAGGACCGTCATGGCTGCCACGATCAGCGAGCAGGCCTGCCAGAGCCGGTCGGCGATCAACTGGTGCATGTCGGCCAGCACCGCGCCCGGGCCGCCGACCAGGACCGGACCCGGGGCGGGAAGCGCTCGCACGGCCAGCGCCACGCGGCGCGCCTGGGCGCCTGAAGGGTTCGCAGTCGGTCGTCACCGAGAGCCAGGCTCCCCGCCGGCCGGCATATAACGCCGAGCCCGGGCCCGCTTCCCGGACACGGCTGCCCTTCTCGTACGAGCCTGTCGCGGTCTCCACCCGGCGCACTAGCGGTACCGCGGAGACGGCGCGCGCGTAGCGGTCCAGGCGGTCGGCTGCCGAGGTCGGGTTGAAGCCGGGAAGCATCACCGTCGTGGGGCTCGCGACGCCACCGTCGGCGAAGTCCTGGCGGAGTGCCTGGCCGCTCCGGCCGATCTCCGACGTGACCGGGAAGAGGCGGTCGTCGAACATCCCGAACTCCACGCGGGTGAAGGGACTTGCCATCACCGCGAGCCCCGCGGACAGTGCGAGCGACACGACGGCCGGGCGGCGCATGACGAGCGTCGCGATGCGTCCCCAGGCACCGAGACCCTCGCCTAGCGGCCCGTCAGCGCCCCTCGGCAGGTCCTCGTCGTCTGTGCCCGCATGGGCCAGGGTGCCGCCACTCGTGGCCCGTCCTCGGCGCAGTGAGGCGAAGAGATCGAACCGATCGGTTTGCCGTCCCAGGAGGCACAGCACCGCGGGCAGCACGAGCAGGCTCAGTGCGGCCGCCGATACCGTGACCGTGATGCCGCCCATGGCGATCGACCTGAGGATGGGCAGAGGGAAGATGAACAGTGCCGCCAGCGACGTCGCCACGGTCGCCGCCGAGAAGGCCACCGCCCGGCCGGCCGTCGACAGCGTCGCCTGCAGCGAGTCTTCCACCGAACGCCCGTTGCCCAGCTCTTCCCGGAAGCGGCTGATGATGAAGAGGCTGTAGTCGACGGCGAGGGCGAAACCCAAGGCATAGCTGATGCTGCTTGCGAACACTGATACCGGCGTGAACACCGTGGCGAGCCGCAGCACGGCTGCCGTGGCCGTCACCGCCAGGGTGCCCACCAGCACCGGGAGCACGGCGGCGACCGCGGAGCGGAAGGCGAACAGCAGCATCAGTGCTGTCACCGGCAGCGCCAGCAGTTCCGCGAAAACCTGGTCTTCCTCCACCTGTCTGCCGATCTGCGCGCGCAGTGCCGCTTCTCCCGTGGCCGAGACGGTCAGTTCGCCCTGCCGACCCGTCACCTGTGGAACCAGACGTTCGGCGACCCGCGTGGTGTGTGCGTCCTCGCCGTCGAGCTGCACGAGGATCAGGGCGCTGCGTCCGTTGCGGGAGCGCAGTGCCGGGGAAGCGGTCGACCAGTAGGACCGCACCGAGGCGACAGCCGGGTCCGCCCGGAGCTTTTCCTCCACACGCTGCGCGGCTGCCGCCGATCCGGGACTGTCCACCGTCAGGCGTGCGCGGGCGATGAGGACGACGTCCGGCACGGCCGGCCCGAAGTCTCGCTCCAGGGCACGCTTGGCGCGCATGGACTCTGCCGACGTGGGTGCCTCACCGCCTGCCGTCAGGTGCTCGTGCGCGGACCCGCCCCACCAGACAGCCACGAGGGCAACGCACAGGGTCGCCACCAGCACCGCCCACCGTCGGCGCAGAACGAGAGTGGTAAGCCGCCCGTCCAGCGCCTCCTTCGGGGCCCTCACCGCCGCACCGGGCCGGAAACTGCGCCTGCCCGCCTGCCGAGCGGGACGGGCACGTGCCGAAGGCTGTGTACGGCCGTTGCGCGGGCCCGACTGCCGGGGGAGCCTCGGCGGGCCGCGATGCGTCGGCGACTGGGGATGGTGGTGGCGCGCGTGCTCATCAGGTCCCCTCAGAAATTGGTTGTCGGCTCTCCCCGGGCGGCTTGGAGGCCCGGCGGCGGGGCGAGGTCGTGTCCCATGGCCAACGACGTCGCCGCGCTCCTGGATGCGGGTGACCATCATCGGCGCCGCGGTGACGATCGGTGGTCGCGACCGTGAGCGAAGCACCCTGCGGTAGGCGATCCGGCTGGGTGCCGTGCCGCCCAGGGCACGCGGCGCGTTAGGCACCGGGGTATGCCCAGGCCCTGCTCCTGGGCTATGACGGAAAGACAGGATCAGCAATGAGCCATGACGCTCTTCGCTCACACATCGCCGTTTTCAACGTGTCGATGGCTGGGCATGTGCTGCCCACCCTGGCGGTGGTACGGCAGCTCGTACTGCGGGGCCACCGGGTGAGTTACGCGGTGACCGCAGAGTTTGGCGATCAGGTGCGGGCCGTGGGAGCGGCCCCCGTCCTCTACGACGTACCCTCCGCCGGAGAGGCGCCGGAGGACCTCGCTGTGGGAGCCGCCCAGGCGGTGGAAGTGAACCGTGCCGCGGTACCGCAGCTGGAGCCGGCCTTCGCCGATGATCGCCCCGACCTTGTGCTGTACGACGTCTACGCGTGGGCGGGGCCCATGCTCGCCGCTCGCTGGGGTGTGCCGGCCGTTCTACTCTCGCCAACCCACCTGCCCTACGACGGGGTGCTGAGCGAAATGTTCGGCGTGGACGACCTCACGCGGATGCCCGGCTTCGCCGATCTCGAGCGTGCGTTCACAGGCTACGGCGTCCCCGGCGGTGCGCGCACGGTGACACTGGCTCCGCCGCACGCGATCGCGTTCCTCCCGCGCACATTCCAGCGACGCCCGGAGACGGTACGGGCGGCCGAGGCCCATTGGGTAGGCCCCGCGCTCGGCGACCGCTCTTTCCAGGGCAACTGGCGCGCCCCCGACAACGGCTGGCCCGTGGTGTACGTGTCTTTGGGCTCGCAGTACAACCACCGCCCGGAGTTCTACCGTATGTGTGCGGAGGCCTTCACCGGCCTTGGAGTCCACGTTGTGATGAGCGTCGGTGCCGAGGTGGCGCAGGCGGGTATCGGTGAGCTGCCCGAGGGGTTCGAGGTGCACGCTGCCGTTCCCCAGCTCGACGTCCTTGCTGCGTGCTCGGTGTTCGTCACTCACGGTGGCATGGGCAGCATCATGGAGGCGGTCGCTCTCGGGGTTCCCCTGGTGGTGGTTCCACAGATGGCTGAGCAGCGGGTCAACGCCGAGTGCGTACAGGCCCTGGGCCTGGGAGTGCACCTGCCGCGGGAGCAGGCGACAGGCGAGGCACTGCGGGACGCGGTGCGCACGGTGAGGGACGACCCGCATGTACGTGCCGCACTAGCGACGCTGGGCCAGGAAGTCAGCCAGGCGGGCGGCAGCTCGGCAGCCGCCGACATCGTAGAGAAACTCCTGGCCAACCGGCCGATGACGTCCTGACCCGATGCACCGGCCAGCGGCTTCCGTGCAGCAGCCCGGTCTCCTGCCACACCGTATCCGCGAGCTCCCACCTATTGGTCGTTCCTTACACGCTCCCCGGCCGCGCTACCGGCCGCGTCCTGGCCGTCCTCCGGTGCGGACTCTGTTGAAGCGCTGGTTCGGCAAGTGGGCCGCCGCATGGCCTACCGCCCGCTCCGGTCGGACCGGGCCGCGCCGCAGGTGCTCCCGAAGCGGGCGGGGGCGGCCCCGGCGTTGATCCCCAGCCCCGCACCGATCTCAGCCCAGCTGGCCCCGGCCCGCCGGTCCGCGAGCACCGCCGTGCGGACCAACTTTCCGGCCAGGTCACGGATGCGGGCGACCGCCGAGGAGTGCCACCCGGAGGTGGTCCCGGCAAGGGCGGCGATCCGGGGACCTGGGCCAGGCCCTGCACCTGCAACAGCAAAGCCTCACCTGCCGCGGCCACCCGGCTCCACTCAGGCGCAGCCTCCCGCCAACGGCGCCGGGCCCGCCAGGCCGCCTGCCGGTGCGCCGGCCTGCAGTAACGGGGCCTGCGGCCCGTCGGCCCCGTCAGTCAGGCACCGCACCAGCCACAACGTACATCACCCATATAGGGACAATGAGCCCGCTGTGTCGTGACGGCACCCTGCCGAGACCCGCATCTTCGAGCCGGTGGCACGGTCCGGGGCTGGTACACGCCCGCAGAGCTTATGGGTCTCACTCGGCCGGTCGCCGTAGCTTGGCTGTCACCGGCCGGTGTCGCACCGGCTGCCCCCGCGTGGCGGACTCTGCGGTGACCCCCGGGGCGGCGAGAGGAGACACGACGCGTGCATGGCGACGGCGGTGGCGAGTGCGGCCGCGAGGGCATCGAGGAGGCCCGCGGCCCAACGGCGGTGGTCCGCTTGTCCGGGGAAATGGCCATCGATCGCGCCGAGGACTTCCGCCAGGTGCTGCTCGCCGTGCTGTCCGATACGCAACGCCCCCACACGGTCGTCATCGATCTTCACGGGTTGTCGTTCTGCGACTCCTCCGGCCTCAACGCCCTCCTGAACGCCCGCACCACCGCCGCTGAGAGCGCCAAACCCTCCACCTCGCTGCGCCGCGTGAGCAGTTCGTGCGGCTGCTGGAGCTCACCGGTGCTCTGGGGCTGTTCACCATCGAGGTCGCGTGCCCCGGTTGGCCACCTTGACATTGCTGGAGACCGCGCCCACGCGACGGTGGGCGAAAGGCTGGACGATCATGCGGACGGCGTCGGGTTCGAAGACGGTGTCGCCGTCGACCATGACGAGCAGGTTGCACGAGGCTGCGGCGATCCCCGTGTTGAGGGCGGCCGGCTTGCCGGCGTTCTGCTGGCGGATGACCCGTACACCGGGCAGCCGGAGCGCCTCGACGATGTCGGCCGTGCCGTCCGTGGAGCCGTCGTCGACGACGATGACCTCGACGGGGTGGTCCGAGGCGAGCAAGGAACGGACGGCCGCCTCGATGCCGGCGCTCTCGTTGTAGGCGGGGACGATGACGCTGACCGGCTCGGTGACCGGAGTACCCCAGGGCCTGCGCCGCATCCGCACGTGCCGCCGGGCGGCGATGAATACGGCGATGGCACGGAGCAGGCTGATTCCGCCGACCGCCCACAGCAGGCACGACAGCGCGTCGAGGATCCAGTCGCTGGTGCGGATCGCGCTGATCAAAGCCTGGCCCTGCCATCGGTCCGCGGTGCCGGCGCTCTGTACGGCGCCCGGGAGGTCGAGCTGCTGGAGGTGGTCCCCCCGTCGGTGACCTGGCGGGCGCTGCGCACGGCCTGGCCGGGGACCGGCTCGCCGTTCGCCGGCTTCGCGGAGCTCCCTGACGGGGTGCGTTCGGCAGGGACTGATCGCCAGCGGCATGGCGCTGGGCCCGTACGCCGTCCGGCGTCAGCCCTCCCCAAGGCCGCGCGGTCCGTCGCGAGGTCAACGCCTGGATCCGCACCTCCACCGTCTACGACGCCGTCGCGCACATCGCCGCAGCCGTCCAGGACCCCAACGCCCCGGACGCCGTCCGCCCTGACCTCGACAGCGGCGGCCCCCTGCACCTCAACGCCGCGGGCGCGTCCACGGTGGCCGCCGCCGACCGTACCTGCCTGCGCCTCTGACGCGCCTCACGTTCGCCGCTGTCACAGTCGGCAGGGATCCGGTGTCTTAAGGGCACCAGCACACAATGACAAAGGAGTCCACGATGGACGCTCGTCTGAACGTCTTCACCAGCCCGGTCGCCGCGAAGGCGTGGAAGCACATCATCGCGGCGGGCAAGGCCCTCGGTGACTCGACCCTGCCGGCTGCGACGCGCGAGCTCGTGATGCTCCGCGCCAGCCAGATCAACGGCTGCGCCGGGTGCATCGACATGCACACCAAGGACGCTACCGCCGCCGGGGAGAGCGCCGTGCGCCTCCACCTGGTCGCGGCCTGGCGGGAGGCCACCGTCTTCACCGAAGCCGAACGCGCGGCTCTTGAACTGGCTGAAGAAGCCACCCGCATCGCCGACGCCGCCGGGGGCGTTCCCGACGAGGTCTGGGCGAATGCCGCCAAGCACTACGACGAAGACCAGCTCGCCGTTCTGGTGACTCAGGTAGCCGTCATCAACGCCTTCAACCGTCTGAACGTCACCGTCCGGCAGCCCGCCGGCCACTACCAGCCCGGCCAGCACTAGACGTCCACCCCTCCCGCCCGGCCAGGACAATCCCGTGAACCTCGCCCTGTGGATCGTCACCGGACTGCTCGCGGTCGCATACCTGTTCGGCGGCGCCTTCAAAGTGATCACCCCGAAGGAGAAGATCGCCGCCAGCGGGTCCAGCGGGAGGCTGGCGGTGTGAAGGCCATCGGCACCCCGGAAGTCCTGGTTGCGGCGGGACTGGTGCTGCCCGCCGTACTCGACGTCGCGCCGGTCCTCGCGCCGCTCGCCGCCGTGGGCCTGTCGCTGCTCATGCTGTGCGCGGCGGTCATCCGCCTCCGACGCCGCGAGACCAAGCTCGACCTGGTGGAACTGGTCTATGCCGCCCTGGCCGCGTTCGTGGCGTGGGGCCGCTGCGGCCCCGAGTTCTTCATCGGCTGACCGGGACGGTCTCCGCTCTCGCCGCCGCTGCGCGCGATCCGATCGCAGTGGCGGCGGGTTGGAGGGTGTGCTGCTGAGTCTGCGCAGAGTGTTTGGGCGCGCGGGCTGTCTGGCCTGCGGAGTCTCTGGGATGGGGCCCACTTGAGCGGGTTGGTGGTGTATTGCGCAGTTTTGTGGTTCCCGATATGTGGTTTGGTTACGGGGGTGGGCTGGATGTTGAGCCAGGTGCATGAACTTTTCGGGCCGGCTATCCGCGAACACCAGGTCGTAGGATTTCCCGTATGGCGAAGCGCGACGTCCACCGGCGGGCGAAGAAGATCTTGGGGGAGGACCCGGTTTCCTTGGTCTGGTGTGAGATACCCGGAGCCATCCCCAAACCGCCCAAGGCGATCCACAGGGGCGGCGGGTAAGGGAAGGCTTTCGCCCAGGCGCCACTGGCTGTTCTATGTCGGCGTTGTCGTGTTCTTCTTCGTCTTCATCCCCATCTTCCTGCTCGACCAGTTGAGCAAGAAGATCGAAGGACGACCCGAGCGCGGGAACTCACACGAAGGGACCTCACATCGGGAGACCTCCAGGCCGCCGGACCCGCGATCACGGCAAGTCTTCGATGGTGACTGGAACCTGGCGGCCGGTCAGCTCATTCTGCGCTGGTATGGTCACTCTCCCAATCCGAAGCGCCTGGTGATGGTCACCCGCGATCGGGTCTGCGTGGCGGCTTCACCAGGTCGGCGGCTGTTCCCGACCAAGGCCGCCGACTTCCAGCCGACAGCCGAGTTCTCGGCGCATGAGGCGCGTGTCGAAGCCGAAGCCGGTCAGCCGCGCGGCTTCGCGACCTTCCGACTGTGCTTCGCGGACGGATCCTGGTTGGAACTCGGCCGTCTCGCACAACCCGAGCACGCCGACCACTTCTTGAGCATCGCTGCCCAGCGCGACGCAGGGCGCTCTTGAACTGTCGGCCCATGGAGCTGCTGACGGGAGCTGCGGACCGGCCGCCTTCCAGACCAAGGCCATCGGCGAACCCGACGGCCTCAAGGGCAAGTCTGCGGACGCCTTCCAGAAGGCGGAGGCCGTGGAGCCGCCGCGCTGGTTCGAGGCTGCCGAGGCCTTCGGCAAGGCCGCCGAAGCGATGGGCCGCTTCGCCGAGACCGTGGAATGGGCACAGGGCAAGGCGAAGGAGGCCCTGGCCGACTACAAGCACGTCGAGAAGGTCTCCAACGACGCCCACAACGCCTACAACAAGCAGGTCGAGGCCTACAAGGACGCCGTGAAGGCGAAGCAGGACCACCTCCCGCCGAAGCCCGTCGAGGCCAAGGACTTCAACGATCCGGGCGAGCCCCTCGCCTCCGCCGCCCAGGACAAGCTCGACAGCGCCCGCAAGCAGCGCAACGAGGTCGCAGATGCCACCGCCGCAGCCGTCCGCACGGCTCGCGACAAGGCCCCGAAGAAGCCCTCGCTCAGGCCGCCGACCTGTTCGACGAACGTCCGCCGCCGGCACGCGGCCCGGTCGCAGAAGGACCGTTCGGACTCGCAGTCTGACCAGCAGATTCCTTCCTGACAGTGGCCGCTCGGCCAGACACCGCTCATAGCAGGAATGCACCCGTCCAGCCCGGGCGCGGAACAACACATCATCCAGCGAGCAAACCCCCACCAGCGAGGTCTGCCCTGCCGAAACGTTCTGCCATGCGGCACCTGGCCTGGGATTTCACGGAACTCCGGGCAGAGCCAAGATTCGAGATCCGCATCTCACTGGGACAGGCGGTCCCAGAACGAGCATTGGTGCGCGGAATACGCGTCGACAGGGTGGATCCCGCCCGGTTCCGGAGCTAGTGACTGCACCGACGGCGCGTGAGGTGACGAAGCGCGCAGTGCGGGCCAGGGCGGGGCGTCGGTGGTGTTCGGGTTTCCGGTGCGGGCGAAGTTCGTCCAGTAGCCGACCATCCGGTCCGACAGGGCGCGCTGGACTTCGTTCAGCGGTCGTTCGGTGGGGAAGGGGTTAAACAGGAACGGCATCTCGAAGCCGTGCGCCGCGCCGTAGGGGAAGTCCGGGTTCGTCGGCAGGCCGGCGAGGACGGGAGCGTGCGGATCGTTGAACTCGTAGCCGTAGAGGGGGAGGCCGGGGGCGTGCCCCGCGATGGCCCGGCCGGCTGCCAGCGTGGTGCACGTGAAGGACCGATCGGTCAGCACCGCCGCCCAAGCCAGCGCGGGAGAGGGATGGTGTGCTGCCGGATACCGCGCCTCGACGGCCGGGGCCGCGGTCCCGAAGGCCTCCGTCAAGCGGGCTCGGTAGTCGTCCTCGGTGCGGATCGGGAACGTGGCGAGCGACAGGCCGACGAACATCCGCATCTCGTCGTGGTTGGTGCCCAGGATGACCGGCAGGCGGTGGAAGCGTCCTGACGCCAACGCCTGGGCAGGTGCCACGGGCAGCAGCCCGTTGCCGAAGGCGGGCCGGTTGAAGGACTGCATCAGCTGTGCGGTGGCGAGACGATCCGTGCTCCGCCCGCGCAGGCACGCCAGAACCTCGTCGCTTCCGCCCTCGGTACAGCCCAGTTGCCGGGCGGCTTCCGCACCGGCCGTCTGCACATCCGCCTGTGAGGCAAACGGCTCGTACGCCGGTGTTCCGGGGGCGAGCGCGCCGCGCGGGAAGGAGGTGAGGCAGGAACCGCTCTGGAGGACGGCCCGCTGGAAGAGTCCGGCGGCTGTCGGCGAGGTGAGGTGGGCACAGATGCTGAGGGCGCCCGCGGACTCACCGAACAGCGTGACACTGCGCGGATCGCCGCCGAAACGCCCGGCGTTCGCCCGCACCCAGCGCAGGGCGGCCTGCTGGTCCGCCAGGCCGAACGGCGGGGCGGCGCCCAACCCGGAGTGGCCGAAGTAGCCGAAGATCCCCAACCGGTAATTGACCGTCACGACGATGGCGTCACCCTGGACCGCGAGACGTTCGGCGCTGTAGTCACTGCCGGAACCGCCCAGGAACGCACCACCGTGCATCCACACCATCACGGGCCGCTTCCTCGCAGCCGGCTCGGCCGTCGGCACCGTGACGTTGAGGTAGAGGCAGTCCTCCGAGCCGGTGACCCCGCTCGCACCCGGTGGCGGCATCTGCACACACCGTTCAGCTGGCCTCGTCGCGTCCCGGACACCCTGCCACGCAGTGGCGGGCACGGGGGCACGCCAGCGCAGCGGTCCGGTCGGCGGCGCGGCGTATGGAATGCCGTCGAAGGTGGTGTACGAGCCGTGGGACACGCCCCGTACCAGGCCCTGCTCCGTCCGTACGACCGTACGGTCCGGTCTCCGGGAGTCAGGGGACCCGGAGCCTGCGCCGGCGGCGGGTGCGGATGTGGCCGACACCAGCGCCACCGCGCACAGCAGGGGGAGGAGCGCCACGCGGAGTCCGGCCTTTCGGTACGGACGCGGTGCTGACATGGTCGGGGGCATGAGTACCACCGTTCTTGGTCGGGGACGGAAACGGGACGGGAGGCCACGGGACGCCGTGGCACGCGGCCACACCGGTCCAGGCAAGACGGCACAAGATCTGAGCTGCGAGAACGGTGCGGACCGACCCGCCGGCGATCAATACGCTAGAACCTCCCGCGCACTGGAGGTTCAAGGGACTGTGATGCAAGACACGTGGAGCATCGGTGAACTCGCGGCCGCAACGGGCCTTCCCGTCAAAACGCTCCGCTACTACTCCGACAGCGGTCTGCTGCCGGTGGCCGCTCGCAGCACCGGCGGTCATCGGCGCTACGGCCCCGAGGCGTGGGAGCGGATCCGGCTCATCAGACGCCTGCGGGCGCTGGACACCCCGATCGCAACGATCACCCAGGTGGTCACGGGGGAGTGCACACTCGGCGAGCTGGTGGCAACCGAACTCGAAGCGGTGCAGGAGCGACTGTCCGAACTGCGGTGGCGCGAGGCCACGCTCAAGGCATTGGACGACTGCCCGGGTGAGGAACGGCTCCGGCGCCTGGAGATACTCTCCCGCGTTCAGCGGCTGCCGGAGGCGCACCGTACGCTCACTGATCACTGGTACTGCGAGCTGTCCGCGGCCATGCCCAAGCCTCGACTCGACATGATGGTCGCCATGCTGGCCCCCGCCCCACCGCAGGACCCTGTCCCCGCCTCGGCCCTGGCCTACGCCGAGCTGCACCTGCTCATTTCCACGCCCGGTTTCACCCGCTGGACCCAGGACCACGACGAAGAGATGAGGGACGGCCCGGCCTTCTACGCGGAGATCGACGAAGCCGCCACGCTGACGGCCGCCGCTCTGGCCCAAGGCCTGCCGCCCGGTGCCGGAGACGCGGTGGACGCATTCGTATCCGCCCACGCGCGAGCCCGACGGGAGTCGGATACCCCCGCCTTCCGCGCATACCTCCACGGACTGGTGTCACGGTCATCCGGCTTCGACCCCCGACTGGAGCGGTACTGGGCCCTGGTCGGCACCGCCACGGGCGGGAGCGTCCTGAACATGACCGTGGCGCATCGATGGCTCACCGATGGCCTGTCCATGTCGATCGCCGCAACGAATACCCAGTAGTGGGTCCGGACCGGCGACGGCAGCTGATCTCCGTCCCGCTTCCCACGCCCCGCATTTCGCTCCGACAGCCACTGTTTGTGAACAGCCGGTCGGCGCGGCTGAGCTCCCGAAGTGCGCCGAAGCCGAGCCCTCAGAACCGGGCACCTCGGTGTTTGCGCTGTGGTCGGGGTGCTGCGCGGGATCCCCGGAAAAGGGTGACGTGTTCTGTCAGTTTTGGCATGAACGATGGATGGCATGAACTACGAAGACATCACCACCCGGAACATTCAGAACACCGTGCAGGCCAGCCCCGCGGGTCTGCTCGAGGGGCGGGTCGCGCTCGTGGCGGGTGCTACTCGCGGGGCGGGCCGGGCGCAGGCTGTGGAGCTGGGCCGGGCCGGGGCGACCGTGTACGTCACCGGCCGTACCACCCGGGCCCGTGCCAGCGAGGTTGGCCGGACCACCGAGACCATCGAGGAGACCGCCGAACTGGTCACCGCAGCGGGCGGCGCCGGGATCGCGGTTCCCACCGACCATCTCGACGAAGTCCAGGTGCGCGCCCTCGTCGAGCGGATCGACCGGGAGTACGGGCGGCTCGACATCCTCGTCAACGACCTGTGGGGCGGCGAGCACCTTCTGGCCACCTCTGTGTTCGGGAAGAAGAGCTGGGAGACACCGCTCGCTGACGGCCTGCGGATCCTGGAGCTCGGCGCGCGCTCGCACGTGATCACGGCGGCGCTGCTGCTTCCGCTGCTGATCCGCTCCGACGCGCCGCTGCACGTGGAGGTAACCGACGGCACCGCGCACTCCAACCGCCGCTACCGGGAGAACATCTACTACGACCTGGCGAAGAACGCCCCGATCCGCCTCGCGTTCGGGCTGGGGCAGGAGCTGGCGGAGTACGGGGGCACGGCGGTCGCGGTCTCGCCGGGCTTCCTGCGCTCGGAGCAGACGCTTTCCCACTTCGGTGTGAGTGAGGAGAACTGGCGTGACGCGATAGCCCAGGAGCCGGCGTTTGCGATCGCGGAGTCCCCGCGCTACATGGCCCGTACGGTCGCGGCGCTGGCCGCCGACCCGGACCGCGCGAGGCGGTGGAACGGCAAGTCCACCTCCAGCGGGGAACTCGCCAGGGTGTACGGGGTGACGGACGTGGACGGCAGCCAGCCGGACGCCTGGGCCTACTTCGAGGACGTCATCTACGGCGGAAAGGAAGGCTCCGCCGAGGACTACCGCTGAGCCTCGGCTTCCTCAGGTTCCCTCTCCTGAGGGTCGGCCTGGTAGAGGGCGGCCAGGGCTGCGGCGCGCTCACGGAAGCGGGCGCGCAGGCAAGCCGGGGCCAGCACCTCGGCATCCGCGCCGAGCCGGGCCAGCTGGTCGTAGGCGACCCCCTCGGACTCCGTCGGCAGGTCGAGGGTGACCAGGCCGGCGGCGTCCGGGGCGCTCGCGGAGGCGAGCGCGTCCACGACGGCGGCCCCGTCCACGACTGCGGGCAGCCGCCGTAGCCCCCGGCCGGTCAGCCGGATCGTGACGGTGGTGCACAGCAGGGTGCGGGCGAAGGCGGCCGAGCGGGCCTCCCAGTGCGCGGCCAGCTCGAAGGACGGGTCGCGCACGAACGGCTCCTCCGCGCCGGGAGCGGGTTCGAGGGCGATGATCCGGTCGACGCGGTGGGTACGCCAGCCGCCGTCGTGATCCTCCCGCCCACCGGGGATGCGAGCCACGACGTACCAGGTGCCGGCCTTCAGCACGAGCCCGTACGGCTCCACCACCCGCGCCACGGCAGAGGACCGGGCGTCGGCTCGGCCGGGCCGCGCGTACGACAGTTGGACGGCCCGGTCCGCCCACACCGCGCGGGCCAGCTCCGGCAGCAGTTCCGGGGCGGCGGGTTCGCGAAACCAGGCCGGGGCGTCGAGGTGGAAGCGGCGCACCGAGGACTCGGCGGCCTGGCGTACCGATGGGAGCAGGGTCGCGGTCAGCTTCAGCCGGGCAGTTTCCGCCGCGTCCGACAGTCCCAGATCCTGCAACGCCGAGGGAAGACCGAACAGGAAGAGCGTCTCCGCCTCGTTCGGATGGAGCGTGGTGAGCCGGGTCCGGTATCCCGCGGCGAGGAAGTACCCGCCCACCCGCCCCCGCTCCGATCGGACAGGGACGCCGGCCTCCTGCAACGCCTGGGCGTCGCGGATCACGGTCCGCTCGGAGATCTCCAGCTCACGAGCCAGGGCAGCCGCGGTCAGGCCGGGGTTCGGCTGGATCAGGAGAGCCATACGGATCAGGCGGGCGGCACGCATCCTCAAAGGATCACCGACCCGACGAACAAACGGGATCTCCTGCCGCCGCTGGTCCACCCGGGACAGGCCGAGAACTGAGCGCGGTATTTGGCCGTACGGGCCATCTACGGCGCTCAGTCACACCGCTGACGTTCTGCATGGCCGGTCTGGCCATGCAGAACCTCAGGGATGGGGGGCGACGGCCGTTGGGTGTGCCTGGCCAGGCGGGGCCTGGCTCGGCTTCGGAAACCGGGCCCGCGGCGCAAGGGAAGCGCATAGCAGACCATTTTCTGCAGTGGTTCACCGTCAACGCGGTGAACCACTGCGCTTCCGCTCGCCGCCTCGAGGAGGCCTGCTGCGGGGCGGCGTCGGCCTCGACGAGCGGTGTCCCCTCTGCCCGATCGCCCGTGCCCGTGGCGCGTCGGCAAGCTCACCTTCTACATGTCCGCCCCTGACCAGAGTCTGCTACGACCCCAACTCCCGGACCTTCTACGACCGCAAACGAGCCGAGGAAAAACGCCACACGCAAGCGTGATCGCCCTCGCCCGCTGGCGCGTCAACGTCCTCTGGGCCCTGATCCGTGACCGGCGGCTCTACGAAGTGGCACCGCCGCAGGCGACGGTCTCGCCCTGATAAGGGATCTCTGCCTCGTTGGTGCCGTTCAGCGTCAGAACCCGGGCGGGGCAAGTCGATAAGGGCTGCCCTCGGGGACGAACCAATGTGAGGTGTAGTCGGCCGGGATCGTGTGCGGGTGCTGCGGGTCGGTGAGCATCTGCAAGATCAGCTCCGTGGCGGTGCACTCAAACCGGTCTCCATCATCCTCACTTACCTCCATCACACACACAGGCCAGGTGTCCGGGTCCGCCCCGTCGGTTACCCAGCAGAGCAGAAGGTCCTGCTCATTGCTGGCCCAGGGGAGTGCGCCGATCTGCTCATGGAACGAAGCCCAGGCGGCAAGATCCTCAGGGGCGTGCAGGTCGATGAAACCGTCGTCGAACGTCCCCTTTCCGAACCGTTCCACGAGCCGTTTGTAGTCGCTTGGCAACCGGTACCCAAGGCGTCCTTCAACGCCCGTCCAGTCGACCTGGAGGACCTGCTTCGTGCCCCAGTCGACAGCGTTCGCGAGAGATTCCAACCAGTCGACACCAGCAGATTCAATGCTCATGCGCCCGAGTCAAGCACCTGGGTCTCCTGCTTGCCGCAGCGGCGTCCGCCTGATCGAATCGAACCCCCTCGGTAAGGCTCGGTGAACGCTTGGATGGCTTGACTTCTCCATTGGGAAGCCAGTGAGCGCGACACCTGGCCGGTAGTGCCGGAAAGCACGCGGGGCCGAGGACCACAGACCCCGCGCCTCCCCGTCCGATCGCGACACGTATCATGACGCTGCCGAGCCGCAAAAAGGGGGGGCCTGACCTGTGGCAGCGCTCATCCCGCTCCTGGCGTTCGTTCTAGTCATTCCGCTGGCGCTGCTGTCGTACGCGGTCGGTAAAAAGACGTCCACGAAGATGGGCCTGCTGTTCGCCTCGGGCTTGATCGGCCTGCCCGCTGTGCTGCTGATCGCCGCGCTCGTCAGCCAGGGCGGTGCCTCCGAGCCGTCGCCCCCTATCGTCTACGGGAACCCGTACGAGCCCGGGTCGATTGCTGACGCCCAATACAAGCGCGGCTACGACTTCGCCGCCGCTCTCGCCAAGCAAGGGGACCCGGCAACCGGCATGGCGGACGACGTCTCTCGTTGGTGCACGGACCGGCTGACACCAGCAGCAGGCTTCGAGGGCGAGGTCAATACGGCGGTGATGCAGGGCTGCATCTTGGGGTCTCAGCAGCACTCCGCGCCTCCGCCACATGAGCCGTAAGGCCAACGTGGGCGCTCAGTCACAACACCGTGGCGGTCGGGGTGGCGGGTGTCGTCTTCGTAGATCCGCAGGCGCATGACGTCCATCTCCTGTCTGTGCTCGGTGGTGAGGGACTACCGCGACCGCCCCGGCCCCGGCCTCATCGGCAGGGGTCGGGGGGGCACGGAGGACCGTCACGCGCCGCAGGGCCGGTCCGTCACGGCCGGGACCCGCGGACGTAGTCAATGGCGCTGGCGACGTGGGTGTTGGCCATGAGGCTGCCGCCGTCGTCGATCCGCCACCGATGAGGCATGGCTGGTGCAGCAACTTGCGACGGCATGGATGCGGCTGGACGAGCGACCGCCTCGCTGCGATCGCGGCCCGACTCGGCAACCCTTGGTCCACTGCGTCGTCGAATGAGCTACCGGGCTTTGTTCTTGTCGAACCAGATGGTGGCTGCGATGGGCACGAGGCCCGCCCAGAAGAGGAGGCGTGGCCCGGCCAGGTCTGCCCAGGCAGGTCCCGCGATCAGCAGGGCGCAGAGCATGGCCCAGGCTGATTGCGCCAGGACGACGCGGGCCCAGCGGCCGCGGCGGATCACCGAGCGGACATTGTGCTGCACCCCGGAGCGGAGCTTGCGATAGCGGCGCCAGGCTCCGAAGCCCCAGATCGCCGCCATGATCACCATGGACCAAAGGCGCTGGCCGATAGGGATGGGCAGTGCGGGGGCCGGGTGGTCGTCCGAGGGAAGCAGGTTGATCATGGCGGCTGGTGTGACCAGGCCGAGCAGCGCGAGCCATCGAGTGCCCCGCAGCAGCCGGTAGGTGGCACGGTCGAGCTGCTGCTGCATCCAGGACGAGTCGGGCCGGCCGGCCAGTGCACCCGCGTACAGTTCGGCGGCCTGTGCGGCGTTCACCCCCGGGGCCTCGGCGGCCTTTTTCGTCTGGCGGGCAACGGCTTCGCCGTGATTGGGGTCGATGCGGAGAATGGCCTCGTCGAGTTGATCGGAGACGGTGCGATTGCCGGCCGCACTGGCGATGCGGTGCGCGACTTCGTGGGCGTAAAGGTCCTCGGGGCCCAGGCGCAATGCCTCCATGGCCAGGTCGGCCGCCTCGCCGGAAACGCGATCCATGTCGGCATGACTCATCGTCCCCGCTCCCGTTGTCCGCGCGTGTTTGACGCTCGCGGCCCGCCACACGGCGTCCGCGAGCATGGCACGGGGGTATGACTCCTCGGGAGCTACGCGAATCGCCTGGCGCAGCACGGGTTCGACGTTGAGCCAACCCCCGTCGTCCACCATCGCCCGGGCGCGCAGCATCAGTGCGCCGTAGTCCTCGGGGTCCAGCTTGAGGGCTTGGTCGGCCGCCTCACTCGCCTGCCGCGGCGCCTTCGTGTTGAGATGGCAGTAGCCGATCTTGACCCAGGCGCGTATGTCGCCGGGATCCTCGGCGAGGTGGCGGCCCAGCAGTGCCAGAGCCTGGTCATAGCGTTCGAAGTCGATCAGAGCTTGAGCCTGTTCGACGGTCGGGTGCAGAGTGGTCACAGCTTCCGCCTCTTCTTCAGATAAGCGACCAGGTCGTCGTACATGCCGCCGTCGTTGGCGTACATCGCCACGTTGTGCGCCGAGGCGAACCACGGCTCCGTCGAGGGCACCGTCTGCTTCGCCGCATCGAGCAGGTCCTTCATGCCGATCAGGCGGACGACACCGGTGCGCACCGAGTCGAGGAGCGCCGTCTCCGCCGCGGACTCGCACAGGTGGGCGAGGTCGGCTCCGGACAGACCGTCGGTCAGCTTGACGAGCTTGCCCAAGTCGACCTTCTCGATCGGGCGTTCGCGCAGGTGGTAGCGGAGGATTGTCTCGCGTGCCGGCGCGTCGGGGGGCAGTACGAGGAGCGTGCGGTCGAAGCGGCCGGGGCGGCGCAGCGCGATGTCGACATCCCAGGGACATTCGTCGCGGCGAGTACGAAGACGCCCTCGTTGGCGGCGGCGTTGATGCCGTCGAGCTCGGTAAGGAGCTGGTTGACGGTGTTGCGCATGCCCGCGCTTTGAGTACGGCTGCGCTTGCCGCCGAGCGCGTCCAGCTCGTCGAGGAACACGATGCAAGGGGCCTGGCGTCGGGCGGTCTCGAAGAGTTCGTGCATGTTGCGCTCGGAGTTGCCGATCCACATGTCCAGCACGTCGTTGACCGACACGGACAGGAAGCTCGCACCGAGCTCCCCGGCGACGGCGCGTGCCACGAAGGTCTTGCCGCAGCCGGGAGGTCCGTAGAGGAGGAGGCCGCCCCGCAGGCTCTTGCCGTACAGCTTGCGCAACTCCGGGTTGCGCAGCGGCGCGAGGAACGCGGCCTCCAGGCGGTCCTTGACCTGCTGCATGCCGCCGACGTCGGCGAGGCGTACGGTGCCCGGAGCATCGACTTCCCAGGCGGGGGCACCTTCGGGGTCGCCGCTGCCCTCAGTGGCCAGGGGCTCTTCCACGAAGCGCGGCGGAAGGACGTCTTTGACCTGGTCGGCGGCGGCACTCCAGTTGAAAGTGGTTTCGGGCGCCGGCTCGGTCGGTGCGGCTGCCGGGGCCGGCGCGGGCTCAGAAGGAGGCATTCCCGCGGGCGAGTGCGTGCTCATTGCGCGTGTCATCAGCGCCTTTGCCTGACTGTCAGCCGGCGCGTGCTGCAGCGCGACGGCCACCTGCATGACCGCGTCGTCCTGCTGACCGGCATCCAGCAACAGGCCGGCCAAGTGCAGTCGCAGAGGCACATCAGCCGGCGCCGCCTCGACGGCCGTGCGCAAACTCTGTATCAGGGGAGAGACGTCAGACACGTGGCCACTTTACGGACTCACCGTCACGGGGTTTCCGCTGGCCCTGGGCCTGACGAGCCGTGGCCGTTCGACCTTCGAGAACCACTGGGCCCGTCCCTCGCGTTGAAGGCCACTGCCGTCCGAACAGGCTCTACACATCCATCAGATGGCCGGAAGTGACTCTTCGGGACGGGCTTTCAGGTCCCGCCAACGTTGCCCGCTCCTGCACCGAGTGGCATCAGGCATGGCTGAGGATCACCAGTAGGGCGTGAACGTGGGGAGCGGGACGCTGGCGCAGTTGCCGCGGCACGTCCGGCTGGACGGCCTGGACGCCATCTGGATCTCGCACCTGCACGCCGACCACAGCGCCGACATGCTCACCGCGTACTACGCCGCGCTGTACGCGGACATACGGCTCCCGGCGCCCATCCCCCTCTACGCCCCGCCGGGCACCGCCGACCGGCTGGCCCACTTCCTCACCAACACCTCGACCCGCAGCCCGGTCCCAGGACGGTGAGCCGGAGGAGATCGCTGGTCATCCGGTGAGTGTAGGACGGGGGACTAGGGTGCCGATCATGGAAGACATGAAGGACGACTTCGTCTGGGGCGAGCCGGAGCGGCGGGCCGCGCTGGGCGACGTCGCGTACCTGCGAGAGCTGGGGGCGCGGCTCGCCGACCAGCACAAGGACGCCACCGCGCGGGCGCGGACCTACGGGGATCGGCTGGCGCACGTCATACGGGTGCTGGCGCTCACGCCGGGCCGGGACAGCCTGGTGGAGCTGCTGCGGCTGCTCGACGAGAAGCGCCCCTCTTCGAGCACGCGCGGCCTCGCCTCGCTCCTCGCGGAGCACCACCGGGCCGGTGACCTGGCCGCCACCGTCTTCGACCACTCCGGCTGGTGCGCGGACGAGCTGAGCTCCTGCCTCTTCCACGAGCTGCTGCTGCGGGGTGCGGACATGACGGGCTGCCGGCCGCCGCGCTCCTCGCACACCCTGGGCTGGCTGCCCCGGCAGCTGCGTGACTTCGAGGCCGGCGCCGAGTTCCCGAGCCGCTCGGTCAACGGCTCCGCGGGCGGGTTCTGGACCCGCATGCCCACCCTGGGACGCGTCGACCCTGCGACGCCCCGCACCACCGAACGGTCGGCCCTGCGGAACTCGGCCACCGTGGAGGTCCACGAGAGCATCGTGTCCGCCCCGGATGCCGGCGAGTGGGGGCATTGCGACGCCTGGGTCTTCGAGCTGGAGGGGGCCCTCGCCCCCGAGCTGGTCCCCGCCCTGCTGCCGACGCTGCCCGTGTCCTGCACCGAGGTCGGGCCGGCGGACCGCTTCGAGATCGCGCTCAGCCGGCTCGGCGAGGTCTGGGGGTTGCTCTTCGCCGCCGCCTCGATGGGCGGGGTCCACGGCGGGGGCGTGGGCGGAGCCTACGGGCGGATGTGGACCTGGCGCTCGCTCGCGGGCCTCAGCGGCGCCCCGATGTGGGCGGACGCGGAGGAGGTGGAACGCCACGCCCGCCAGAGCACCTGGTTCCGCTTCGAGGCCGACTCGGCGTGGTTCCACAACGAGATCGGCTGCGACTTCGGCATAGCGGCCCTTTCCCCCGACCGCCGCCGCCTCGCCGTCCTGGCGGCCACGGACACCGACTAGCGGATCAGGCGGGCCGGCCGAGCCAGTGGGCGAGGGTGGCGAGGTCAGGAGGCGTCAGACCCGTGCGGGGGTCGACGCGGTGGAGGAGTGCGGGGGCCGGGTGGTGGGCGGCGGTCCAGGCCCGGTCGGCGGGGGTGATCTCGTCGTAGGCCCAGGCGAACGGGCGCCCGGCCGCCCAGACCAGGAGCGTACGGGTCTTCCAGTGCAGACCACCGCGGCCCTCGTCGTCCGAGTGATACGGCCAGTCGACCACCGGCAGGGGCGGCAGCCCGAGCCGCGGGGAGAGCGTCTCATTGGCCTCGTCCGACCAGGTCGTGGCCCACACCCTGGCACGGCAGGGCCAGCAGCCGGGGCCCGAGGGCGGGGTCGAGCCTGGCGAGCAGGGGGGTTGTCCGCCGCGTCTTGGGGGTCGGCGGCCGTGGGGTAGTCCGTCCCTCCGAAGGGGATCAATGGACCCTCCACGTCGAGGAAGGGCAAGGGGCGCGGGGAGGGAGCGGCCACGCCGCAAGGCTTGTGACCCGAGTCAGAGATTCGGTGGCAGTAGGCGGCGACTTTGTCGAGGATCTCGTCGGCGGTCTTTGTCCAGATGAAGGGTCTGGGCTGGTTGTTCCAGTCGGTGAGCCAGGCCCGGATGTCGCGTTCGAGGGCCTGGACGGAGCGGTGGACGCCGCGCTTGAGTTTCTTCTGCGTGAGCTCGGCGAACCACCGCTCCACCAGGTTCACCCACGACGCAGTGGTCGGGGTGAAGTGCAGGTGGAACCGCGGGTGGGCCAGCAGCCATTTCTGGATGTCCGGGGTTTTGTGGGGCGCGTAGTGGTCGAGGATCAGGTGGACTTGGAGGCCGGCCGGGACCTCTTTGTCGACCTTGGCCAGGAACTTCTTGAACTCGGCGGCCCGGTGGCGTCGGTGCAGGGAGCCGATGACCTTGCCGGTGGCGACCTCGAGGGCGGCGAAGAGGGTGGTGGTGCCGGCGCGGATGTAGTCGTGGCTGCGGCGTTCGGGGACGCCGGGCGTCATCGGCAGGACCGGCTGGGACCGGTCCAGGGCCTGGATCTGTGACTTCTTGTCCACACAGAGGACCAGGGCCTTCTCCGGCGGGTCGAGGTAGAGGCCGACCACGTCGCGGACCTTGTCGATGAACAGCGGGTCCGTGGACAGCTTGGACGTCTGTGACCGGTGCGGTGCCAGTGCGAACGCCCGCCAGATCCTCGAGACCGTCGACTGCGACATTCCCTTGGTCGCGGCCATCGATCTAGTCGACCAGTGGGTCGCGTTCTTCGGCGTCTCTTCCAGGGTTTTGCCCGAGCGAACGGGCGCGGCGGGCGCCCTGCGCTGAGGGCCAGGCGCTGAAGGGTGAATATCTACGCGTCCGACTCTGGCGGCACCACCTACCCGTTCCCCTTCTGACGCCGCCTCTGCTGCACGGCGCGGACGATGTCCGTGCCCGCCAGGTCCAGGAAGACCGACGCCTCGGCCATCCTCGCCCCGGCGGGTGTGGCCGTGCCGAGCAGGTCCGCTCCGTTGCGTGTGAACTCGGCCAGGACCGTATTGCGTTGGGCGCTCGCGAGCATCGCCCGATACCAGATGTCGTCGTCGACGACGTACCGCTCGCGGAGGCCGCCCTCCTCTCGCTCGCGCCGTACCAACTCCTGGCCCTCCAGGTAGCCGATCGCCTTCGAGACCGACGCCGGGCTGACCCCGAGCCGCTGCACCAGCTCGGCAGCCGTCAGGCTGCCGCAGTCGGTGACGTACAGGCACGCGAGCACCCGGCCGACCATGCGTGGCATGCCGAGCTGTGCCAGCAACTCCGCGAGCTGCGTCGCGTACTGCTCCACCGCGGCCGGGTCGCGCCCGTAGCCCGTGCTCGCGCCGCCCTCCGGCATCCGAGGCGCCGCCGCCTTGCTCCGCCGGGAGCGCCGTACCGTCGCACGGTGGGCGTTGTCCGCCCGGTAGCCGGACGGGCCGCCGTTGCGGGCGATCTCTCGCGTGACCGTGGAGGTCGGGCGGGCGAGCTGCCGGGCGATCTCCCCGTAGCCCAACCCCGCCGTGAGCCCGGCGGCGATCAGGCGGCGCTCCTCTTGGGTCAGTCTGGCGCCTGGCATGGGCGCTCCTCTCGTCGCTGCCGAGTATGCGGCCGCCTAACTCCATTGCAACAGTTGGGCGCTGGACTCATTGCATTAGTCGGCACAGTCATTGCAAGGAAAAACTCCTATCTATCTGGGATAATATCCTTGATGGGCATGCATGGCATTGCCGAGGTAGTGAACGCAAGCCTAAGGTTTTCCTCGAACCGAAACGGAACGCCACCCAGGGGGAGACCACTATGAAGACCGCCATCCGCGCCGCTCTCGCTGCCGCTCTGTTCACGTCGGTCTCGGCTCCGGCCGCCTTCGCCGCCGAGCCCCCGCACCGCGCCGAGCACCCCGGCGTCCAGTCCGTGCTCGACCGCGCCGTGTCCGAGGCCGGCCTGCCGGGCGCGAGGGCCGAGGTCAGGGACGGCGACTCGACTTGGTTCGGGACGGCCGGCACCGCCGACCTGGCTACCGGCCGGGAGATCACCGCGAACGAGCGGTTCCGGATCGGCAGCACCACCAAGACCTTCGTTGCCACCGTCGTGCTCCAACTGGCGGCCGAGCAGCGGCTCAGCCTGGACGACAGCGTCGAGCACTGGCTCCCCGGCCTGGTGGATGGCCACGGCTACGACGGCTCCCGGATCACCCTCCGCCAACTCCTCAACCACACCAGCGGTGTCTTCAACTACGCCGAGGACCCGACGTTGGGGGAGAAGTTCGTCGGCACGCCGTTCCTGCAGCACCGGTTCGACGACTTCACGCCGCGTCAGCTCGTCGAGACCGCCCTCGCTAACGGGCCGAAGTTCGCCCCGGGTACCGGCTTCGCCTACTCCGACACCAACTACGCGCTTGCCGGGATGATCGTCGAGAAGGCCACCGGCCGCAGCCTGCCGCAGGAAATCGCCGAGCGGATCACCAAGCCGCTGCGCCTCAAGAACACCTACGAACCGGCCGCCGACGACATGCGCATCCACGGCCCGCACGGCCGCTACTACTCCCAGCTGATGGCGAAGGACGTCGACACCGCGCCCGTCTACGACGTGACCGACCTCAACCCCTCCTGGGGGTACGCCTCCGGCGACATGATCTCCACCAGCGGCGACCTGAACACCTTCTTCCGCGCCCTGCTCGAAGGGCACCTGCTGCCGCCCGCCCAGCAGCGCGAGATGTTCACCATGCAGGACCCGCAGGGCCACTGGATTCCGGACACCCAGTACGGCCTGGGAGTCGCCTCGCAGAAGCTGTCCTGCGGCACGGTGTGGGGCATGGGTGGCGCGATCAACGGGTCCTGGTCGTACACCTTCGGGACCCGCGACGGCCGCCACCTGCTGTCCACCGAGGTGAACGGAGACTGGGCGAAGGGCAAGTTCGGTTCGCCGATCGGGGTCTTCACCGCCGAGCTGGAGGCGGAGTTCTGCCCGAAGAGCCCGGCAGTGGCCTCCTGAGGCCACTGACAGCCGTGGTGCTCGGGCTGGTTGATCGCGGGAGTCGGAGCTCTTGATCGTCCGTCATGGGGTGTCATCGGCTGGATTCGAGGTCGGTCAGGACGAGCAGGGAGCGCAGGAGGGCGGTGGCGCGGGCGGGGTTGGTGCGGAGCTTGGTCAGAATCCGCCAGTTCTTCAGGTGTGCGAATCCGTGTTCGACAGGGGCGCGTCCGGCGGCCGGGATTCGGTTGGCCTGCTTCTGGCCAGTGGTCAGCTTGCGGTGGCGGGTGGCCTTGTAGCCAGTGACGATGACCTGGTCCTCGGAACGGCAGTGGGGGCAGGCTTGCACGCCATCGGCCAGCGCCCGCCGCGCCTCGTCCGTGCTGATGCCCGTGCAGCGTTTGCGGGCGTCCCAGCAGCCTCCGGCGTGGACACGGACCGGGGGTCGGCCCACGCCGATGCCGCGCTCGATCAGCTACGGGGGCGGCTCGGCCGGCGGACAGCGCCGCGCGGCGCGAGCCTCGCGCGTCCGGAGCGATTCTGTGCCGGCGAACCTCGAACGACTTGGTCATGGCCGAGGGCGTGACCACGGAGGTGTCCACTGCGTTCTTTGGTCATGGAGACGACACTGATCAAGCTTGCGACCATGTCCGTGATGGCTCTTGCCGTCGTGTCGACCGCTACGAACGCCGCCCAGGCTGTGCCCTCCTCGACCCCTGTCCGTCCGGTAGCTGCGCTGGACGGCCCGTCTGGGGGAGACAAGTCCATTGAGGAGGAAGTGGAGCAAGTCGCAGAAAGGGGCATCTGCAAGGTCAGTGGCATCCTCGGGTGGGTTGGGGGCATGATCGGTGGAAATGACGTGTGCGGCGACGCATACGACGAACAGCCCTAGGACGCCCGCGGCCGCAACACCCCCACCGGCCTGCGTCACCGACATGCAGGTGCTGATGAAGCGCTGCGCGAAGGCCCGGCCACGGTGACCGGCCGCCACCGGTTTCCTGTGGATCGCCCGGACCGTCAACTGCGAGCGGCTCGGGCGCCAAAGGAATCGGTTATGAGGAGAGTACCTGCACCGGCTGACCGTGCCGGGCAGCACCGCGCTCGCGGTCCTGGGCGATGTCCGGGTGGTCGACCGCTCCACGGGCCGGCCGCGAGCTGGCAGTAGGTGACCCTGGCCTGGACGGCCGGCCTGCGCGGGACTGCCGCCGGTATCCCGGGCGGGGTGCTGCGCCACGGTTGATTGTCGTGCCATCATCTGAGAATCGGGTGATGGCCAGGCAATCACAGGCTGGCCCACTCCATGCCGCGCTTTGCGCCTGCTGGTTGCCGCGGCCCGCAGGGCCAGGAGACATACCGGGGCGGGGCCCAAGTGCGGCATTCCATCGCGCCGGCGAAGATCATCTTGTTAGATTCCTGACATGCTCAAGTAATGGTGTCGGGCCCGTCAACAGCAGAGCGCCCCCAATCGAGACCGCCATTCGTGGAAGGCTGCGATGACTGATCGGTTCACCGTGCGAGTCCTGGGCGACGGCGACTTACGGTCCGCGGCCGCGTTGAACGCCCGTGCCATGCACATCCCCGCGCCGACCGACGCCGCCTGGGAGCACGACTGCCTCGGATACGAGAGCGGCCGGACGTTCGGCGTGGAGTTCCAGGGGGCCCTGGCCGGCACCATGGCGCTCTACGCGTCGCAGCTGGCCGTGCCCGGCGGTACGGTTCCGATTGCGGCGGCAACCAAGACCGGTGTGCTGCCCCACGCCACCCGGCGTGGTCTGCTGCGGTCCATGTTCTTCGCCGCCGCCACGGACGTGGCCGCACGCGGTGAGGCAGCGCTGGTCTTCTATCCCACCGAGGCCGTGATCTACCGCAGGATCGGTGCCGGGCCGGCCACACGCGCCCGCGCCTTCACCGTGGACGCCCGGCGCGGCGCCTTCCACCCCGACGCGCCGGTCGGCGGCGAGGTCCGACCCATCGCTGCGGAAGACGCGCTCACCGCGCTGGCGTCGATCCACCAACGCATCTGGGCCGCCCGCCCTGGAGGCATCAGGCGCCCGAGTGCCTGGACGGAGGCAACGCGGGGAACCCTGGTGACCACCGACTCGCTCTACGCGGTCCACGTCGGCCCCGACGGGCCGGACGGCTACGTCCGCTACAAGGCCGCCCGGCAGTGGAGCTATGAGCAACCCGAAGTCCGAGCGACGATCGACGTCCACGACCTGCACGCCGGCAACGCCGAGGCGAGCGCCGGGTTGTGGCGATTCCTGTTGGGCCTAGACCTTGCCAGGCAGGTCCAGGCACGTGAACGACCCGTAGACGAGCCGATGGAACTGCTGCTCAACGACCCAGCAGCCTGTCACACCAAGTCCGTCACGGACGAGCTGTGGATCCGCCTGACTGACGTTGCCGGGGCGCTGTCCGCCCGCACCTACGGCCACGCCGAGCCGGTGGTCATCGGCGTGCAGGATCCGTGGCTGCCCGACAACCAGGGCAGCTACCACGTGAGCCCCGAGGGGGTTTTGCGCACGATGACCGAGCCCGATCTCGTTGTGGGCGTCGCCGATCTGGCCTCTCTGTACCTGGGAAACCACAGCGCCTCGACACTCGCTGCCACAGGCCGGCTCCACGTGATCGACCCTACGGCCCTGCCCCACGCGGACCGGCTGTTCGCGAGCACGCTCACCCCGTGGTGCGGCAGCCATTTTTGAACCCGCCGACCTCCGGTCGCCGGTTCGCTACGGCGGCGCTGCACGCTCGTCGGCGGCATCCGCGTCGCGAGATCCACGCGGCGGGCGCAGTCGTGCGATCCAAGGCTTCCCCCGGGACGCTTGGGCTCAGGCGAGGTGCGCGGGATCAGCGGCGGGGGTGAACGGGCTGCCGTCCAGGGTCCAGTGCGAGTCGGGGACGATATCGAGGGCGGCGTACACGTGGGCGGCGACGTCCGCGTGGTGCAGCGGGCCAACGGGAGCGCCACGCACAATTCCGGGGCCGCAGGCGCAGATCCAGGCGGTGCGCTCCAGTTCGCTGCGGCCGCCGTGGCCGCCTTGTTCAACATGGCCATGGTCCGTGACGACAATGACCGTCCACTCCTCGTCGGCGAACGTCGGTCGGGAGCGGACGGCGCCCAGGAGTCGGCCGAGACGGGCGTCGGCGGCCTCGATCGTCTGTCGGTACTCCCGGCCGCAGCCGAGGAAGTGTGCGGTCTCGTCGGGCGAGCCGAGATACACGAAGGACGCCTGGGGATCATCGCCGCCGCCCAGCACGTACGCGGCGTCGGCGGCCACCTGTTCGTCGCAGACCTCCCACGCCTGCGGAGTGTCCTCCAGCGGAGCTATATAGGAGAGCCGGCTGGGCGCGGCGAACAGCGGGCCGCCCGAGCGGTTCAGGAACAGCGGCTCCCAGCCGCCCGCCGCGAAGGTGCGGCGGCGATGCACGGCCGCGAGCCGGGTGGTGAAGTCGGGAAAGTCACCCAACCGGTTTCCGCCTAGCTGGTTTCCGTAGACACCATGCTTGGCGACGCCGACACCGGTGACGACGGTGGTCCAGCACGGCGCCGACATGGTCGGGGTCGCCTCGTCCACCTGCACGGACGAGAGGAAACCAGCGGCGGCGACCGCATCCAGATGCGGGGTATGCAGGGCATCCAGCAGGTCGAGACGGACACCGTCGATCCCGACGACCAGGACGCGCCGTGAGCCTGCGGACCAAACACTGGACATGCAACCCCCGCTGGATGAACCCGCCCGGACACCACACTCGTGGCGGCCATGAGTGGCCCCACGACGTCATGGGTGCCCTGATCCGCCTGGCCGCAAAACCACCGTCAACGCCGGGAGGGCGGCCGGGGCATGGAGAACTTCAGCACGGTCTCGGCGGTGGCGCTCACGCCCGCAGAGCCCTCGCACCACCCGCCGCCCGTGCTCTTCTCGCTCCTGCCATGCGGACGGGTTTACAGCGGCACGGGCCTGCTGCTCCGCGAGGGCTTCCACGATCCAAGGTTCAACACGCGATGCGGAGGCTAACCCGCCTCATGGTCAGCGGGTACGCCAGGCCCGGTCGCGTTGAGCGACCGAAACGATGAGGTCCCGCAGCCCCTCGAAGTACAGCCGCATGTTCTTGTCCGCGACGTCGGTGTCCGGATGGCGGGCAGTGAGGTACAAGCCCTCGTGAAGCCTGTTGAACCACAACCCAGTCGTATTATCGCCCCTCGACACCCGGGACACCGCGTACGTCTTCAGGGCCTGCCACCGTTCGGATCCCGGGAAGTTGCGCCCGTCGTTGTACGAGACGAGCGCGTGCAGGTTCGGAAGGGTGGGGGGCCGATAGTCAATGCCCAGCAGATGGAGCACGCGGGCCACGGGTACACGCGCCAGCGCCCGGTTCTCCCGTAGCGCGGCACGCGCCGCCCGCAAAGCACTGTCGAAGTCCGGCGCATGCCCCACGGGAATCTCGATGGGCGCGCAACCGACGTACCAGCCCATCGAGTCCGCCCACTGGGATCCTGCCCTGGTGTGGAGGGGCACAACGATGCGATGCACGGGTTGCCCGCCGATCTGGTAGGCGACGAGGCTGCTGGCCGCAAGGGCGCCGACCGCGCTTCCGCCGTACGGGCGGCAGTACGCTTCGAAGGCCGCCGCACCCGTGTCGTCTACGAGCATCTCGTCCACGAGCTTCTTGGCGAACAGCGGCGGGTCTTCCGGTACGACGCCAAGGTCGACGGGGAGGTTCGACAGATCGCCACCGCACTGGCCGATAAACGCCCGCCAGCGGGTGACGATCGGGTGCGTGACGTCGATCTGATCGGCTTCCATGCGCTCGGCCGCGCTGAAGTCGATGTAGCTGGCGACTGATGACCTGTCCGGGGCGCGGCCTTCGCGGAAGGCCGCGTACAGTTCGCAAATTTCCGCCGGGATGCGCTGGAGTGAATACAGGTCGGCGTTGACGTGGTCGAACACCATGTAGACGCTTGTGGTGTCGTTCCTGGCAACTGCCGCGAAAATGAAGTTCGGCCAGATGAGCGCGTCCGCCGCGACGTCGAGGCGCTCCTGCAGGTGCTCGGTCAGCCTTTCGGCGTCGGGGAAGTCGCCGACGTCCTCCCGGTGCAGCGCGACGTCATTGGCGTCCAGGGTGAAGCGGCGCACTTCTTCGCCGACCCAGCGGAAACCGCTGCGCAGTGTCTCGTGTCGAAGTGTCCATGTATGCAGAGTGGTTTGGAGGACGCCGGGATCGACCGATCCTGGAATGTCGAACGCCGTGCCGATCCAGTTCGGTGTGGGCATGCCGCTCTGGCTCTTCGCTCGTGCCATTCGAAGGTGTGATTCCTGCACATACGCGGGCGGCCGGGGATCCTCCGGCCGGCTCATTGCAGCCTCTACGGTCTTGGGATGCATCGTCCATTCCACAAGGCGTCCGGGACGAATCTCGCAATGCTGGAGTTCGGTAATTCGCATGGTGTGCTCCGTTCACTCGTCCACAGGCACAGGCACAGGCAGGGCGCCGGGGGCATTGGGTAGCCAAGCGTGAGGTAGTTGTCGCAGTCGCAATGCGGGAACACCACCCTCTACGTCTCCGTCGGCCCATACTTGTTCGCTCATGACCCGACCGGAAAACGACCTACGAGGCCAGTCGTCACCACGGAGACCCGCGAGCTTGGTCCTCCAGGAAGAGCCCCAGGTGGCGCACGCTGCACTTCCGCAGCGCGAAGCCCCGATCGGAGCCCAATGCCCGTAGACAGAGCCAACCTGCCGGTCGATCAATGGATCGCCCCACAGGCCCGATACCGAGGACAGCTCCTCCACCCGCCTACTTCTGCCGACGCTACTGTCTCGTCCAGTGAGGACTCCGGCGCGGGCCAGCCCAAGGGCGACGGCAACACGGCGCGGACCGCCCGCGGGGTTTCATGGCAGCCGGTGAAGGCTGGCAAGCCGATCTGATCAAGCGCCCTTCGACGTGGCCCAGGGTCAGAAGGGGACCCCGGGCCGAGAACATCAACCCGGCCTGAAATGCGGGCCGGCCCGGACGCCTGGTCGGCTTTCGCCTGGTGGGGCCGGGCACCCGTGACCGGCCCCACCGAGTAACGGCGCGTCGGGCGTCGGGTCTGCCCGCCGACCGCCCCGAGCGCTCCTGGACACGACGTATTGCGGTGCGCACCGCCGAACAGGCGTACCGGCGGTATGGGTTTCCCGACCGAGGACAGGCGATCACTCTATGGACCTGCCCGCAGCCGACGGCATCCCCGGCTCCGGTCGCTGCCCGGACGGCGGTGGCACAGCCGTCGACGTCACACCGGCCTCCGCCCGCCGTAGCGTCGGTGTGCACACGCCGGCGGCGCCGCTGCTGCTCACCATGGCGGTGATCGTGCAGGTGGTGACGTGGATCCGCGTCGCCCTGGCGGTGGTCCGTGGTCGGGGGGCGGCTTCGGCCCGCCTGGTTCCGGCCGGGCCGGGGGTGCCGGAGTCCGCCGAGGTCCGCACGCACGCCGACCGGCAGGCCCAGGAGCCCGGCCAGTAACTGCGGTGATCGGCCGGGGCGGTGGCCCCGGCCGGGTTTGTCAGGGCGCGCCGACCGCCCCCGAGCCCGATGAGCGCTTCGAGCCCGGCGCCCCGCCAGGCGCTCCCGACTTCAAGACCTCGTGGCCGGTGCACTGCGTGGCCGGCACGCCAGGCTCCGACTTCCATCCGAATTTCCTCCCTGCGGTGGAAGCCGGGGCGATCGACGCCGTCTTCTACAAGGGCGCCTACGCGGCCGCCTACAGCGGGTTCGAAGGCGCCGGCGAGGACGGGATGGGACTGGCGACATGGCTGCGCGCGCAGGACGTCACCGCGGTGGACGTGATCGGTATCGCCACTGACCACTGTGTGAAGGCCACCGCCCTGGACGCCGCCTCGGCCGGGCTCGCCACCCAGGTGCTGCTGGACCTCACCGCTGGCGTCAGCCACGGCACCATCCTGCAGGCTTGCGAAGAATTCCGGCAGGCGGGCGTGGAGCTGTCGGGCGCCCCGGTGGTCGCCGGAGCGTAGAGGGTGACCCCCTCACAGTCCGGCCCGTGCGCACACAGCCCATGGGCCGAACCTCGGGCCGTCGGCAGCTACTGCACGCGCCCGGCCCAGTTCGGTGGTCGCATCGATGTAGGGCGTCGGGTCCGCGGTGACGGCAGGGGACTTCAGCCGATGAACTCCGTGCCTGGCCCGCTCGTATCCGCCGGGACGTTCACGCGTACGCAAGGAAACCCTTCTCCTGTGGGGGTCGGGCCGAGGAACCCGGGAGGTGCAGGGCCAGACGTCGCCCCGGCAGGCGCTCGCACGGATGCGTCCGGGGTGGTCAGGTGACGTGGCCGATGACGACGCCGTTGGCGCCAGCCGCCTCGAAGGGGACGATCTCCACGCGGGCGAAGCCCACGTCCAGCAGCCACTGCCCGCACTCGGCGCCGGAGTAGTTCTTCCCGTCCTCGGTCTCCACGAGCATGTTCATCCCCATCAGCGCAGCGGCCGCCGGCCCGGTACGCGCGTCGTTCAGGAGCAGCTCACAGATCAGCACCACGCCGTCCTCGGGCAGCGCGGCGCGGCACTTGCCCAGCAGGGATCTGCAGGTCTCCTCGTCCCAGTCGTGGAGGACCATGCTGAGGAGGATTCTCGCTGCGCGCCCTGGCGCACCTGCTGTGCGTGCGGATCGACTTGCCTGCTCCCCGAGCACGCTCAACCGGTCGCCGGTGTGGTGCAGTGCCGTCTGCGAGGTCAGCGAGGGGCCGTGACGGGGCATTACCGGCCGTTTCCTGTGTGGCAGGGGTGGGTGGCAGGCACCGCGCAGCGATGAGGAGCGCCGGAGCGGTGGCGGAGAACTGACGGTCCGTCGGGGGTATCGGTCGCTCCGGTCGGCGTCCCCAGGGGCCCCGTGGACCGGAGCTTGGGCGGCCGTATCACGCCACTGAGCTGCATCCATACCCGTCAGTGACCGCTCAGTTACTGCGCTGTCCGGCATTCGGGGCGTCGATCCCGGCCGTGCCTCAGGTCCTTGTACGGAGGGGAACGCCGAGGCGCCCTGCCCCGTGCACCTCTCCGGCAGGCTCGGATGCCTGTCCGGATAGCGGTCATCCGGCGGCGTGGCCGATTCTGCAGCCGGGCGTCGGCGGGGAGTTGGCAGGGGGGCGGAGCGGAGGACATCATCCTTCCTCGTACGAACCGACTATCTGTTCGGGAGTAAGAAATGTGTGCGGCAATAGCCGCCGCATCGGCCTCCCCGGCGCCTTGAGGCGCCACTAGATGCACGAAGTGCCTTTCCCGGGGGGCGTGAGTTCCGCGCGCTCCCGCCTGGCACGCCGTTCCTGCGCAGCTGCCCTCTCGCACACTCACGCCTCCGTTCATTCGATTTCACCGTAGTGGAGTTCTTGACCCTCATGTACACACGCTCGAAGTTCCTCACCTTCACCGCTGTGGCCGTAGTGATGTGCACCGCCGGTCTCGTCCCGTCGGTCGGCCACGCCGCCGAAGTTCCCACCGGGGTTCCTGCCGGGGAGACGGTGCGCTCCTACGCCGAGAACCACGGACTCACCGCGGCCGATGTCATGCGCATCAACACCCTGAACGAGAAGGCGCTGAGCCTCGGGCAGCCCGGAAAACCCACGGGCTCCGTGCCGCCGAACGCCTCCGAGTCCTCCAGGGCCGCGGCGGACGGCGGGATGGAGACCCCGCCGGCGGAGCCGCTGGAGCGGATGCCCGACCCGTACCGCGTTTACGGAGGCAGGGCCTCGACCTCGGTCGGCAACTACATACGCAAGTGGCAGCAGGTGTACAGCCAGCGCGACGGTCAGCGGCAGCAGATGACCGAAGCGCAGCGACAGGCACTCGCCTACGGCTGCGTCGGCGTCACGTGGGTGAATTCCGGAAACTACCCGACGAACAAGCTGGGTTTTGCGTTCTTCGACGAGAGCAAGTACAAGGACGCTGTCAAGAACACCAGCCCCCGCCCCGGTGAAACCCAGTCCGAATTCGAGGGACGCGTAGCCAAGCAGAGCTTCGACGAGGAGAAGGGCTTCAAGCGGGCTCGAGATGTCGCGTCCGTCATGAACAAGGCCCTTGAAGGCTCCGGCGACGAGAATGCCTACCTCACCAAGCTCAAGGCGGAGCTCGGCAAGACGAACGACGCCCTGGCCGACGAGGACGGCCGCTCGAACTTCTACGCGGCTCTGCGCAACACGCCGTCGTTCAGGGACAAGAACGGAGGAAATTCCGATCCCTCCAAGATGAAGGCGGTCATCTACTCGAAGCACTTCTGGAGTGCCCAGGACCCGCGCAGTTCCGCCGACAACAGGAAGTTCGGCGACCCCGAGGGCTTCCGCCCCAACCAGTCCACCGGCCTCGTCGACATGTCGAAGGACCGGAACACCTCGCGCAGCGCCACCAAGCCCGGTGAGAGCTTCGTCAACTTCGACTACGGCTGGTTCGGCGACCAGAAGGAGCCCGCTGCCGACAAGACGATCTGGACCCACGCCAACCACTTCCACAACCCCAACGGCGACATGGGTCCGATGAACGTGTACGAGAGCAGGTTCCAGAACTGGTCTTCGGGCTACGCCGACTTCGACCGCGGCGCCTACATGGTCACCTTCATCCCGAAGAGCTGGAACACCGCGCCCGACAACGTGACGCAGGGCTGGCGGTAACCGTCCGCCGCTCGCGCTCCCGGACACTCTTGGCGCCCGGGAGCGCCTTCTGCCGGCGTGCCGAGGGCAGGGCGACCGCTCTCCTGACCGTAAACATGGGGGTGAGGCGGGCAGCACAGGGTGACCCCCGACCGTCGGTCCGGGGGTTGCCGCGGAGCGGGAACCTTCTCTCTTTGCCGGTCAGCCTCTGGCGGCCGTCGGGGTCAGTGTGACGTCGTAGCCCAGTGCCTTGAACTTCCGTAGCTCACGTTTCATGCTGATCGAGACGCTTGGCGTGGAAGTCGGAGCCGAGGTCCTGGAAACGGGTGTCTGGCTCGGTATCACGTGGTGCCAGACGATGACCAGGATCGATCGGGCGACGGCGACCAGGGCCTTCATGTGGCCCCGGCGTTTGACGATCCGCCGGTAGCGTTCACCCAGGAACGTGTCCGTGAGGGAGGCGCCCATCGCGGCTTCGCCGAGCGCGCCCCCCAGTCAGGGGTTGCCCTTGCCAGTCCCCGCCGAGGCGTCTTCGCTCCGGACTGCAGGGTGCGCGGGGAGGGTTTGGCCGGCCGCGCACCCGGCCCCTGATCGGGCGCGTGGACCCCGAGCCTGCGGGGATCGCCCGTCGAAGAATTCTGGGCAGCCATCCGCCTGACCGTCGCCCCCGCGCCTGTGAGGATCGTCCGGGTCAGCAGGCGGCCGACGACACACGGTGTGCGCCTCGGCCGGTGCCGAATGGCTCTGCCCCCGAGAACGGAACGCGCCTTGCCGAGAAGCACCCCTCGTGACCTGCGGGTTCTGGCGTGCTATGCATGTTCTTTGTCGTCTGCGGGGGGTGGTAGCGGTGCTGTATGGCGGAAGCACAGGGTGCGGCGTAGTCCATGTACCAGCAGCCCCCTCCCGTCCGGCACCGCCGCGCTGTCCCCGCGCGGGAGGGAGGCGCGGCAAGAGGCTGCCGCCAACGCCCGCAGGCCTGCGCCACGGGTACCCGACTGGAAGCTCGAGGTGCACCGCACCGGCTACGGTCCCGCCCCTTCCGCGTCCACGCCGGCCACCGCCCCGACGGCAACGGCAGGGAGATCACCAGGCACGAGGCCCTTCGCCTCCTGGCCGATGGCACCGAGGCGTGTCTCTTCTGCGGGCCGGAGTTCCAGATCGACGGCGCCGCGTAGTCGGCGTCAGCCGGGCAGCCGGGTTCCGTGACCTGTGACAGCGAAGACGGACCGCTTGCCACCGAAGTTGGGAAAACGCTGCTTTGTGCCAACGAAGTCGGCCCTGTTCTCGTACAGCTACGGTAGGCGGCACGTGCATCGGAGAGTGACCGTGGCCCCGGCCTGTCGTGGGAAGGCATCCCCAATCTGAGTGTCATCAGAACTTCGATTTGGCACGCCACCTGGCCGGTGCAGGGGCGCCCCCCTACCGTGTCGCCATGACGATGCTGACCAGCCTCCTCGCCCACCTCAGCACCGTCCCCGGTCCGCCGCCCTCTGTCACCCCGGCATCGAACCAGAGCACCAGCTCCGGCACTCCCCTTTGGGCGACGCTCCTTGTGGGCCTCGCCGGCGCCTTGCTCGCAAGCGCAGGAGCGTTCGCTGGCGCCTGGCGCTCCTCAAGAGCCCTCCGCCAGAACACCGAAAGAACCCTGGAACACGAACGAACCCGCCTGCTCAACGAACGCTTCAGCACTGCAGCCGAACTCCTCGGCCACAACGAAGCAGCCTGTCGTCTCGCAGGCGTCCACGCCATGGCCGACCTCGCCGACGACTGGACCGAACGCCGACAAACCTGCATCGACGTTCTCTGCGCGTACCTGCGCATGCCCTACCCACGAGGCCTGGCAGAGCACACACCAGACGACGAGGACCCGAACGGACAAGCCAACCGCGAAGTCCGCCTCACTGTCATCCGGACAATCCGTGACCACCTCCTCCCCACCACCCCCGCCGAGACGTCCTGGAGCGGATACGACCTCGACTTCACCGGCGCCGTATTCGATGGCGGCGACTTCTCCAACGCCAGATTCTCCGGCGGCAAGGTTCGTTTCACCGGAGCCACGTTCTCCGGCGGCCTGGTGAGCTTCTACGGAGCCACCTTCTCCGGCGGCTCGGTGGGCTTCTACGGAGCCATGTTCTCCGGCAGCGAGGTGCTCTTCCGCGGAGCTACGTTCTCCGGCGGCTCTGTGAACTTCCGCGGAGCCACGTTCTCCGGCGGCTCGGTGAACTTCCGCGGAGCCACGTTCTCCAGCGACGTGGTGAACTTCGACCGCGCCGCGTTCTCGGGCGGCGAGGTGGGCTTCTACGGCGCCACGCTCGCGAGCGGGAAGGTGAGCTTCTACGGCGCCAAGTTCTCGAGGGGCACGGTGAACTTCGACCGCGCCAAGTTCACCAGCGGCACGGTCAACTTCGACCGCGCCAAGTTCTCCGGTGCAGCGGTGACATTCCATGCCGCACAGTTCGATGGCGGCGTCGTCGACATGCGGGACGTGGCAACCTGGTCGAGGCCGCCGTCCCTCGACGACGGCCTCCTAACAACCCCACCCGCAGGACTACTCCTGCCAGGCGCGCTACCCAAGCCGAAACCTTGAAATCGCGACGGCGGCCGACCCACCAGGGGTGATGACACAGGGCCTGCTTCACGCCTCGGGCGGGAACAGCCGCTCGTACGCGGGATCCCGCCCATCCGTTCCGTCACGGCCCCCGCAGGCGACGGCGGCGAAACTGCACGGCGACAAGGGCTACGACTACGACCACCTGCGCCGATGGCTGCGCAAGCGCGGGATCCGCCACCGCATTGCACGCAAGGGCATCGAGTCCTCCGGGCGGCTCGGCCGCCACCGATGGGTCGTCGAGAGAACCGTGTCCTGGCTCGCCGGCTGCCTCCGACTGCACCGCCGCTACGAACGCAAGGCCGAACACTTCCTCGCCTTCGTCGGCCTAGCCGCGGCCCTTATCTGCCCCCGCCGCCTCACCACAC
>LJCW01000319.1 GCA_001298555.1 Actinobacteria bacterium OV450
AGGCGTGAACAACAAGACCAAGCTCATCAAGCGCCAGATGTACGGCCGCGCGAGCTTCCCCCTCCTCCGCCACCGCATCCTCCTGGGCTGACCCACACTCCGTCACCACCGACTACGGAACAGACCCCAGTGAACGGTGTTTTTGGGGTTGTAGAGGTTCAGCGGTGGGTGGCTGAGAGTCGGCCGTCGAAGGTGATGTCGAAGGCGTTCAGAGCAGGCTTTCCATCGCTGGGTCCAGCGCTTGCGGCTCTGGCCGGTGGGGTCCAGGCTCATGACGGCCATGTAGACGCATTTCAGGGCGGCCTGCTCGGACTCTGCTGGCGAATTTGCTCATACGGTCGCTGGCCGGGGTGCGAGTGCGGCGATGTGTGAGACGCGGGTCCGGCCGAGTGGAGTGCCGCTGGTCCAGGCGTCGAGGCGGGTGAGGTTGATCGCGGTGGCGGTCAGGATGTGCTGAACGGCGGTCTTCGCCTGACCGCGGTAGCGGCTGCGGCGAAGACCGAAGGCGCGGATGCCCTGCGAGATGGTGCCTTCGACGCCGGCTCGGTGGCCGTAGCGGCGGTGCCACTGCTCGGTGTCCTGTTCGGCGTATAGCCTTTGGAGGAGTTCGTGCTGGTCAGAGGCCGGAGAGTAACAGTGCGGGCAGCGGTCTTGGCGTGCGTGCAGCGGGAGCGCACCGGACAGGGTGCGCAGTTGGTCAGGCTGAACGTGAACTGCACCCTGGGATTGCCATGCCGGTCCAGGCCGGTTCCGGACCAAGTGTTGGGGTGGCCCCGTGGGCAGGTGGCGGTCAGGGTTTCCCAGTCGATCGTGAAGGCGTTGGTGTCGAAGGCGTCCTCGGTGCGGCTCTGCCACTGGTTGCCCCGGTTGACCGGGCCGATCAGTTCCACTCCCCGGGTATGGGCCTTGATGACCTTCTCCGCGGTGATGTAAGCGCTGTCGGCGTAGTGCTCGCCGGGTAGAAGGCCGCGCTGGTCGAGTACCTCGTGGACCCGGTCGGTGGTATCGACGTCGGCCTCGGTGGCCGGCCCGGTGGCCACGTAGGTGATCAAGTGAGGGAGGTCGTCACTGCTGGCCTCGCTGATCTGGACGGTGTATCCAGCCCAGCCCATCGAGCGCTTCACGCGAAAGCGGGCGTCCGGGTCGTACGGCGAGACGATCGCGGCAGCCCCCAGTGGGCGGCCGAGGCCCTTGGCCTCACGCCGCTGGATACCGTCCTGATCGCGGTAGAACTGCTGGAGCCAGATCCGTCGCAGGGCCTCCAGGGCGGGAAGCTGCCGCAGCAGGACCGGGGCGCCAGGCGCGCAGACTTCCTCCAGCAGCTGGTAGCCGTCGGCAGCGAACTGCAGGTTCACCGCCAGTCGTTCGGGCTCCTCCCGCGGCAGACGGTAAGCATCCACCCTTGGACCGTAGCGGGTGAACCACTCCGCCGGCGCCCACCCAGTCAGCCAGGACGGTGCTGTGACCGCGATCGCTTCGAGTGCCGCGCGGACCGTCTCACCAGCCAGCTCGAGCCGCTGCAGCGTCCGGACGGCGGCCAACACGTGAGTGGAGTCGGTTCGCTGACGCCCTCCTGCGGCCACCCAACCGGCCTCTTTCAGCTTCTCCAGGACAGCCTCGAAGAGCAGGTACTCCGCGCGGGCGTCCTCGACGAGCCGGGAGCGGAACTCCGAGAGCACCGAACTGTCGAACCCGGCATCGCGCAGTTCCAGGCCCAGGAGGTACTTCCAGTCCAGCCGGGAGCGGACTGCGTCGGCTGCCTGTCGGTCGGTCAGCCCCTCGGCGAACTGCATCACGCTGACCATCGCCAACCTGCCCGGCGCGAGCGCGGGCCGGCCCCGGACAGCGAACAAGGAAGCGAAGTTCTCGTCCGTGAACAGCTCACCGAGAAGGTCGCGAAGGCGCATCGCCATGCACCCACGTGGGAAAGCGGCCCTGGCCACCTCCACCGTCGTTGCCGGAATCCCGCCCGGACCAGAACGTGGCCACAGAGACAACACGATCACCCCACTGGTTCCCCACACCATGCTGAACCCAGCATGAGCCAGTCCGAGTGATCACTTCAGGCACACAGCAAATTCGCCAGCAGAGTCTGCTCGTTCGGGAAGTGCCCACGGGCGCGGACGGCCTTGCGGATGCGGGCGTTCACGGACTCGATCGCGTTGGTGGTGCAGACGATCCGCCGTATCTCGGTGTCGAACTGCAGGAAGGGCACGAACTCGGCCCACGCGTTCTCCCAGAGCCGTACGATCGCCGGGTACTTCCTGCCCCGGCCCTCGCAGAACTCGAGGAACCGTTCGGTGGCCGCGTCCTCGGTCGGCGCGGTGTAGACGGGCTTGAGCGCCTTCGAGATCTTGTCCCAGTCCTGGCGGGCCACGTAGCGGAACGACGCCCTCAGCAGGTGAACCACGCAGGTCTGCGTGATGGCCTGCGGCCAGACCGTCCCGATCGCGTCGGGCAGGCCCTTGAGTCCGTCGCAGACGACCATGCAGACGTCTTCGGTCCCCAAGGCCGCGGAGTTACGCGTCCGGCGCCTCCGTCAAGCGGTTCTTCGAAGGTCGAGTGCGGCAACGGGACCTCCGCTATGCAAGGGATCGACCAAGATCTGTTTGCATGAGAGGTCCCGTTGACCG
>LJCW01000320.1 GCA_001298555.1 Actinobacteria bacterium OV450
GCCACGGAAACCACCACGGTCGTCATCCCGACGCGGGTAGGAAGGACGGCCACCACGGTCGTCATCGCGACGCGGGTACGAGGGACGGCCACCGCGGTCGTCATCGCGGCGCGGGTAGGACGGGCGGTCGCCACCGCGGTCATCGCGACGGAAGCCACCGCCGGAGGGACGCTCACCGCGGTCGTCGCGGCGCGGGTAGGACGGGCGGTCGCCACCACGGTCGTCACGACCGCCACGGAAACCACCACGGTCGTCATCACGACGCGGGTACGAGGGGCGGCCACCACGGTCGTCATCGCGGCGCGGGTACGAGGGACGCTCGCCCCGGTCGTCACGACGGAAACCGCCGCCCGAGGGGCGCTCACCACGGTCGTCGCGACGCGGGTACGACGGGCGGTCGCCACCACGGTCGTCACGACGGGGGTAGGAGGGACGGTCCTCGCGGCCGCGGAAGCCACCGCCGGAGGGGCGCTCACCACGGTCGTCGCGACGGAAGCCACCGCCCGAGGGGCGCTCACCACGGTCGTCGCGACGCGGGTACGACGGACGGTCGCCACCACGGTCGTCACGACCGCCACGGTAACCACCACGGTCATCGTCACGACGCGGGTAGGACGGGCGGTCGCCACCACGGTCATCGCGACGGAAACCGCCGCCGCTGCTGCTGCCGGCGGGACGCCCACCGCGGTCGTCACGACGGAAACCGCCGCCACCACCGGTGGGCCGGCCGCCGCGGTCGTCGCGGCGGAAGCCACCACGGTCACCGCCACGGTCGTCACGGCCCCCGCGGTAGCCGCCCCTGTCACCGCCGTCGTTGCGACGAGGCTCGCGCTCCGGACGATCGTCGGGAGAGTTGGACATGGGTGTGACTCCTGTCTTCGGGGTACCGCTAGTCATTCTCGCGCAACCAACCCATGGCCGCGCTTCGGCGTAAAGAGATACAAAAAACAAAAGGACCCTTGGTCCAGCGTTGAACGCTGGACCAAGGGTCCTTTGAAAGATTGTTCGGCGGCGTCCTACTCTCCCACAGGGTCCCCCCTGCAGTACCATCGGCGCTGAAAGGCTTAGCTTCCGGGTTCGGAATGTAACCGGGCGTTTCCCTAACGCTATGACCACCGAAACCCTATCGGTTTCGAGCGAACAAGCACACTTTGTAGTTATGTTCTAGCTCTAGAAACCAGCAACTGTTCGTTGCTTCAGAACTAACACAGTGGACGCGAGCAACTGAGGACAAGCCCTCGGCCTATTAGTACCAGTCAGCTCCACCCGTTACCGGGCTTCCACATCTGGCCTATCAACCCAGTCGTCTACTGGGAGCCTTA
>LJCW01000321.1 GCA_001298555.1 Actinobacteria bacterium OV450
GCGAACCACGTGTTCGCGGTGAAGAACGACGGCTCGATCGTCGAGCGTGACGGTGACTACAACACCGGCAAGTGGAACGACTGGGCCACGCCCGCCGGAGGCGGCACCGCGACCAGCCTCACCGCCGGCTTCACCAAGTAAGCGGACTCCACGTCCCTGCTTTCTCCCTTCTTCTTCTCTTTCCCTTTTCCTTCCTGGAGTTCCGCCATGCCCGCACGCCGTCACCTGACCAACGCCATCCGCATCGCCCTCGCCACCGCCGTCCTCGCGGGTGGTGCCGCCACGGCCACCGTCCTGTCCGAGCCCGCTGCGTACGCTGCGACGACCCAGTCCTCGGTCGACGGAAAGATATCCCGGTCGGAAATGATCGAACGCGCCCAGTACTGGCTGGGCAAGGGAATTCCGTACAACCAGGGCGGTTCTTACACCGACTCGAGCGGCAGGAGCTACCGCACCGACTGCTCGGGCTATGTTTCGATGGCCTGGCACCTGGGATCCTCGCCGAACACCACCGGCCTGTACTCGTACTCGTACGAGATCCCCTTCAGCGACCTGAAGCCGGGCGACATCCTCGACAGCGACGCCCACGTGTTCATGTTCGAGAAGTGGGACAACCCCGAGAAGACCTCGTTCTCCTACTACACGTTCGGCCACACCCCGGTCGAGCACGTCACCGGAGCCTCGTCGACCGCCGCCAGCTGGGACGGTCACCCGCGCAGCACCTACACGCCGCGCCGCTATGACAACGTCATCGACGAGGCGCCCGTGAAGAACACGGTGCACCTGCAGCGGATCGCGCCGGGTGGGGCGCTGTTGCAGGCGGAGGGTGACTTCTCGACGGGCAAGTGGAGCGCTTGGGCGGATCAGGGCGCTTCGGAGCTGAAGGAGGTCACGAGCGCGGGGACGGGTTCGGTGAACCGGGTCTTCGCGGTCGGCGGGGACAGCCAGGTCTACGAGAACGACGGTGACTACGCGACGGGCAAGTGGTCGGGCTGGTTCCAGCTGAAGGACGCCCCGCAGGCCAAGGCGGTCTCGGCGTCCTCGGACGGGAACACCGTGCATCTGGTGGTGGTCGGGACGGACGGGCAGCTCTACAACGCCGACGGTGACTACTCGGCGGGCAAGTGGAACGGCTGGACGGGGCACGGTGGCACCGGCCTGAAGCGGGTGACCTCCGCGACGACCGCGGACCACGTCAACCACATCTTCGCCACGGACGCCAACGACCGGATCCTCGAACTGGACGCCGACTACGCAGCCGGCAAGTGGGGGAACTGGGCCGCGGCCGGCCCCGCCGGTGGCTTCAACGCCCTCGACATCGCGGCGTCGGTGACCGGCAAGGTCGTGCACCTGGGTGCGATCGGGCAGGACGGCAACTGGTACAACACGGACGGTGACTTCGCCGGTGGTTCCTGGAACGGCTGGTGGAACGGCGGGGGCGGTGGCCTGAAGCGCGTCGCGAGCGCCGCGGCGAACAACGTGAACCACGTGTTCGCGGTGAAGAACGACGGCTCGATCGTCGAGCGTGACGGTGACTACAACACCGGCAAGTGGAACGACTGGGCCACGCCCGCCGGAGGCGGCACCGCGACCAGCCTCACCGCCG
>LJCW01000322.1 GCA_001298555.1 Actinobacteria bacterium OV450
CATGGTCAGCCCGGTCTCGGTGAGGCAGCCGTCGATCAGCTCGGGCCGGTACTGGATCTTCTTGAGCTTGCGCTTGATGATGCGGGTGAGACTGGCGAGGTCGGCGGCGACGAAGTTCGTGATCGACCGTTTGAGCAGGGACCAGACGCCTTCGGCCGGGTTGAGGTCGGGCGCGTAGCTGGGGAGCTGGTAGATCCGCAGCCAGTCCTTGTTCTCTTCGGCGTAGTCCGCCAGCTCCCGGCGCAGGTGGACGGACAGGTTGTCCCAGCACCACACGATCGGGGTGCCGAGCTGCTGGTGGGTGGCCGTGATGAGGTCGCGGTAGTCCTGCCAGGAGAAGCTCTTCGGCTCATTCTTGCGGCCGTGGTAGACGTGCAGCTTGTAGAAGAAGTGGGTGCGGTGGCCGGGCCGGTAGCAGCTGACGCCGGCGATGTTCACGCGTCCGCGGCCCCGGCCGCGCACCCGCACGGCGGGGCGTCGGCCGCGTGGCGCCCAGGTGCGTCCCCGCGGCGGGCTCAGGGCCTGTCCTGCTTCGTCTTCGAAGCAGATGTGGGCGCCCAGGTCCGCCGCCACTCTTTTACCTCCGGCCACACCTGCTCTTTCCATACCTCGATGGAGGCCTCGTCCCGCTCGACGGCCCGACGCACCGGGACCTGGCAGCTCCAGCCGTGCCGGTGCAGCAGCTTCCACACCCCCTGCACCGTGTAGCCGACATGGAACATCCGGCCGATCAGCAGCTTGATCCGCTTCAGCGTCCACCGCTGGTCGTCCTCGAAACCGTGCAGCAGCGGACCACGCGCCAGCTCCGCCTCCAGCCTGGCCCACTGCTCCGCGGACAGCCTCTCCACCGACACCGGCCCCCTCGAGCGCAGGGCCTCCACCCCGCCCGACTCCCACACCCGCCGCCACCGCAACACCGAGCGATCGGTCACCCTCAGCACCCGGGCGATCTCGGCCGCGGTCTCCCCACGTGCGAACCGCTCGGCCGCCCCCAGCCTCAACCGCTCACGCGCCGCCTGCTCCTCGGGCGTGTATCCACCCACCTGCGCATACCTCATCCCCATGACATACCGCAGGGAATACGACCCGTCAGTAGCCACGCCGACACTACGAGTTCAACCTGAGTACAAGCTCTAAGAAGTACCAGCTCAACGAAACCCGGAGGGGTTTAAACCTGCTCATCGTGGCGCATTAGAGCACTTTAGTTCTGTGATGTGCTTCGCGCGATGTCCCGGCCACAAGTGTGCTGGGTCTTCTGCCGGGGATACCTCCACAGACTGCTCATCTGATCGAGTGGACAAACACAAAGGAGATCTCCATGACAACGCACATCCTCGCTGGTCTGGGAACCGCCTCCTCAAGCTACAGTCCGGCAGTCACAGCGGCCGAGCAGGAGGTGACCTTCGATAGCAGCGTGGTGTTCGTGCCACCTCTTTCTTGCGCTGATGCCCCGTTGAGGCTGCTTGCCTCTGATGAGCTCCACGGCACTATCGTGACTCGGTGCACGGGCAGCCTGGCCGATCCTGATATTGACGGGACGCTGCACTGGTTGGACGGTACCACCAGTGCCTACACCATTACTTCGCTCACAGCTGAGCGCGTACAGGGTCATGTGATAGCCCACGACACGGGAACCATCACCAGTGGGCATTACACGGGCGGAACCATTCACCGGCTGGGCATTCGGCTGGCAGGGAACGTTACGGCTTGCCTGGCAGGTGGCAGCATTTCGAGCTCCGTCGGCACGGACTTGATCTTCTTGACGACATCCTAGGGGGTGAGGGTATCTCAGCCTCTGGTCGGGAAAGTGGGCACCTGGAGCCTTTTCCATCTGTACGGCTTGAGGGTGGGGTGGCGGCAGGATGTTGACGGTGACGTGACGAACGGGGCGTCCCGCTGGTTTGGCTGGTTACCACACCGTGCCTGACCTGCGGAGACGCCCCG
>LJCW01000323.1 GCA_001298555.1 Actinobacteria bacterium OV450
TTGATCATCGGAGCTTCGTTGCGCCCGGGACTGCCGCACTGAAGGTTCGCCACACCCCTGTGACCTGCTGCTTCTCGCGGCAGCCAGGACTATGAATTAGCCCTGAACCTTCACTACCGCGACGATGGTGCAGCGGCCAAGACAGGGATGAGTGCCTCGAAATGGGGCGGGTTCCTGCCGCGCATCGAGTTCGACGCTATCGGGCACGGCATCCCGCCCGCCTCCCTTCCCAGCATCGAGCCCGTGCAACTGTTAGCGCTGGAGGCTGCCCGCCGTGCACTGGACGATGCCGGCTACGGCGGGTCGGGAAAAGCCTTCGACCGGTCACGAACGGCTGTCATCTTCGGCGCAGAGGCGGGCGGCGACCAAGCGAGCGCCACGTTGCTCGGGACCCTGCTCCGGTCGGCTTACGGTGAGATACCCGAAGAGCTCGCGGATCAGCTGCCGGCTTTGACGGAGGACTCTTTCCCCGGCATGCTCGCCCACGTCATCTCCGGACGCATCGCCAACCGGCTGGACCTGGGCGGGGCCAACTACACGGTCGACGCCGCCTGCGCGTCTTCACTGGCTGCAGTGGATGTGGCGTGCAAGGAGCTGACAAGCGGCACCAGTGACCTCGTCCTGTGCCAGGGGTGTTGCAAAGTTCCGTGATCTCGTGAGTTCGCTGGTCAGGTGATGCCCAGGAGGTCGAGGGGGCGGGTGAAGGGCTCGTAGGAGGCGTGGCGGAGGCCGCTGGCGATGTTGCGGTGCCCGGCGGCACGGAGGGCGTTGATCGCCAGATTCCGTAGGGTGGCCGTGTTCTCCGGGCCGTGGCCCGTACGGATCCTGGAGGCGTCCTCGGCGAACGTGGTGTCGCGGACGAAGTGGAGCCGGTTCTCGATGGTCCACTGCGACCTGGCGAGTCGACCGAGCCGCTCGGGCGAGGCTTCCTGCGAGGTCAGGTCGGTGATCGCGTAGACGGTCTGGCGGCTGACGGTGCCGGTCGCGAGATCGGTGCGGTGACGCAGGATGCGCGCGGCTTGAACAGCGTGCGGGAAGTCCAGGCCGAGGCCGGTGACGGTGAGTGCCCTGATCGCACGGGTCTCGCGGCGGCCATGGCCGATCTCGCGGTCGTAGCGGCGGGCGGTGACGTCCTTCCACGGCAGTGTCCGTAACCGGCGGTGCAGTTCGGGCTGGTTGGCTTTGACCACCAGCGTGACTCCGTTGCTGAATTCGTCAGCTGGCGAGTCGGCAGCTGAGGCGTTCGAGTCTGCTGGTGCGGGGTTTGCGTAGTGGGTCGGTGGTCAACCAGGCGTCGAGCCGGACCACGTTGAGCGCGGTGGCGGAGAAGGCGTGCTGGACTCGGACTTTCGGCAGGCCGCGGTAGCGGGCCCGGCGGAGGCCGGTGACGTCGAGAGCCTGGTTGACGGTGCCCTCGACACCTGCGCGGAGGGCGTACTTGGCTCTCCAGGACTCGGTGTCCTGCTCGGCACGGGCCGTGGCGGTGCGTTCGTGGAGTTCGCGGGGCCGCAGGGTGAGCATGCGGGTGCCGCGGACGGAGCTGGTGCACTTGTCCCGGGAAGGGCAGGGACGGCAGTCGGCGCGGGGGAAGTCGATCACGATGGCGTCACGGCCGTGCTGGGTGACCGGATACCAGCCGGCACTCGTGGAGCCCTGGGGGCAGCGGACCTGACGGGCCTTCCAGTCGATGAGGAAGGCGCTCTTGTCGAAGCCCTCGGCGGCCCTGGCCTGGGGAGAGTGGTCGCCCAGGAGTGGAGTGACCATGGTGATGCCCTGCCCAGCGGCAGCAGTGATCAGGTCGGCCGAGGGGTAGCCGGAGTCGAGATAGTGCTCGGCGGGCTTCACCTCGCGCTCGGTAAGGTTTTTCTGGATCCGCTCGGTCGCCTTCACATCGGGCACGGTGGCGTCGGTGGTGTGCACGTCGGTGATCAGGTTCGGTGCCGGGGCACGGAGGCAGCCTTCGGCTTCGGCTTCGGCTTCGGCTTCGGCTTCGGCTTCGGCTTCGGCTTCGGCCGGAGCGTGACAGGTCTCGGTTAGATGGATCTTGTAGCCGCACCAGAAGAGGTCATCGCCCTTGGCGGACCAGCGGGCGTCGGGGTCGTAGGGGGAAGCCAGGCGGGTACTGCCGGGCGGGACACCGTCATTGTCGGCGTCCCGCTTGCTGATCACCTCCCGTCCCCGGGCATCGACGCGGACGGTGTATGTCTGCACGAGGACCTGCCTCAGCAGGGCAACCGCCTCGATCTGACGGATCCATGCCGGGGCGCGGTCAGACCAGGCGGCCCGACACAGGACCAGCGCGTCCTGGCCGAATATCTGGGCGAGCCGCTCCCGCTTGGTCTTCGACGACGGCATCGTCCAGCCGTCGACGCGCGGCCCGTAGCGTTCGGCGAACTCGGCGACGTCGATCACTGCGGCCAGCCAGGACGGCGCCGCCACCGCCAGCGCCTCCAGCGCAGCCCGCACACTCTCCCCGGCCAGCTCGGTGCGGTTCAGGTCACGGACCGCACTGATCACAAGGGTGGAGTCGGTGCGCTGCTTGCCACCGGCCTTGACCAGCCCGGCCTCCCGGCAGTGCTCCAACAGCCGGTCGAAGAGCACCCGTTCCATCCCGTCGCCGGCCAGCCGGGAACGGAACCTCGACAGCGCACAGAAGTCGAAGCCGGTATCGGACAGCTCAGCGCCCAGGGCGTACTTCCACGACAGCCGATCCCGCGCCGCCTCCGCGGCCTGCCGGTCGGTGAGGTTCTCGGTGAATTGCAGCACCGTCACCAGGGCGAGCAAGGCCGGGGACTGGGCAGGAGCGCCACGACCGGGAAACACCTCGGCGAACAACGCGTCATCGAAGACCTCCGCGAGGTGGTCACGGACCCGCATAGGAAGGCTTCCCTTGGGAAAAGCCGCACGAGCCGTACGCACCGTCTGTTCCGGAATGGGCGGCAACCCCCCAGGCCGCATGGACATTGCACCGACCTCCTGCGGCCAGGGCAGACAGAACGACCGCACCGACGATCATGCCGAACAGACCCAGGCCACCGCAGGCAATTCAGCAACGGAGTC
>LJCW01000336.1 GCA_001298555.1 Actinobacteria bacterium OV450
GGAGGGCGGGGGCGCTGGCCGCGTAGTCCAGGGCCGCGTACGTGACCTCGCCGCCGGTGACGAGGGGGACGGTCACGTCCCGGCCGAGGACCGGCAGCGGCTGGGCACAGGCGGGGGCGGCGGGGGGGGGGGCGGGGGGGGGGGGGGGGGGGGTGCTCCGCCGGGCGTCGCGGGCGGCCCGCCGGCGGGGGCGCGGGCGGGGGCGGGGCCGGGGACGCCGGCGGTGACCGCGGGGTTCGCGGCCGGGGGGACCGCGGCCGGGGGCCCGGCCGGGTTCGGGCTCGCCGGGTTGGGGCCCGCGGGGTTGGGGCTCGCCGCCGGGGGCGGCAGGGGCTCCGCGGGGGCCGCCGTGCCCGTCACCTTGCCGTCCGGGCCGATGAAGACCGGGCTGCCGCCGGGGACCAGGCCCAGCTCCTGGGCCCGTCGCTGCAGGGCGTCCGGGGCCGAGTAGCCGTCGACGTCCCGCTGCAGCGCCTGTTCCTCGTCCGTGAGCGCGGTGGTCTCCTTCTTCAGCCTGCTCAGCTGGAAGGAGCCCTGGTTGAGCGCCGAGTTCAGGAGCAGCAGGCTGATCAGCCCGCCGGCCAGCAGCGCCACCACCAGCAGGACGAACGGTGTCCGCGCCGCCTGCCCCGAGGGGCCGCCGCGCAGCCGCCCCAGTCCCCCGGCTCTGCTCACAGCCGCGCCTCCCGGATGCGCTCGACCCCGCGGAAGCGGGCCGGGGCGGCCCGGCGGTTCTCGGCGATCTCCTCCTCGGTGGGCAGCTCCGCGCCCCGGGTGAGCAGCTTCAGCTTGGGCTGGTACTTCTCCGGCACGACCGGCAGCCCGGGCGGGGCCGTGGTCGTCGCCCCCGCCGCGAAGACCTGCTTGACGAGCCGGTCCTCCAGCGAGTGGTAGGAGAGCACCGCGATCCGGCCGCCGACCGCGATCCGCTCCACGGCGGCCGGGATGGCCCGCTCCAGGACGGACAGTTCGCCGTTGACCTCGATGCGCAGTGCCTGGAAGGTCCGCTTGGCCGGGTTGCCGCCCGTCCGCTTGGCCGCCTGCGGCAGCGCGTCGCGGATCAGTTCGACCAGCCGTGCGCTGTTCGTGAACGGTTCCCTGTCCCGCTCGCGGACGATCGCCGAGACGATCCGCTTGGCCTGCTTCTCCTCGCCGTACTGGCGCAGGATCCGTACGAGCTCGCCCGGCGGGTAGGTGTTGAGCACCTCGGCGGCGCTCATCCCGGTCGTCTGGTCCATCCGCATGTCCAGCGGGGCGTCCTGCGCGTAGGCGAACCCGCGGTCCGCCTCGTCGAGCTGCATGGACGAGACGCCGAGGTCGAAGAGGACGCCCTGGACGGTGGGGGTGCCGAGCCGGTCCAGCACGTCGGGCAGCTCGTCGTAGACGGCGTGGACGAGGGTGGCGCGGTCACCGAAGGGCGCGAGCCGCTCGCCGGAGAGCCGCAGGGCCTCCTTGTCGCGGTCGAGGCCGATCAGGTGCGCCTCGGGGAACCGGGTCAGCAGGGCCTCGCTGTGGCCGCCGAGGCCGAGGGTGCAGTCGACGACGACGGCCCCGGGCCTCTCCAGCGCCGGGGCCAACAGGTCCAGGCACCGCTGGAGCATCACCGGGACATGTCGGGACTCGCTAGTCAAAGCGCCCTCTCAGATAACGGCGCGGCAGGCATACGCCGCGCCGCGCACGCGGAGTGTTACCAGGGGGCCGGGCGGCCGGTCAGGGCCGGGCTCCGGCCGGTTCGCGTCACTTTAGTGCAACGGTCGCCGCGGTCAACGAACCGCCCCGCGCGGCGTGCGCGCCCTCTCGCACGGAACCCGCAAAAGCCGTGAATCGCCCGAACGGCCGCACCCTACCCACTCCTGTGGGTTAGCTCACAACAACGTCGGTTGACGTTCTTTGTCCATCCTCACTCCATGTGTTCACCAGCGGTGACCACTAACGTCGTAGGCATGACGACTTCCGCATCCCTGCCCGCAGAGTCCACCCCCCAGGCGTCCGGCAGCGGCTCCGTCACGGACCGGCTGGTGGCGGCGAACGGAAGGTACGCCGCCCAGTTCCAGGACCCCGGCATGGACGCCCGGCCGGTCCTGCAGGTGGCCGTGGTGGCCTGTATGGACGCCCGTCTCGACCTGCACAAGGCCCTCGGCCTCGAACTCGGCGACTGCCACACCATCCGCAACGCCGGCGGCGTGGTCACCGACGACACCATCCGCTCGCTCACGATCAGCCAGCGCGCCCTCGGCACCCGCACGGTGATACTGATCCACCACACCGGATGCGGCCTCGAAAGCCTGACCGAGGACTTCCGGCACGAGCTGGAGGACGAGGTCGGCCAGCGCCCCGCCTGGGCCGTGGAGGCCTTCCGCGACGTGGACCAGGACGTCCGCCAGTCCATGCAGCGGGTGCGGACGAACCCCTTCCTGCCCCACCGCGACGATGTGCGAGGCTTCGTCTTCGACGTGCACACCGGACTCCTGAGGGAGATCGATCCCGCCTCGTGAGTGACACAAGGCCTGGGCGCCGTCAAGAATGCGGGAGGACGCCGCCCGGAAAACCCTCCGGGCCGGTGTCCGTGTCGGGGTGGGCCGGAGTGCGCTGAGGGCGTCGGCCCTGCGGAAAGGGCCGAGGAGAACCAGGTGACGACGTATGACGACCGAGCGAGCCATGGGGGCACCCCCGGTCGAGCGCAGTCGAGACTGGGGGAGGACCTGACGAGCACGGCCGAGCGGGTGCGCCGCTCGGTCGAGAGCGTGATCGAGGGCAAGCCCGAGGTCGTGCGCATCGCGCTGACCGTGCTGCTCGCCGAGGGGCACCTGCTGATCGAGGACGTCCCCGGCGTCGGCAAGACGATGCTCGCCAAGACGCTCGCGAAGTCCATCGACTGCTCGGTGCAGCGCATCCAGTTCACCCCGGACCTGCTGCCGTCGGACATCGCCGGTGTCAGCATCTACGACCAGCAGCGCCGCGAGTTCGAGTTCAAGCCGGGCGCGATCTTCGCGCAGATCGTCATCGGCGACGAGATCAACCGGGCCTCGCCGAAGACCCAGTCCGCGCTGCTGGAGTCGATGGAGGAGCGCCAGGTCACCATCGACGGCACGACGTACGCGCTGCCGAGCCCGTTCATGGTGGTGGCCACCCAGAACCCGGTGGAGATGGAGGGCACCTACCCCCTCCCCGAGGCCCAGCGCGACCGCTTCATGGCCCGCGTCTCCGTCGGCTACCCCAGCCCCGACGCCGAGCTCCAGATGCTCGACGTGCACGGCGGGATCTCCCCGCTGGACGACCTCCAGGCCGTCACGCACGCCCACGACATCGTCAAGCTGATAGAGGCCGTCCGCGAGGTGTACGTCGCCGAGCCCGTCCGCCGCTACGTCGTCGACCTGGTCTCCGCCACCCGCAGCCACCCCGACCTGCGCCTGGGCGCCTCGCCCCGCGCCACCCTGCACCTGCTGCGCGCCGTGAAGGCCTCCGCCGCCCTGTCCGGCCGCGACTACGTGCTGCCCGACGACGTGCAGGCGCTGGCCGCCCCCGTCCTCGCGCACCGGCTGCTGCCCACGACGCAGGCCCAGCTGAACCGGCGCACCGCCGAACAGGTCGTCCACGACATCCTCCAGCGCACCCCCGTCCCCGCCGCGCAGCTGCGCGGCGAGATGCCGCCCGGCGCGGGCATCCGGGGCTTCTGATGAGCGCCGGTGCCCCGCGCGGCGCCGGCGGCGAGGGCCGGGGCTCCGGCGGTCTGCGCGCCTCGCTGGCGGGGCTGACCACCCGCGGCCGGTCCTTCCTGGCCGCCGGGGTCGCCGCCGCCCTCTGCGCGTACGTGCTCGGCCAGGGCGAACTTCTCCGGGTCGGGCTGCTGCTCGCCGCCCTGCCCCTGGTCTGCGTCCTCGCCCTGCACCGCACCCGCCACCGGGTCTCCGGCAACCGCCGGCTGACCCCGATGCGGGTGGCCGCCGGCTCCGAGGCCCGGGTCCAGCTGCGCATGGAGAACGTCTCCCGGCTTCCCACCGGCCTGCTGATGCTCCAGGACCGGGTGCCGTACGTGCTCGGGCCGCGGCCCCGCTTCGTCCTGGACCGGGTCGAGCCCGGCGGGCGCCGCGAGGTCTCCTACCGGGTCCGCTCCGACCTGCGCGGCAAATACCCGCTGGGCCCGCTCCAGCTGCGGCTGACCGACCCCTTCGGGCTGGTCGAGCTGACCCGCTCGTTCAGCACGTACGACACCCTGACCGTGATCCCCCGCACCGAGGCGCTGGCCCCGGTCCGGCTGACCGGCGAGACGTCCGGCTACGGCGACGGCGGCCGCCGCTCGCTGGCCCTGGCCGGCGACGACGACGTGATCCCGCGGACCTACCGGCGCGGCGACGACCTGCGCCGCGTGCACTGGCGCTCCACCGCCCGCTACGGCGAGCTGATGGTGCGCCGCGAGGAGCAGCCGCAGCGCAGCCGGGCCACGGTCCTGCTGGACACCCGCGCCGTCGCCTTCGAGGGCGCGGGACCCGGCTCCGCCTTCGAATGGGCGGTGTCGGGGGCCGCCTCGTCGCTGGTGCACCTTCTCGAACAGGGTTTCTCGGTGCGGCTGCTGACGGACACCGGGACCTCGGTGCCCGGAGACGGCGGCGTCTCCTCGGGCGGACAGGAATCCGCGGAGGCCGCCGGGCTGATGATGGACACCCTCGCGGTCGTCGGGCACTCCGACGGCGCCGGCCTCTCGCGCGCCTACGACGCGGTGCGCGGCGGGGGCGGCGGCGCGGGCGGGGGCTTCGCCGGAGCCGGCGGTGACGGGCTCCTCATCGCCTTCTTCGGCGACCTGGACGACGTACAGACGGAACTGGCGGCCAAGATGCGCGTCCGCTGCGGCGGCGCGGTGGCCTTCGTCCTGGACTCCGCCCTGTGGGCCGGACGGCCCTCACAGGCGGAGGGACGGGTGCGCAGGCTGCGCGACGCGGGCTGGACGGCGCTGGCCGCGCCGCCCGGCGTGGCGTTCGGCGAACTGTGGCGCCAGGCCGGGAACGCTCCGCTCGGCACGGGTACTTCCGGAGGTTGGGGATGAGCGGGCGGGCGCGCGTGACGCTCTTCGCGATGCTGGCGACGCTGCTCACGTCGTGGTCGCTGGCCTCGCTCGTGGACTCGTCGGGCTGGCTGCTCCAGGCGGCGGCCCTGCTGGCCGTGCAGAGCGGGCTGGGGGCCGGGGCCCGGCGGGTGCCGCTGGGACGCACCCTCACCGTGGCCGCACAGGTTCTGGTCTCGCTGCTGGTGCTCGTGTTCCTGTTCGCGGGCAAGGGCGAGTCCACCGGGACCGGGCCGATGGCCTATCTCGTGACGGACTTCGGCGCCCTGTTCCGGCAGGGGGTCCACGACGTCGGCGAGTTCGCGATCCCGGCGCCGCTGACCGACGGCATCCGGCTGCTGCTGATCGTCGGGGTGCTGCTGATCGGGCTGCTGGTGGACCTGCTGGCGGTGACCCTGCGGACCGCCGCCGCGGCCGGGCTGCCGCTGCTCGCGCTGTACTCGGTCGCCGCGGGGCTCTCCGGCGGCGGCGGGGCCTCCGCGGTCTCGTTCCTGCTGGCCGGCTGCGGCTACCTGTTGCTGCTGCTGGCCGAGGGCCGCGACCGGCTCGCCCAGTGGGGCCGGGTCTTCGGCGCGCCCCCCGGCGCGCGGGCGGCCTCGGCCCCCGGATACGGGGGCGTCGCGGCCTCGACGCAGGCGGTGGCCCCCGTGCGCACCGGGCGGCGGATCGGCGCGGTCGCGCTGGGCATCGCCCTGGTGGTGCCGGCGGTGCTGCCCTCGCTCGGCGGCGGACTGCTGGGCGCACAGGGTGACGCCGAGGGCGGCGGCACCGGCATCGGCGGGACGATCTCGGCGGTCAACCCGCTGGTGTCCCTCCAGAGCAGCCTGAACACGCCGGACAACCGTGTGGTGTTGAAGTACCGCACGGACAGCCCGCAGCTCGGCGAGCAGTACCTGCGGATCCTCGCGCTCGACGAGTTCAACGGCGTCAAGTGGGAGGCCTCCGGGCGGGCCCTGACCGACGTACCGGAGCGGCTGCCGACCCCGCCGGGGCTGAGCGAGCAGGTCCGGGGCACCGGAACCGAGGTGCGCACGAGCATCTCGGCGGCCGACACGTACGCGCAGCGCTACCTGCCGATGCCCTACCCGGCGACGTCCGTGGACATCCCGGGCAAGTGGCGGTTCGAGCCGGCCGGCCGGACCCTGGTCGGGGACCAGCTGGGCAAGGACAGGTTCCAGAACGTCCAGGGCGCCATGTACACGGTCCGCAGTCTGCTGCTGCGGCCGACCGCCGTGGAGCTGCAGGCGGCGCCGCAGCCGGATCCGGCGATCAAGGCCGAGTACACGAAGCTCCCGGACAACCTGCCGCCGGTGGTCGCCGACACGGCCCGCCAGGTCACGAAGGGCGCGAAGGACGACTACACGCGGGCGGTGAGGCTCCAGGACTACTTCGCCGAGGACGGCGGGTTCCGCTACGACACGAAGGTCGCCTCGGGTACGGGGCCGCAGGCCATCGCCCGGTTCCTCGCGGACAAGGAGGGGTTCTGCATCCACTTCGCGTTCTCGATGGCGGCGATGTCGCGCACGCTCGGCATCCCGGCGCGGGTCGCGGTGGGCTTCACCCCCGGCGAGAAGCAGTCGGACGGCAGCGTGAACGTGTCGATGCGCGACGCGCACGCCTGGCCCGAGCTGTACTTCGAGGGCGTGGGCTGGACCCGGTTCGAGCCGACCCCGCGCCAGGGCATCACGGTTCCCGACTACTCGCGGCCCGAGGCGCCGGCGGCGCAGCCGTCCGCGCCGACGGCGCTGCCCTCGCAGGGAGCGGCGCAGCCGTCGGCGGCGCCCTCGCAGGCCGACGCCTGCCCGCCGGAGGAGAGGAAGCTGGGCGAGTGCGGGGCCGCGGCACCGCACTCGAACACGGGTTCCACGGGTGGCGGCCCGTCGCTGACCGCGGTCCTGGGCTGGACCCTGCCGGTCCTGGCCCTGCTGGCCCTGCCGCTGCTGCCGCTGCTGTGGCGCAGGCGGCTGCGGGGCCGCCGGCTGGCGGCGGGCGACGTGATGGCGGCCTGGCGGGAGCTGGGTGACGCGGCCTGGGACGTGGGCATCGCCCCAGACGGGGCCTTGTCGCCGCGGCGGGCGGCGGGCCGCGTGGTGGTGCTGGGACGGCTCGAACCGGACGCGGCCGATGCGGTGCACCGGGTGGCGGGAGCGGTGGAGCGGGCGTTGTACGCCCCGCCCGGCGCCGAGGCCCCGTACGAGGGCCTCGCGGCGGACGTCCTGCTGGTGCACGCCGCGCTGCTCGGCTCCGTGAGCCGCCGCTCCCGGCTGCGCGCGCTGTTCCTGCCGCGCTCGGCGGTGCGCCTGCGCTGGGCGGCGGCGGCCCGCTGGTCGGCCCTGACGGCCCGCGCCGCGGCCCCGCTGGCCAAGGCGGGCGCCGCGCTGGCCCGCACCCGGGCCCGCCTCCCGCTGCGCAGCCGCGGCTGATCCCGGCTCCCCCGGGGCGCCACGGCGGTACGGAAAAGCCGGTGCGGCCGGGCTCGTTCCCCCCGAGCCCGGCCGCACCGGCGTTCCGCCGTACCGGGCCCCTTGTCCCTCCCGGCCGGAAACGGGGTGCCCGGCCCCCACCTGCCGCCCCGTGTCGGCGGTGCGGGCCGGGCCCCCGTCCGTTGTCCCCAGTCTGGCGTCCGTGCAGGTGGGGGCCCATCCGCGCCCGTACTCATTTCCGCGCCTAGGTACACGTACTCAGGCGGCGCGGCGACGGGCGGGCCGGACGGCGCGGCCCGCGGCCGGGCGGCGCCACCAGTTCTACGCCGTCCCGCCGCACCGCGGCACCGCCGATCGGGGGTCATGGGCCCCCGTCAGCGGTTCCCGCTGACCCGTCCCCGCAGCAGCAGCGACAGCGCCGAGTGCACGTCGTCCAGCGACCGCTCGCTCTGGAACGACTGCCAGTCCAGCGCGGCTACCAGCACCATGCCCACCATCGCGGCGGCCGTCAGCTGCACGTCGATCTCCGCGCTGAGCTCGCCCCGCTCGACGCCCTCGCGCAGCACGGTCTCCACGACGGCGACCGCCTCCCGCCGGACCACCATCAGCGTGGACTGCCAGGTCCGGTTGGTCCGCCACAGTTCGGCGACGTACAGCTGGGTGAACGCCGGGTACCGGTCGATGAAGACGAGACCGGCCCGGATCATCTCGTCCAGTGCCTCGACCCGGCTGCCGCCCCGCCGCTCGGTCTCCTCGGCCGCCTCCCGCAGCGAGGCCGTCAGCAGCCCGACGCCGTGCCGCAGCAGCTCCTCGAAGAGTTCGTTCTTGCTGGCGAAGTTGTAGTAGACCGTTCCCTTCGCCACCCCCGCCCGTTCGGCGATCTCGTCGACCGTGGTGGCGGAGAAGCCCTGCTCGGCGATGAGCGTGACGGCCGCCTCGTAGAGCTTCTGGCGGGTCGCCTGCCGGCGGCTGCCGCCGGTACCGGTGCTGCTGGTGTCCATGGCGCTGATTCTCACAGGTCAACCGCTCTCTACAGGCTCAGTTCCGGGTGCAGCCGGTCCATCGTCCACACCTGCTTGCCGCGTGCGGCGAGCGCGGTCAGGGCGAGGGAGCCGACGGTGAAGGCCACCAGGACCGCGCAGCCGACCCAGACCCGGGTGAGGTCGCCGCCGGAGATCAGGCGGCGCAGCCCGTCGACGATGTGGGTCATCGGCAGGTACGGGTGGACCCAGTTGAAGAAGGCGGGACTGGTCTGAACGGGGTACGTACCGCCCGCCGAGGTCAGCTGGAGCATCAGCACCACGAGGACCAGGATCCGCCCGGCCGCCCCGAACTTCGCGTTGAGCCACTGGACCATCGCCGCGAAGCAGGCGGTGGCCAGGGCGAGGAAGCCGAGGGTCAGTGCGGGGCGCGCCATCTCCAGGCCGAGGCCCCAGTGCAGTACGGACATCAGCGCGAGCACCTGCAGCACGCCGATGCCCACCACGGGCAGCCAGCCGGCGAAGGCGATCCGCCAGGGCGAGGCGCCCGCGGCCAGTGCGCGCCGGTTCAACGGGGCGATGAGCATGTAGGCGACCATCGCGCCGACCCAGAGGGAGAGCGGGATGAAGTACGGCGCGAAGCCGGTGCCGTAGTTGGGCGCCTTGTGCAGGGACTGGCTGGCGAGCTTGACCGGGTCGGCCATCACCTGGGTGCGGGTGTCGCGCTGCTGCTGGTCGTAGTCCGGGATCTTGCCGACGCCGTCGTGCAGGCCGCCGGCGAGCTCGCCGGTGCCGTCGACGAGCTTGTACATGCCGCCGTCGAGGCGGTGGGCCCCGTCGCCGAGCTTGCCGACGCCGTTGCCGAGGGCCTCGGAGCCGTCGGTGGCCTTGCCGAGGCCGGTGTGGAGCTGGGTCATGCCGGTGGCGACCTTGTGGGCGCCGGTGTTGAGGGCGTTGACCTGGGAGACGGCGGCGTCGAGCTTGGAGGAGAGGCCGGGCGCCGCCTTGGCGAGGTCGCGGGCCTGCTTCTCCAGGGCGGTCAGCTGCCGCTTGAGCGCGGCGAGGTCGCCGTTGCTGTCCTTGACCAGGGTGTTGACGTCGCCGGCGAGCAGGGCGGCCTCCGCGGCGTCGTCCTTCAGCCTCTTCAGCTGGGGGCAGGTCGCGGGGGCCGGCTGGGCGCCGGCCGTGCAGGTCTTCGCGTAGATGTCGGCGGAGCCGGTGGAGACGCGCCGGGTCACGGCGGCGGCGGCCGGGGCCTTCTCCGCGAAGGTGTCCAGGTGGTTGTTGACGACCTTGGCGGTGTCCGCGACCAGGACGGCCGTGTCGGCGATCTGCTGGGGGTCCTTCAGGAGCGGCTTGGCCTGGGAGGCGGCGGCGGCGACCTTGTCGGCGAGGGTCTGGGTCCCGTCGGCGATGTCCTGCGTACCGGTCTCCAGCTTGCCCGCGGCCGCGTCGAGCTTCTTCAGGCCGCCGGTGATCTCCCCGTTCTTCTCCTCGACCGTGTCGAGGCCCTCGGCGATCTCCTTGGCCCCCTGCTGGGCCTTGCCGGCCCCGTCCTTGAGCTGGTCGGCTCCGTCGGCCGCCTGGGCCGTCTTGTCGTGGAGGTCGGAGAAGGAGACGAAGATCTTGTCGAGGAAGCCGCGGGAGGCGTTGGTGGACGCGGCGGAGCGGACCTCGGAGAAGACCGTGCGCGAGATCGACCCGACGATGTAGTTGTTCGCGTCGTTCGTCCGGACCTGCAGTGCGCTGGTGGTGGGGTCGTCACCCGCACTGGAGGTGATCTTCGTGCTGAAGTCGGCGGGCATGGTGAGGGAGAGGTAGTACGTGCCCTTCTCCACCCCCTCGGCCGCCTCGTCGGCGCTGACCTCGCGCCAGTCGAAGGTCTTGCTGTCGTGGAGCTTCCTGGCGATCTCGGCGCCGGCGTCCAGGTGCTTGCCGTCGACGGTGGCGCCCTTGTCGGCGTTGACGAGGGCGACGGGCACCTTGTCCAGGTTCTTGTACGGGTCCCAGAACGAGCACAGGTACAGCGCGCCGTACAGCAGCGGCAGCAGGAGCAGCGCGATGAGAGCGGCGACGGGCAGCTTCCCCCGCCCGAACCGCTTCAGCTCAAGCGCGGCGAGCTTCGGCGAGCGCATCGTCCGTCCCCTTCGTGTCTTCGGTGTCTTCGTTGTCTTCGGCGTCGGCGTCGGCCTCGTCCGCTCGGTCGGCGTCCGTGGTGTCCGCGGCGTCCGCGGGCTGTACGCCGGCAGCGGGTCCGGTGGTGCCGGCCGCGGCGGGGCCGGTGCGCAGGACCGTCGCGTCGTCCGGGGCGTCGCTGCACACGGCGAGGACGGTGGTCCCGCGGGCGGCGATCGAGCGGAGCATGGTCCACGCCTCGGCGCGTTCGGCGTCCGGGAGCTTGAGGTCCAGGTCGTCGAGGGCCAGCAGCCGCGGCGAGCCCAGCAGGGCGATGGCCACGGACAGCCGGACCGCCTCCAGGCGTTCCAGGTCCCGTACGGAGGTGCGCGGCCCCTTGGGCAGCGTGGCGAGGTCCAGCCCGGCGGCGGCCAGCGCGGCCTCGATCCGGGCGGCGGCGGCGGTGCGCCGCTCGGCGCGCGGACGGAGCAGGGCGCGGACGGGGCCCTCGTAGCGGCGCTGGAGCAGGGCGCCCTCGCGCAGCTGCTCGGCGACGGTGAGGGACTGGTCGAGTTCGTTGACCGAGGTGACGGGGCCGAGGGCGGCGATCCTGCGGACAGCGGCCATGTGCTTCGGCAGCCGGTGGCCGGCGATCTCGGCGTGGCCCTCGATGGCCTTCATGCGGCCGGTGAGGGCGAGGAGGAGGCAGGTCCGGCCGCTGCCGGAGGGCCCTTCGACCGCGATGAGCGAGCCGGGCCGCGCGTCGACGCCCACCCCCCGGAACACCCAGCCGCGCGGGCCCTTGAGTCCGAAGTTCTCGGCTTTGACGGCCGCACCGTGCGCGCTGTCCACGCCGTCCCCCCTTCTTTTGAACTGACCGGTCAGTTCAAAAACTACCACCTTGGCGACCACCACAGGTGCACAGGGGGCAGTTGACCGGACAGAGCGGGCAAAACAGCAGGTCAGGGCGATTGTCAGTGGCGACCGTCACGATGGGGGCAGGAACAAACACAGACACAGCAGTACGCAACGACAGGAGGTTCGTCATGGCCACACCGTCCCCGTCCCCTGTCCACCCCGTCCCGCGCAGGTCGGCGGCACCCTCCCCTCCGGCTCCGCCGCGGGGATACCCCACGGCCGCGCTCGATCTGCTCGCCAAGGCCCGCGCCGGCCTGGCCGAGGCCGTCCGGCTGACCCGGCCCAACGAGCGGTACGCCACCGCCCACCTCGCCGCGCTGCGCACCGCCGCGGCCGTGCTCGCCGCGCGCGGACGGCCCGAGCCGGCCGGCGCGCGGCGCCGGCCCCGGATCCGCAGCGCATGGGAGGTACTGCCGGAGATAGCGCCGGAGCTGACGGAGTGGAGCGCGCTGTTCGCCTCCGGCGCCGACCGCCGGGCCCGGGCGGAGGCGGGGATACGGGACGCGGCGACGGTCCGGGACGCGGACGACCTGGTGCGCGCCGTGGAGATGTTCCTGCGGCTGGTCGAGCGGATGCTCGCCCTCCAGGCGCCGGCGCCGACGCTGCCGCAGCCCCGCCCCGAGCACCCGCGGCCCGCGGACGCGGACGCGGGCTGAGCTGCCCGGGGTGACCGGCGGGGCATCACCCAGGCAATAGGGTGGGACACGCATCTCCCACCCCTTGTCGCGCCGAGGAGCCATCAGCCGTGTCGGACACTTCCCGCCCCCGCGCCTCCCTTCGCACCGCCGTGGTGTGGGAGGTCCTCAAGGAGGCCCTCGACCGCCGGGTGAAGGCGACCGGGCGGGACGTGCTCGACGTGCTGGACACCGGCGGCGGCACCGGCAAGTTCGCGGTGCCGGTGGCCCGGCTGGGCCACCGGGTGACCGTGGTCGACCCCAGCCCGAACGCGCTGTTCGGGCTGGAGCGCCGTGTCGCCGAGGCCGGGGTCGCCGACCTGGTCCGCGGGGTGCAGGGCGACGCCCAGGGCCTGCTGGACGTCGTCGAGCGCGACGCCTACGACGTGGTGCTGTGCCACGGCGTGCTGGAGTACGTGGACGACCCGGCCGAGGGCGTGGCCAACGCGGTCGCCGCCCTGCGCTCCGGCGGCAGGCTCAGCTTGCTGGCCGCCGGCCTCGGCGGGGCCGTGCTGGCCCGCGCGCTCGCCGGCCACTTCACCGAGGCCCGGACCGCGCTCACCGACCCGGCGGGCCGCTGGGGCGCGGGCGACCCGGTACCGCGCCGCTTCACGGCCGAGCAGCTCGCCGAGCTGGTCGGCGGGGCCGGCCTGGAGGTCGGCGCGGTCCACGGGGTCCGCGTCTTCGCCGACCTCGTCCCCGGCGTCCTGGTCGACACCGAGCCGGGCGCGGTCGAGGCGCTGCTGCGCCTGGAGGAGGCCGCGGCCGAGCTGCCGGCGTTCCACGCGGTCGCCACCCAGCTGCACGTCCTCGGCACCAAGCCCCCGCGCGAGGAGCACGCCTGATCTGCGGAGTGCCGCTCACGGAGTACGCCGGACACCCTCCGGTCCAGCGGTCGGCCCCGTATGATCGTTCTCAGTGACCGGCATGGTGGACGGCTGATGGGGAATAAGTGCCTCAGTGACCGCCCACCCGGCGGTACGGTTTCGCGCAGGGTTTCGCCCGGGCAGCGCCTTCTGGGGCGGTGCCTCTCCCGGGCACTGTTTTTGTAACCTGGCGAAGAGGGCGGGTGTCACGGGGACGATTCCCCGCCTATCCTGAAGGGGACCCCTGGTCGCTACCCCCCGCGACCGACGGATGAGGAGGACTCCCGTGCCGCTCTCGGAGCACGAGCAGCGAATGCTCGAGCAGATGGAGCGAGCGCTGTACGCCGAAGACCCCAAGTTCGCGACAGCGCTTGAGGGAAGCGGACTGCGTACGTACACCCGGCGACGGGTCTACCAGGCAGTCGCAGGCATTGTGGTGGGTATCGCGCTCCTCATGACCGGTGTGATCATTCCGAACGTACTCTGGGTCAGCGTGGTGGGATTCCTCGTCATGCTCGGCTGTACGGTCCTCGTGGTCACCGGTTGGCGCAAGGCACCCAAGCCTGGCGAGCAGCCCGTCTCCGGCAGTTCAGGCGGTTCGGCCCACGGCCGCAACCGACAGCGTCGGTCGATGATGACCCGCATCGAGGAGCGGTGGCAGCGCCGCCGCGACGAACACGGGCAGCAGTAGGGGCCCGCAGACATGAGCCGAGGGGACGGCCGCCGCACGGCGGCCGTCCCCTCGCGGCTCCGTCCCCGTGGCGGCCGTCCCCGCCCGTCTTCCGGATCGCCCCTGCAGCGGCGCGGTCCTGCGGCATGATGACCCGGTGAGTGTGCTCCCCCTGGTCTTCACCAGCGGCTGGGCCAGCGGGATCAACGCCTACGCCGTGGTCCTCCTGCTCGGCGTCTTCGGCGCGACCGGACTGACCGACGAGGTCCCCGCGTCCCTCCAGCGCACCGACGTGCTGATCGTCGCCGGGGTGCTGTTCCTCTGCGAGGCCGTCGCCGACAAGATCCCGTACGTGGACTCGGTCTGGGACGGGGTGCACACCGTGATCCGCCCGGTGGCCGGGGCGGTGGTCGGCGCCCTGCTGGCCGGCCAGAGCGGCTCGCTCTCCGACATCGCCGCCGGCGCGGTCGGCGGCTCCACGGCGCTGGCCAGCCATTTCGTCAAGGCCGGCACCCGCATGGCCGTCAACACCTCACCGGAGCCGTTCAGCAACATCGCGCTGAGCACCGCCGAGGACCTGGGCGTGGCCGGCATCGTCACCTTCGCGATGTTCAACCCGCAGGCCGCCGCGGTCATCGCAGCCGTCCTGCTGGCCGCCGGGCTGGCCGTACTGGTCTTCCTCTGGACCCGGATCCGCCGCTTCCTGCGCCGCCGGGCGCAGCGCCGCGAGGAGAGACGGCTCGCCGCCGAGGAGCGCGAGGCGGCCGCCCGGGCCCCGGTGCCACCCCGCTGACCTGTGCGCCGGCCCGGCACCGACCTGCCGCCGACCTCCGGCGTACCCGCTCGGTAGGGTCATCCGCATGGCACGAATTGCGGTGATCGGCGCAGGCATGGGCGCGATGGCTACGGCGGCCCGGCTGGCCGTGGCGGGGCACCGGGTGACGGTGTACGAGCGCGGGTCCACGTACGGCGGCTCCGTCGGCCGGTACGAGCGCGAAGGCTTCGCCTTCGACACCGGTCCCGGTCTGCTGCATCTGCCCGCCGTCTACCGCGACCTGTTCGTCAAGACCGGCAAGCGGCCCCTGGAGGACTGCGTCGAGCTGGTCCAGGTCGATCCGGCCGTCCGGCACGTCCTCGCCGACGGCACGGCCGTCACCCTCCCGGGCGGCTCCCGCGGCGGCGCCGCCGCCGTCCTCGACCAGGCTTTCGGCGCGGGCGCCGGCGACCGCTGGAACGCCGTCCTGGGCCGCGCCCGGGACGCCTGGAACGCCACCCGCCGGCCGCTGCTGGAGGAGCCGCTGCGCCCCGACTGGCAGGTGCTGGGCCGCGACCCGTACCCCGCGGTGCGCGGGAGCGGCCTGCTGCGCCGCCGCCCGCCGACCCTCGCCGAGGTGGCCGCGCGCGAACTGGGCGGGGAGCTCGGCGAGCTGCTGGCCGCCCGGGTGCGGGCCTACGGGGTCGACCCGGCCACGGCGCCCGCCTCGGCGGCCGTGCTCCCGTACATGGAGCAGACCTTCGGCAGCTGGTACGTGCGCGGTGGGATGCGGGCGCTGGCCACCGCCGTCCACGAGCGATGCCGGGAGCGGAAGGTCGATTTCGTCTTCGACGCCCCGGTGCGGGAGGTCCTGGAGCGGGACGGCCGGGCGGCCGGGCTGCTGCTGGCCGACGGCTCGCAGGCCGCGGCCGACTTCGTGGTCTGCGGGGTCGACCCGCGGCAGCTGGGGGCCCCACTGCCGGCCGGCGGCGTCCCCGCCCGCGGGCCGGGGCCGGGGGTGACGAGCCGGCTCACCCTGCTGCTGGCGCTGCGCGGCGCCCGCCCCGCGGACGCCGTCCACCGCACCCTGGTCCACTCCCCCGGCGCCCAGCTGACCGTGCTGCGCCCCGATGATCCGGCCGTCCGGCCCGACGCGGACCACGAGGCGGTCACCGTGAGCGCCGTCTGCGGTCCTGAGGGTCATGGGGGCGCCCCTGCAGGCCGCACGGAGGAGCTGCTGGACCTGGCGGCCCGGGCCGTACCGGGGCTGCGCGAGCGGCTGCTGTGGACGCAGGCGCGTACGCCCGCGGACATCGAGGCGGCGACCGGCGCACGGGGCGGCGCGGTGCCCCCGCCCGCGCTGGCCGGAGCGGCCGGCCGGATGCTCTTCCCCGCCAACACCACGGCCCTGCCGGGGCTGTTCCTCGCCGGCGGCTGGGCGCACCCCGGCGGCGGGCTCGCGCACGCCGGGATGACCGGGGCCCTGGTGGCCGGACTGATCGTGGAGGGCGCGGGGTTCCGCGGCTCCCAGTGACACACCGGCAGTGACACGCCGGCGCCCCCGGGAGGAGCTCCCGGGGGCGCGCGGTGCCGGTGGGCGGGTGGTCAGTAGCGGTACTGCTCGTACTCGCCGGTGCCCTGGTACGGGTACTGCTGGGGCTGGGGCTGCTGCTGCGGGTACGGGTTCTGCTCGTCCCCGGGGTAGGCCTGGGGAGCGCCTTCGGTGGACCGCTGCTGCGGCACCCACACTCCGCCGGGCGGGGTGTCCATCGAGTACTGCTGCTGCCCGCCCGCGCTCGCGTACGGGTCGGCGGAGTAGCCGGCGTACGGGGTGTAGTCGTACGGCTGTTGCGGGATGACGGCGCCGCCGGTGCCGATGTACGGGTCCGAGTAGGCGGCGTAGACCTGCTGTTCGCCGCCGGCCGGGTAGCCCGCCGAGTAGTCGTAGCCGCCCTGGGCCTGCGCGTCGTAGGCCGGCGCGTCGTACTGGGCGGCGTACTGGTGGGCGTCCTGCTCGGCCGTGGCGAAGGGCGGGGCGAACGCCGCCGTCCGGCCCGCGTCGGCGGTGGGGGCGAAGCTCTGTATCCCGTACGAGCCGGTGTCCTCGGGCAGCGGCTCGGGGCTGTAGAACTCCGCGGCCGGGGCATGGAAACGCGGTTCGGGCGCCTCCTTCTCGGGCGTGTCGGCGCCGTCCCGGTCCGCCGTCGTCCCGTCGGAGCCGTACTCCAGCGCGGTGACCTCCAGCGCGGGCCCGGGGCGCGGACCGCCCGCCCGGCGGCGCCGGGTCTGCCGTACGGGCTTGCCGCCCTTGCGCAGCGCCCAGCCGGCCTCGAAGCCCTTGCGGAAGGAGAGCGTCACCAGGGTCTGGCCCACGGCGAACGCGGCCGCGCCGAGGCCGATGACCGGCACCGACGGCAGCACCACCCCGGCGACCACACCGAGGAACCCGGCGAACGCGAGCAGGCGCCAGCGCAGCCGGGCCTTGTACTGCATCAGGACCTCGGCAAGCAGCCACAGCGCGACGAAACCGAACGCGATGTAGAGGACCGTCATTCCCATGCGTGGCACCTCTCGGTACGGCCGACCGCCCAGGAAACGGGGGCCGGCCGATCAGGCCCGCTGGTGCAGGCCCAGGTTCTCGTAGATCTCGAGAGTCGCCGTGGAATTGTTCAGCGTGATGAAGTGCAGCCCCGGGACACCCTCGGACAGCAGCCGCGCGCAGAACTCCGTGGCGAACTCGATCCCAATGGAGCGTACAGCGGCTGGATCGTCCTTGACGGCGAGCATGCGCTCTTTCACGGCTGCGGGGAAGACTGCGTTGCTGAGTTGGGGCAGCCGGTCGAGCTGCTTGATCCCCACAACAGGCATGACCTCGGGGATGATCGGGGTCTCGCAGCCCGCCTTCTGCGCACTGTCGCGCAGCCGCAGATAATTCTCCGGATCGAAGAACATCTGGGTGATCGCATAGTCGGCCCCCGCGCGGCACTTGTCCACGAAGTGCCGGATGTCCGTGTCCCAGTCCTGCGAACGCGGGTGCATCTCGGGGAAGGCCGCGACGCCCACGCAGAAGTCACCGGACTCCTTGAGCAGCCGGACCAGGTCGGCGGCGTAGTGCACGCCCTCGGGGTGCGGGACCCAGGGACCCATGGGGTCGCCCGGCGGATCGCCGCGCACGGCGAGCATGTTGCGGATGCCCGCGTCGGCGAACTGGCCGATGACGTGGCGCAGCTCGGCGATGGAGTGGTCGACCGCGGTGAGGTGCGCGACGGGGGTCAGGGTGGTGTCGGCGGCGATCTCCTGGGTGGCCTTGACGGTGCCGCCGCGGGTGGAGCCGCCGGCCCCGTAGGTCACGGAGACGAAGCTCGGGCCCACCGCCTCGATCCGGCGCAGCGCGTTCCAGAGGTTGCGCTCGCCCTTCTCCGTCTTGGGGGCCCAGAACTCGAAGGAGTACGACGGGCACCCGGACGCCAGCAGGTCGCGGACCGTGCGTGCACGGTCCGTACGGGTGGAAGCGGTACCAAGGGCCATACGGGCAGGTTAGACGGGCCTTCGCAGAGGCCGAAGCGGTGTCCGCCTTTTGGACACGTTTTTGGACACCTATGCGGAGACGCGCTCCCGGACCCGCTTGGCCAGGTCGGCGGCGGCCGCACGCGGGTCGGAGGCCTCGGTCAGGGCGCGGACGACCACGATGCGGGTGGCTCCGGCGTCGAGGACCTCGTCGAGGTTGCCGGCGTCGATGCCGCCGATGGCGAACCAGGGGCGGGCGGGGGCCAGCGAGGCCGTGTACCGGACCAGTCCGAGGCCGGGGGCGTGGCGGCCGGGCTTGGTGGGGGTGGGCCAGCAGGGGCCGGTGCAGAAGTAGTCCACGCCCGGCTCGGCGACGGCGGCGTCGACCTCGGACTCGGCGTGGCAGGACCGGCCGATCAGGACGTTCTCGCCCAGGATCGCGCGGGCGGCGGGCACCGGGATGTCGCCCTGGCCCAGGTGCAGGACGTCGGAGCCGATGGCGTGGGCGACGTCGGCGCGGTCGTTGACCGCGAGGAGCCTGCCGTGGCGGCGGGCGGCCTCGGCGAAGACCTGGAGGTGTTCGAGCTCCTCGCCGGCCTCCATGCCCTTGTCGCGGAGCTGGACGATGTCCACGCCGCCCGCAAGGACTTCGTCGAGGAACGCGGGGAGGTCCCCCTGCCGCTTGCGGGCGTCCGTGCACAGGTAGAGCCGGGCGTCGGACAGCTGGGCGTTCACGGACATGGGTCCCCCCGGGGTGGGAGCGGTGCACGGGCCGTCGGGCCCGCGCACCGCGGATGGATCAGGCGGCTCGGATCAGAGCGCGAGCGCCTGAGCGCGGCGCTTCACCTCCGTGCCGCGATTCTCGCTCAGTGCCTGGATGGGGGTGCCGGGCAGGGTCGGGTCGGCGGTGAAGAGCCACTCCAGCATCTCCTCGTCGGAGAAGCCGTCGTCGCGCAGCACGGTCAGCAGGCCCGCGAGGCCCTTGACGACCTTGTCGCCGTCGATGAAGGCGGCGGGCACCTGCAGCGCGCGGTTCTCACCGCGGCGTACGGCGATCAGCTGACCTTCCTTGACCAGCTGGCGGACCCGGGTCACTTCGATGTCGAGCATCTCCGCGATGTCGGGGAGGTACAGCCAGGCGGGGACAAGGGCATCGATCTTTGCGTCAATCTCGGTCACGGGCACAAGCCTGCCACCTCGGACCGACAGCCGGTACCCGAGCCGACCCGTCCGGGTCCCGGCGGGGCCGCCGCGCCCCGCACCGCACCCGGACCCGCACCCGGACCCGCGCCCGGCTCCCCGGGTGCGGGACCGGCGTGCCCACCGGGCGCGCGGCCGACGCGCCTACCCGACCAGCGCGGACTTCAGGGGCGCCGCGGGATCGGTGATCTTGGCCGGATCCACCGGGGCGCCCGTCTCGATCAGCTTCCGCCCCTGCGCCAGGTCCCGCGGCCGGCCCACCGCCAGGACCGCGACCAGCGCCCCGGCCCGCAGCCAGCACACCGACCACGCCGCCTCGGCGGGGTCCCCGCGCCACAGCAGCTCGTCCGCCCCCGCGTGGTGCCCCGCGTACTGCACGAAGCGCCCGAACTGCTCCGACCAGAAGTACGGCACCGGGTCGTAGACCTGGGCCGGCGCCCCCATCAGGATGTTGGCCGCGACCACCCGGGGGCCCTGGAGGGCGTTGTCCCAGTGGTGCACGAGCAGCCGCGTCCCGTAGCGCGCGGACGGGAACGACGCACAGTCGCCGACCGCGTACACGCCGGGCAGGGAGGTCCGCAGGTACGCGTCCGCCGTGACCGCGCCCTCCGGCCCGAGCTCGATCCCCGAGCCCTCCAGCCACCGCGTCGCGGGCCGGGCCCCGATGCCCACGACCACCGCACCCGCCCCCAGCTCCCGCCCGTCGGCGAGCAGGACCCGCCCGGGTTCCACCGACGCCACCTTGGCGCCGGTCAGCAGGGCGGCCCCCGCCTCCTCGTACCAGCGGGTCATGGGGGCCGCGACCTCCGCCGGGAGCGCCCCGGCCAGCACCCGGTCCGCCGCCTCGACCACGGTCACCGCGCAGCCGGCCTCGCGGGCCGCGGTGGCGAACTCGGCGCCGATCCAGCCGGCCCCGACCACCACCGTCTCCGGCGCCGCGGCCAGCACCGGGCGCAGCCGGGCCGCGTCGTCCAGGGTGCGCAGGAGGTGCACGCCCGGGACGCCCTCGGACCCGGGCAGGGTCAGCGGCTGCGCGCCGGTCGCCAGCACGAGCACCTCGTACGGGACCGGCCCGGCCTCGGTGTCCAGCTCGCGGTCGGCGGCCCGCAGCCCGGTGACCTCCACACCGAGCCGGAGCTCGACGTCGAGCCCCTCGAAGTCCACGTCGAAGGCGGAGTCCTCGGCCTTGCCGAGCAGCACCGCCTTGGACAGCGGGGGCCGGTCGTACGGCTGGTGGGGCTCGGCGCCCAGCAGGGTCACGGGGCCCCTGAAACCCTGCTCCCGAAGGGCGACCGCGGTCTGCACCCCGGCCATTCCGGCGCCGACGATGACGACGCCGCTCTGAGTCTGTTCCGTCTGCTCGCTCACACCACCCACCCTAGCGATCTGACTGGCAGTCAGGACCGGTGGCCCGGGGAGGCAGCCTTACCCGGCCCCCGCGGCGGGGTTAGGCTGGCCGTCGTACCTATCGCGGGAGTCCGGGCGCACCGGGCTGAGAGGGAGGCTGAGCGGCCTCCGACCGTACGAACCTGATCCGGGTCATGCCGGCGAAGGGAGGGGCTGGACGCCCATGCACTCATCTCGGAAGGGATCCGGCCGGGGATCCGACGTGCTCGTCATCGGGGGCGGGATCATCGGCCTGGTCACCGCCTGGCGGGCGGCCCGGCACGGGCTGCGGACCGTGCTCGCCGACCCGGCACCCGGCGGCGGGGCCGCGCAGGTGGCAGCCGGCATGCTCGCCGCCGTCACCGAACTGCACTACGGCGAGGAGACCCTGCTGGGCCTCAACCTCGCCTCCGCCGCCCGCTACCCGGAGTTCGCCGCCGAGCTGACCGAGGCCAGCGGCGGGATGGACCTCGGCTACCGCGCCTGCGGCACGCTCGCCGTCGCCCTCGACGCCGACGACCGGCTCCACCTGCGGGAACTGCACGCCCTCCAGCGGCGCTGCGGTCTGGAGTCCGAGTGGCTCACCGGCCGCGAGTGCCGCCGCCTGGAGCCGATGCTGGCACCGGGCGTCCGCGGCGGGCTCCGCGTGGACGGCGACCACCAGGTCGACCCGCGCCGGCTGGCGGCGGCGCTGCTGGCCGCCTGCGAGGGCGCCGGGGTGGAGGTCCGCCGGGCCGGCGCCGAGCGGCTGCTGACCACCGCCGACCGTGCCGTCGGCGCGCTGCTCGACGACGGTACGGAGCTGCGCGCGGACCAGGTGGTCCTGGCCGCGGGCTCGCTCAGCGGCCGGCTGGCCGGCGTACCGCCGCGGGTGCTGCCCCCCGTACGGCCCGTGAAGGGCCAGGTGCTGCGGCTCGCGGTGCCGGCGGCGTACGCGCCGTTCCTGTCCCGGACGGTGCGGGCGGTGGTCCGGGGCAGCCACGTGTACCTGGTGCCGCGGGAGAACGGAGAGCTCGTCGTCGGGGCGACCAGCGAGGAACTCGGCTGGGACACCACGGTCACCGCCGGCGGGGTCTACGAACTCCTCCGCGACGCCCACGAATTGGTGCCCGGCATCACCGAACTGCCGTTGACCGAGACCCGGGCCGGGCTGCGGCCCGGCTCCCCGGACAACGCCCCCCTGCTCGGCCCGACCGACCTGCCCGGCCTGCACCTGGCCACCGGCCACTACCGCAACGGGGTGCTGCTGACCCCCCTCACCGGCGACGTGATGGCACAGCTGCTGACCACCGGCACGCTGGCGGAGATCGCCCGCCCGTTCACCCCGCGCCGCTTCAGCGCCGCACGTCAGGAGTCGTACGCATGACCATCTCCGTCAACGGCGAGCCGCGCGAGATCGCGGCCGGCACCACCCTCGACGCGGTGGTCGCCACCCTGACCGCGGCCCCGTCGGGCGTCGCGGCCGCACTGAACGAGACCGTGGTCCCCCGCGGCCAGTGGCCGCTCACGCCGGTGGGCGAGGGCGACCGGGTCGAGGTCCTCACCGCGGTGCAGGGGGGCTGAGCGCGATGGCGGACGACGCTTTCGAACTGGGCGGACGGTCCTTCTCCTCCCGCCTGATCATGGGAACCGGCGGGGCGCCGAGCCTGGACGTGCTGGAACGGGCGCTGATCGCGTCCGGCACGGAGCTCACCACGGTGGCGATGCGCCGGCTGGACCCGACCGTGCAGGGCTCCGTCCTGTCGGTGCTGGGCCGGCTCGGCATCGCGGTCCTGCCGAACACCGCGGGCTGCTTCACGGCGGGCGAGGCGGTGCTGACCGCGCGGCTCGCGCGGGAGGCCCTGGGCACGGACTGGATCAAGCTGGAGGTCGTCGCCGACGAGCGGACCCTGCTGCCGGACGGGGTGGAGCTGCTGGACGCGGCGGAGACCCTGGTCGACGAGGGCTTCACCGTGCTGCCCTACACGAACGACGACCCGGTGCTGGCCCGCAGGCTGGAGGACGCGGGCTGCGCGGCGATCATGCCGCTGGGATCGCCGATCGGCTCGGGCATGGGCATCCGCAACCCGCACAACTTCGAGCTGATCTGCGAGCGGGCCGGGGTCCCGGTGATCCTGGACGCCGGAGCCGGCACGGCCTCGGACGCGGCCCTGGCGATGGAGCTCGGGTGCGCGGCGGTGATGCTGGCGTCGGCGGTGACCCGGGCGCAGGCGCCGGTGCTGATGGCGACGGCGATGCGGGACGCCGTGTCGGCGGGGCGGCTGGCGTTCCGCGCGGGCCGCATCCCGCAGCGCCGCTTCGCGCAGGCCTCGTCCCCTACGGAGGGCCAGGCCGCCCTCGACCCGGAACGCCCGGCGTTCTGACCCGGCCCCCGAACCCCGGCGGGGCCGGACGGTGCCGCCGGCGGGGCCGGATACCGATGCCGCCGGGGTTCGGGTACCGGTGCCGCCGGCGTCCGGATTCCGGTGCCGCAGGGGTTCGGGGACCCGGGTGCCCCCGGCGGTGGCCGGGGCGGGTTCCGGGGCGGGCTCCCGGCGACGGGGCCGTGCCGTTACGGGCCCGGGCGGGGCCGCCGGACGTCACAGCTGCGCTGCAAGACGCACCACCCTGGCCGGGGGGCCGGGGCCCGCTCGTAGAATCGCCGCGTGGACACGACCCTGGATGACCCCCTCGTCGGGCAGACACTCGACGGCCGCTACCGCATCGACGCGCGCATCGCGGCCGGCGGCATGGCCACGGTCTACCGGGCCGTCGACACCCGCCTCGACCGTGTGCTCGCGCTGAAGGTGATGCACCCGGCGCTCGCCGCCGACGCCGGCTTCGTCGACCGGTTCATCCGGGAGGCCAAGTCCGTCGCCCGCCTCGCGCACCCGAACGTCGTCGCCGTCTTCGACCAGGGCACCGACGGGCCGTACACGTACCTCGCCATGGAGTACGTCTCCGGCTGCACGCTCCGCGACGTCCTGCGCGAGCGCGGCGCGCTCCAGCCCCGCGCGGCGCTCGACATCCTCGAGCCCGTCCTGGCCGCGCTCGGCGCCGCGCACCGCGCCGGGTTCGTACACCGTGACATGAAGCCCGAGAACGTCCTGATCGGCGACGACGGCCGGGTCAAGGTGGCGGACTTCGGGCTGGTCCGGTCCGTGGACTCGGTCACGAGCACCACCGGCTCCGTCCTCGGCACGGTCTCCTACCTGGCCCCCGAGCAGATCGAGACCGGCGGCGGCGACACCCGCGTGGACGTCTACGCCTGCGGTGTCGTCCTGTACGAGATGCTCACCGGCTCCAAGCCGCACTCCGGGGGCACCCCCGCCCAGGTGCTCTACCGGCACCTGCACGAGGACGTGCCGCCGCCGTCGGCCGCCGTCCCGGGGCTGCCCGCCGGCCTGGACGAGCTCGTGGCGTACGCCGCCGCCCGCGATCCGCAGCTGCGCCCCGCCGACGCGGCCGCCCTGCTCGGACTGACCCTCGACGTGCGCGCGCGGCTCGGCGACGCCGAGCTGGACGCCGTGCCGCCGCAGGCCCGGGCCGAGGCGCGGAGCGCCACCGAGGACCGCACCAGCGTGATCCCGCGGCCCGCCCCGGTGCAGCCCGTGCACCTCACGTCGCGGCTGGAGCTCCCCGAGCGCCCCGAGGCACGGCCGGCCGAGGCGCCGCCGGCCCCGCGCGGACCGCGGCGCGGCACACTGCTCGTCATCGCCGGGATACTCCTCGCCCTCGGTCTGGGCACGGGGGTCTGGTACATCAACGCCGGCCAGTTCACCAAGGTCCCCAACCTGCTGGGCAAGAGCGAGGCGCAGGCCCGGTCAGACCTGTCCGCCGCGGGCCTCGGCGTGAAGCGGATCGACCGGAAGTTCAGCGACGCCTTCGACCGCGGGACGGTGATGAACTCCGACCCTGAGAGCGGCAAGCGCATCCGCGGCAACGGCGCGGTGGTGCTCACGATCTCGCGCGGCCCCGAGGTGGCCGTCGTGCCGGACCTCAAGGGAAGGACGCTGGACGACGCCAAGGCAGAGCTGGCCAAGAGCAACCTGGCGCCCGGTCTGGTCACCCAGGCGTTCAGCCAGGACGTCCCGCAGGGTTCGGTGATCAGCACCGATCCGGCGGGCGGGCAGAAGCGCTCGCCCGACACGGCGGTCGCGATCCTGGTCAGCAAGGGCCGGCCGGTGCAGGTGCCGAACGTGGCCGGGCGGCCGCTCGACCAGGCGCGGGCCACCCTCCAGGACGCCGGCCTCAAGGTCGAGACGGCCGCCGACCAGGTCAATTCGCCGTTCCCGGCGGGTACGGTCGCCAACCAGTCGGTCGGCGCGGGTGCCCAGGCCTCGACCGGTGACACGGTGACGCTCACCGTCTCCAAGGGCCCGCGGCAGATCCCGGTGCCGAACGTGACCGGCCAGGAGGCGGAGGTGGCCCGAAGGACGCTGGAGGCGGCCGGCTTCAAGGTGAAGGTGGAGCGTCCGCTCATCTCCTTCAGCACCACGGTGGACGCCCAGTCGGTGCCGGGCGGCCAGAGCGCCCCCGAGGGCAGCACGATCGTCCTGCGGACCAAGGGGCTGTAGCAGCAGATGGACCAGGCCATGCGCAATCCCGTGGGCGGGCACGTCCCCGTCGCCGGCGGGCTCGCCTCGGTGGGGCTGACGTACGCGCGGGAGATGGGTGCGGAGGCCGTGCAGGTCTTCGTGGCCAATCCGCGCGGCTGGGCGACGCCGGTGGGGAACCCCGCCCAGGACGAGCTGTTCCGGACGGGATGCGCGGACGCGTCGATCCCGGCGTACGTGCACGCCCCGTACCTGATCAACTTCGGCTCGCACACCGGGGCGACCGTCGAGAGGTCCGTGGAGTCGCTGCGGCACTCGCTGCGCCGCGGCCGCCGGATCGGGGCGCTGGGGGTGGTGGTGCACACCGGATCGGCCACCGGAGGGCGCCCGCGCGAGGCGGCGTACGCGCAGGTCAGAGAGCACATGCTGCCGCTGCTGGACGAGCTGGTGCACGACGACGACCCGTTCCTGCTGCTGGAGTCCACGGCCGGGCAGGGGTCTTCGCTGTGCTCGCGGACATGGGACTTCGGGCCGTACTTCGAGGCGCTCGACCATCATCCGAAGCTCGGGATCTGCCTGGACACCTGCCACATCTTCGCGGCGGGGCACGATCTGGCGGAGCCGGGCGGGACCAAGCAGACGCTGGACCTGCTGGTGGACACGGTGGGAGAGGGGCGGCTGAAGCTGATCCACGCCAACGACTCGAAGGAGGGCGTGGGCGCCCACAAGGACCGCCACGCCAACATCGGACAGGGGCACATCGGCCGGGACGCCTTCGCCGAGCTGTTCACGCACCCCGCGACGGAGGGCGTCCCGCTGATCATCGAGACGCCGGGCGGCAAGGAAGGTCATGCGGCGGACGTGGCGCTGCTGAAGGAGCTGCGCGGGTTCCACTGACCCATTGAGGACCCGGGATACCGGGAGTGCGGGAATACCCCTGGGGGGTATACGGTTCTGCTCAGTGCAGAGCCGCTGTCAGGCGTTCCAGGGGGTTGTCATGAACCACGAACACCACGAACACCACGCACCCGCCCACCACGCACATGCACAACACGCGCACGCAGAGCACGCGCACGCGCAGCACCCGCACCCCCACCCCGGCGCCGGCGCCGGCGCCGGCCGGGCGAGCTGGGCCACCGCCGCGAAGGCGACCCTCCACTGCCTCACCGGATGCGCCGTCGGCGAGGTGCTCGGCATGGTCATCGGCACGGCGTTCGGCTGGGGAAACGTCGCGACGATGGTCCTGGCCATCATCCTTGCGTTCTTCTTCGGCTACGCGCTCACCCTGCGCGGGATCCTCGCCTCGGGCGTGGACCTGCGCACGGCCGTCCGGGTGGCGTTGGCGGCGGACACGCTTTCGATCGCCGTCATGGAGCTGATCGACAACGGCGTGATCGCCGTATGGCCGGGAGCGATGGACGCGCACCTCTCGGAGGCGCTCTTCTGGATCACCCTGGCGATCTCGCTCGCGCTCGCCTTCGTCGTGACGACCCCGGTCAACAAGTGGATGATCGGTCGCGGCAAGGGGCACGCGGTCGTGCACCACTACCACCACTGACGGGGGGACCGGGGCCCCGGCTACAGCTCGGGGCCGTCGCCCGGCTCCTCCTGGTACGAGTAGCGCTGCTCTCGCCAGGGGTCGCCGATGTTGTGGTAGCCGCGCTCCTCCCAGAAGCCGCGGCGGTCGGCGGTCATGTACTCGATGCCGCGGACCCACTTGGGGCCCTTCCAGGCGTACAGGTGCGGGACGACGAGCCGCACGGGGAAACCGTGCTCCGCGGTGAGCAGTTCACCGCCCTCGTGGGTGGCGAAGACGGTCCGCTCGGAGGCGAAGTCGGCCAGCCGCAGGTTGGAGCTGAAGCCGTACTCGGCCCACACCATCACATGCGTGACCTGCGGCGAAGGCGGTGCCAGGGCGAGGATCTCGCGCGCGAGGACCCCGCCCCATTCGGCGCCCCGCATGCTGAACTTCGTCACGCAGTGCAGGTCGGCCACGACCGATTCGAACGGCAGGGCCGTGAACTCCTCGTGGTTCCAGCAGTACTTCTCACCGTTGGCGGTGGCCCCGAAGACGCGGAACTCCCAGCGGTCCGGCTTGAACTTGGGGACCGGGCCGTAATGGGTGACCGGCCAGCCGCGCTGCAACCGCTGCCCCGGTGGAAGCTCCGGCTGCTCTGCTCCCGGAGATTCCCGGCTTTCCGGCTGACCCATGACTCCATGGTGACAGACGCGGCAGGGTGGTCACGACCAGCTACGCCCCTATACGGGCAAGTCACACCAACTCACACTAAGGAGGCACTTACTGGACGGCCCCCTGCGGCGGTGCGAGGATGCGCGCACTCCCCCAGCCAAGGCTGGGGCGATATCCCAGCCCCGTCACACAGCTGACATTGCCTGGAAGGAGCCTCTGCGATGCAGGGCGACCCCGAGGTCCTCGAGTTTCTGAACGAGCAGTTGACCGGCGAGCTCACGGCGATCAACCAGTACTGGCTCCACTACCGGATCCAGGACAACAAGGGTTGGACCAAGCTCGCGAACTACACGCGTTCCGAGTCCATCGACGAGATGAAGCACGCGGACAAGCTCACCGAGCGCATCCTCATGCTGGACGGGCTGCCGAACTACCAGCGACTCTTCCACGTCCGGGTGGGCCAGACCCTGACGGAGATGTTCCAGGCGGACCGGCAGGTCGAGGTCGAGGCGATCGACCGCCTCAAGCGCGGGATCGAGGTGATGCGCGGCAAGGGCGACGTGACCTCGGCGCGGCTCTTCGAGGACATCCTGGGGGACGAGGAGCACCACATCGACTACCTCGACACCCAGCTGGAGCTGATCGAGAGCATCGGCGAGCCGCTCTACATCGCGCAGCTGCTGGAGCAGCCGGAGAGCTGAGCCCCGCGCGCGAGCCCTACGCGGCTTCCGCGAGCTCCGGGTCCGCGGCGAGCACGGCGGCCGCGTTGCCCTTCTCCAGGAGCTCACGGCGCGGGCAGGCCCCGCGGCCCAGGATGCCCTGGATGGTGCGCACGCAGGAACCGCAGTCGGTGCCGGCCTTGGTGACCGAGGCGATCTGGCGGGGGGTGCAGGCGCCGGCGGCCGCGTGCTCCTTGACCTGCTTGTCGGTGATCCCGAAGCAAGAGCAGACGTACACGCGGTTCACCTCCCTGGAAGGAATGGTTTCTGCAGCCATCCCTATTCGGTGAGGCTTACCTAACCGTACCCAAAGCGGGGCTTGCCCAAAAGCCCCGAGAACGCCGATGGGGCACGGATCACATCGATCCGCGCCCCGTCGTCGTACGAAGCCACTTACTGATCGCGGTACATCTCCGCGACGAGGAAGGCCAGGTCCAGGGACTGGCTGCGGTTGAGCCGCGGGTCGCAGGCCGTCTCGTAGCGCTGGTGCAGGTCGTCGACGAAGATCTCGTCGCCGCCGCCCACGCACTCGGTGACGTCGTCACCGGTGAGCTCGACGTGGATGCCGCCCGGGTGGGTGCCCAGCGCCTTGTGGACCTCGAAGAAGCCCTTGACCTCGTCGAGCACGTCGTCGAAACGGCGCGTCTTGTGGCCGGAGGCCGCCTCGAAGGTGTTGCCGTGCATCGGGTCGGTGACCCAGGCGACCGTCGCACCCGAGGCCGTGACCTTCTCGACGAGCTCGGGGAGCTTGTCGCGGACCTTGTCGGCGCCCATGCGGACGACGAAGGTCAGCCGGCCCGGCTCGCGCTCGGGGTCCAGGCGGTCGATGTACGTCAGCGCCTCGTCCACGGTGGTGGTCGGGCCGAGCTTGATGCCGATCGGGTTGGCGATCTGCGAGCAGAACTCGATGTGCGCGTGGTCCAGCTGGCGGGTGCGCTCACCGATCCAGACCATGTGGCCGGAGGTGTCGTACAGCTTCCCGGTGCGGGAGTCCGTACGGGTGAGGGCGCCCTCGTAGTCCAGCAGCAGCGCCTCGTGGGAGGAGTAGAACTCCACCGCCTTGAACTCGGCCGGGTCGGTGCCGCACGCCTTCATGAAGTTCAGCGCGTTGTCGATCTCCCGCGCGAGCTGCTCGTAGCGCTGCCCGGACGGGGAGGACTTCACGAAGTCCTGGTTCCAGGCGTGCACCTGGCGCAGGTCGGCGTAGCCGCCGGTGGTGAAGGCGCGCACCAGGTTCAGCGTCGACGCGGACGCGTGGTACATGCGCTTGAGCCGCTCGGGGTCCGGGACGCGGGCCTCTTCGGTGAAGGCGAAGCCGTTGACGGAGTCACCGCGGTAGGTCGGCAGGGTGACGCCGTCGCGGGTCTCGGTGTCCTTGGAGCGCGGCTTCGAGTACTGGCCCGCGATGCGGCCGACCTTGACGACGGGCACGGAGGCCGCGTACGTCAGGACGGCGCTCATCTGGAGCAGCGTCTTCAGCTTGGCGCGGATGTGGTCGGCGGACACGGCGTCGAAGGCCTCGGCGCAGTCGCCGCCCTGCAGCAGGAACGCCTCGCCCTTGGCGACGGCTCCCAGGCGGGCGCGCAGCTGGTCGCACTCGCCCGCGAAAACGAGCGGAGGATACGACTCGAGGTCCGCGACGACAGCGCGCAGTGCCTCGGCATCGGGGTACGAAGGCTGCTGCGCCGCGGGAAGGTCTCGCCAGGTCGCCTTGGCGGCGGGGGCTTGGGTTTCAGCGTTCACGGTCACCTCGTACACATTACGGCGTCTTGCGCCACGTCCAGCCCGGTGCCCACTTCGTGAGACGGGTGTCTCTCCGGGGCGCCCGGGGCGCGTGGGGGCTGCGGGCGCGGCGCCGGGTGGGCTATGGTCGGCCGCATGTACGCGCACTCGAACCAGAACTGGTGGTGGCCCGCTTCCGGCGGCCCACTCCTCGCGCGTACCCACTGACACGCACGACGCGAAGGCCGCCCGAGGGGCGGCCTTCGGTGTTTTCCGGGCCCGGCCGTTCCTCTTCACCCCGCCGACGGAGAAGGACGCCCGCCCCATGGAACCCAGCCGCCTGCTCGACCTGCTCGACGACTCCTGCCCGCCGTTCGCCCTGCTGCGCCGCCGGACCCCCGGCCGCGACCACGACACCGTCGAGGTGCTGACCGGCCCGGTCCACGAGGCCGGGCTGCTCGCCGAGCTGCCCGTACGATCGCTTCCCACCCTCGCCCTCGTCCCGTTCCGGCAGATCCGCGAGCGCGGGTTCGACGTGCGCGACGACGGCACGCCGCTGACCGTGCTCGCCGCCGAGGAGGCGTACGAGGTCCCCCTCGCGGAGGCGCTGGCCGTGCTGCCGGACCACGCGGTACGGGTCGGGGGCGGCGCCTTCGACGTGCCCGACGAGGAGTACGCGGCCACCGTCGAGCGGGTCGTCCGGGACGAGATCGGCCGCGGCGAGGGCGCGAACTTCGTCATCCGGCGCACGTACGAGGGCCGCATCGAGGGATTCGGGCGGGCCGACGCGCTCGCCCTGTTCCGGCGGCTGCTGCTGGGCGAGCGGGGCGCGTACTGGACGTACGTCGTCCACACCGGGGAGCGCACGCTGGTCGGCGCCAGCCCCGAGGTCCACGTGCGGATGTCCGGCGGCACCGTGGTGATGAACCCGATCAGCGGGACGTACCGCCATCCGGCCGGGGGCCCGACGGCCGAGTCCCTCCTCGCCTTCCTCGGCGACCGCAAGGAGACCGAGGAGCTGTCGATGGTGGTCGACGAGGAGCTGAAGATGATGTGCACGGTCGGCGATCGGGGCGGGGTCGTCGTCGGGCCGCGGCTGAAGGAGATGGCGCACCTCGCGCACACCGAGTACGAGCTGCGCGGCCGCTCCTCCCTGGACGTGCGGGAGGTACTGCGCGAGACGATGTTCGCGGCGACGGTCACCGGCTCCCCCGTGCAGAACGCCTGCCGGGTGATCGAGCGGTACGAGGCCGGCGGGCGCGGCTACTACGCGGGCGCGCTGGCGCTGCTGGGCCTCGACGAGGCGGGGGCGCAGACACTGGACTCCCCGATCCTGATCCGGACCGCGGACATCGCGGCGGACGGCGCGCTGCGGGTGCCGGTGGGCGCCACGCTGGTCCGCCACTCCGACCCGGCGGGCGAGGTCGCGGAGACCCACGCGAAGGCGGCCGGGGTCCTGGCGGCGCTCGGGGTCCGCCCGGCGGCGCCGCAGCCGGACTCCGCCGCGCCGGGCCTGGCCGCCGACCCCCGGGTCCAGGCGGCCCTGGCGGCCCGGCGCCAGGACCTGGCGCCGTTCTGGCTCCGGATGCAGGAGCGGCCGGCCGCGCCGGACGGGCACGCCCTGGTGGTGGACGGCGAGGACACCTTCACGGCGATGCTGGCCCACGTGCTGAGGGTGTCGGGGCTGGAGGTGACCGTACGCCGCTACGACGAGCCCGGGCTGCGGCAGGCGGCCCTGTCGTGGGCCGGACCGGTCGTCCTGGGCCCGGGGCCGGGCGACCCGGCGGACGCCACCGACCCGAAGATGCGGATGCTGCGCGGGCTGACGGAGGAACTCCTGGCGGGGCACCGGTCCGGGATCCTGGGCGTCTGCCTCGGGCACGAGCTGCTGGCGGCCGGGCTGGGCCTGCCGCTGATCCGCAAGGCGGAGCCGGCGCAGGGGGCGCAGACGCGGATCGACCTCTTCGGCGCGCAGGAAGTGGTGGGCTTCTACAACACGTACACGGCGCACTGCCCCGACGAGCTCGCCGGCCGGCTGGCCCGGTCGGGCGTCGAGGTCTCCCGGGACCCGGTGACGGGCGAGGTGCACGCCCTGCGCTCGGCGTCCGGCGGCTTCGCCGGGGTCCAGTTCCACCCGGAGTCGGTCCTCACCCTGCGCGGCGCGGACCTGCTCCACGAGCTCCTGACGGGCCTCCGCACCGCGGCCCCGGCCTGACCACCGCGCGAACGGGCCCCCTCCGGCGGCCCCCGTCCGGCGGGCGGCCGGGCCCGGCGTCCGTCGGCTTCCGCCCGGCCGGCCGCGGCGCGACGGGCCCGCCGCATGCCTGCCGCGGGACGCGTCTCAGTCGGCGGCGCCCACCGCCGAGCCGTGGTCGCCGGGGGCGGGTCCGGCGGCCCCGGTGGCGGCCTTGGCCCCGCGGCGGGCCCGGACGTCCCGCACGCCCTTCCAGACGATGACCGGCGCGAGCAGCAGCAGGGCGCCGAGGGCGAGGCCGTCGTACGCGCCGGGCGTTGCGAGGGACGCGGCCAGCAGCACGCCGAGGCCGTGGTCGGCCGTGTCCAGCCACGGCCCGGTCCGCTCTCCCGGGCGGGCCCGCAGCGCCCGGCGCAGCGCGCGGACGACGAGGAGGAACTGCAGGAGGGCGAGGGCGAGCAGCGCCCAGCGGGCCACCACGGGTATGTTCACGTGGCTGAATCTAGCCGCGGGACCCGCGCGGCGCGGATGACGCACGGCTGAACTCCGGCCGAACTCCCGTCACGAGGGACACGCCCGCCCACCCGCTCCGGGTCAGCCGAAGAACACCCCGACCTCCTGGTACAGCGCCGGGTCGACGGTCTTGAGCTTCGCCGTCGCGTCGGCGATCGGCACCCGCACGATGTCCGTCCCCTTCAGCGCGACCATCTTCCCGAAGTCGCCCTCGTGGACGGCGTCGATCGCGTGCAGGCCGAACCGGGTCGCCAGCCAGCGGTCGAAGGCGCTCGGCGTACCGCCGCGCTGGATGTGCCCGAGCACCGTGGTCCGGGCCTCCTTGCCGGTCCGCGCCTCGATCTCCTTGGCCAGCCACTCCCCCACGCCCGACAGCCGGACGTGCCCGAACGAGTCGGTGGTGGCGTCCTTCAGCACCATCTCCCCGTCCTTGGGCATGGCGCCCTCGGCGATCACCACGATCGGCGCGTAGCTCGCCTTGAACCGGGAGGTCACCCACGCGCACACCTGGTCCAGGTCGAAGCGCTGCTCCGGGATGAGGATGACGTTGGCGCCGCCGGCCAGCCCCGAGTGCAGGGCGATCCAGCCGGCGTGCCGGCCCATCACCTCGACGACGAGGACCCGCATGTGCGACTCGGCCGTGGTGTGCAGCCGGTCGATGGCCTCCGTGGCGATGCCCACGGCCGTGTCGAAGCCGAAGGTGTAGTCGGTGGCCGACAGGTCGTTGTCGATGGTCTTCGGGACGCCGACGCAGGGGATGCCGTACTCCCCGTACAGCTTGGCGGCGACGCCCAGGGTGTCCTCGCCGCCGATCGCGACGAGGGCGTCGACCTCGTACTTGGCGAGGTTCTCCTTGATCTGCCGGACCCCGTTCTCCTGCTTGAACGGGTTGGTCCGGGAGGAGCCGAGGATGGTGCCGCCGCGCGGCAGGATGCCGCGGACGGCGGGGATGCCGAGCGGGACCGTGTCCCCCTCGACGGCGCCGCGCCAGCCGTCCTTGAACCCGATGAACCCGCACCCGTACTCCTGGACGCCCTTGCGGACCACGGCCCGGATGACCGCGTTGAGCCCGGGGCAGTCTCCGCCGCCCGTCAGCACTCCGACCTTCATGGAATCTCCCTTCGCCACAGGGCCCGGCGAGCCCGCATGACGGTCACGCTAATGGTGACTCAGGTCACAGCAAGGCCCTGGGAAGGGTCAATTCCGTTGGAAATGCGGGGTGTTGCGTCCCCCCGTTCACTCGTACGAGGACATGCGTACGAGGTACGAGACGGTGAACGCCCCCGTTACGCGTCGTCGAGGCCGCGTTCGATCGCGTAGCGGACCAGCTCCACCCGGTTGTGCAGCTGGAGCTTGCCCAGCGTGTTCTGCACGTGGTTCTGCACGGTGCGGTGCGAGATGACGAGGCGCTCCGCGATCTGCTTGTACGAGAGCCCCTTGGCCACCAGCCGCAGCACCTCGGTCTCCCGGTCGGTCAGTTGGGGGGCCTTCGGTTCGTCGGAGGCGGCGGGCGCCGGGTCGGTGGCCAGGCGACGGTACTCGCCGAGCACCAGACCGGCCAGGCCCGGGGTGAACACCGGGTCGCCGGCCGCGGTGCGGCGGACCGCGTCGATCAGCTCCTGGGCGCCCGCGGACTTCAGCAGGTAGCCGGTCGCGCCGGACTTCACCGCCTCCAGGACGTCGGCGTGCTCGCCGCTGGCTGACAGGACCAGGACGCGCAGCGCGGGGTTGGCGCCGACGAGCTCCTTGCAGACCTGCACGCCGGGCATGCCGGGCAGGTTGAGGTCCAGGACCAGGACGTGGGGGGCCGCGGGCACGGCCCGGCGGACCGCCTCGGGGCCGTCGCCGGCGGTGGCGACCACGTCGAAGCCCGCGGCGGACAGGTCGCGGGCGACCGCGTCGCGCCACATCGGATGGTCGTCGACGACCATCACCTTGATCGCGCCGAGCTCGTTCGGTGCGGTGTACGCGGTGTTCGCGGTGGACGCGTCCGGCCCGTCGGTCTGGCTCACTGGGTTCTCCCCCTCGGTACTTTCAGTTCCACTTCGGTGCCCTGCCCGGGGACGGACACCAGCTCGGCGCTGCCGCCGAGGTCCCGCAGCCGGCCGCGGATGGACAGGGCCACGCCCATCCGGCCCTCGCCGGCGGCCTGGTCGAGCCGGCCCGCCGGGATGCCCGGGCCGTCGTCGCGGACGGTCACGATCACCTCGTCGCCCCAGTCCTCCACCAGGATCCAGGCCCTGGCCCCGTCCCCGGCGTGCCGGCGCACGTTGTCGAGGGCCGCACCGACGGCCGCGGCCAGCTCCTTCGCCGCGGGCACCGGCAGCAGCACCGGGGTGCCCGGCTCGGCGAAGCTGACCCGGGATCCGGCGTGCGGGGCGAGGAGGGTCCGAAGATCCAGCTCGCCCTCGTCGGCGCCGGGCTCCTCCACCTCGTACGCGGTCACCAGCGCGCCGAGCGACTCGTCCCGGGAGACCCGGGAGGCGGGCAGCAGCCCGCTGGAGACCAGGGTGCGCAGCGCCACCTCCTGCTCCCCGGCCATCCGGCCGAGCTCGGCGGCCTCGCCGCCCAGCTCGGTGCCGCGCCGCTGGACCATGGCCAGGACCTGGAGGACCCCGTCGTGGATGTCGCGCGCGAGGCGTTCGCGTTCGCGGGTGGCGGCCTCGATCTCCAGGGCGCGGGCGAGGGTGGCCTCACTGGCGCGGGCGACCTCGACGACGTACCCGATGGCTATCGAGGCGACCCAGACCAGCAGCACGTTGTGCAGGGTGTCGCGGTTGGGTTCGCCGCCGTGGGCCAGGATGTTGGCGGCGGCCACGAAGGTCGAGGCGAACCCGGCCCAGCGCCAGCCGCCCTTGAGGGCGAAGGCGAGGACCGAGCCCGCCGTCCAGATGCTGGGGAGGGTGGGGCCGCCCGCGGCGATCCGCTCGTGGGTGTCCGCGTACGGGGTGAGCAGGATGCCGGCCATGGCGACGGTCAGGTCCGCGCCCAGGAAGCGCTTGGTGCAGGCGGCCGCGTTCGCGACCTTGCGGTGGGTGGCCACGGTCCACACCGCGAGGCCCCCGAGGTAGCAGGCCGCGACGCCGGGGTGGTCGAACTTCCGGTACGCGGAGAGGAAGAGCAGCACCGCGTAGACCATGGTCAGCAGCCGGTACGCCGTCAGGGCGCGCCACAGCGGCTGCTCCACGGACATGCGCACGACACGTTCGCGCTTCGCCAACTCCCCCACCCCCGCGGGCGGACCTGCCCGTTTCCTGCGAACTGCCTGCTCTGCTCGCTCTACTCGCTCTTGTCGGCGTCGGCGGCCTTTTCGCCCTTGGCCGCCTTGGCGGCCTTCTCCGCGTCGGCGATCTGCCGCTTGGCGGCCGTCGCGTAGATGTCGACGTACTCCTGGCCGGACAGCTTCATGATCTCGTACATGACCTCGTCGGTCACCGAGCGCAGGATGAAGCGGTCGCTGTCCATGCCCTGGTAGCGGCTGAAGTCCAGCGGCTTGCCGATCCGGATGCCGGGGCGCATCAGCTTGGGGACGACCTTGCCGGGCGGCTGGATCTTCTCCGTGTCGATCATCGCCACGGGGATCACCGGCGCCCCGGTGGCCAGGGCCACGCGGGCCAGACCACCGGGCTTGCCGCGGTAGAGGCGTCCGTCGGGCGACCGCGTGCCCTCCGGGTAGATGCCGAACAGCTCGCCGCGCTCGATGACCTCGATACCGCTCTTGATCGCGGCCTCGCCCGCACCGCGCGCGCCGGAGCGGTCCACCGGGAGCTGGCCGACGCCCTTGAAGAAGGCGGCCGTCAGCTTGCCCTTGACGCCCGGGGAGGTGAAGTACTCCGCCTTCGCGATGAAGGTGACCTTCCGGTCCAGCACGGCCGGCAGGAAGAAGGAGTCGGAGAAGGACAGGTGGTTGCTCGCGAGGATCGCCGGCCCCTCGGCGGGGATGTTCTCGAGGCCCTCCACCCACGGCCTGAAGGCGAGCTTCAGGGAACCCCCGATGGAGAACTTCATTGCGCCGTAGATCAACTCGAAAGCCTTCCTGTGTCTGTCGAACAGACCTTAACCCCTGGCTCGGGGCGGAGCGGTCGACGACCCTGGTCGGTGTCACCCCTGTCGCGTACGGTGAAGTCACACAGCGCTACGCACCCCCCACCCGTCGAAGGAGACCCTGGTGCCCGTCCTCCCTGGAGCCGAGCCGTTCCGCCACGAGGGCGGAGAGGTCGGTGTCCTCCTCTGCCACGGCTTCACCAGTACCGCTCAGTCCATGCGCCCGTGGGCGGAGTACCTGGCCGAGCAGGGTCTGACGGTCTCCGTACCGCTGCTCCCCGGGCACGGTACGCGCTGGCAGGACATGCAGCTCACCGGCTGGCAGGACTGGTACGCCGAAGTGGACCGGGCGCTGCGGGAGCTGCTGGAGCAGTGCACGCGGGTGTTCGTCTTCGGGCTGTCGATGGGCGGGGCGCTGACCCTGCGGCTGGCCGCCCGGCACGGGGACGCCGTCAGCGGCATCGTCCTGGTCAACCCCGTCAACAAGATCAAGGACCCGATGGCCTTCGCCCTCCCGGTGGCACAGCACTTCCTGCGGTCCACCGCGGGCATCGCGAGCGACATCGCCAAGCCGGGCGTCGCCGAGATCGGCTACACCCGGGTGCCGACGCGGGCCGCGGCCTCGCTGCGGCAGTTCCTGAAGCTGGTCGACACCGAGCTGCCGCAGGTCACGCAGCCGGTGCTGCTGCTGCACAGCCGGCAGGACCATGTCGTGTCGCCGGCCGACTCGGCGCGGATCCTCGCGCGGATCTCGTCGACGGACGTCACCGAGACACTGCTGGAACAGAGCTACCACGTCGCGACGTTGGACCATGACGCGGAGCAGATCTTCGCGGACAGCTATGCGTTCGTCGGGCGGCTCGCGGAGAGCGTCGGCAGGGAGGGGGCGGCCAGCGGTGGCTGAGCACGAGGAGTCCCCGGGGGGTGTGCCCCCGTTGGACGAGGAGGCGGCCTGGGCGGCGATCGTCGCCGGGTACGGGCAGGAGCCGCCGGATCCGCCGGGGGCCAGGCCGTTCCGGCCGATCGAGAACCTGATGCTGCCGGAGGAGGACGTGGAGCCGGCTCCGGAGTCCGCGGCGGCGTCCCCGGAGGCCGCTGAGGCCCCTGAGGCCGCTGGGGCCCGGACGGCGGACGCTCAGCAGGAGCCGTCCGCCGAGCCGCCGGCGCCGCCCGCGCTGGGCAGCTCCGTGGTGTTCGCCCCGGGCGTGGGCGTGGGGGCGAACAGCACCGTGGCCGGGCCCCGGGACCACACCCCGGCGGAGCCGGACGAGAAGGACGAGGGCCATTTCGTGCCCCCGGAGCCGGAGCTGCCGCCGGCGGACACGACGGCGAAGTTCGCGTGGCTGGCGGTGGTGGGCGGGCCGGTGCTGCTGCTCGTGGCCGTGCTGTTGCAGTGGGACATGACGTGGTGGCTCACGACGCTGGGCATCGGCGGCTTCCTGGGTGGCTTCGCGACCCTCGTGGCCCGGATGTCGCAGGGCGACGACGAGGACGACGACCCGGGCCGCGGCGCGGTGGTGTAGCGGAGGAACCCCCGGCCGGGGCCCGGGACCCCGGCGGCGCACGGTGTCCCTGCGCGGGCCCTTCTCCCGGCCCCCGGCGGGTGGCACGACGGCCCCCGGCCCGGCGCCGACCGCGTCAGCTTCGGCCCCCGCCGACGCCGAACCCGGCGGGTACCAGGGCCCGGCGGTGCCGGGGGCCCGCGGTGCCGGGGCCGGGCGGTGCCGGAGGCCCGGCGCGTCCAGGAGCCAGGCGCTGCCACAGGCCCGGCGCTGCCACAGGCCCGGCGGGTCCAGGAGCCAGGCGATGCCAGGGCTGGCCGGGGCCAGAGGCCCGGCGCTGCCAGGGGCCAGGCGCTGCCGGGGCCGGCCGTACCAGAGGATCGACGGCGCCGGAGTCGGCCGGTGCCGGGGGTCGGCTGTGCCGGGGCCGGGGGGTGACGGGGCCAACAGGGGCCAGGGCCGGCCGGTGTCGGGAGCCCGGCCGTCCCGAAGGCCCGGCTGTGCCAGGGGTCAGGCTGTGCCGGGGGCCTGCCTGTGCCGGAGGCCCGGCGTGCCAGGGCCAGGCTGAGCCGGAGCCAGGCGGTCCCAGAGGCCCGGCTGTGCCGGAGGCCGGCCACACCAGAGGCCCCGGCTGCGCCGGAAGCCCGGCTGTGCCGGAGCCCGGTTGGGCCAGAAGCCAGGCCGTGCCAGAGCCCGGCTGCGCCGGAAGCCAGGCCGTGCCAGAGCCCGGTTGGGCCGGAAGCCAGGCCGTGCAGGGGACACGTTGGAGTGGGCGGCAGGGGCGGCCCGGGCGGGGCCGGGTGTCATGCCGTGGTGGAGTCGGATGTGGCCCGGGCCGTCGGGTTGCGGGTTGCGGGGAGGCGGAGGGCGGCTAGCACCGGAAGGTGGTCCGTGGCCGCCCCCAGGTCCGTTTCCGTGATGCCCGGCAGGGGCGTGGGGACGCCGCAGCCCAGGACTTCCACCCCGGGCGTCGCGAAGATCGCGTCGATTCGCCGGGGCGGCCCCGAGCGGACGAACGTGTGCTCGCCGCCCCAGGGGGAGACCGTCCAGCAGTCCTGGAGGGCCGTGGAGAGGCGGCGGAACGCCGGGCCGGACGGCGTCTCGTTGATGTCGCCCGCCGCGATGGCGTACGGGGCGTCCGTCGCCGTGAGGCGGTCGACGAGGAGGTCCGCCTGGGCCCGGCGTTCGGTCCCGTCGAGCGACAGGTGCGCGCTCAGCACCGCGACGCGCGCGGCCCCGAAGCGGACCACCGCCGTGGCGAAGCCTCGCCGGTGCCGGCCCGGGGTCAGCGGGAGCAGGACGTCCTCGGTCCGTTCCACGAAGGCCCGCAGTGAGCACAGCAGGAGCGGGCCCGCGGCGGTGGCGCCGCCGCTCAGCACGACGAGGTCCGTCTTCGCGGCGAGCCGCGCCGCATGCTTGCGCCAGCGGAAGAACCGCGGGGCCTCCTGGATGAAGACCAGGTCGGGGGCGCATGCGCGGATCACCCTGGCCAGCGCCTCCTCGTCGTCCCGCATCGAGCGGATGTTGTAGCTGAGGGCACGGATCACCGCGGAGCCGTCGGGTTCCGTCGCAGAGTTCGGCAGCATGAAGGGCAACATAGCCAGACTGCCCGCCGTGCCCCAGAGGGCGCGGCGGGCAGTTCTGTGCACGAACGGCGCGGGCGAACGGCGCGTGCCGTCGGCGTCGGCGAACGGCGTCGGCGAGCGTCGTCAGCCCTGGCGGGCCAGGTCCGCGGCGTCGACGAGTCCGGCCTTGCCGCCGAGCTGCGCGGCGAGCACCTGCGCGTGCGGGCGCCACGCGCCACCGATCAGCCAGCGCTTGAAGGACTTGCGGATCGGGTCGAGGACGAGGTCGCCCTCGTCGGAGACCCCGCCGCCGACGATGAACGCCGACGGGTCGAACAGCGACGCCAGGTCGGCCAGGCCCGCGCCGGCCCAGCGGGCCAGCTCGCGGAAGGAGTCGATGGCGACCAGGTCACCGGCCCGTGCGGCCTCGCTGATGTGCTTGCCCTCGATGCCCTCGGGGGTGCCGTCGCCGAGGGAGAGGAGGACCGCCGCGTTCTCGGGGGTGGCGTTGGCGCGCTGCTTCGCGTACCGGACGAGCGCGCGGCCGGAGGCGTACTGCTCCCAGCAGCCCTGGCTCCCGCACCCGCACAGCAGGCCGTCCGGGACCACCCGGATGTGCCCGAACTCGGCGGCCACGCCGAAGCGTCCGCGGCGCAGCTTGTTGCCGATGATGATGCCGCCGCCCAGGCCCGTGCCGAGGGTGATGCAGATGACGTCGTCGTGGCCCTGGCCGGCACCGAAGCGGTACTCGCCCCAGGCCGCGCAGTTCGCGTCGTTCTCGACGACGACCGGGAGGCCGATGCGCTGCTCGACCTTGTCCTTGAGCGGCTCGTGCCGCCAGTTGATGTTCGGCGCGAAGAGCACGGTCGCGCGCTTGTCGTCCACGTACCCGGCGGCGCCGATGCCGACGGCCTCGATGGTGTGGCTGCTGCTGACTTCGGACACTGCGGCGCAGATCGCGTCCGTCACTCCGTCCGCGGTCGGCGGGGTGGGCACCTTGTACGTCTCAAGGATGGTGCCCTCTTCGTCGACCACGCCGGCCGCGATCTTCGTGCCGCCGATGTCGACGCCGATGGTGAGTCCCATTAGTCCCTCGGTTTCCGGTCAAACCCCGCCACGGCCAACGGTACCCGAGGGCGAGGGGGCATCCGGCGGATCAGGGCCGGAAAGCCCGGGGGGTCCGGTGCCGTGGGTCGCAGGGCGGAGGAGAGAGCCACCGCGGCCGGGCCCCGGGCCCGGTCGTGATCCGCCGGACGCCCCTGAGGGTCTCAGTGAGGGTGTCAGTCGAGATCGATCCGCTGAGTCGGGCCGCTCCCGCCCTCGTCCCGGGGGTCGTCCCGGGGGTCGGAACGGTCACCGGAGGGCCGGTCCGAGGGGGCGCCGGGGGCGGGCTCGTCGCGGGTCCAGCGGCGCTCGTGGCCCTCCACGGCCGAGCGGTACGCGGCGAGCAGCTCGGAGCCGGCGGCCGCGAGGTGGTCGAAGACCTCGGGGTTGCGCTCGACGACGGGCTTGGCGGCGGCCTTCGCCTGGTTGACGAACTGTCGTACGGCGCCCTGGGCGGCGGCGCCGAGCACCGGGTTGTTCAGCGCGGAGACCTTGTCCGCGACGGCCTCGAAGAGCCTGAACAGTTCCTCTGCGGCGGTGCCCGCGCCGGCGCCGGCGCCGCCCTGCCGGGCCCGGCGGCGTTCCTGTTCCGCGGCGAGGTCCTCGGCGCAGGCCTTGGCCCAGGCGTCGTCGTCGTCGGGACGGTCGGTGGCCTCGCTCATGGCGGACTCTCCTGCGGCAGCTGCTGGGCGTGCGGTACGTACTACCTTCGACGGTACCCGAACGGGGGTACGCGGTTCAGGGCCTGCGGGGCCACAGGTCCGGGTCGGGGGTGAAGCGGATGCGCAGCTCCCCGTCGGCGAGGGCGGCGCCGGAGACCGTGCAGCGGCGCAGCGCCGAGGGCAGCGGAACGATCCTGCGGTACGGGCCCGCCGCGAGCAGCAGCTCGTCGCCGCGCCGTACGAGGTCGAGGTCCCGCTTGTGGGCGCCGGGCAGCGGTACCACCCAGACGAGTACCCCGTCGTCGGCGCGGCGGTCCTCGACGACCCAGGCCCTGCGGGCCGGGGACGCCTCCGCCGGAGCCTGCGGAACGAGCGCCTCCGCGCCGGGGAGGCGGGTGAGGTCCTCCGGTCCCAGGGGGTCGCGGCCGAGGTGGCCGAGCGGGAGCACGGGGGTGTCACCGGCCCACTGGGCGGCGTACTTCTCCTGCTGGGCGGCGATCCCGGCCAGCCAGGGGTCGGGCGAGCCCTGCGGCACCATCCGGTTGGCGACGATCGCGCCGACCGGGAGCTGTTCGAGGGCGAGGCCGAGCAGTCCGGTGCGCAGTGCGGCGTCGGCGCCCGGCCCCGGCTCTGCGACCAGCCGCAGCGAGGTGGTGCCGGCCTCGACGACGGCCTGGACGGCGGCCAGCTCCTCGTCCCAGCGCGCCGCGGCCTCGTACAGCCACTGCGCGGGCATGGGTACGCCGGCCAGCTGGGCCAGTACGGGGCGCAGGGCGCGGGCCGCCTGCCGCTCGGCCGGGAGCAGCCGGGCCAGGTAGCGGCGCAGCTGGGCGGGGAGGGCGAGGGTGGCGACGGCCCGGTGCAGCGGCGGCATGTCGACGACGACGAGGTCGACGCCGGGTGCGGCGGCGGCCCGGCGCAGGGCGCGGAGCAGGGCGAACTGCTCGGCGCCGGGCAGCTCGGTGAGCTCCTCGGCCCCCAGCGGCCGGGCCCCGACCATGCCGAGCAGGGCGGATCCGCGTTCCTGGAGGGCGACGAGCTCCTCGCGGAACTCCTCGCCGGAGTCGACGCGGGCCACGAGGACCCCGCCGGCGGGTACGGCGGTGAGCCCCGGCGCGGCCTGGACGGGCTGTCCGCCGGGCTCCCCGACCAGCGCGGCCACGGGGTCGCCCGGGTCGCCGGAGAGCAGCAGCACCCGCTGCCCGGCCCGTGCGGCGGCGAGGGCCGTCGCCGCGGCGACGGTGGTCCGGCCGGCCCCGCCGGGACCGGTGATCAACAGTGTGTGCATGGTGCAGGTGCTCCTCGTGCGCACCGGCGGAGCGGGGCTCCGTCCGGACCCGGGTCCTGGCCCCGACCCCGCGCCTCAGGCAGATTCGGTGGATTCGACGCGCTTCTTCAGGCCGGCCAGGGCGCGGTCGATGATGACCTTCTCGGCCTTGCGCTTGATCATGCCCAGCATCGGGATCTTGACGTCGACGGTCAGCTGGTAGGTGACCTCGGTGCGCTTGCCTCCCTCGAGGGGGGCGAGCCGGTAGGAGCCGTCGAGCTGGCGCAGCATCTGCGACTTGTCCAGGGTCCAGCTGACCTCGTCCGTGCCCTTCCAGGTGTAGGCGAGGGTGTGGTCGTCCTTGATGGCGCCGGCGTCGAGCAGCAGCCGGACCTTTTCGGCGCGGCCCGCGGAGTCGGTGGCCAGCACCTCGGCCTCCTTCACCTCGCCGGTCCAGTCGGGGTAGCGGGCGAAGTCGGCGATCACGGCCATCACGTCGGCCGGCGACGCCTCGATCGTGATGGTCGAGCTGGTGTGTTCGGCCATGGCAGTCCGCCCTCCAGGCTGGGGGTACCTCCCAGCGGTGGCTGGGGGAGTTCGAGGAAGTGTGCGGCCTGCGGCCGCCGCGTGCAGGCTACCGTGCGTGTGGGGGTCACCACTCCAGGGCCCAGGGCGTTCCGGTGGCGGCGAAGTGCCCGACGTTCACGCATTCCGTGCCGCCGATCCGCATCCGCCGGGCGAGCGGCTGGTGCACGTGCCCGAACAGCGCGTACCGGGGGCGGGTCCGGCGGATCGCGGCGAGCAGGGCCTCGCTGCCGCGCTCGAACCGGCGCGCGACCGTGTCGTAGCAGAGCTCGGGCACCTCCGGCGGGATGTGCGAGCAGAGCACGTCGACTTCGCCGAGCGCCTCGACCTTGGCGGCGTACTCCTCCTCGTCGACCTCGTACGGGGTGCGCATCGGGGAGGGCAGTCCGCCGCCGACGAAGCCGAAGACGCGGCCGCCGATCTCCACCCGCTGCCCGTCGAGGACGGTGGTGCCGGGGGCGGCGTACTCGTGCCACAGACCCGGGATGTCGACGTTGCCGTAGGTGGCGTACGTGGGGTGGGGGAACGCGGCGAACATCTCGGCGTACTGGCGGCGCACGGCGCCTTCGATCAGTTGTTCGCGGTCCAGGCCGGCCCACAGCCGCCGCCCGAGGTCCCGGGCCTCGTCGAAGCGGCGCGCGGTGCGCAGCTCCACGATCCGGTCGGCGTTCTCGACGCCGAACAGGTCGGGGAAGATGCCGCGCGAGTGGTCGGCGTAGTCGAGGAAGAGCACGAGGTCGCCGAGGCAGATCAGGGCGTCGGCGCCCTCTCCGGCCCGGGCGAGGGCCTCGGCGTTGCCGTGGACGTCGCTGACGACATGGACCCGCGTGCTGCTTTTCCTGCCACCCATGCGCTCCACCCTAGGGGGGCCCGGGGGATGCGGGTAGAGCGGGTGGCACAGGCGGCCTACCTGCGGTTACTTCCGAGTCCTCAGAGGGGTCGACTACTGTCGGCATGGCACGGCCGCGTCATGTGACGCACGGAACATCTGGCCGGTTCCCCCTATCCGGAACCCACTACCGGTGGGTAACGTCCGGTCGGTCCACATGGTGGCGATGGCGCCCAGAGGAGCAGCAGTCTTGCGCGAGTTCAGCCTTCCGGCCCTGTACGAGGTCCCGTCGGACGGGAACCTGACGGATCTCATCCGCCGCAACGCCGCCCAGCATCCCGACACCGCCGTCATGGCCCGCAAGGTCGACGGCCGGTGGCAGGACGTCACCGCGACCGAGTTCCTCGCCGAGGTGCGCGCCGTCGCCAAGGGTCTGATCGCGGCCGGCGTCCGGCCCGGCGACCGCGTCGCGCTCGTCTCCCGCACCCGCTACGAGTGGGTGCTCGTCGACTTCGCGATCTGGACGGCCGGCGGCGTCACCGTCCCCGTGTACGAGACCAGCTCGCCCGAGCAGATCCAGTGGATCCTCGGCGACTCCGGCGCGGTCGCAGCCGTCGTCGAGAGCCCGGGGCACAGCGCGGCCGTGGCCTCGCTGCGCGACCGGCTGCCGGAGCTGCGCGAGGTCTGGGAGATCGAGCAGGGCGCGCTCGCCACGCTGAAGGCCGCCGGTGCGGACGTCACCGACGCCGAGGTCGACGCGCGCAGCTCGCTGGCGAACGCCGACGACCCGGCCACCATCGTCTACACCTCGGGCACCACCGGCCGCCCCAAGGGCTGCGTGCTGTCCCACCGCAACTTCTTCGCGGAGTGCGGCAACGCGGTGGAGCGCCTGAGCCCGCTGTTCAAGACCGGCGAGTGCTCGGTGCTGCTGTTCCTGCCGGCCGCGCACGTCTTCGGGCGGCTCGTGGAGGTGGCGGCCGTCCTGGCGCCGATCCGCCTGGGCTGCGTACCCGACATCAAGAACCTCACCGACGAGCTGCAGTCCTTCCGCCCCACGCTGATCCTCGGCGTCCCCCGGGTCTTCGAGAAGGTCTACAACTCGGCGCGCGCCAAGGCACAGGCCGAGGGCAAGGGGAAGATCTTCGACGCGGCGGCCGACACGGCCATCGCCTACAGCCGTGCGCTGGACACCCCGCGCGGCCCGTCGTTCGGGCTCAAGCTCAAGCACAAGGTCTTCTCGAAGCTGGTCTACAGCAAGCTGCACGCCGTCCTCGGCGGCCGCGGCGAGTACGCGATCTCCGGCGGCGCCCCGCTGGGCGAGCGGCTCGGCCACTTCTTCCGCGGCATCGGCTTCACGGTCCTGGAGGGCTACGGCCTGACCGAGTCCTGTGCGGCGACCACCTTCAACCCGTGGGACAAGCAGAAGATCGGTACGGTCGGCCAGCCCATGCCGGGCTCCGTGGTGCGCATCGCGGACGACGGCGAGGTGCTGCTGCACGGCGAGCAGATCTTCACCGGGTACTGGAAGAACGAGACGGCGACCGCGGAGGCGCTGACCGACGGCTGGTTCCACACCGGTGACGTCGGCACCCTCGACGAGGACGGCTACCTGACGATCACCGGTCGCAAGAAGGAGCTCATCGTCACGGCGGGCGGCAAGAACGTGGCCCCCGCGGTGATCGAGGACCGGATCCGGGCGCACGCGCTGGTCGCGGAGTGCATGGTGGTCGGCGACGCGAGGCCGTTCGTGGCCGCGCTGGTCACGATCGACGAGGAGTTCCTCGGCCGCTGGGCCGCGGAGAACGGCAAGCCGGCCGGGGTCACGGCGGCGGACCTGCGCGAGGACGCGGACCTCATCGCCGCCGTCCAGAAGGCCGTGGACGACGGCAACGCGGCGGTTTCCAAGGCGGAATCGGTGCGGAAATTCCGCATTCTGCCCTCCCAGTTCACGGAGGAGTCGGGTCACATCACGCCTTCGCTGAAGCTCAAGCGGAATGTGGTGGCGAAGGACTTCGCGGACGAGATCGAGGCCCTGTACCGGGGCTGATCGCCCCTCCGGGTGATCAGCGGGGGTCCTCGGCGAGGATCCTCGCCATGTTCCGCTCCGCGAGTGCGGTGATGGTGACGAACGGGTTCACCCCGAGCGAGCCCGGGACGAGGGAGCCGTCGACGACGTACAGCCCCCGGTAGCCCTTGGCGCGGCCGTAGTCGTCGGTCGCGTCGCCCAGGACGCAGCCGCCGAGCGGGTGGTACGTAAAGTTGTCGGCGAAGTTCCTGTTGTCGCCGAACAGGTCGTACCGGTAGATCGTGAAGTTGGCCCGGTTGATCCGGTCGAAGAGGCATCTGGCGGCCTGGACGGACGGGGTGTTCTGGTCCCGCCGCCAGTTGAGCCGCGCCGAGTCGCTCGCGGCGTCGTACGTGAAGTGCCCGCGCTCGGGGTTCTTGGTGATGGCCAGGTACATCGAGATCCAGTGCTCGAAGCCCATCGGCAGCGGGGCGATCTCCGCGAACACCGGGTTGGCGGCGTTGTCCCAGTCGTCGATGCCCAGGGCGGGCATGGTGGCCTGGTTGGCGCCGACCGTGTCCCAGAGGTGGTTGGCCCGCGCGGTCATCACGTTGCCGTTGTGGCCCCAGCCGAGTCCGACCTTCTCGCTGAGCGCGGGCAGGGTGCCGCGCTCGCGGGCGCGCAGCAGGATCTCGGTGGTGCCGAGGCTGCCGGCGCCGAGGAAGAGCTGTTTGCAGCCGAGTTCCCTGACCTGGGTGACCCTCCCCGTCAGATCACCGGTCTGCACCGTGAGGACGTAGCCGCCCGCGGGGTCCTGGCGGACGCCGACGACGCGCTGCATGGTCTCGATGGTGACGTTGCCCGTGCCGAGCGCGGCCGCGAGGTAGGTCTTGTCGACGCTCTTCTTGCCGTGGTTGTTGCCGTAGATGACCTCGCCGGCCAGCGCCGAGCGGGTGGCGGTGCCCGCGGCCTCGCGCTGCATGTACGAGAAGTCGTACACGTTGGGCACGAAGGTGGTCTTCAGGCCGGTGTTCTGGGCGTGCTTGCGGGAGACCCGGGCGAACCGGTACCACTCCGTGGACTCGAACCAGCCCGGGTCGATGTCGTTGACGCCGAGCGCGGCGCGGGCGCGCGGGTAGTAGGTGCCGTACATCTCGTCGGCGTCGACCCGGGGCAGCACCTCGGAGAAGTAGGAGCGGCGCGGGGTCGGGGCCATGCCGCCGTTGACGAGGGAGCCGCCGCCGACGCCGCGGCCGACGTACACGGACATGTCGCCGTAGTTCACCCGGTCGAGGACGCCGGGGTACGGGCTGATGTCCCGGTTGACGACGTCGAGCCAGAGGAACTGGGCGAGCGGGGCCTCGGTGCGGGTGCGGAACCACATGGAGCGCTGGTCGGGCGCCGACGTGGAGGGGAAGACCTTGCCGTCGGGCCCGGGGGTGTTCCAGAGCCGGCCCATTTCGAGGACGACGGTGCGTACGCCGGCCTGCCCGAGCCGGAGGGCGGCGACCGCCGAGCCGTAGCCGGAGCCCACGACGATGGCGGGTGCGTACTGCGCGGCGGGGGGCTCGGCGGCGGCGGCCGACTGGAGCCCTATGCGGGTGAAGCCGAGGGCTGCGGCGGTCTGGAGGGCGCCGATACCCAGGAAGTGACGACGCGTCAGGTGAAGTGTCATGGCCGCATCATGGGCGGAATCAAGCCGTCCACCCAGAGGCGGTGTTGACAGACATCTGAGGAACAGTCAGGTGTGGCGAGGGATCACACGACGGTGCCGCGACCGTCCGGCCGCCCTGACCCGACGCGGCCGCCCGGCAGCTGCGGGAGTGTCGGAGCAGGTCGGGCAGTGCGAAGTGTCAGAGCAGGTCGCGCAGGCGGTCCGCCAGCAGGTCCCAGCGCCACTTCTCCTCGACCCAGGCGCGGCCCCGCTCGCCCATGCGCCGGCGCAGCTCCGGGTCCCGCAGCAGGGCGATCACGCGGTCCGCCGCGTCCTCGGGGACACCGCCCCGGACGACCCAGCCCGTCTCGCCCTCCAGGACCGCGTCCGGCGCGCCGCCCGAATCGCCCGCGACGACCGGCAGGCCCGTCGCCGAGGCCTCCAGGTAGACGATGCCGAGGCCCTCCACGTCCAGCCCGCCCCGCCGGGTCCGGCAGGGCATCGCGAAGACGTCCCCGGCGCCGTAGTGAGCGGGCAGTTCGCCCCACGGGACGGCGCCCGTGAAGACCACGGAGCCCGCGACCCCCGTGGAGGCCGCCAGCGCCCGCAGGTCCGCCTCGTACGGGCCGCCGCCCACCACCAGCAGCACGGCGTCCGGCACCGCGGCCAGGATCCGCGGCATCGCCTCGATCAGCGTGTCCTGCCCCTTGCGCGGGACCAGCCGCGAGACGCACACCACCACCGGCCGGTCCGACAGCCCCAGCCGGGCCCGGACCGCGTCGCCGCCCGACCCGGGGTGGAAGGTCTTCTCGTCCACCCCCGGCGGGAGTTGCACCATGCGCGCCGCCGCCCGGTCCGTCAGCGCCGAGGCGATCCGCGAGCGCGTGTACTCCCCCAGGTACGTCAGCGTGTCCGTGCCCTCGCCGATCCGGCGCAGCAGCTGCCGGGCCGCCGGGAGCTGCGCCCAGCCCGCCTCGTGCCCGTGGGTGGTCGCCACGATCCGCCGTGCGCCGGCCCGGCGCAGTGCCGGGCCCATCAGACCCAGCGGGGCCGCGGCCCCGAACCACACCGACTCGCAGCCGTGTTCGCGCAGCAGCCCGACCGCCCGCCGGGTCACCCGCGGGGTCGGCAGCAGCATCGTCGTCCGGTCGCGCACGACCTGGAACGGCTGCTCGGCGTCGAAGGCCGCCGTGGCCTCGCGGCCCTCGGCACCGTGCTTCCAGGTGGAGGCGTAGACGACGATCCGGTCGGGATCCAGCCGCAGTGCCATGTTGTGCAGGAAGGCCTGGATGCCGCCCGGGCGCGGCGGGAAGTCGTTGGTCACGATCAGCGTCTTGTGCATCGCCAGCCAAAGTACCGGACGCCCCCGCACCCTCCCTCCCCGGCCGCGGGCCGGGCGGGGAAGGCCTTCAGGACGCGCCCAGCTCCTGGCGCAGGGCCGCCTGCCAGGCCAGGGTCAGACCGGCCGGATCGCCGCCGACGGTCTCCTCCAGCGCGCTCGCCAGGGGTTCGCGGCCCGCCCGCTCGTACAGGCGGACCAGCACGGCGTCGCCCCAGCGGGACGCGATCAGCCGGCAGGCCAGCCAGGCGCCCTCGTACGCGCGGGCCAGCGCCTCCGGGTCGCCGCCGAAGGCGAACTCCCCGTTGGCGGGCAGCGCCCCCGGCAGCCGGCCCCCGCGTACGGCCCGGCCCAGGGCCGGCGCGGCCTGCTGCGGGGTGGTGGCGGTGCCGCGGTACGCCACCCAGTCGGCGAGGCCCTCCGACAGCCACAGCGGGGTCCGGGCCGTGGTCGCGGCGCGGGTGGCCACGTGGGTGACCTCGTGGGTGAGGACGACCCCACGCCCCGCCCCGCTGAGCTCCGCCCACCCCTCGGGGTTGACGACGACCCGGTCGGCGGGGGCCGCGGCCGCGCCGACGCGGCCCGTCGTCACGGCCCCCATGCCCCGGTACTCGGCGGCCGGGCGGCCCAGCAGCTGCGCCATCCGCTCCAGTGAGGCCGGTACCAGCACCACCACCCGGCCCGCCCACGGCCGCGGCCAGCCGGCGCTCACCGCGGGCACCGCCCGGTCGGCCTCCGCCGCGACCGCGGACAGCGTCCCGGCGTCCTGGCCGCCGCCCAGCACCAGGGAGTGCGCACCCCGGACCACCGCCACCGGCCCCTGGTCCCACAGCTCGGGCGGGGCGCCCGGCGCCGGGCCGTCCCCGCTGACCCGCCAGCGGCCGCCGTCGCGGCTCAGCCGCACCTCGCGCGGCGAACCCGCGGGGGCCTTGTCGTAGCCGGTGAGCCGGTAGTGCAGCTGCGCCCGGGCGGTGGCCCGGTCGCCGCTGCGGCTGACTGCGGAGACCTCGTACGCCCATCCCTCCAGCGGGATCCCGGCGAGCTGCGCGGGCGGGGTCCGCGACCAGGCGGCGACGGCCTCCCGGACGTCCCGCTCGGCGGTGCCGGGTGCGTCCGGCGCGACGGCCGCACCGCACCCCGCGAGCAGCACGCTCAGCAGGAGCGGCAGTGCGCGTACGAGGAGCCGGCGGAGCGGGGACATCCGTCGATCGTACGCACGGCCGCGTCAGGGCCGGGTGACGGAGGACACCGGCATCATCCCGACCGGGTCGTACCGCACCCGCGCCCCCGGGTACGGGGCGTGCACCACCTGGCCGTTGCCGACGTACATGCCGACGTGGCTGGCGTCCGAGCGGTACGTGACCAGGTCGCCGGGCTGCGCCTGCGAGAGCGGGACCTGGCGGCCGGCGTACCGCTGGGCCTGCGAGGTGCGCGGCAGGGAGACGCCCGCCTGCCGGTACGACCACACCATCAGCCCGGAGCAGTCGAAGCCGGAGGGCCCGGTGGAGCCCCAGACGTAGGGGCGGCCGACGGCGGACCGGGCGGCCATCACGGCGGCGGCGGCCCGCCCCGAGGAGGGGACCGCCGCGCCCAGGTCGGGCAGTCCCCCGGGCCGGTCGCCGGAGCGCGAGGCCCGCTCGAAGTCGGCCCGCTCCTGCGAGGGCATGGCGTTGAGCAGCCGGCGGGCCGCGGCGAGTTTGGCGGTGACGGCGCGCTTCTGGCGGGCCACGTCGGCGCGGACGGTGTCGAGTTCGGACAGCTTCTGCGAGGCCTCGTGGCGCTGCTGGCCCAGTCGGCGCTGCTCCTTGCGCAGTTCGTCGAGCTGCCGGGCCTGCCGGTCCGTCAGCCGGTCCAGCTGCGAGGCACGGTCGAGGTACTCGTCCGGGTCGTTCGAGAGCATCAGCTGGACGGCGGGGTCGATGCCGCCGGAGCGGTACTGGGCTCCGGCGAAGGCGCCGAGGGCGCCGCGCATGGTGTTGATGCGGTCCTGGCCGCGGGCCAGCGCGTCCTGGACGCGGTCGATCTCGGTGCGCAGCCGCTCGGCCCGCTCGCCCGCCCGGTTGTAGCGCTCGGTGGCCTGTTCGGCCTCCTCGAAGAGCCGGTCGACCTGGGCGCGGGCACCGGCCGGCGGCTCCTGGGGCAGGGCCGGGGCGGCGCTCGCCGTCGCCCCCGTCATGGCTGCCGCGGCGGTTGCGGCGACGGCGAGGACGGTGACCTTGGTGTTCCGGTCGAGGCTGGCGAGCCCGGTCCGGCGATGGGACGCCACGTGGAACCGCTCCCTTCCGCTGCGCGGGCCCGGGCCCGCCCTCCGTGGACGGACGTGTGCCGGGTTCCGCGCTGGCAGACAGTAACCGCGCCACCACGCACCGGCCAACGACCGCCGGAGGACGTGCACGCCGACGCCCCGCCGGAGACGCAGGTCACCGGCGGGGCGTGTGGTCACAGCGGGGCCGCGGAATTCGCCCGGATGGGCGGTGTGCGGCGCGTCTCCCCGGACCGGGGAGAACGGGTCAGCCGACGCGGACGCCGAACTGGAAGGGCATGTTCTTCATGGCTTCGTAGCGGACGCCGCCGGTCGGGTTGGAGGCGTGGAAGACCTGGCCGTTGCCCGCGTAGAGGCCCACGTGGTGCAGGTCGCTGTAGAAGAAGACCAGGTCTCCGGGCTGGAGTTCGCTCATGCCGATGCGCGTGCCGTCGTTGGCCTGCGTGTAGGTGGTGCGGCTGATGTCGACGCCGGCCTGGCCGTAGGCCCACTGGGTCAGGCCCGAGCAGTCCCACGAGTCGGGACCCGTGTCGCCCATGTGGTAGCTGTCGCCCTTCTGGGTGATCGCCGCGGCGAGGGCGGCACCGGCCCGGCCCGAGCCCTTCACCGCGCCGCCCTTGGCACCCCCGCCGGCGGCGTTCGCGGCGGCCTGACCGTCCTTGGCCGCGTCGCTCTTGAGCTGGCTGCGCTCGTCCGCGGTCAGGGTGTTGAGGAGGGCCTGGGCGTCGGCGAGCTTGGCCTGGGCGGCCGACTTCTTCTCGGCGAGTTCCTTGCGGACGGCTTCGAGGTCGGCGAGCTTGCCGGTGGCCTCCTGGCGCTGCTGCGCGAGGCTGCGCTGCTTGGCCTGGATCTTCGATATCGCCTCGACCTGCTTGCCGCTCAACTGCTGGAGCGTGGAGGCCTTGTCGAGGTAGCCGTCCGGGTCGTCGGACAGCAGGAGCAGCACGGACTGGTCGAGGCCGCCGCCGCGGTACTGGGCAGTGGCCATCGAACCGAGCGTGTTGCGCAGGCTGTTGAGCTCGTCCTGGCCGCGCGCGACCCGGTCCTGGAGCTGGGAGATCTCCTTCTCCAGCTGGTCCTGGCGCTCCTTGCCCCCGTTGAACTTCTCGGTGGCCTGCTCGGACTCCTCGTAGAGGGCGTCGACCTTGCTCTTGACCTCGTCCTTGCTCGGCTTGTCCGGGGCGGCCATGGCCGACTGGGAGGAGAGGGCGACGGCCGCGGTGGCGAGGGCGGTGAGCACGCTCACGCGGGTGCGGGTCGGCGGCTTGGGTCGACGGTGGGACGCCACGAACGCGAGCTCCTTCATTCCTGGAGCCGCCGAAGACGGTCGCAAGGCTCGGCAGCGCACCTCCGCCGTCACCCCGAATGAGTGACTTACCGCACGAAGGTTTGAGGTGACCTTAGTGACCTCGCTGTGATCAGTTCAAATCCTGCCGGGAAAAAAGTAGCCGCCCGACCAGGTTCTTTACCTACAGCCCACGCTCCGTGCAGGGCACTTGACGGTACGTTCCCCGGCCGCCCCACCAAATCGGGCATACCGGTGAGGAGTTACGAAACGCGCGAAAGCCGCTTCAGCAACAAGGCGGACGCAACCGGCCGGGCGCCGGCCTTCGCCACACCGTCGGCCACCTCGCGGTCGGTGGACACCACGACCACAGGCCGGCCGGGCGGTTCCGCACGCACCAGCTGGCGGATGAGCTCGTCCGCCGTCACCCCCGGCTTGGAGAACAGCACCCGCACCCCGCGCGGCGGCGCGAGCAGCACCGGGGCCGCCAGTTCCGCACCGTCGAAGACGCAGGTCATCTCCGCGCCGGTCTGCGCGGCCAGCATCGACAGCCCGCCCAGCAGCCGCAGCCGCTGCTTCTCCAGCGGCATCGTCGGATAGCCGGTCTTCGTCACGTTGTAGCCGTCGACGACCAGATGGGCCTGGGGCAGCGCCAACAACTGGTCCAGCAGCGCCGGATCGGTCTCCGACAGCGCCCGCGCCGCGATGTCCTTCGGCGTCATCCGGCCCGGCTCCACCGCGTCCACGGTGTCGGCCGGCCGCGTCGACACCGGCGGCAGCGCCAGCTCGCGGCGCAGCCCCTGGGCCGCGTCCAGCACGGTGTCGAGCAGCAGCCGCAGCCGCATGTCCTCGACGCTGCGGCCCTCGCGGGTGGCCCGGCGGGAGGTCTCCAGCGCCGCCTCCACCTCGGCGAGGCGGGACTTCAGGCGCCGGCTCTCGCTCTCGGCGGCCGCCACCTGCGCGGCCGCCTCGCCGCGGATCCCGTCGATCTCGGCGGTGACCTTGCGCAGGGCCGCCTCCCCGCGCTTCACGTCGCTCTGGGCACTGCGCAGCTTGCGCTGAAGCGATTCCGCTTCCCTGCGCGCCGCGTCCAGCTCGGCCCGCACCTGCTCGCCGCCGAGCCGCTGCACGTCCCGGGCGTGCGCCAGTTCCTCGCGCAGCCGGTCCAGTTCGCGCCGGGTCTCCTCGCCCACCCGTTCGGCGTCGGCGCGCTGCGCCTCCTCGCCCGCGGCGGCCACCAGCTTCACCCAGCCGACCGGCCGCAGCACGTACGCGGCGGCCGCCACGTCCAGCGGGTCCGCGGCGGCCGGCGGTGCGCCGGACTCCAGCGCACCGGCCAGCTCGGCCTGGGCCTCGCGCAGCTTCTCGGCGACGCGGCCGCGGAACACGGCGTCCGTCTCCACGGCGGCGGCCATCGCGTTGCCCGCGAACTTGGCGCGCCGGGTCGGTGTGAACCGGGCGTACTGGCGCAGCTGTGCCGGGAGGTCCGCGACCGTCAGGCCGCCGAAGGCGTCCGAGACGAGCGCGACGACCCGGCGCCGCACGCCTTCCGGCAGCGGGCGGTCGAGCACCTCGGCGGCGTCGCCGGCCGCACCGGCCGGCTCAGCGCCGCTTGCTGGCTCCACAATCCGTCACCCCTACCGTGATCTACTGTGGGCCCGGCTCCCTCAGGAGTCCGCGCCCGGCCTGTCCACGAGCTCGATCTGGTCCACCGCGTTGCACCAGCGGCAGCGGACCGACTCGATGGTCTCATTGACCACCTCGCGCTCCTCGACCTTGGGCTCCCCGGCGAGATCCAGGTGGACGTACTCGACGACCTTCGACGAACGAGTGACGTCGAAACGCGTGAGGTTGCCGCACAGCGTGCAGCGCCACCGGGTGGTGTCGGTCGGCAGGGGAACCGTCATCAGGCCGCTCTCTCCTTCGTAGTGCTTTCAATTAAAGCCGCCGTCCGCGTCAATCGGCGGACCGCAGCACGTAACCCTACGGCCTGCCGGTGCCCGGGGCGGGTCCGCTTGGGTCATGCTCGATCGCATGATCGTAAGGTGGCAGGCCCTCCGGGAGGCCGCGCGGGGCCCGGTGGTCGTCCACGCACTGATCGCGGGCTGCTGCGCGGTGTTCCTGCTCGGCCCGGCTTCGGGGCTGAATCCCTCGTACGGGACGGGCGAAGGGTTACTGGAGACGGGGACCGCGTACTTCAGGCGCTGGGGCGTGGTCCCGGACGAACTGTTCGGCGGCTCCGCGCGGGCCCTGCTGACTCCGTTCACCGCGCTGTTCGTCCACGGCAGCTGGTTCCACCTGCTGGGCAACATGCTCTTCCTCTACGTCTTCGGCGTGATGACGCAGGAGCGGATGGGGCGGCCGGAGTTCCTGGCCTTCTACATCTGTACGGGTTACCTGGCGCTGGCGGCGTACGCGGCGGCCAACGCCGCCTCGGCCCAGACCCTGGTCGGCGCGTCGGGCGCGATCTCGGCGGTCCTGGGCGCGTTCCTGTGCCTGTTCCCCCGGGCGAGGGTGACGAGCCTGTTCCCGTTCCTCTTCTTCCTGCCGCTGCGGTTCCCCGCGTGGATCGTGCTGATGTTCTGGTTCGGCCTGCAGTGGCTGGCGGCGCACCGCGCGGGGAGCGGTCCGGGAGTGGCGTACCTGGCCCACGTCGTGGGCTTCTCGCTGGGCTTCGTCTACGCGTGGGTGCGCTATCGGCGTACGACTAGAGTGAGGCGACCAGCGACGGCCACCGAGGGAGACAGCCAGCCGTGATCACCGCGATCGTGCTCATCAAGACCAGCGTGGACCGCATCCCCGAGATCGCCGAGTCCATCGCCGCGCTGGACAGTGTCAGCGAGGTCTACTCCGTCACCGGGACGTACGACCTGATCGCCCTGGTCCGCGTGGCCCGCCACGAGAACCTGGCGGACATCATCCCGGGCCGCATCAGCAAGATCCCGGGCGTGGAGGCGACGGACACCCACGTGGCGTTCCGCACCTACTCCCAGCACGACCTGGAAGCGGCCTTCGCCATCGGCCTGGACGCGTAGCGCGCAGCCCCACACGCCGGGCCGGGTCACGGTCCCGGAAGGCTCCCGCCGGAAGACTCCCGCCGGGCAGCGACACCCGGCCATCGGCCGGCCGGAAGACGTAGCCGCGCAGGTATCCGGCGAGGCCACCGCCGATGGGGGCGACGTATGCGCGGGCCCCGGCGCCCGCCCTCCGCCCGTCCTCCCGCTCCGACACCCGCCACTTCCGGTCCTGGGCCGCTCCGGTCGCGCCGCATCGGGCCGCACCCCGGCCCCACCGGGGCAGGGGCCTGCCCACGCTCGCGCGGACGCCCGGTGCCGGGCCCCGCAGGTCATGGTCGGCAGCCGGTCACACGGCCGGGACGCAGCGGCCCTCTTCGGTGCGGTACTGCCACTTGGCGCCGTCCGCGACGAGCTCCTTGACGGCCCGTACGAACCGCTCCACGTGCTCGTCGGGGGTACCGGCGCCGAAGCTGACGCGGATGGCGTTGAGGGTGGGGGTCCCCCCGGACGAAGTCTGGGGGAGCTCGCCCGGGGCGGCCTCCGGGGCTCCGCACTCGCCCTGGGCCTGCGGCTCGCTGCCGAGCAGGGTGCGGACCAGCGGGTGGGCGCAGAACAGGCCGTCGCGGACGCCGATCCCGTACTCCGCCGACAGCGCGGCGGCGAAGTGCGAGCTGTTCCAGCCGTCCACGACGAAGGAGATGACGCCGACGCGCGGGGCGTCGTCGCCGAAGAGGGAGAGCACGCGCACGGCGGGGACCTCGGCCAGGCCTTCGCGGACCTTCGCGATGAGGTGCCGCTCGCGGGCGACGAGGTCCTCGAAGCCGGCCTCGGTCAGGGCCCTGCAGGCCGAGGCGATGGAGTAGACGCCGATGACGTTCGGGGAGCCGGCCTCGTGGCGGGCGGCCGTCGTGTGCCACTCGACGTCGACGCCGCCGTCCTCGCGGCGGGCGACCGTGCGGGAGGCGCCGCCGCCGGCCAGGTACGGCTGCGCCTGCTGGAGCCAGTCCGCGCGGCCGGCCAGCACGCCCGAGCCGAACGGCGCGTACAGCTTGTGCCCGGAGAAGGCCGCCCAGTCCACGTCCAGCTCCTGTACGGAGACGGGGTGGTGCGGGGCCAGCTGGGCGGCGTCCAGGACGATCCGCGCGCCGTGGGCGTGCGCGGCGGCGGCGAGCTCCTTCACCGGCCACAGTTCACCGGTGACGTTGGACGCGCCGGTGACGCAGACCAGGGCCGGGCCCTGGGGGCCTCGCCTGCCCGAGCGAAGCCGGGGGCTCGGGGAAGGGTCGCGGTCGGCGAGCGCGCGCTCCAGGATTTCGACTGCCTGGGCCGGGGTCCGCGGGGCGTCGAGGTAGGTGACCTGGGCGTTCGTCCACGGCAGCAGCGAGGCGTGGTGCTCGGTCTCGAAGACGAACACCTCGCAGTCCGCGGGGAGTGCGGCGGCGAGCAGGTTCAGCGAGTCGGTGGTGGAGCGGGTGAAGACCACCTGGTCGGCGGGCCGGCAGTCGAGGAACTCGGCGACGGTGGCCCGGCTCTGCTCGAAGAGGTCGGTGGAGAGCTGGGAGAGGTACCCGGCCCCGCGGTGGACGCTGCCGTAGTAGGGGGCGTACGCGGCGACGTCGTCCCAGACCCGCTGGAGGGCGGGGGCGCTGGCCGCGTAGTCCAGGGCCGCGTACGTGACCTCGCCGCCGGTGACGAGGGGGACGGTCACGTCCCGGCCGAGGACCGGCAGCGGCTGGGCACAGGCGGGGTCGGCGGTGGGGGTCACGGCGGAGGCGGCGGTGGTGGCGGCGGTGGCGGTGGCGGTGGCGACAGCGTTCGGGTACGCGGACATGGCGGTATCTCCCGGCAGGACAGGCTGAATGGCTTCGGAGGGCCCGTACGTGGGTGCACGGATGCACGGCGCGCGGGTACGCGGATGCACATGCGCCAGTGGTACGGGAGTTGCCTCGACGCGCGGACGACTCGGGACCGCACGGAGGGTGAAGAAGGGGCGGAGTCGCCCTATCGCATTCGCTTGCTCACGGAAAAGCTCCTCGGGAGACCAGGACCCCTGGTGTCGAGGGATCCGCGCTTGCCGTAGGCCTTTCTGGCTACGACCTGGTCATCACCCGGGGCACCCCGCCACGGAAGGAGGGTTGCCGGACAGCAAGCCGGGGCCGAAACGCTGTCACTCGTGACCTGGTCAGCATCCTGCCACAAGATCCCCGACGCACAAGACCCCGGTCCGCATGCTGGACCGGGGCCATGGCCGAAAACGATCAGACGGGGGCGCTGAAACCCCGCGGGACCGGTCAGGAGCACCGACCCCCGACTAAGCCCTCGCACCGCTCGGCCGCGGGCGGCCTCCCGGGCTTCGACCGGCTGCGCCGGCCTCCGGCCGTCGGCTGCGCGGGCCCGGGCCGGCCGGGCAGGCAGGCCGGGCACCGGGGCCGGGGGGCCTACGCGTTGCTGGCCGCCACCCAGCGGTCCAGGGCCGCCTTCGCCGCCCCCGAGTCGATGGACTCGGCCGCGCGGGTGATCGCCGCGCGGATCTCGTCCTCCAGGGAGCCCGTGCCCGGGTCCAGCGCCACCAGGGCCGCCGCCGAGTTCAGCAGGACCGCGTCGCGGACCGGGCCGGTCTCGCCGGCCAGCAGGCGGCGGGCGACGTCCGCGTTGTACGAGGCGTCCGCGCCGCGCAGAGCCGAGACGTCGACCAGCGGGATGCCCACGTCGCGCGGGTCGAACGGCTGCTCGTCCACGCGGCCGTCGCGGACCCACCACACCCGGGAGGTGGCCGTGGTCGTCAGTTCGTCCAGGCCGTCGTCGCCGCGGAACACCAGCGCCGAGGAGCCGCGCTCCGCCAGCACGCCCGCCACGATGGGCGCCACCCGCGGGTCCGCCACGCCCGTGGCCTGCGCCCGCACCCGCGCCGGGTTGGTCAGCGGGCCGAGGAAGTTGAAGGTGGTCCGGATGCCCAGCTCCTTGCGGGCCGCGGCCACGTGCCGCAGCGCCGGGTGGAACTTCACCGCGAAGCAGAAGGTGATGCCGGCCTGCTCCGCGACCTCGACCACCCGCGCCGGGGTGAGGTCCAGGTTGACGCCGAGCTTCTCCAGCACGTCCGAGGACCCGCTCGCGGAGGACGCGGCGCGGTTGCCGTGCTTGACCACCTTGGCGCCCGTACCGGCCACCACGATCGACGACATCGTCGAGATGTTCACCGTTTTGGCCCCGTCGCCGCCGGTGCCGACGATGTCCACCGTCCGGCCCGGCACCTCGATCAGGTTGGCGTGCCCGTACATGGACCGGACGAGGCCGTTGATCTCCGCGACCGTCTCCCCCTTGGCCCGCAGTGCCACCGCGAAACCGGCGATCTGTGCGTCGGTGGCCTCGCCGCGCATGATCCGGTCCATGGCCCAGGCCGTTTCCTCGGCACGCAGGTCCTGACCGGTCAGCAGGGCGTCGAGGAGACCCGGCCAGCTGCCGGCCGCCACGCTGTCGCCGCCTGCCGGGGTCGCAACGTTCATGGTCCGCTCCTGCTGTCCGTCGGCCACCCGGTCCCGGGGCCCACTCGAATGGGAAGGAGATCAGCCTATCCAGCCCCGGGGACGGCAAAGAGCCCCGTCCAGACACTGGACGGGGCTCTCGCCGTGGCGACACCGGGACTGACCTGAATCAGCCCCTCAGGTGGGATCAGTGGTGGCCGTGGCCGCTCTGGATCTCCTTGTACTCCTCCACCGTGGGCTTCGGAATCTGGTTGTTCTCGGCGTAGAAGCCCTTGCTGAGCTTCGCGCGGAGCTTCTCCATGCGGCCGACCTTGCGCTCGACGCCGTTCTCGTCGACCGTCGGGCCGATCTCGACCGGCTTGTACTGCTCGTGCGCGGTGAGCGTGTGCAGCTTGCCCTGCGAGAGCGGCTCGTGGACCTCGACGAACTCACCGTGCGGCAGGCGCTTGATGATGCCGGTCTCGCGACCGTGCAGCACCTTGTCGTGGTCCCGGCGCTGGAGGCCGAGGCAGATGCGCTTGGTGGCGATGAACGCGAGGACCGGGACGACGAAGAAGCCGATCCGGACGAACCAGGTGATGTTGTTGATCGAGAGGTGGAAGTACTGCGCGAACATGTCGTTTCCACCGCCGATCAGCAGCACGATGTACTCCGCGATCCAGGCGACACCGAAGGCCGTACGGGTCGGGACGTTGCGCGGGCGGTCCAGGATGTGGTGCTCGCGCTTGTCCCCGGTGACCCAGGACTCGATGAACGGCCAGGCGGCGATCGAGCCCAGCACCAGCGGGAAGAGCAGCAGCGGGACGAACACGCCCAGGACGAGCGTGTGGCCCCACAGGTTGATCTCCCAGCCGGGCATGGCACGGATCAGGCCTTCCGGCATACCCATGTACCAGTCGGGCTGCGCACCGGTGGACACGTGGTCCGGGCGGTACGGGCCGAGCGCCCAGATCGGGTTGATCGAGGCGATCGCCGCGATGGCCGCGATGACACCGAAGACCAGGAAGAAGAAGCCTCCGGCCTTGGCCATGTAGACCGGCAGCAGCGGCATGCCGACGACGTTGTTGTTCGTCTTGCCGGGACCCGCGAACTGGGTGTGCTTGTGGTAGAAGACCAGGATCAGGTGGGCCACCAGCAGGCCCATCATGATGCCGGGCAGCAGCAGGATGTGGATCGAGTAGAACCGGGCGACGAAGTCGCCGCCGGGGAACTCGCCGCCGAAGAGGAAGAACGAGATGTACGTGCCGACGATCGGCACGGACAGGATCGCGCCCTCCATGAAGCGGACACCGGTGCCCGAGAGCAGGTCGTCCGGCAGGGAGTAACCGGTGAAGCCGGTGAACATGCCGAGGACCAGCAGCAGGAAGCCGAAGATCCAGTTGACCTCGCGCGGCTTGCGGAACGCGCCGGTGAAGAAGACGCGCATCATGTGCACGACCATGCCGGCGACGAAGATCAGCGCCGACCAGTGGTGGATCTGCCGGATGAGCAGACCGCCGCGGACGTCGAAGCTGATGTCCAGCGTCGAGGCGAAGGCCTCGGACATCTGGACGCCCTGCATCGGCACGTACGAGCCGTGGTACACGACCTCGTTCATGCTCGGGTGGAAGAACAGCGTCAGGTACACACCCGTGAGGATGATGATGATGAAGCTGTAGAGGCAGATCTCACCCAGCATGAAGGACCAGTGGTCCGGGAAGATCTTGCGCATGTTGGACTTGGCCAGGCTGTAGATGCCCAGGCGGCCGTCCGCCCAGTCGGCTACCCGCTCGCCGGCCGGCGCTTTGCGCTTCGAATCGGTGGCAGTGCTCATCCGCGCTCCCAGAATGCAGGACCGACGGGCTCTTCGAAGTCGCCGAGCGCTTCAAGGAAGCCTTCGCCGTTCACGCCGATCCGCAGCTGCGGAAGCGCGTGGCCGGCCGGGCCGAAGATGACACGGGCGCCGTCGGAGAGGTCGAAGGTGGACTGGTGGCACGGGCAGAGCACGTGGTGCGTCTGCTGCTCGTACAGGCTGATCGGGCAGCCGACGTGGGTGCAGATCTTCGAGTAGGCCACGATGCCCTCGTGGGACCACTCCAGCTCCTGCTTGTCCTTGATGTCCTCCGGCTTGATCCGGACGATCATCAGGGCAGCCTTGGCGATCTGCGTCTGGAAGTCGTGCTGCTCCTCCTCCAGGCCCTCGGGCCGGGCGAAGGTCAGCGAACCGACCTGGACGTCCTCGGGACGCAGCGGCTCGTTCGTGTTGTCGTTGATGAGCAGCTTGCCCTTGGCCCACACGGTCTTGCGCAGCTTGTCCTCGGGCAGCGGGCCCAGGTCGCGCATGATCATGACGGCGGACAGCGGCAGCATGGCCAGCGCGCCCAGCATCGTGTTGCGGATCAGCGGACGACGGGCGATGCCGGACTCGTTGGCACCGTCGGCGAAGTCCGACAGGACCTTCGCCTTGACCTCCGGCGACGCCGCGATCTCGTGGCGCTCGTCGGCGACCTCGACGTCGGACATCAGGGTGCGGGCCCAGTGGACCGCGCCCGCGCCGATGCAGAAGAGCGCGGCGCCCAGGGTCAGACCGAGGGCGAAGTTGAGCGCGCTCACCTTCCCGATCGGGAAGATGTAGACGATCTTGTCGACCGGAATGATGACGTACGAGGCGATGAAGCCGATCGTGGCCAGCATCGACAGCGTGAACAGCATCGCCACGGTGCGCTCGGAGCGCTTCGCGGCCCGCTCGTCGATGTCCTGGATACGGGGCTTGTGGACCGGCAGGCCCGGGTCGGCGAACGGATCGTCCGCGACTGCTACGCCACCGTGGTGCGCGTCGCCCTGCTCGCTCGGCAGGTGCTTCTCTTCGGGAATGTCTTGGCTACTCATGACTTCTTGGCCTTAGCGGTGTGGGCCGCGACCCAGACGGCGACAGCGATCAGCGCACCCAGGCCGAAGATCCAGCCGAACAGACCTTCGGAGACGGGGCCGAGGCCACCGAGCTTCAGGCCGCCAGGGCTGACCGACTTCTCGCCGTTCACGTGCTGGAGGTACGCGATGATGTCCTTCTTCTCCTTCGTCGGCATGGTGCTGTCCGGGAAGGAGGGCATGTTCTGCGGGCCGGTGAGCATGGCCTCGTAGATGTGCTTCGGCTCGACGCCCTCGAGGTTGGGGGCGTACTTGCCGTTCGTCAGTGCGCCGCCTTCGCCGGTGAAGTTGTGGCACTGCGCGCAGTTGTTGCGGAACAGCTCACCACCCTTGGCGATGTCGGCACCCGCCGGGTCGTACTGCTTCTCGGTCGGCGTGATCGGGCCGGCGCCGAGGGAGGCGATGTACGCGGCCAGCTGGTCGATCTGGGCCTGGTCGTAGACGACCGGCTTCTTCGGCACCTGCGCGCCGGGCTGCTGGGCGGGCATGCGGCCCGTGCTCACCTGGAAGTCGACGGCCGCGGAGCCGACGCCGACCAGACTGGGGCCGTCAGTGGAACCCTGACCGCTGGCTCCGTGGCAGCTTGCGCAGCTCACGGCGTAGAGCTTCTTGCCCTCGTCGATGGCGAGGGACTGGGCGGTTTCATCGGCCTGCGCCTTGCCCGCGGGGGCGAAGGCGGCGTACAGCCCCCCAGTGGCCGCCAGCGCGAGGAGTAGAACGACGACCGCCGCCAGCGGATGGCGTCGTCGTGCGGAGAGCTTTTTCACGGATTACCCCGGTGTCAGGATCTTCTGCGTCGGTGTGTCTGGATGGAGTGCCGGGTCTGGGCCCGGTGACGTGTTCGCTACTTGATCAGGTAGATCGTCGCGAAGAGGCCGATCCAGACGACGTCGACGAAGTGCCAGTAGTAGGACACGACGATGGCCGACGTGGCCTGTTCGTGGGTGAACCTCTTGGCCGCGTACGTCCGGCCGAGGACCAGCAGGAAGGCGATGAGACCGCCCGTCACGTGCAGACCGTGGAAGCCGGTGGTCAGGTAGAACACCGAGCCGTACGGACCTGACTTGAGAGACATGCCCTCGTGCTTGACCAGCTCGGTGTACTCGAACACCTGGCCGCCAATGAAGATCGCACCCATGACGAAAGTGATCATGAACCACGTCCGGAGCTTCTTCACGTCACCGCGCTCTGCGGCGAATACGCCGAGCTGGCAGGTGAGGGAGGAAAGCACCAGGATCGTCGTGTTCGTCGCCGAGAAGGGCAGATTCAAGGCCGAAGCCTGCTCTGACCAGTACTCGGCGCCTGTCACGGATCGCAGGGTGAAGTACATCGCGAAGAGGGCCGCGAAGAACATCAGCTCGGAACTCAACCAGATGATGGTTCCGACGCTGACGAGGTTCGGCCGGTTGACCGTCGGGTGCGCGTGCCCGGTATCTACTGTCGTTGCTGTCGCCACGACCGACATTATGTCGGTCGCTTATCCCGCCCTCACCCCGGGGGGTGCCGTTCGGAGTGTCAGGGGCGTGTGCAAGGCCCGAACGGCCCATCAGATCGGCCCGGTACGCACACCGGCGGGGCTGTTCGAACCGATGTTGACATCGGGTCGGACGGAGTAGCATCCCGCGCAACACCAACGTGATTCACGGCACCGTGGAGGAACGAAATGCGGTCGACTGCACGGGTTCTGGTCTACAGCGACGACGCGAGCACCCGGGAGCAGGTGCGGCTGGCGGCCGGGCGCAGGCCGGCCGCGGACCTGCCGCCGGTGGAGTTCGTGGAATGCGCCACGCTCCCGGCCGTCCTGAGCGAGCTGGACGCGGGCGGGATCGACGTGTGCGTGCTGGACGGCGAGGCGGTCCCGGCGGGCGGCATGGGCGTGTGCCGGCAGATCAAGGACGAGATCTTCCGGTGCCCGCCGGTGCTGCTGCTGATGGGGCGTCCGCAGGACGCCTGGCTGGCCACCTGGAGCCGCGCGGACGCGGCGGTGACCCTTCCGGTCGACCCGGTGGAGTTCGCGGACGCCCTGGCGGCCCTGCTGCGTTCGCGGTTGTCCCACAACGCCGCCTGACCGCGCCGGCTCCGCCGTCCCCGTGCGGGGTCGTCGGAGCCGGCGCGGCGTGCGGCGCGGGCCCTGCGGGGATGCTCAGACGGTGGGCCGCAGACGGGTCCGGTCGACCGGACTGCGGCCTTCCGTGGTGCCCTTCAGGAGGGCGCTCCCGTCGCGCCATTCCTTCCAGTCCAGGTTCCAGTCGCCGAAGCCGTTGCCGAAGGGCTCCATCTCGTCGCCGATGCTGTTGATCACCTTGACGATGTCGCCCTCGCTGATGTTCTCGTAGAACCAGGCGGCGTTGCCCGTGCTCATGCCGGTGCAGCCGTGGCTGACGTTCTCGGAGCCCTGCGATTCGACGGACCACGGCGCGGCGTGGACGTATTCACCACTCCAGGTGACGCGCGTCGCGTAGTAGACGGGCAGGTTGTAGTACTCGCTGCCGCCGATGCCCACGGTGTCGCCGCGCATCTGGACGAAGTACTGCTTGCCGAGCACCACCTTGATCCCGTTGCGGGTGGAGAAGCCGGGCTTTCCGGTGGTCACCGGAATGGTGTTGATCACTTCTCCGTTGCGCGCGAACGTGAGGTAGTGGGAGGACGCGTCGGTGGTGACCTCGACGCGGTCCCCGATCTCCAGCGTCAGCGATTTGCTGGCGGCCCCGCGGAGGCTGTCGGAGATCTTGATGCCCTCCAGGTTGCTCCGTACGGAGACGGTGGAGTGCGCGGGCCAGTACTCCTTCGGGCGGTAGTGCAGGTGCTTGTCGTCCACCCAGTGCCAGGCGCCCTCGACGCCCGAGGGCGCGTCGACGACCAGGCCCCGCTCGACGAGGGCGCGGGCCGCCTTGTCCTGGACGGGCTCGTTGAGTTCGGCCGTGATCGGCTGCCCGACGCCGTACTTGCCCTCGTCCGGCCCGAATTCGACCTTGAGGACCTCATGGGCCGGGGTGGTCTTGAACGTCAGCCTGCGCTGCCCCGGGGCTCCGCGCTCGTCCTCGGTCTCCACCAGGACCGTGTACTGGGTGCCGGCGGCCATCGGGGCGGTGCTGTGCCAGCGGTCGCCCTTGGCGCTCAGCTCGCCCGCCAGGCGGCGCCCTTGGGTGTCCACGGCGGTGACGTCGGTGATCCGGCTGCCGCCGGTCCCCTTGGCCGTGATCTCCAGCGGCCGCTCGGGGTCGACCGGCCGGCCGCCCGGGGGCTGGTTGAAGACGACCTGGTCGCCCGCGTCGTACGGGCGGGCTGACAGCGGGTTCTCTCCGGGCCCGCAGCCGGTGGCGCCTGCCCCGAGGGACGCCACCAGCACGGAGCAGCCGACTACCGTCCAAAGACGCGGTGAGTGCTTCATGGAGCCAACGCTATGAAGGTATGACCATTACTGCGCGCGGGGTGACTGCAAACGAGGGGCCCGGACTCCTCCGTCGGAGGTGTCCGGGCCCCTGGTCACTGCTGCGCGACTGCGGTCCTACTGGTTCTGGTTCTCACCGCGGTAGTACTCGTACACCCAGCCCCACAGGCCGATCACGATGATCGGGGCCGAGAAGTACATGAGCCACCATCCGAAGATGACGCCCATGAACGCGAGCGCACCACCGATGCCCAGCGAGAGCGGCTGCCAGCTGTGCGGGGAGAAGAACCCCAGCTCGCCCGCCTCGTCGGCGACGTCGGCCTCCAGGTTGTCCTGGGCCATCTCGTCCACGCGCTTGGCCGTGAAGGCCAGGTAGTAGCCGATCATGACGCTCAGGCCGAAGGCCAGGAAGAGCGCGGTGGTTCCGACGGGCTCCTTCGACCACACGCCGTACACGACGGCCATGATCAGGATGAAGAAGGAGAGCCAGAGGAACATCTTGCCCTGGATCTTCACTTGCCGGCCTCCTTGCCACCCGCGACGGCCTTGGGGGCCACGCCGTGGTCCTCAAGGTGGTCGAGGGCCGCGATCTCAGGGTGGTGCAGGTCGAACGCCGGGGACTCGGAGCGGATCCGCGGCAGGGTGAGGAAGTTGTGCCGCGGCGGCGGGCAGGACGTCGCCCATTCGAGCGAACGGCCGTAGCCCCACGGGTCGTCGACCTCGATCTTCTTGCCGTACTTCGCCGTCTTCCAGACGTTGTACATGAACGGCAGCATCGACATGCCCAGCAGGAACGAGCTGATCGTCGAGATCGTGTTCAGGGCGGTGAACCCGTCGGCCGCGAGGTAGTCCGCGTAACGACGCGGCATGCCCTCGGCACCCAGCCAGTGCTGCACCAGGAACGTGCCGTGGAAGCCGATGAACAGCGTCCAGAAGGTGATCTTGCCGAGGCGCTCGTCCAGCATCTTGCCCGTGAACTTCGGCCACCAGAAGTGGAAGCCGGCGAACATCGCGAACACCACGGTGCCGAAGACGACGTAGTGGAAGTGCGCGACGACGAAGTACGAGTCGGAGACGTGGAAGTCCATCGGGGGCGAGGCCAGGATGACGCCGGTCAGACCACCGAAGGTGAAGGTGACCAGGAAGCCGATCGTCCAGAGCATCGGGGTCTCGAAGGACAGCGAGCCCTTCCACATGGTGCCGATCCAGTTGAAGAACTTCACACCGGTCGGTACCGCGATCAGGAAGGTCATGAAGGAGAAGAACGGCAGCAGCACACCGCCGGTGACGTACATGTGGTGGGCCCACACGGTCACGGAGAGGCCGGCGATCGCGATCGTCGCGGCGATCAGGCCGATGTAACCGAACATCGGCTTGCGCGAGAAGACCGGAATGATCTCGGAGACGATTCCGAAGAACGGTAGCGCGATGATGTACACCTCTGGGTGTCCGAAGAACCAGAAGAGGTGTTGCCACAGCAACGCGCCGCCGTTGGACGCGTCGAACACGTGCGCACCGAACTTGCGGTCGGCCTCCAGCGCGAAGAGCGCGGCGGCCAGCACCGGGAAGGCGAGCAGGACCAGGACACCGGTCAGCAGCACGTTCCAGGTGAAGATCGGCATGCGGAACATCGTCATGCCGGGAGCGCGCATGCAGATGATGGTGGTGATGAAGTTGACCGAACCGAGGATCGTGCCGAAGCCGGAGAAGGCCAGACCCATGATCCACATGTCGGCGCCGATGCCCGGCGAACGGACCGCGTCCGACAGCGGGGAGTAGGCGAACCAGCCGAAGTCGGCGGCGCCGTTCGGCGTCACGAAGCCGGCCACCGCGATGGTCGAGCCGAAGAGGTACAGCCAGTACGCGAACATGTTCAGCCGCGGGAACGCCACGTCGGGCGCGCCGATCTGCAGCGGCATGATCCAGTTCGCGAAGCCCGCGAAGAGCGGGGTGGCGAACATCAGCAGCATGATCGTGCCATGCATGGTGAACGCCTGGTTGAACTGCTCGTTCGACATGATCTGCGTGCCCGGACGAGCCAGCTCGGCGCGCATGAAGAGCGCCAGCAGACCGCCGATGAGGAAGAACACGAACGACGTGACCAGGTACATCGTGCCGATGGTCTTGTGGTCGGTAGTGGTCATCCACTTCACGACGACACTGCCCGGCCGCTTGCGCCGCACCGGAAGCTCGTTTTCATACGAGTCGGCGGCGGCACCCTGAGATTCGTTGAGGATGCTCACAGTTTGTTCGTCTCCGCATTCCGGGCCGGGTCAGTCTGCTTGATGCCGGCCGGGAGGAAGCCGGTCTGCCCCTTCTCGGCCAGTTCCTTGAGGTGCGCCCGGTAGGCCTCGGGCGAGACGACCTTGACGTTGAACAGCATCCGGGAGTGGTCGACGCCGCAGAGCTCGGCGCACTTGCCCACGAAGACGCCCTCCTGGGACGGGGTGACCTCGAAGACGTTGGTGTGGCCCGGGATGACGTCCTGCTTGAACAGGAAGGGGACCACCCAGAAGGAGTGGATGACGTCGTTCGACGACAGGATGAAGCGGACCTTCTCGCCCTTGGGCAGCCAGAGGGTCGGCCCGGGGTTCCCGGTCTGGGGGTTCCGGTCGCTGGGGACGCCCTTCTCGTAGACGCCCTCGGCGCCCGCGGGGAAGTCCTTGGTGAAGCGGTCCGGAATGTTGGCGAGCTCCTTGGGGACCTCGCCGGCCTTCGGGGTCGCCGCATCGCCGTCGACGTTCTCGACGTAGTTGAAGCCCCAGCTCCACTGGAAGCCGATCACGTTGATCGTGTGCGCCGGCTTCGGGGTGAGGGCGAGCAGCTTCGACTCGTCACGCGCGGTGAAGTAGAAGAGCACCGAGACGATGATGAGCGGGACCACGGTGTACAGCGCCTCGATGGGCATGTTGTACCGGGTCTGCGGGGGGACCTCCACCTTCGTCCGGCTGCGCCGGTGGAAGATGACGCTCCAGATGATCAGGCCCCAGACCAGGATGCCCGTGATGAGGGCAGCTGCCCACGACCCCTGCCACAGGGACAGGATGCGAGGCGCCTCCTCCGTGACCGGATAGGGCATTCCGAGCCGGGGGAAGTCTTGCCAGTTGTACGAGCAACCAGTGGCGGTCGCCAGGACCGCGCCCGCAGTCAGCGCCTGCAGCAGCTTCCGCCGCATCGGGCGCCGCGGCGAGCGGTCGGAGCCGTAGGGACTCACGTAGCGCCTTCCCGAGAGTCTCGGCCCGCGCGGCCGGCCGCGGCCGTATTCGGGTCGGTCGCCGGCCCTGACGCAGGCAGGGGTTTGGATGTTTATGCGGACCAAACCCTACTGGACGCTATTTGGGGTCGCGCGGGGAGGGTGCCCAACGCGCCGCTACTGCCCCCGAAGGGATGGATCCGCCGTACGGGGGACGGCCCAACACCCCCTGAATGGAGCCCTCCGGAGGGCATCTGACGGCCCCTGACCTCGAACGTCCCCGGCCGCCGGTTAGCGTGGCCGGATGCCGTACTTCGACACCTCGTCCGCCGCCCCCCTGCACCCCGTGGCCCGGCAGGCGTTGCAGGCGTCCCTGGACGAGGGCTGGGCGGACCCCGCCCGGCTCTACCGGGAGGGCCGGCGCGCCCGGCTGCTGCTGGACGCGGCCCGGGAGGCCGCCGCGGAAGCCGTGGGCTGCCGGCCCGACGAGCTCGTGTTCACTCCTTCGGGGACGCACGCGGTTCACACGGGCATCGCGGGGGTGCTCGCGGGACGCCGGCGCGTGGGCGGTCATCTGGTCGTATCGGCGGTCGAACACAGTTCCGTCCTCCATGCGGGGGCGGCCCACGAAGCCGCCGGGGGGACGGTGACCCAGGTCCCCGTGGACCGCACGGGCGCGGTCTCCCCCGCCGGGTACGCCGCCGCGGTGGACGCCTCGACGGCCCTGGCCTGCCTCCAGTCGGCCAACCACGAGGTGGGCACGGTGCAGCCGGTGGCGGAGGTGGCCGAGGTCTGCGCGGCGGCGGGGGTCCCGCTCCTGGTGGACGCGGCGCAGTCGCTGGGCTGGGGCCCCGTGGAGGGCGGCTGGTCGGTGCTCACCGCGAGCGCGCACAAGTGGGGCGGCCCGGCGGGGGTCGGGCTCCTCGCGGTCCGCAAGGGAGTCCGGTTCTCGCCCCAAGGGCCCGCCGACGAAAGGGAGTCGGGCCGCTCCCCCGGCTTCACCAACCTCCCGGCCGTCGTGGCGGCCGCGGCGTCCCTGCGGGCCGTACGGGCCGAGGCCGACGCGGAGGCGGCCCGGCTGCGGATCCTCGTGGACCGCCTGCGGCGGCGCGTGGCCCGCCTGGTGCCGGACGTGGAGGTGGTCGGGGACCCGGAGCGGCGGCTGCCGCACCTGGTCACGTTCTCCTGCCTGTACGTCGACGGCGAGACGCTGCTGCACGAGCTGGACCGGGCGGGCTACTCCGTCTCGTCCGGCTCCTCCTGTACGAGTTCCACGCTGACCCCGAGTCATGTGCTCCGGGCGATGGGCGTGCTGTCGGAGGGCAACGTACGGGTCTCCCTGCCGCGGGGGACGACGGCGGAGGAGGTGAACGGCTTCCTGGAGGTCCTGCCCGGGGTGGTGGCGGGCGTCCGGGCCACGCTCGGCGTGGGCGAACCGGAGGCCGTGGAGCCGGTGTCGGACGCGCTGGAGATCGACGCCCTGGGACTGCGCTGCCCGCAGCCGGTGATCGAGCTGGCCCGGGTCATCTCGTCGGTCGCGGTCGGCGGCACGGTGACCGTCCTGTCGGACGACGAGGTGGCCCGGCTGGACATCCCGGCCTGGTGCGCGATGCGCGGCCACGCCTACCTGGGCGAGTCACCCCGCACGGCGGGCGTCGCCTACACGGTCCGCCGGCAGGTCTGACGCCGGCGGGGCCGGGGTACGGCCCCGCCGGTGTACGGCCCCGCCGGTGTACGGCCCCGCCGTCGTCCGGGACGCGCGGCAGCGGCGGGCTACGCGGCCAGGTGGGAGCGGACCTCGGAGGCGGCGTCCTCCCCGTAGGCCTTCGTGAAGCGCTCCATGAAGTGGGCGCGGGCCAGGGTGTACTCCTGGGTGCCCAGCGTCTCGATCACCAGGGTGGCCAGCATGCAGCCGACCTGCGCGGCCCGCTCCAGGCCGACGCCCCAGCCCAGACCGGTCAGGAACCCGGCGCGGAACGCGTCGCCGACGCCCGTCGGGTCCACCTTCGACGTCTCCTCGGGGCAGCCGACGACGATCGGCTCCTGGCCGGCCCGGTCGATGCGCACGCCGCGCGAGCCCAGCGTCGTCACCCGGGTGCCGACCTTGGCGAGGATCTCCTCGTCGGACCAGCCGGACTTCGTCTCGATGAGGCCCTTCTCGTACTCGTTCGAGAAGAGGTACGTCGCGCCCTCCATCAGGGTGCGGATGTTCTCGCCGTCCATCCGGGCGATCTGCTGCGAGAAGTCCGCCGCGAACGGGATCCCCCGGGTCCGGCACTCCTCGGTGTGGCGCAGCATCGCCTCGGGGTCGTCGGCGCCGATGAGGACGAGGTCGAGCCCGCCCACCCGGTCCGCGACCGCCTTCAGCTCGATCTGGCGGGCCTCGCTCATCGCGCCCGTGTAGAAGGAGCCGATCTGGTTGTGGTCCGCGTCCGTGGTGCACACGAAGCGCGCGGTGTGCAGCACCTCGGAGATCCGCACGGAGGCGGTGTCGACGCCGTGCCGGTCCAGCCACGCCCGGTACTCGTCGAAGTCGTAGCCGGCCGCGCCGACCAGGATCGGGCGGGTGCCGAGCTGGCCCATGCCGAAGCAGATGTTCGGGCCGACGCCGCCCCGCCGTACGTCGAGGTTGTCGACGAGGAAGGAGAGGGAGACCGTGTGCAGCTGGTCCGCGACCAGCTGGTCGGCGAAGCGGCCGGGGAAGGTCATGAGGTGGTCGGTGGCGATGGAGCCGGTGACTGCGATGCGCACGGCGTGGATGCTCCTGCGGAGGACGGCGAGGGGACAGTCAAAACTACCCGGTCCCGGCCCGGCAGCCGAACGCACGAAACTACCCCGTAGTAGGTCTTTCTCCGCCCGCGGCGCCGTGCCTACCGTGCCTCCATGACCTACACCGATGGTTTCGGGTACGCCGGCACGGCCGGGAACGCCGCCGACACGCGGCCCGCTTTCGCCCGGCTGCTGGGTGACTGCGCCAGGATGGCACCGCACTGGGCGGTCCCGGCGGATCCCCGGCCGGACCGGGTGGCCCCCTCCGAGATCCACGGGATCAGGGTCCCGGCGGCTTCGGCCCGGCTGATCGCCTCCACGGCGGAGTACGGCGACTGAGTCGTCCTTTCGGGGACCTTTCGGGGACCTTTCGGGGAGCTTTCGGAACCTTTCCGGAGCCTCTTGCGGAGCCGGGGAACCGGTTCGCCGTCTGTTCCGTCACAGCCGCATCAGCCAGTGCGGCGAGGGCGAAGGAGCCAGCGGTGACCAGCGAACAACCCGACACATCACGCGCCACACGGCGGCGGCCGGCCTGGGCCATCGGCTCGATCGCGGCCGCCGTCCTGCTCGCGGGCGGCGGTACGGCGTACTGGGCGTCGACGGCCTACGGCGACGGCGGGCGGGCCGGCGGTACGGGTGACAGTGCGGCCTCGGCGCCCCGCGTCGCGCCGGGTACCCCGGGACCGGGCATCGCCCCCGGGGAGCCGGATCCGCACGGCAGCGGGGTGACGTACCGGGCCGACGTGGCGCTGCCCGAGGCCCCGGCGACCGCGCCGGCCTTCGCCGCGACGGGCGAGGTCACCTCGGAGGAGGTGGCCCGGCTCGCGACGGCCCTCGGCATCCCCGGCACCCCGCGGCTCACGGGCGAGGTCTGGCAGGCCGGGGAGAGCGCCGACGGCAGCGGACCCCGGCTCACGGTGAACCGCACGGCCCCGGGGACCTGGAACTTCTCGCGTTTCGCGGGGACGGGCGGCGCCGGCGACGACTGCAAGCGCGGCAAGGACACCTGCGGCCCCGCCACCCTGCCCGAGGGCGCACGGAACGCCCCGGGGGCGGACGCGGCGGCGGACGCGTCGGCGGACGCCGCCGCGGGCGGCAAGGGCGGGACCCCGGTGAGCGAGGAGGCCGCCAAGGCCGCCGCCGCCCCGGTGCTGGCGGCCCTCGGCCAGGGCGGCGCCAAACTCGACGCCCGGCTCACGCAGGGCGGCGTACGGGTGGTGAACGCCGACCCGGTGATCGACGGGTTCCCCACGCAGGGCTGGGCCACGAAGGTCAGCGTGGGGGCGGACTCCCAGGTGGTGGCCGGCAGCGGCGAGCTGAAGGCGCCCGTCCGCGCGGCGGAGCGGCCGGTGGTCGGGGCCGTCGAGGCGCTGGCGCGGCTGAACCGCTCCTCGGCCGGGTCCGGCGGTACGGATCCCGGGCCCAGCGGCTGCGCGACCTCGGTCCCGCTGACCCCGGACACCCCGGTCGGCCCGTCGGACACGCTGCCCTGCAACCCGGAGCCGCGTCCGATGAAGCCGCCGAAGACCGAGACCGTGAAGGGGGCGGTGCTGGGGCTGGCGCCCGGGACCGTGGACGGGACGCGCGGCCTGGTGCCGGCCTGGCTGTTCGAGGTGGCGGGCGGCAACGGCGGTCCCGGGCGCACGGTGGTCCAGCCGGCCGGCGAGGACGCCACCGGGACTCCGCAGGCCCCCAAGGGCGGGAAGACCGTGCCCGGGTTCTCGTACAGGGAGGACGACCGGAAGCTGACCGTCAACTTCTGGGGCGGGGTGTGCAGCACCTACGCCCTGGAGGCGCGCGAGGAGGCCGGGTCGGTGTCGGTGAGGATCACCGACACCCCGAACGAGCCGGGCCGGTCCTGCATCATGCTCGCCAAGGACATGACGGTGTCGACGACCCTCGGAAAGCCCCTCGGCGAGCGCAAGGTGATCGACGCGACCACGGGCAAGCCGCTCCCCCGGCAGTAGCCCCGGCGCGCACGAAAGGCCCCCGGCACCTCTCGGTGCCGGGGGCCTTCGTCGTACGGGGGTCGTCCAGGCTTAGCTGAACGAGTCGCCGCAGGCGCAGGAGCCGGTGGCGTTGGGGTTGTCGATCGTGAAGCCCTGCTTCTCGATGGTGTCCACGAAGTCGATGGACGCACCGTGCAGGTACGGGGAGCTCATCCGGTCCGTGACGACCTTCACGCCGTCGAAGTCCTTGACGACGTCGCCGTCGAGGGAGCGCTCGTCGAAGAAGAGCTGGTAGCGCAGGCCGGAGCAGCCACCGGGCTGGACGGCGACGCGGAGCGCCAGGTCATCGCGGCCTTCCTGCTCCAGCAGGGTCCTGACCTTCTCGGCGGCGGCGTCGGACAGGAGGATGCCGTCGCTCACAGTGGTCTTGTCGTCCTGTACGGACATCTGCATTCACTCCCGAAGTGGGCGGCTCCCCGCCGCGGGCGGGGAAACGTCGGACTCTTGCCGTCGATGGCAACGAGCGGGGCCGCGGATTCATTCCGGACCCGACGCATGTTTCACATTCATGCTCGCACACCGGCGCGGGGAGGTGGCCCCGACGGACCCCGGGCTGCATCACGGGCGAATTCGTCACATCGACACTATCGGCATCGTCAAAGTGACGTGAAGCGGCTATCATAGATAACGTCAAATAGACGAGAAGTCGAATCCGGCTTCAGAAGCCCTGCTTCGGAAGTCCCTTGTCGCGGAACAGAAAGGGTGCGTGTCGTGACCACCGCCCAGCCTTTGGACGTCCAGCCGACGCCCCTTGCCCTGCTGCTGCTCGGCCGTGAGGCCGACCCCAAGAGCGAGCGCGGGGTGGAGTGCCCGGGCGACCTGCCGTCGCCGTCGGACCCGGACCTGGTCGCGCGCGCCCGCGCGGCCAAGGAGAAGCTCGGGGACAAGGTCTTCATCCTCGGCCACCACTACCAGCGTGACGAGGTGATCGAGTTCGCGGACGTCACCGGCGACTCCTTCAAGCTGGCCAAGGACGCGGCCGCCAAGCCGGAGGCCGAGTACATCGTCTTCTGCGGCGTCCACTTCATGGCGGAGTCCGCGGACATCCTCACCTCGGACGACCAGAAGGTCGTCCTGCCGGACCTGGCCGCCGGCTGCTCGATGGCCGACATGGCCACCGCCGAGCAGGTCGCCGAGTGCTGGGACGTGCTGACCGAGGCGGGCATAGCCGGGGCGACGGTCCCCGTGTCGTACATGAACTCCTCCGCCGACATCAAGGCCTTCACAGGCAAGCACGGCGGCACCATCTGCACCTCGTCCAATGCGAAGAAGGCCCTGGAGTGGGCGTTTGAGCAGGGCGAGAAGGTGCTCTTCCTGCCGGACCAGCACCTGGGCCGCAACACCGCCGTCCGCGACATGGGCATGTCCCTGGACGACTGCGTGCTCTACAACCCGCACAAGCCGAACGGCGGCCTGACCGCCGAGCAGCTGCGGGACGCCAAGATGATCCTGTGGCGCGGCCACTGCTCGGTGCACGGCCGGTTCTCGGTCGACTCCGTCAACGACGTGCGCGCCCGCATCCCCGGTGTGAACGTCCTGGTCCACCCCGAGTGCAAGCACGAGGTCGTGGCGGCCGCGGACTACGTCGGCTCGACGGAGTACATCATCAAGGCGCTGGAGGCGGCCCCGGCCGGCTCCAAGTGGGCCATCGGCACCGAGCTGAACCTCGTCCGCCGCCTGGCGAACCGGTTCGCCGCTCAGGACAAGGAGGTCGTCTTCCTCGACAAGACGGTCTGCTTCTGCTCGACGATGAACCGCATCGACCTGCCCCACCTGGTGTGGACCCTGGAGTCGCTGGCCGAGGGGACCCTCGTCAACCAGATCCAGGTCGACAAGGAGACGGAGAGCTTCGCGAAGCTCGCCCTGGAGCGCATGCTCGCCCTCCCGTAGCCGGGCGCAGCGGTTCGACGAAAGGGGCGCCCCGCCGTGCGGGGCGCCCCTTTCGGTTCGGGCGGGCGGTCAGACGCCGGCAGGCGTCTCCTCGGACACCTCCGGGACCACCGTCAGGCGGGCCGTGCGCCTGGCCTCGCGCTTCGCGCGGCGGCGCTCCTTGCGGAGTTCGATCATCGTGTACAGCGTCGGGACCAGCAGCAGGGTCAGCAGGGTCGAGCTGACCAGGCCGCCGATCACCACCACCGCCAGCGGCTGCGAGATGAATCCGCCCTCGCCGGTGACGCCGAGCGCCATCGGGAGCAGCGCGAAGATCGTCGCCAGGGCGGTCATGAGGATCGGGCGCAGCCGGTGCCGGCCGCCCTCGATGACGGCCTCGACGACCCCGAGGCCCTGGGCGCGGTACTGGTTGACCAGGTCGATCAGGACGATCGCGTTGGTCACGACGATGCCGATGAGCATCAGCATGCCGATCATCGCCGGGACGCCCAGCGGGGTGCCGGTCACCAGCAGCAGGCCGAGTGCGCCGGTCGCCGCGAACGGGATCGAGACCAGCAGGATCAGCGGCTGGACCAGCGAGCGGAACGTGGCCACGAGCAGCATGAACACGATCGCGATGGCCGCGAGCATGGCCAGGCCCAGCGAGGCGAACGCGTCGTCCTGGTCCGAGGAGACGCCGCCGATGGTGGCGGTGGCGCCGTCGGGCAGGTCCAGTGCCTTGATCTTCGTCTGGAGCGCGGCGCCGATCGCGCCGGTGTTGTCGCCGACGGGCTTCGCGGTGACGGTGGCGGCGCGGGCGCCGTCGATCCGGGTCATCGAGACCGGGCCGGGGACCTCCTTGACCTCGGCGACGTCGCCGAGCCTGACCGGGCCGACGGGCAGCGCCTGCAGTTCGGCCAGGGTGGTGGCCGGGTGCGCGGACTTGATGACGATGTCGCGCTCGGTGTCGTCCAGTACGGCCTTGCCCGCCGGCGTGCCGCGTACGGCCTGGGCGACGATCGCGCCGAGGGCGGCCTGGCTCAGGCCCGCCTCTGCGGCCTTCGGGGTGGCGGTCACCGAGATCCGGGGCACGGACTGGGACAGGTCGCTCTGGACGTCGGTGACGTCGTCGAGCGTGGCCACCTCGGCGCGGACCTGCTCGGCGGCCTTCGCGAGGACACCGGCGTCGCCCGCCTTGACGACCACGCTGAGGTTCTGGCTGCCGAAGCCGCCGCCCGCCGAGATGCTGGTGTCGCCGATGCCGTCGAGCGTGCCGAGCGCCTCCTCGATGCGCTTCTTGACGCCCTCGGAGTCGCCGGAGTCCTCCAGGGTGACCTGGTACGAGGCCTGGTTGGAGCCCGTGCCGCCGCCGAAGGCGGCCAGGAAGCCGGAGGAGCCGACGGTGACCTGGTAGTCCTTGACGCCCTTGACCTCGGTCAGGGCCTTCTCGACCTTGCGGCTCGCCGCGTCGGAGGCGGCCAGCGAGGTGCCCGGGGGCAGCTGCTGCTTGACCGTCAGGACGCTCTGCTCACCCTGGTCGAAGAAGTTCGTCTTCAGCAGCGGGGCCATCCCGAAGGTGGCGAAGAGGACGACGACCGCGACCACGAGGGTGGCGATCCGCCGGCGGGTGACCAGGCCCAGGGTCCGTACGTAGAAGCGCTGGAGGCGGCTGTTCGCCTCCTTCTCCTCGGCCTCGCGGCGCGCCCTGGCCGCGCTCTCGGCGTTCGCCGGGTCGACGCCCTTCGGGGCGCGCAGGAACCAGTACGAGAGCACCGGGACGACCGTCAGGGAGACGACCAGCGAGGCCAGCAGGGCCGCGGCGACGGTGAGGGAGAACGGGCCGAAGAACTCGCCGACCATGCCGCCGACGAAGCCGATCGGGAGGAAGACGGCCACGGTGGTGAGGGTGGAGGAGGTGACCGCGCCGGCGACCTCCTTGACCGCGGCGATGATCGCGGCCTCGCGCTCCTCGCCGTAGCCGAGGTGGCGCTTGATGTTCTCCAGGACCACGATCGAGTCGTCGACGACGCGGCCGATGGCGATGGTGAGCGCGCCGAGGGTCAGCATGTTGAGCGACAGGTCGCGGGTCCACAGCACGATCAGCGCGAGGACGACGGACAGCGGGATGGAGACCGCGGTGACCAGCGTCGAGCGCAGCGAGGCCAGGAAGACCAGGATCACGATCACCGCGAAGAGCAGGCCGAGGAGGCCTTCGGTGGTGAGTCCGGAGATGGACTTGGCGACGGGCGGGCCCTGGTCGCTGACGACGGTCAGTTCGGCGCCTGCGCCGAGGGCGGAGCGCAGCTCGGGCAGCTTGTCCCGGACGGCGTCGGAGATCGCGACGGCGCTGCCGTCCTTGTCCATGGTGAGGACGAGGGCGAGGCTGGGCTTGCCGTTGGTGCGGGTGAGGGAGACGGCCTTGGCGGGCTCCTGCGTGACGGTGGCGACGTCCGCGAGGCGTACGGCCGGCTTGCCGGGGGCGCTCAGGCGCAGGTCCTGGAGCTGGGCGAGGGAGGTGTAGCCGCCGCCGACGCGGACGGTGCGGTTCTTTCCGGCCTCGTCGAAGGAGCCGGCCGGGACGGTCGCGCCGCCCGCCTGGAGGCCCTGGGCGAGGGCGGCGCCGTCGAGGCCGGCCGCCGCGAGCTTGGCGTTGTCGGGGGTGACGGCGACCTGGAGGTCCTGGACGCCGTCGACGCTGACCTGGCCGACGCCGTCGATGTCCTCGAGGACGGGGACGACGGAGCGGCCCAGCTGGTCGGCGAGCGCCTGCTGGTCCTTGTCCGAGGTGACGGCGAGGACGACGGTGGGGATGTCGTCGGTGGAGCCGGCCACGACCTGCGGGTCCACCTCGGCGGGCAGTCGTACGCGCGCCCGGTTCACGGCCTGCTGGACGTCGGCTACGAGCTGCTTGGTGCCCTCGTCGCCGTAGTCGAACTTGGCCATGATGAGGGCGTTGCCCTCGCTGGCGGTGGAGGTGATGCCGGTGATGCCGTCGACGCCCTTGAGGGTGGCCTCGATCGGCTCGATGACCTGCTTCTCCACCACGTCGGGCGAGGCGCCCTGGTAGGGCGCGAGCACGGACACCATCGGCAGTTCGATGGACGGCAGCAGTTGCTGCTTGAGCTGCGGGATGGCTATGGCGCCGAAGAGCAGTGCGGTGATCGACACGAGGCCGATCAGCGCTCTTTGGGCCAGGCTGAAACGGGACAGCCAGGACATGGGTGTGGGATCTCTCTGCAGTGGCGTGCGCGGGGCGTGGCCCGAAGGCCGCGGGCCTTCAGCCTTCCGTACGCGGGGGCGGCGCTGCGTCGCTCCCAGGTGCCGCGTCTTTATGCGCCGCATACCGCGTCCGCAGTACGCGGGTGTACTGCGTGGCCGTGCCCCGCGGGCCCGCGCTCACTCGGCCCGGGGCCGGACCAGTCCCGATTCGTAGGCGATGACCACCAGTTGGGCCCGGTCGCGGGCACCGAGCTTGGCCATGGCCCGGTTCACGTGGGTCTTGACGGTGAGCGGGCTGACTTCGAGCCGTCCGGCGATCTCGTCGTTGGACAGTCCCGCGGCGACGTGGACGAGGACCTCGCGTTCGCGGACGGTCAGCGCGGCGAGCCGCTCGGCGTGCGCGGCGGGAGCGGTGGGGTCGGCGCCGCCGCCCTGGGCGAGGAAGGTGGCGATGAGCCCCTTGGTGGCGGCCGGGGAGAGCAGCGCCTCGCCGGCGGCGGCGACCCGGATGGCGTTGAGGAGTTCCTCGGGCTCGGCGCCCTTGCCGAGGAAACCGGAGGCACCGGCCCGCAGGGACTGCACGACGTACTCGTCGACCTCGAAGGTGGTCAGCATGACCACGCGGACGGCGGCGAGTTCGGGGTCGGCGCTGATCATGCGGGTGGCGGCGAGCCCGTCGGTGCCGGGCATCCGGATGTCCATGAGGACCACGTCGGGCCGGGAGCGGCGGGCGAGTTCGCAGGCCTGGGCGCCGTCGGAGGCCTCGCCGACGACCTCCATGTCGGGCTCGGAGTCGACCAGCACCTTGAACGCGCTGCGGAGCAGGGCCTGGTCGTCGGCGAGCAGCACCCTGATGGGCGTCGGCGTCTCTTCCACGCCCCGCACCCTACGCGGTCCCCTCGGGGGGCAGTGCGGTCAGCCCAGGGCCAGGACGACGAGGGCGGTGGTCCCCGCGACCTCGGCGAGGGCGCCGAAAACGTCGCCCGTGACCCCGTCGAAACGGCGTACGCACCGCCGGAGCAGCAGCTCCGCGGTCGCCAGGGCGATCAGGACCGCACCGGCGCACTGGACGGCGGCGCCCGGCCCCACCGGCAGGGCGGCGGCCCCGGCCAGCACGGCCACCAGAGCGGCGAGCCCGGCGGCCGAGCCCTTGGGGAGCACCCCGGCGACGGCCGCCCCGAGCCCCTCGGGGCGGGCCGGCGGTACGCCGTCGCGGGAGGCCAGGGTCATGGCCAGCCGGGCGGTGACGGCCGCGATGACCGTCGCGAGGGCCCCGTGGACCCAGCTCTCGGCGTAGAGGTCCGCCAGCGCCCCGGCCTGGACCAGCAGCACCAGCAGCAGCGCCACCACCCCGAAGGGGCCGATGTCGGACTGTTTCATGATGCGCAGCGCCACCGCGGCCGGCTTGGCGCTGCCCAGCCCGTCGGCGGTGTCGGCGAGCCCGTCGAGGTGCAGCCCCCTGGTCAGGGCGGCCGGCACGGCGACGGTGACGGCCGCGGCGAGCAGCGGACCGCCGCCCAGGATCAGCAGCAGCACCCCCGGCACTGCCGCGAGGAGGCCCACGGCGAGCCCGGCCAGCGGGGCACAGGCCATGCCGGTACGGGCCGCGGGCCGGTCCCAGCGCGTGATGCGGGCGGGCAGCACGGTGAGCGTGCCGAACGCGAAGCGCACGCCGTCGCGCAGCGAGGCGCACTCGGCGGGCGGCGTCAGCGGCGGCTCGGGGGGCTGGTCATCGAACGAATCTTTCATCGGCGCGAACGCTACCTGCTCGCCGCGAGCGGTAAATTGCCCCATACGGGAAAAATGGGGAGCTGCCATGACAGGGGAGCCGGCGGTATGGGTCACTGGTGGTACCGGAACATCGTCGAACCGGGGAAACTCCCCCTGCTCCTCGCCCTGCTCTCGTTCGTCATGTCGTTCCTGGTCACCCGTGTGATCACCCGGCTGATCCGGGCGGGGCGGGGGCCGTTCAAGAACATCACCCCGGGCGGCGTCCACATCCACCACGTGGTGCCCGGGGTCATCCTCGTGATCATCGGCGGTTTCGGAGCGGTCGGCAGCGGCGGGCGCGGGTTCGGCGCCATGCTCTCCGCCGTGATCTTCGGACTGGGCGCGGGCCTGGTACTGGACGAGTTCGCGCTGATCCTGCACCTCGACGACGTCTACTGGAGCGAGCAGGGCCGCAAGAGCGTGGAGATCGTGGTGCTGACGGCCGCCCTGGTGGCGCTGATCCTGGGCGGTTTCCTGCCGTTCGGCGTCAACGACCTGACCTCCGAGGAGCGCCAGAGCCGGGGTCTCATCATCATGAACACCGCCACCAACTTCTTCCTGGCCCTGATCGCCCTGTGGAAGGGCAAGGCCCGCACCGCGCTCTTCGGCATGGTCATCCCGTTCGTGGCGCTGGTCGGGGCGATCCGCCTGGCCCGGCCCGGCTCCCTGTACGCGAAGCGGTTCTACGCGAAGCGCCCGCGGGCCCGCGCCAGGGCCAGGCTGCGCGCCTTCCACCACGACCGGCGCTGGGCGGGCCCGCGCCGCAAGTTCGAGAACTTCATCGGCGGGACGCCGGACCCGGCGCGGGCACCGGTCTCGAAGCCGACCAAGCACTGAGCGGACGCGACGGCGCCCGGCCCGCCCCCGCGAAGGGGACCGGCCGGGCGCCGTCGCGTCCGGGTCCTGCCGCCGGGACTCAGCCCGGGATCAGGCCGTCGTCGCTGAGCATCTCCCTGACCTCGTCGAGCGAGGCGTCACCCGCGGGGAGGATCAGCTCGGAGGGCTCCAGGGCGTCGTCCGGCAGGGGCTCGCCGAGCCGCCGTACGGCGTCGAGCAGCGCGCCCAGCGTCCGGCGGAAGCCCTCCTCGTCACCGGACTCCATCTCCGCGAGGAGATCGTCGTCCAGCGTGTTGAGCTCGGCGAAGTGACCGTCGGCCACCGTCAGCTGGCCTTCCCCCATGATGCGGACAATCATGACGGACCCCGTCCTACTGCTTGTCGAAGCGGTGCTGGGTCTGCGACGGCTGGGCGCTGCCCGGCGCGCCGCCCTCGATGGCCTGCTGCTGCGCCGACGGGCCGCCGGCCAGCTCGGCCTTCATCCGCTGGAGCTCCAGCTCCACGTCCGTACCACCGGAGAGGCGGTCGAGCTCGGCCTGGATGTCGTCCTTGGAGCCCAGACCGCTCTGGTCGTCGAGGGCGCCGGAGGCCAGCAGCTCGTCGATCGCGCCTGCCCGGGCCTGGAGCTGGGCGGTCTTGTCCTCGGCCCGCTGGATGGCCAGGCCGACGTCGCTCATCTCCTCGGAGATGCCGGAGAAGGACTCCGCGATGCGGGTCTGGGCCTGCGCCGCCGTGTACGTGGCCTTGATGGTCTCCTTCTTCGTGCGGAAGGCGTCCACCTTGGCCTGCAGGCGCTGCGCGGCGAGGGTCAGCTTCTCCTCCTCGCCCTGGAGGGTCTGGTGCTGCACCTCCAGGTCGCTGACCTGCTGCTGCAGCGAGGCGCGGCGGGACAGCGCCTCGCGGGCCAGGTCCTCGCGGCCCAGGGCGAGGGCCTTGCGGCCCTGGTCCTCCAGCTTGGCGGACTGGCCCTGGAGCTGGTTCAGCTGCAGCTCCAGGCGCTTGCGGGAGGTCGCCACGTCGGCAACGCCGCGACGCACCTTCTGAAGCAGCTCCAGCTGCTTCTGGTACGAGTAGTCGAGGGTCTCGCGCGGGTCCTCGGCCCGGTCCAGGGCCTTGTTCGCCTTCGCGCGGAAGATCATCCCCATACGCTTCATGACACCGCTCATGGGCTTCGCGCGCCCCCTTCTGACGGACTTCGCTCCAGGTCACCAGCCATGGCGATCATCCCGGTCCCCCGGGCCGACCGCCATCAGAACCCACAGTACGGGCCCTGTCTCCATTACCGCACTGTTCGTGTACGGATGTGCTCCTCCTCCAGGACGACTCCACCCCCGCCCGTGTCAGGCGTAGGGAGTAGGCGCTTCCCCGACGGTGCCGGGGGTCCGGGACGAGGGCCCGCCCGCAGTGCGAACCCTGCACAGGGAAGACGCCCGCCGTTGCCGGATCGTTCCCCGGGAAAGTGGGGTACCCGGCCGTGACCACGTAGGCTTGGGTTTTGTGTTTGGTAGCCGTTCCTCCAAGGAAGAGAAGACCGCCGCCACCGACAAGGTGAGCGCCGACCTCTCGCAGCCCCGTCACCCGCAGGCCCCGAAGGGCCGCCCGACGCCGAAGCGTGCTGTGGCCCAGTCGCAGCGCAAGGCCGTCGTGGCCTCGACCGGCAATCGCAAGGAGGATGCAAAGCGCGCCCGCGAGCGCCGTCGCGAAGAGATGGCCAGGCAGCGCGAGGCCCTCGCCAACGGCGACCAGCGCTACCTGCCGGCCCGCGACAAGGGCCCCGTGCGCAAGTTCGTCCGCGACTTCGTGGACTCCCGCTTCTCCGTCGCCGAGATGTTCCTGCCGCTCGCGGTGATCATCCTCGTGCTGAGCATGGTGCGGGTCTCGTCGATCCAGAACATCGCCCTGCTGCTGTGGCTCGCGGTGATCGCCCTGATCATCCTCGACTCCATCGGGCTGGGCTTCCGCCTGCGCAAGGCCCTCGCTCAGCGCTTCCCCGACGAGCCGCGCCGCGGCGCCGTCGCGTACGGCCTGATGCGCACCCTCCAGATGCGCCGGCTGCGTCTGCCGAAGCCGCAGGTCAAGCGCGGGGAACGGCCCTGAGCGGAGGGAAGCCCGGAGGGTCGGGGGACGGCTTCGCGGGGGGCGCCAGGCTGTGGCTCGAGGGACTGGGCGGACTGCGCAACGCCGTCCGCCAGGAACTCGTGGGCCGACAGGTCGACGAACAGATCGCGCAGCGCTTCCCGGTCGGGCAGCGGCTGCGCGTCCTCGACGTCGGCATGGGCCAGGGCACCCAGGCGCTGCGTCTGGCCCGTGCCGGGCACAAGGTCACCGGCCTGGAGCAGGACCCGGCCATGCTCGCCGTCGCCCATGCGGCGCTGGCGGCCGAGCCCGCCGGGATCCAGGACCGGGTCGAGCTCCTGGAGGGCGACGGCCGGGAGACCGGCGCGCACTTCACGCCCGGCAGTTTCGACGTGGTGCTCTGCCACGGCGTCCTGATGTACGTGCCCGAGCCCGACGCGATGCTGGCCGGGCTGGCCCGGATGCTCGCGCCCGGCGGACTGCTGTCCCTGCTGGTCCGCAACGGCGACGCCCTCGCGATGCGGCCCGGCCTGGACGCCGACTGGGCGGGTGCGCTGGCCGCCTTCGACACCGTCGACTACACGAACCGGCTGGGCCTGGACGTACGGGCCGACCGGCTGTCCGGGCTCACGGCCACGCTGTCCGGGATCGGCGCTCCGCTGCAGGCCTGGTACGGCGTGCGCGTCTTCACCGACGGGACCGAGGCCGGCGCGACGCTGCCCCCCGACGAGGAGCTGGAGCGGCTGCTGGCCGCCGAGGACCGCGCCGGGCGGACCGATCCGTACCGCGGGGTCGCCGCACTGCTGCACCTGTGCGGCGTCCGCGGCTGACCCCGGCGCACTGACGGGCGCGCACACGCGCGCAAGCACACCCGGGAACGACGGAGCCCGGGCCCCCTCGGGGGCCCGGGCTCCGTGCATGCGTCGGCGGGCGCCGCTCAGGCGTCCAGCGCCTCGCGCAGGCTCATCGCGTACAGCTCGGTGCCGTTGTCGTCGGACAGCTTCACCTTCTCGGTGCCGCCCTCCAGCAGCTCCTTCCAGTACTCACCGATCCAGGATTCCGCGTCGCCCTGCGTGGTGAACTCCTCCGGCTGCACCGACGGGCTCGTCTCGCTGCCGTCGGCCGTCTCGAACCGCCACGTCCACGCCATGTCCGCCTCCGTTGCTCGTCCGCATCTCGCCTTGAGTCTGCCCGCAGAGTAGCCGGGCGCGCAGCAGTCTCGGGGACGCGGGAGGATCTTCCTGTGGAACTCACTCTGCTCGGCACCGGCACACCCGAAGGACTGCCCCGCCCCGGCTGTCCCTGCGCGGTCTGCGCGGTCTCCGTCGGCCCCCGGGCGCGCGCCGCCGCCGGCCTGCTCGTCGACGGTGCGCTGCTGCTCGACCTGACCCCCGGGGCGGTGCTCGCCGGCGCCCGTGCGGGCCATTCTCTGGCCGGCGTGCGCCAGGTCCTGCTCACCCATCCGCACGACGGCCCGCCCGTCGAACGGCCGCCCGGGCTGCCGGCCGCCGGCCGGGTGCCGGACGGGCGGGAGCTCGCGGTGATCAGCGGGCACCGGGTGCGGGCGGTGCCGATGGACGCGCCGGGCACCGGGTACGAGGTGACCGGGCCCGACGGGACGCGGCTGCTGTACCTCCCGCCCGGCGGGGCACCGGCCGGGACGGACAACGGCGAGGTGCAGCGCCCTTACGACATGGTCCTCGCGGACGTACTGGGCCGGCCGGAGGCGCTGGTGCGGCTGCGGGCGAGCGGCGCCGCCGGGCCGACCACGGACGTGATCGCCGTGCACCTGGACCACGGCACCCCGCCGGGCCGGGAGCTGGAGCGCCGGTGCGCGGCGGCCGGAGCACGGGTGGTGCCGGACGGGACGACGCTGACGGTCGGCGAGTACCACGCGGTGCCGGACCTGCCGCGCCGGACGCTGGTGCTCGGCGGGGCCCGCTCCGGGAAGTCCTTCGAGGCGGAGCGGCGGCTGGCGGGGTTCCCGGAGGTGGTCTACGTGGCCACCGGCGGCTCGCGCGACGGCGACGCCGAGTGGGCGGCGCGGATCGGCCTGCACCGGGATCGCCGGCCGGGGAGCTGGCGGACGGTGGAGACCTGCGAGCTGGTGCCGCTGCTGGTGGAGGGCGGCCCGCCGCTGCTGATCGACTGCCTGGCGCTGTGGCTGACGGACGCGATGGACCGGGCGGGGGCCTGGGACGACGCCGTCTGGGCGGGGCAGGGGCAGAGGGAGCTCCGGGGGCGGGTGGCGGAGCTGGTGGCGGCCGTGCGGGCGACCCGCCGCACGGTGGTGGCCGTCAGCAACGAGGTGGGTTCGGGGGTCGTTCCGGCGACGGCGTCGGGCCGGCGGTTCCGTGACGAACTCGGGCGCCTGAACAACCTGGTGGCCGCCGAGTGCGAGCACGTCCTGCTGGTCGTGGCCGGGCAGGCGGTGGTCCTGAAGGACTGACCCGCGGCCCGGCCGGCGGGGACCCCGGACGGGGCTTGGGGAGGGCCTTACCCGCTGTACGCTCTGGCAGATGACCACGCTGAATCTCGACGACTTCTCCGATCTGATCGAGCGCCCCGACGGGGGCGTCCGGCGTGACGCCGAGGAACGCCGTGAGCGGCTGGCCGTGCCGGCCGGGGCGCTGGGGCGGCTCGACGAGCTCGCCGAGTGGCTCGCAGCCGCACAGGGGCGGGTGCCCGTCCGGCCGGTCGAGCGGCCGCGCGTCGTGCTGTTCGCCGCGGACCACGGGATCGCCGCCGAGGGGGTGTCCGCCCGCGCCGCCGGCAGCGCGCACGAGCTGGTGCGCGCCGTCCTCGACGGGAGCTCGCCCGTGTCGATCCTCGCGGCGCGCCTCGGCGCCGGCGTGCGGATCGTCGACGCCGGCCTGGACTGCGAGCCCTCCCTGCTGCCCGAGGACGTGGTGCGCCACCGGGTGCGGCGCGGCAGCGGGCGGATCGACGTCGAGGACGCGCTCACCCGCGAGGAAGCCGACGCGGCCCTGCGGCTCGGCATGCGGATCGCCGACGAGGAGGCCGACTCGGGCACCGACCTCGTGGTGCTGGGGGACTTGAGCGTCGGTGGAACCACGGTCGCGGCGACGCTCGTCGCCGCCCTGTGCGGAACCGATGCCTCCGTGGTCACCGGGCGCGGCGGGCGGCCCATCGACGACCTGACCTGGATGCGCAAGTGCGCGGCGATCCGCGACGCCTTGCGCCGGGCCCGCCCGGTCCTCGGCGACCAGGTGGCCCTGCTCGCCGCGGTCGGCGGCGCCGACGTGGCCGCGATCACCGGCTTCCTGCTCCAGTGCGCGGTCCGCCGTACGCCGGTCATCCTCGACGGCGTCGTCTCGGCGGCCTGCGGACTGGTGGCCCAGCGCGCCGCGTTCCGGGCCCCCGACTGGTGGCTGGCCGGGCAGGCCAGCGGCGAACCGGGCCAGGCGAAGGCACTGGACCGGATGGCACTCAACCCGGTCCTCGACCACGGCGTCACTGTGGGAGAAGGAACCGGGGCATTGCTGGCTCTTCCCCTGGTCCAGGCGGCCGCCGCACTCGCGGCGGAACTCCCGGAGCGGGCACAGGAGCCGAAGGGCCAGGGGGAGACCCCCTGAAGGCTGTCCCGTAATCCGCGGTGGGTCGGCGCGCGGCGTCAGACGCGGTGCACCGCAATGCGGGGATTACGGGACGGCCTTCGGCGTCCGCTCCGGGGTGCCGTGGCTCGGGAGCGGCCGCAGGTGCCCCGGACCGGGCCACCCATGGACGGCGACGCCCCATATCATCGCGTTTCATGGGAGAGGCCCGCTTGACCAGCGCAGACACCGACCGGACCGCCGCACAGGCAGCACAGGCACAGGCCGCCAAGGCGGCCCAGGGATCCGGCAAGGACACGAACAGCAGGAAAGACGACAGGAAAGACGACAAGAAGGACGAAGGGGGCGGCCGGGAGACCGGCCGGGGGTCCGCCCGGTCACGGCGCAGCGCCGCGTTCGCGGTCTGGTACCTGCGCGCCGTCACCTTCGTCAACTTCCTGAGCGCGGTGTGGCTTTCGCTCGGGCAGGACCTGCGGCGGCACAACACCGCCGATTTCTACACCCCGTACCTGCTCACGGCCGGCTTCGCGTCCGGTCTGTTCTCGCTGCTGCTCGCCGTCACCATGGGCCGCCGCAAGCGCGCCGCGTGGATCCTGAACCTCGTGCTCAGCGGCATGCTGCTGCTGGCCTTCGCCACCGCCGCCTTCGCCCCGTGCACCAGCGGTGACTTCAACCTCTGCTACCCGGAGTTCCGGGACCACACCCAGAACTGGGTCTCCCTCGCGCTGACCGCGGGCTTCGTCGGGGCCCTGCTGCTGGGCCGCCGCGAGTTCTACGCCAAGGGCGACCGCTCCAACCCCAAGCTGGCCACCGCCGTCGGCGCCGTCGGCCTGCTGGCCACCTCGCTCCTCGCCGCGCTGATCGTCGGCGCCGCCAACACCGACCCGGACGCCGCCGACGCCACGTTCCTGGCCCGCTGGCGGTACGGCGTGATGCGGCTGATCACCCTGGAGCCGAACGCCCGCGACTACGCGTCGATCACCACGCCGGGCTGGGTCGACATCGTGATCAACGTCATGTCGACGCTGCTCCTGATCGCCGTGCTGCTCGCCGCCTTCCGCTCGCGCCGCGCCGTCGACCCGCTCACCGCGGAGGACGAGGAGAGGCTGCGCGCGCTGCTCGCCCGGCAGGGCGACCGCGACTCCCTCGGCTACTTCGCGCTGCGCCGCGAGAAGTCCGTCATCTGGTCCCCGACCGGCAAGGCGGCCGTCACGTACCGCGTCGTCGGCGGTGTCTCGCTGGCCTCCGGCGACCCGATCGGCGACCCCGAGGCGTGGCCCGGCGCCATCGAGCCGTGGCTGGCCGAGGCCCGCGAGCACGGCTGGGTGCCGGCCGTGATGGGCGCCAGCGAGGAAGCCGGCCAGATCTACGCGCGGCACGGACTGGACGCACTGGAGCTGGGCGACGAAGCCATCGTCGAGACCGACGAGTTCACGCTGGAGGGCCGCGCCATGCGGACCGTCCGGCAGGCCTACAACCGCGTCAAGCGCGCCGGGTACACGGTGCGCATCCGCCGCCACGCCGACATCCCCTCCGACGAGATGGACGTGCTCCTCACCCGCGCCGACGACTGGCGCGACGGGGCGACCGAGCGCGGCTTCTCCATGGCGCTGGGCCGACTGGGCGACCCCGGCGACGGCCAGTGCGTGATGCTGGAGTGCACCGACGGCAACGGCGACCTGCGCGCCGTGCTGTCCTTCGTCCCGTGGGGCCCCAAGGGCCTGTCGCTGGACCTGATGCGCCGCGACCGCGATTCCGAGAACGGTCTGATGGAGTTCATGGTCATCGAACTCCTGGAGCGCTCCAAGGAGATCGGCGTCACACAGGTCTCGCTGAACTTCGCGATGTTCCGCTCCGTCTTCGAGCGGGGGTCCAAGCTCGGCGCGGGTCCGGTGCTGCGCATGTGGCGCTCGCTGCTGAGCTTCTTCTCCCGCTGGTGGCAGATCGAGTCCCTCTACCGGGCCAACGCCAAATACCGGCCGATCTGGGAGCCGCGGTTCATGCTCTTCGAGAAGAGCTCCGACCTCCTGCGGATCGGTATCGCGGCGGGCCGGGCCGAGGGCTTCCTGGAGGCACCCGGGCTGCCGAAGTGGCTGAACCGCAAACATCTGGAGACCAATCGTTGACGGCTTGGACGACCACCCCCCTGCGGCGGTTCGCCCGCCGCGAGTGGGGGCCCCTGTTCTGGACCGTCCGGGACGCCCTGGTCCGCGACAAGTGGCGGGCGGCCCCGATGACCCTGGGGGCCGTCTGCCTGACCTCGGCCTTCCAGATCGTCCAGAACACGTCCTGGGGGTTCCAGCCGGTCCAGAACCTCGGATCGGTCAAGGCCGTCGACCCGCTGTGGCTGGCCCTGCTGCGCACCCCGCTGTCCCTGTTCGTCCCCGCCCTCGACCTGCCCGTGTGGGGGGCGCTCGCCCAGATCCTGCTGGTCTTCGGGATCTCGGAGATCTGCATCGGCTGGTGGCGCACGCTGGTCATCGGCTACGTCGCCACCCTCGCCGGGACCACGTACGCGCGGATCGGGCTCTCGCTGGGCCCGGACCACCCCTTCGGCCTGCCGCTGTCCGACCGGGTCGTCAACGACACCGGCCCGTCGGCGGCGGTGGTCGGCCTCGCGATCTACGTGTGCTGGCGGTACCGGGCGTACCTGACCGGCGCCGTCGTCATCGCGGTGATGATCGGCGAGGTGCTGGTCAAGGACAACCTGGCGGGCAAGGAGCACCTCGCGGCCATCGCCGCCGTCATGGCGGTGTGCGTGGTCCGCGCGAAGTGGGGGCCGGAACGTTCCCGCGCCCCCCTCGGCCGGCGCCCGCCCCCGGCGGCCCCGCTGCCGCCGCAGCGGCCCGGGACCTGACGGGCCCGCCCTGCCGTCCGGAGGCAGGCCGTACCGTATCGGGGTGACGACAGACCTCGGGCCGTTCGCCCCCACCCGGCACTGGATGCGGGCCCACCCGCTCGCCACCGATGCCGTCCTCGCGCTCGGGGCGCTCGTCTCCATGGTCGTCGGCTCCTTCGCGGATCCGCACGGCCCGCACGGGCCCGCCTTCGGGACCCGGACCCCCGAGCCGTTCTCGCTGCTGCTGATGGTGCTGGGCGCGGCCGCGCTCGTGTTCCGTCGGCGGCGCACCCGCACGGTGCTCGCCGTGACCATCGGGCTGTGCCTGCTGGAGCTGGCCACCGGCGAGCCGCGGGCCCCCGTCGCCATGTCCACGGTGATCGCCCTGTACACGCTGGCCTCGCGCACGGACCGGCCCACCACGTGGCGGATCGCCGTGCTGACGATGACGGGACTGACCGGCGTGGCCATGCTGGCCGGCCCGATGCCCTGGTACGCGCAGGAGAACATCGGCATCTTCGCCTGGACCGGGATGGCCGCGGCCGCCGGTGACGCGGTGCGCAGCCGGCGTGCGTTCGTCGACGCCATACGGGAGCGGGCCGAACGGGCCGAGCGGACCCGCGAGGAGGAGGCCCGGCGGCGGGTCGCCGAGGAGCGGCTGCGGATCGCCCGGGACCTGCACGACGTGGTGGCCCACCACATCGCCCTGGTCAACGTCCAGGCGGGAGTGGCCGCCCACGTCATGGACAAGCGGCCCGACCAGGCCAAGGAGGCCCTGGCCCACGTACGGGACGCGAGCCGCTCGGCGCTGAACGAGCTGCGGGCGACGGTCGGGCTGCTGCGGCAGTCCGGCGATCCGGAGGCACCGACCGAGCCGGCGCCGGGGCTGGCCGTCCTGGACGAGCTGGTGGACACCTTCCGGCACGCAGGGCTGCCGGTGAAGGTGATGGTCGAGCTGGGCCGTGACCGGGCCCCGCTGCCGGCGGCCGTGGACCTGGCGGCGTACCGGGTGATCCAGGAGGCCCTGACCAATGTCCGCAAGCACGCGGGGCCGGAGGTCCGGGCCGAGGTCAGCGTGGTCCGGTTCGGCACGTCGGTGGAGGTGACGGTGCTGGACGACGGCGGCGCCGCCGGGGTCCCCGAGGACGACGGCGCGGGTGGCGGCCACGGGCTGCTCGGCATGCGGGAGCGGGCCACGGCGCTGGGCGGCTCCTGCTTCGCGGGGCCCCGGTTCGGCGGCGGCTACCGGGTGCACGCGGTCCTCCCCGTCGCCTAAGGGCTGTCCCGTAATCCCCGGTGGATCAGCGCGCGGCGTCGGATGCGGTGCATCGCAAGGCGGAGGGGCGTCCGCATACTGGGCGTATCCGGGCGTCCCGACAACGCAGCGAGGCGCCGTAGCCGGCGTCGCGCGCCCGCCGGGGATTACGGGACAGCCCTTAGCGGCCGCGCCTAGCCCGTGTTCTCGTTCTCGTTCTTGGGCGGGCAGAACTGCCGCCAGGCGTCCAGGTCGTACTTCTTCTGCAGGGAGCTGAGCCGCAGTTCCTGCGAGCGCGGACACCACTGACCGATCCGGCCCTCGTACTCCACGTGGAAGACGGCCTTGCCCGCGGCGACGAACGGGGTGAGCCGCTCGCACTCGTCGTACTCGAAACACTGCTCGTTGACCGCGAAGTCGAAGTCCCCCACCAGCTGCGGGATCTGGTCGAGGTCGTTCTTCAGACCGACCGCGAGCCCCCGGTCGTGCGCCAGCTTCGCGATCAGCCGGTTGTACTTGAGCTGGTCGTCGGCGGTGAGCGGGAAGCCGGTCTCGTTGCGGTAGCCGTCCATGTTGTCCGGTTCCACCGCGTCGAAGCCCTTGTCGCGGCACATGTCGAACCGTTTCGCCATCAGCGGCTCCAGTTCGGTCAACCCCCGGACGTCCAGCCAGCGTTCGCCCTCCCAGCCGTTGCCCTTGCCGAGCAGCGCCTTCGGGAAGGCGCCGGCGTCGGGGCGGAACTCCTCCCAGGCTCCGGTGGACAGGTAGCAGACGGTCCGCCGGCCGGCCTGCCTCAGCCCGGCGACCTGCTCCTTGGTGGTGTTGAACCCGTCGACGTCGTACACCGCCGCCTTCACGGAGGTGTCGAGCCTCCCGGTGAGCTGCCACTGCCAGCTGACCCCCGGTTTCGGCTGCCAGCGCTGCCCCGGCGCCGGGGCGGGCGCCGGGGCGGGCGCCAGGTCGTCCGGCTCGTCCGGCCGCTCGGTGGTGCAGGCGGCCAGCAGGAGCAGCAGGACCAGCGGCAGGGCGCGGCGGCCACGGCCGCGTCCGGGCGTGCGCGTCATCCGGCGGCCTCCAGGGCGTAGGGGAGGGTCCCCCACGGGTGCGCGCCGGTCCCGGGGACCGCGCAGTGCACCGCGGCCCCTCGCCGGAGGGCCAGCTCGGCGGCGGGCGCGCCCGGCGGGACGGCGTACACGAGGTGGCAGAACCGCTGGGCGGGGTGGTCGGCCGTCCAGGGCGGCACCGCCGCCTCCCGGTAGGCGTCCCAGGGGCCCTCGAAGGTGACCAGCAGGTCGGCTAGTGCTGCGTAGTCGGGGTGCGGGTGGACCCCGTGGTTGAGGACGAGGGTACGGGCGCCCGCGGCCCGGGCGGCCACGGCGAGCCGCCCGTAGTGCGACAGCAGGGCCGGATCGGCGGAGGCCTGGTCGAGGAAGGCTCCGTCGGCGCCGTACCAGTCGCGGTGGCGCAGCAGGTCCTGCACCACGGCGGAGTGGGGGCGCCGGCCGTAGTCGGTGTCGGTGTAGCCGAGGACGGGCACGCCGGCGTCGCGCAGCCGCCGGGCGACGGCGGCGAACCGTTCGTCGGGTGCCTCCCCCGGCCCGCTGGCGGGGTTGAGGACCACGGAGTGCAGTCGTCCGGCGGAGCGGATCAGCCGCTCCCAGTCCTCGGGCCGGTCGGCGGGATGCTCGTAGAGGGGCACCAGCAGCATGGGGGCCTTCTTCTCGTACGGGGTCACGGGATCAGCGGTGGGCCGTCGCACGGCCGAGCAGGAGGCACACCAGCGTGCCCAGCGCCGCCGCGGCCGCGGCGGCCACGACCAGCTGGACCAGCCGCGGCTGCCCCAGCCCCAGCAGCAGCGCCAGGCTCTGGGCCACGGCCGCCGTGGCGCAGACGGCCGCGGCCGGCCGGACCGCCCCGAAGGACTGGAGCAGCAGCCCGGTCCACATGACGGCGCCGAGCAGCAGCAGGGTTGCGGCCCGCACCCCGGTCAGTCCGGGGGCTCCCGGCCAGAGCAGGGTGCCGGCGACCCCGAGGAGCAGCAGCACCGCCAGGTACGCGGCGAGGCAGCGGCCCAGCGTGCCGAGCATCCGCAGCCAGAACTGGCGGGGTGAGCGGGCCGCCCGCAGCCCGGCGAGGCTCCCGCTGCGGAACCGGTGGAGCAGCCATTCGGCGGGTCCCATGCTGAGGGTGAGCGCCACCGCCGACGGGGCGGCGACGGCCTCGGCGGGTCCCCCGGCGAGCACCTCCCCGAGGGCGGCGTACAGCACGAGCAGGCCGGTGCCGAGGCCGAACACCCCGTAGGGCACGGAGTCCCCGATCCGGGGTCCGCGCGGGCCGTACTCCTCCTCGGCGCCCCGCAGCATCCGCCAGCGCACCGGGCCCTCCCCCGGGCCGTGTCCGGACCAGCCCCGGATCCGGCGCACGCCGGCGCGTACGCCCTGGGCCAGCGGCAGTTCCCGTACGGCGAGGGTGCAGGCGGCCAGCAGGGACACCAGCAGCAGGCCCACCCGTACCGGCAGGGGCGGGTCGGTGAACAGCGCGAGGAGGGACCCCGCGGCCATCGGGGCGAGCGCGGCGAGCAGCACCCGCTCCCGGCCGAGGACCAGCAGCACGGTGGCGGCGCCCACGTACAGGGCCTGGCCGGCGGCGAACGCGTACGAGAAGGGCGGCCCGCCGGGCACGGACAGCGCGGCGGCGGTGCCGAGCAGGGCGGGGGCGGGGGCGCCGGCCAGCAGGGTCCGTCCGGCGGCGGCCCGGTCGCCCAACCCCAGCCAGGAGTACGCGCGGTGGGACAGGGTCTGGTCCCACACCCAGCCGATGAGCGCCCCCGCGAGCAGGGTCAGCGTTCCGGCGGGCAGGCCCAGGCGGTCCTTGGGGCCCTCCAGCAGGGGGGCGCCCAGGACGTAGGCGAGGCCGGGCAGCGCGAAGATCACCCCGCGCAGCAGGCATGCGGTGAGGGAGACCTTCCAGGGGTCGGGGACGTGCTCCGGTTCCGGGAAGGAGCGGGGCACGCGGGCGTAGAGCTCCTCGGCGAGGCCGAAGGAGTCGTGGCGTCCGTAGGCCAGCCGGATGTGCTCGTCGGTCAGCCCGTCGGATTCGAGGATGGCGGCGATCTCGTCGGGGTGGACGGCCGCCGCGATGAACGGGCCCAGGCGTTCGGCGAGTTCGTCCAACGGGTCGCCGGCGGGGCCGGGGTCCCCCGGCCCGGTGCGCCGGGGCCGGGGGATGGCGGGCAGGGTGTCGCCGCCGGGGACGCGCAGCCAGAGGGATCCGCTCACCACAGGCTCCCGTCGGCGGCGAGTTCGCGGTACCAGGGGTCGGCGAGCCGCTGCGTCCAGTCGTCGCCCGCGTGGACGGGCAGGACGGGCTGGCCGGCGAGTTCCCGGTAGATGTGGCGGAAGCCGTCCACGGACTGGTGGAGGGTGAACTTCTCGACGACCCGCCGGCGGGAGAGCCGGCCCAGCTCGGCGCGGCGTTCGTCGTCGCGGAGCAGGGCGAGCGTGGCGCGGGCCATGGTCTCCGGTTCGCGCGGCGGGACGACGAGCCCGGCGTCGCCGACGGCCTCGCGCACCCCGCCGACGTCGGTGGAGACGGTGGTGCGGCCGCACGACATGGCCTCGATGATGCTGAAGGGGAAGCCCTCGCTGATGCTGGAGAGCATGACGACGCTGCCCGCCGCGTAGGCGCGGGCGACGTCCGTGATGCGGCCCTCGTACGAGATCCCGTCGGTCACGCCGAGTTCGGCGGCGAGTTTCTCCAGGCGGAGCCGGTACTCCTCGCAGCCGGCCGGGACGGGGCCGAACAGCCGCAGCCGCAGCGCGGGCAGCTCCTCGCGCATGAACGCGTAGGCCCTGATGAGGGTTTCCAGGTCCTTGATCGGGTCGATGCGCCCGCACCAGCTGAGGGTGGGCACGTCGGGTTCGGGTCCGGCCTCGGGGAAGGCGTACGGGTCGACGCCGTTGTAGACCGTACGGATCCGGTCGGGGGCGGCGCCGCCGCGCTCCTCCCAGCGGCGGTTGTACTGGTTGCACGGGGTGATGAGGTCGGCCTGCCGGTAGCCCTCGGTGTTGAGCTCCCGGTAGAAGCCGAGCAGCAGGGCCTTGACCGGCCAGCGCTGCTGCGCGGTGCGGTAGCCGAGGTAGCGCTCGCGCAGGTAGATGCCGTGCTCGGTGAGCAGGAAGGGCACCTGGTCGAGGTACTTGGCGGCGAGGGCCGGGAGGGTGGCGAGGCCGCTGCTGACGGAGTGCGCGACGCTGTCGGGCGGGATCCGCACCGCGAGCGGCCGCAGCGCGTGCTCGATCAGGTCCGTGGCGGTGAGCGCGTCGTGGATGGTGGGCTCGGCGGCGGCGGTGGAGCAGCCGGGGCGGGTCCACACGTCCATCAGCAGGCGCAGGACCGTTTCGGAGCGCAGGGCCGGGGCGAGGCGGCCGGCCCGGGCCAGCACGGCGAGTTCGCGCAGGGCTTCGGAGAAACCGTCGCGGCCGGGGGTGGCCCCGGCGGCGCCCGCAGGCGGGTCCAGGAGCGAGAGCAGTAAGGTTTCGTAGGCTTCGGTGAACCGGCGGTGCGCCTTGCCCCGCCGGCGAGGGCGGCGGCCGCGGCCCGGCGTCGCCCCCCAGAGCGGGACGGCGGTGTGCCGGTAGACGTTGCGGGGCAGCTCCCAGGTGACCGGTTCACGGCCGGAGCCGGTCAGGGCTATGACGTTGAAGTCGACCTCCGGCATCCCCCGTACGAGCTGGTCGCACCAGGTGCTGACTCCCCCGTGGACGTGCGGGTAGGTGCCTTCGGTGAGCATGGTGACATGACGCCCATGGCTCATGCGCTGTGTCCCCCCAGGACGGAAAAGGGGCCGGCGCCCGTGGGTGTGCGGAGCGCCGGCGCTAGGTGGTACGAGGTGGTACTGGCGTCGGAGTGACGCGGCGGTCAGCTGGGCAGCTTGAGCGTGACCGCGCTCTGGAGCGCCTCGGGCGAGGTCCACGCCGAGCGGTTGCCCGCGTAGGCGGTGCCGAAGTCGGCGGTGCCCAGCAGGAGCTGCTTCTTGGTGCCGTTCGGCGCGGTCACCGGGGCGAGGATGCCGGAGGGCGCCTTGACGGTGACGTCCTTGCCGATGCGGTAGGCGGTGACCTGGCCGGCGGCCAGGGCCTTGTCCCAGGCGGCCCGGCGGCTGAGCTCGACCCCGGTGTCCTTCATGCTCTGGTTCACGATCGGGGCGCTGGGCGCGTAGAGCGCCCGGTAGGTGTCGAGCACCTGGTTGAGCACCGGGTAGAGCGTGCGGTCCTCGGCGAGGTTGGACTGGTGGACGTAGTGCGGACGCGGGTCGTTCGCCAGGACGTGGCGCAGGGCGGTCCGCGCCTCGGCCGGGACGATGTAGTCCAGGTAGCCGGAGGCGGTGCTGAGCGGGGCCGGCAGACAGGTGGAGGTCGCCGGGTTGTCCTCGCAGGTGCCGCTGCCGCCCTGGGCGCGGCTCGTGTAGATCCAGTTGTACTCGTCGGCCATCTCCGCGTTGGTGCCCGTGTTGTAGTACACGTTCATCGGGTAGCGGGGGACGGTCAGGGCGGCGCCGACGGCGCGCTGGGCGGGCTCGCGCGAGTTGTCGCTGCCGGCCCACTTGACCCCGTTGTCGGCGAGGGCGCCCGCCAGGTTCGGGTTGTCGACGGGCTGCTCCGGGAGGGTCTTGAGGCCGGAGTGCTCGCCGGTGACGAGCTCGGTGCGGTCGGTGGTGATGCCCTTCGCGGCGGCCCAGTTGTTGTTGTCGCGGATCTGGGCGGAGATCTCGGCACGGCTCATCCAGTTGACGGCGCCCTGGGCGTTCTTGGTGCAGGTCCACGGGACGGTGGTGGTGTCCTGGATGCAGCCGAGGAAGGGGTGGGTGTAGGTGTGGTTCATCCAGCGGTATTTGGCCCGGTCCGCGATGAGCTGTGCGGTGAGCGCGTCGGTGCCGCCGTTCTCGGCCTTCCACTCCTCGCCGGCGCCGGCGTTGAAGAGCAGGTCGAGTTTGAAGTTCTTGCTCGTCTGCCACTGCGCCGCGTACTGGGCGTCGGCGGCCGTCATGCGGATGGTGCTCTCCTTGCCCTCGCCGCCCGCACAGGCGTAGTCGCCGGGCGTGCAGTTGAGGTCCTTGCTCCACCGGGCGTCGGGGGCGAAGACGTCGTCGACGTGGACGGCGAAGTACTGGCGCTCCTGGCCGAGGTGGACCCCCTGGGTGAGCCAGTCGACGATGCCGCGGGCGAGCAGCCGGAACTGCTGCTGGTACTGGTTGTAGCCGAAGGTGACGACCAGTTCGCTGCGGCCGTCGTGCGCGTACTCGCCGACGAGCGAGGCCCGTCCGCCGGAGACGGGCGCGTCGAGGTAGCTGGTGTAGCCGGCCCGCGGCTTGCCCATGAACCCGTAGCTCTCGGGAACCAGGGCGGAGTTGTCCTCGAAGGTGACCTGGCCGGCCAGGTAGTTGAACGGGCCGGCCTTTCCGGCGGTGGTGACGGCGGCCTGCGTGCCGTCGAGCTGCCCGCTGTAGCCCCCGTTGTCGGTGTATTCGAGGCCCACGCCCGGGTGGGCCCACGTGTAGGCGTCGACCTGGCGGATGCCGTAGGTCGTCTCGTACGCGCTGAGCGCGGCCATCTCGGCCGAGCCCTCGCCGAACGGGTTCTCGTTCGGCAGCACGACGCCCTGGTACTTGGCGCGCGGACGGCCGTCGACCGTGTCGGCGAGGAACCCGGCGTCGATCACCGGGCGGCCGGAGCCGCCCAGGGCGACCCGGGTGTAAGGCACCCCGGTGTCCCGGAGCTGGGCGGTGATCGCCTCGACCGAGCTGCCGCCGTCGTCGACGACGAGCACCTTCAGGTCGATGCGCGGTGTCACGGCCGCCTGGGCGGTCGCGGCGGGCATTGCCACGGACATCAGCGCAGCCACGGCCATGGCGGCGGCAGCCCTGTTCATCCGGTTCCTGTTGACCATTTCGGCCTTTCCCCCCGCAGGCATCACTCGACTACGGCCCTGTGGCGGTCGGCCGGGCCGAGGAGGCTCTGTGGAAATCATGCAAAGGGACCCCGCGTCCCCTTGCGAGAGTGGACCGAGTCTCTCGGACCTCGTCAGGTCGAAAGGGCAAACCTGGAACAGAAGCCACAGATGGGTGAACCTGTCGGCGTCTTGATCGAACACCTTGCCAAACCTTCGAGTGGCGTACGGACGAGCCGCTACGCGTAGGCTCATTTCTGGCGGCCGTCGGGCCGGAATACGATCGCTACGGATGGCCGTCCACCCACTCGGCCCACAACACAAACGGAAGCGAGACTTCACCACCGTGACTGCTCTGACTCTCAGCACTGCCGGCGCGGCGACGCTGCGCGCCGACGCCCTCGTGGTCGGCGTGGCGAAGGGCCCGAAGGGCCCGGTCGTCGCCGCAGGCGCCGAGGCCGTGGACAAGGCGTACGACGGAAAGCTCGCCGCCGTGCTCGACGCACTCGGCGCCTCGGGCGCCGAAGGCGAGACCACCAAGCTGCCGGCCCCGGACGGCCTGAAGGTCCCGGTCGTGCTGGCGGTCGGACTCGGCCCCGTCCCGGAGAAGGACGAGTCGTACGACGAGGAGGCCCTGCGGCGCGCCGCCGGCGCCGCCGCCCGTGCCCTGCACGGCTCCAAGAAGGCCGCCTTCGCCCTCCCCCTGGACGACGCCTCCGCCGTCACGGCCGTCGCCGAGGGCGCACTGCTGGGCGCGTACGCCTTCACCGCCTACCAGGGCGGCGAGAAGAAGGCCTCCGGCAAGAACGGGGGCCCGAAGCAGCCGCTCGCCGAGGTGGCCCTGCTCGGCGCCAAGCCGCGCGACAAGGACCACAAGGCGGCCGCCGAGCGCGCGACCGTCGTGGCCACCGAGGTCAACGTCGCCCGCGACCTGATCAACACCCCGCCGAACGACCTCACCCCCGAGGCCTTCGCCGCGGTCGCCTCCGCGACCGCCAAGGAGAACGGCGTCAAGGTCCAGATCCTCGACGAGAAGGCGCTGGTCAAGGGCGGCTACGGCGGCATCATGGGCGTCGGCAAGGGCTCCGAGAACCCGCCGCGCCTGGTGAAGCTCTCCTACACCCACGCCAAGGCGGAGAAGACCCTCGCGTTCGTCGGCAAGGGCATCACCTACGACTCGGGCGGCATCTCCCTCAAGCCGGCCGGCCACAACGAGACGATGAAGTGCGACATGGCCGGCGCCGCCGCCGTGTTCGCCGCCGTCATCGCCGCCGCCAAGCTGGGCCTCCAGGTCAACGTCACCGGCTGGCTGGCGCTCGCCGAGAACATGCCCTCCGGCTCCGCCACCAAGCCCGGCGACGTGCTGCGCATGTACAGCGGCAAGACCGTCGAGGTCCTGAACACGGACGCCGAGGGCCGCCTGGTCCTGGGCGACGCGCTGACCAAGGCCTCCGAGGAGAACCCGGACGCGATCGTCGACGTCGCCACCCTGACCGGCGCCATGGTGCTGGCCCTGGGCGACCGCACCTTTGGCATCATGGCCAACGACGACGCCTTCCGCACGGCGATCCACGAGATCGCCGAGGAGGTCGGCGAGGCCTCCTGGCCGATGCCGCTCCCCGAGGACCTGCGCAAGACCATGGACTCCCCCACCGCCGACATCGCCAACATGGGTGTCCGGATGGGCGGCGGCCTGGTGGCCGGCCTCTTCCTCCAGGAGTTCGTGGGCGAGGGCATCACCTGGGCCCACCTCGACATCGCGGGCCCGGCCTTCCACGAGGGCGCCCCGTACGGCTACACCCCCAAGGGCGGCACCGGCTCGGCCGTGCGCACCCTGGTGCGGCTGGCGGAGCGCACGGCCACCGGCGACCTGGGCTGACCCGTCTCGCCGACGGCACCTACCACGTGCCAGGCGGGCTGCCTGACATGTGATGTGTGACGCGTGACGCACCCCGGGGCCTCGAAGATCAGTCGATCGAGGCCCCGGGTTCGTTCACCCACAACGAAATCCGTAGGTTTCTACGCCTCGGTAACCCCTGCTTCGGGCAGATCGACCTGCCGCAGTCCGGGCCCGGCGTCCCGCGTTCCCCCGACAAATGCGAAGATGGGTTCTCGGCAGGACAGGGCCCCCACCACAGGGCCGAAGAAACAAGCGGCCGATTACCAGCCGCCGCCCGGTCACAGAGGACCGGTGCCCGGCGCACATGCATGGAGGACGTGACGTGGCGAACGACGCCAGCACCGTTTTCGACCTAGTGATCCTCGGCGGTGGCAGTGGCGGTTACGCCGCGGCTCTGCGCGCATCCCAGCTGGGTCTGGACGTTGCCCTGATCGAGAAGAACAAGCTCGGCGGCACCTGCCTGCACAACGGCTGCATCCCCACGAAGGCCCTGCTCCACGCGGGCGAGATCGCGGACCAGGCGCGCGAAGCCGCCCAGTTCGGCGTGAAGGCCACCTTCGAGGGCATCGACATCGCGGGTGTGCAGAAGTACAAGGACGAGGTCATCTCGGGCCTGTACAAGGGCCTGCAGGGCCTGGTCGCCTCCCGCAAGGTGACGTACATCGAGGGTGAGGGCCGCCTTTCCTCGCCGACCTCCGTCGACGTGAACGGCCAGCGCATCCAGGGCCGCCACGTCCTGCTGGCGACCGGCTCCGTGCCGAAGTCGCTGCCGGGCCTGCAGATCGACGGCAACCGCATCATCTCCTCGGACCACGCGCTGGTCCTGGACCGCGTCCCCGAGTCGGCGATCGTCCTGGGCGGCGGCGTCATCGGCGTCGAGTTCGCCTCGGCGTGGAAGTCCTTCGGCTCCGACATCACCGTGATCGAGGGCCTCAAGCACCTCGTCCCGGTCGAGGACGAGAACAGCTCCAAGCTGCTGGAGCGCGCGTTCCGCAAGCGCGGCATCAAGTTCAACCTCGGCACCTTCTTCGACAAGGCCGAGTACACCGAGACCGGCGTGCGCGTCACGCTGGCCGACGGCAAGACCTTCGAGGCCGAGGTGCTGCTGGTCGCCGTCGGCCGCGGCCCGGTCTCGCAGGGCCTCGGCTACGAGGAGCAGGGCGTCGCGATGGACCGCGGCTACGTCCTGGTCGACGAGTACATGCAGACGAACGTGCCGACGATCTCGGCCGTCGGCGACCTCGTCCCGACCCTGCAGCTCGCGCACGTCGGCTTCGCGGAGGGCATCCTCGTCGCGGAGCGCCTGGCCGGTCTGAAGACCGTCCCGATCGACTACGACGGCGTTCCGCGCGTCACGTACTGCCACCCCGAGGTCGCCTCCGTCGGCATCACCGAGGCCAAGGCCAAGGAGATCTACGGCGCGGACAAGGTCGTGGCCCTGAAGTACAACCTGGCGGGCAACGGCAAGAGCAAGATCCTGAAGACCGCGGGCGAGATCAAGCTCGTCCAGGTCAAGGACGGTGCCGTGGTCGGCGTCCACATGGTCGGTGACCGGATGGGCGAGCAGGTCGGCGAGGCCCAGCTGATCTACAACTGGGAGGCTCTGCCGGCCGAGGTCGCGCAGCTCATCCACGCGCACCCGACCCAGAACGAAGCGCTCGGCGAGGCCCACCTGGCCCTGGCCGGCAAGCCGCTTCACTCCCACGACTGATCCACGGTCACGGGCGCGACGACCACTTCCGCACTTTCGTAAGGAGCAACTGAAACCATGTCGGTTTCCGTAACCCTTCCGGCGCTCGGCGAGAGCGTCACCGAGGGAACTGTCACCCGCTGGCTGAAGGCCGAGGGCGAGCGCGTCGAGGCCGACGAGCCGCTGCTCGAGGTCTCGACCGACAAGGTCGACACCGAGATCCCCTCGCCGGTCTCCGGCGTCCTGGCCTCCATCAAGGTCGCCGAGGACGAGACCGTCGAGGTCGGCGCCGAGCTGGCCGTCATCGACGACGGCTCCGGCGCCCCGGCCCCCGCCGAGGCCGAGACGGTCGTCGCCGAGGTTCCGGCCGCGCCGCAGGCCCCGGCTGCCGAGGCCCCGCAGGCCGCCCCGTCCACCGAGGTCCCGGCGGGTGCCGAGGCCCCGGCGCCGACCGCTGACGCGGCCGGCGGCGGCAGCTCGGCCGAGGGCACCGACGTCGTCCTCCCCGCCCTGGGCGAGAGCGTCACCGAGGGCACCGTCACCCGCTGGCTGAAGCAGGTCGGCGAGTCCGTCGAGGCCGACGAGCCGCTGCTCGAGGTCTCCACGGACAAGGTCGACACCGAGATCCCCGCGCCGGTCTCCGGCACGCTGCTGGAGATCCGGATCAACGAGGACGAGACCGCCGAGGTCGGCGCCGTCCTGGCCGTCATCGGTGCCGCCGGCGCCGCTCCGGCCGCTCCGGCTCCCGCCGCCCCGGCTCCGGCCGCGGCTGCCCCGGTCGCTGCCGCTCCGGCTCCGGTCGCCGCCCCGGCTCCGGTCGCCGCCCCGGCTCCGGCCGCCCCGGTCGCCGCTCCGGCCCCCGTGGCCGCTCCGGCTCCGGTCGCCGCTCCGGCCCCGGTCGCCGCCCCCGCCGCCCCGGCCTCCGCCGGTGACGAGGGCGCGTACGTGACCCCGCTGGTGCGCAAGCTCGCCTCGGAGTCCGGCGTCGACCTGGCCTCGGTCTCGGGCACCGGCGTCGGTGGCCGTATCCGCAAGCAGGACGTCCTGGCCGCCGCCGAGGCCGCCAAGGCCGCCGCTGCCACCCCGGCTCCGGCCGCCGCCCCGGCCGCCAAGGCCCCGGCTGCCGCCGCGGTCTCGGAGCTGCGCGGTCAGACCGTCAAGATGACCCGCATGCGCAAGGTCATCGGCGACAACATGATGAAGGCGCTGCACTCGCAGGCTCAGCTCAGCTCCGTGGTCGAGGTGGACATCACCAAGATCATGAAGCTGCGCGAGCAGGCCAAGGCGTCCTTCCTGGCCCGTGAGGGCGTCAAGCTCTCGCCGATGCCGTTCTTCGTCAAGGCCGCCGCCCAGGCGCTGAAGGCCCACGCGGTCGTCAACGCCCGGATCAACGACGACGAGGGCACCATCACCTACTTCGACTCGGAGAACATCGGCATCGCCGTGGACTCCGAGAAGGGCCTGATGACCCCGGTCATCAAGGGTGCCGGTGACCTCAACCTGGCGGGCATCTCCAAGGCGACCGCCGACCTGGCCTCCAAGGTCCGCGGCAACAAGATCACGCCGGACGAGCTGTCGGGTGCGACCTTCACCATCAGCAACACCGGTTCGCGCGGTGCGCTGTTCGACACCGTCATCGTGCCCCCGAACCAGGTCGCCATCCTGGGCATCGGTGCCACGGTCAAGCGCCCGATGGTCATCGAGACCCCCGAGGGCACCGTCATCGGCGTGCGCGACATGACGTACCTGACCCTGTCCTACGACCACCGCCTGGTGGACGGCGCGGACGCGGCCCGGTACCTGTCGGCCGTCAAGGCGATCCTCGAGGCGGGCGAGTTCGAGGTCGAGCTCGGCCTGTAAGGCTCACGCCGCAACGGCAGACCCTCGTACGGCGCCCCCGCCCGGAACCACTTCGGGCGGGGGCGCCGTCGTCATACCCTGGTGGGTCCATGTGTGACATCTCGGGGGGCGTCGTATGGCACGGGCACGGGTGACGGATCTGGTCGTGGTACTGCCGGGCATCATGGGCAGCCGGCTGGCGGACGCCGACGGCGGGGCGGTCTGGGACCTGTCGGGCGCGGACCTGTTACGCGGCCTGCGGGACTTCGGCCGGTCCCTGAACGCGCTGCGCCTGCCGAAGGGCATCGGTGACGGGGATCCGGGCGACGGGGTGGTGCCCGTGGGCCTGATGCCCGACCTGCACGCCCTGCCCGGCGTCTGGCGCCCGGTCGACGGCTACACGGACCTGCTGCGCTGGCTGGAGCGCCATTTCACCCTGTCCGTTTCGGACAACCTCCTCACCTTCCCGTACGACTGGCGGCTGTCCTGCCGGTACAACGCGGAGCGGCTCAAGGGCCGGATCGACCTGGAGCTGGAGCGCTGGCGGGCCTCGGCCCCCGAGCGGCGCGGGGCCCGGGTGGTCTTCCTGTGCCACGGGCTGGGCGGCCTGGTGGCCCGGCACTACGTGGAGCGCCTGGGCGGCCACGAGGTCACCCGCCGGCTGATCACGCTGGGCACCCCGCACCAGGGCTGCCTGGAGGCCCTGGCCGCCCTGGTCGACGGGGGTGACCCCGTGGGCCTGGGCCCGGACCTCAGCCGGTTCGCCCGCAGCCTGCCCTCCCTGCACCAGCTGGCTCCCGACTACGCGTGCATGGCCGGCCCGGACGGCCTGGTCCACGCCCGCGACCTGCCGGGGCTGCCCGGCGTGGACGCCGCCCTGCTGGCGGATGCCGCCCGCTTCCACGCGGACCTGCGCAGCGGGCCGTCGCGGGCCGCGC
>LJCW01000326.1 GCA_001298555.1 Actinobacteria bacterium OV450
CTCCTATCGGACCCGCCAACGGCGCGAGCTCCTCGCCAAGGAGAACCGAGCAAACCGGGACTGACCGGACCCCAGGGGGTCAATTTTCAGAGGGCCGGAAGGGGTCAGTTTTCAGGGAGCGTTGACACGCGACTGTTCGCCGGTCACCTTGAACGTCACCTGCTGCGCGGCGGTGCGCAGCGTGCGGCCACCGCCGGGCGGCACGATCAGGCCGCCGGCTCGCCGCGGGGCCGTGGGGGACGTGGCGGATTTGGTCGCGGTGGCCGCTTCGGGAAGGGTCACGGCGTACGGCTCCAGCGGCCCAGTGTCATCTCGGCGGTGATGCCCGGCCCGAATCCGGCCAGCAGGCCGCGGGCCCGGTCGGGGGCGCCACCCTCGTCGAACAGCCGACGCAGCGCGTCCAGTACGACGACGCTCGCCACGTTTCCGTACTCGGTGAGCGTGGCCCGGCTGAAGCGGAAGGTGTCCGGGGGAACGCCCAGGAACTTGCTGAGGTCGTCGAGGATCCGTGGCCCCCCGGCGTGCACGATGTAGAAGTCGAGGTCGGACGCGTCCCAGCCGTGTCCGTCGGCGAGGGCGCACAGCGCGGGGGCGAGCGGCTCCATGGTGCCAGGCACCCGCTTGTCGAGCAGGAAGTGGAAGCCGGTGGCGCGTACGTCGTAGGCGATCCAGCCCTCGGTGCCCGGGACCAGGTACGAGCCGTTTCGCTCCAGGTGGACGCCGGCGCCGCCCGTCCCGCGGACCACCGCGGCGGCCACACCATCGCCGAACAGGCCGTTGGACAGCAGAGATCCGATGCCGACGTCGGTGGGCTGGTAGCACAGGGAGCAGAACTCACAGGCCACGATCAGCGCGTTGGCCTCCGGATAGGCGGTGCAGAAGTCGTGCGCCCGGTTGATGGCGGCACCGCCGGCCGCGCAGCCCAGCTGGGCGATGGGCAACTGCCGGGTGGTGGAGGGAAGTCCCATCGTGTTGATGAGCCATGCGGTGAGCGAGGGCATCATGAACCCCGTGCAGGACACGTAGATGACCAAGTTGATGTCGGCGGCACGCAGCCCGGCGTCCTCAAGGGCTCGCCGTACTACCAGGGGCACGCGCGCCTTGGCCTCTGCCGCGTAGCGCCGGTTGCGCTCTTCGAAGCCCGGGTGTGCGAGCGTCTCTTCGACCGGTTGCACCAGGTACCGGGTCCGTACCCCGGTGTTCTCGATCAGGCGCAGCGAGAGGCCCAGTTGGGGGTGGTCGGCATGGCGCGAGCGCGCGAGCTCAAGCGTCTCCTCCATGGTGATGACGTACTCCGGAACTGACACTGCAGGCCGACATAACGTCGCCATGCAACACCCCCTTCCCCGCGGGCCGGCCAGACTGTCCGGTCAGGCTCGACTCGCTGAGTAACGACCACTCCCGGTACGGGTCACGGCGGCCGGCAGGTCGGCGAATCCGTGAAGCGGCTCTGTGCGAACTGCCGGTGGCCTCTGCCCACGGACAGCTCCGTCCTGCCGCTCGGCGCAGCAGTGAGCGAGGTGGACCGTCTCACGATCCGGCTCGACAGGCCACCAAGGAGGAATCCCCTCGTCCACCAGTTCGGCGGAAGAGCGCACCGCACCTGCCGGCCTGGGGCGCCCCCTGGGATGCCGACTCCTCGTCATGGCGACAGCGCATACGCGTGGCGGCGCTCCACGCGGTCAGGGACTTCCCGCTCCAGGAGGCTCGGGGCTCCTCGTCGGCGGAGCGGTCACCCGCCCCGGTGCGCGGGCCCCGACCCGTCACCTCGTGCGGCGACGGCCGTCCGAGCCCGCTGCTCCTCGCGAGCGGAACCGACGTCCCGTTCCAGGGGTGTGCGGCTCACGGCCGTCGCGAAGTCCTCCAGGGCCCGCTTCTGCAGTTCCGCCCCGCGTCGCACCACCGGACTCCCGTCCGCGGTCGCGCCCTCCCACGCGTCGAGCGCCTCCTCCACGCGCCGCCAGTTCGGATTCCTGCGCTCGCGTACGTCGACTGCCGCCTGTGCGGTACCCGCCTCCAAGGCCTCGGCGAACCGCTCCGCCCCGGGGGCGAAACGGCTGCTGTCCGCCTGCGGGACGTGGCTCTCCATGAGCATCGCCGCCCGGCCGAATCCCTTGAGCGCCTCCTGCGCCTCGTCCGCCTCGCGTGACGTCAGGCCCCTGGGGCGGACCGGTTCCTGCTTTGCCCGGTCGTAGGCGCCCTGCCAGGCGGCACGCGCCTCCCTGCTGGCCAGCAGGGCCCTGCGCATGTCAGCCTGATGCTCCGGGGTCGGTTCCGCGTAGTTGCGGAGCACCGCGGCCGCGTAGCGGCCGTTGGCTGCGAGCCAGTCCGCAAGCCGGTCCGGCAGTCGGGGCGTCTCCCATGCGGGGAACACCACGTACGCCGCCATTGCCAGCGCGCCGCCCAGCATGGTGAGCACCACCCGATCCGGCACCGTCTGCTCCCAGGCCTGACCGCCCATGCCGAGCAGGAAGACGACGTACGCGGCGGTGAAGCACTGGGAGTAGGCGTAGCCGGTGCGGATCAGCATGTACGACAGGCCCGCCGAGGCCACCGCCAGCACGCCGAAGGCATGGGCGTCCGGGCCCAGGGCCCGGACCACGCCGGTGGCGAGCGCGACTCCCACCAGGGTCCCGGCGAGACGGGCCACCGCGCGCGCGTACGTCCGGTGGAAGTCCGGCCGCATCACCATCACCGACGCGATGGGCGCCCAGTAGCCGTGACCCAGGGGAAGCCGCGAGGCGATCAGGTAACCGACCGTGGCCACCGCCGCCAGGCGGACGGCGTGCCGGAACACGGGCGAGTCCAGGCGGAGCTCACGGCGGACCGACCGGAAGACGATCGGGACCAGCCGGAACATCGTCGGGCGCACCAGGAGCTGGGCCCCCTTGGGGTGGGGCTGCTCGGGCGTCTTCCCGCGCGCGCCGCCGCACCGGGCGATCTCCAGGGCCTCGCCGAGCAGTTCGACGAGCCGCTCCGCTGCATGCCGCGCGGGCCCCTCCAGCACCTCGGCCTCCTCGTCGATGCGCAGGACGTCCGTGGTCCGGGCCGGCACCTCGGCGGGGGTGCCGCGGCGGATCGAACGGGCGGCCGCGTCCAGGACATCGGCGGCCGCGGCGAGCAACTCCCGCGCGCGGTCCCGCCCGGGCCCCTCCGCCGGGGCGCCGACGTCCGGGTCGGCGAGCGCGGCGACGACCGGCCGGATGCGCTCGGCGAGTCCCCGGGGGCCGTGGAGGGCGGGGGGCCGCGTGCGGGCCTGTGACGGTGTGACTGCGGCCGCCTCCCGGGCCGTCATCAACGGCTCCGGGTCGAAGGGGGCGGTCGGGTCGTTCCGCAGTCGGCGGGCGTAGTCCGCCACGGCGGCAAGGGCGTCGGCGAGCGCGTCACGATGCCTCCCCCACCGGCGGATCGGGAACAGAAGGATCAGCACGGCCTGCGCCACGCCTCCCAGCGCGATGATCACGGCGTGCTCCAGGGCTCGTCCGACGCTCGTGGGCAGGGTGACGGTCACCAGCATGCTGCCGACCGTCGTCGCAGCGACGATCCCAGCGGTCGACCCCACGGCCCACGCCATCCCCGCGGCAAAGGTCCAAACGGCCAGGAGCGGGAGGAACGTAACGAGCCGCCCTGCTGCCAGGTAGCCCACGAACGTACTGAACGCCAGACCCGCGCCCGCGCCGATCGCGATCACCTTGCGGGGGCGCCACGTGCGCTGGAAGGTGGCTCCGCCCGCGGAGTAGGCGCCAAGGGCGGCGGAGGCGGCGTACGCAGGGGAGACCAGCCACAGCGCCGGCCCGATGACGAGCGCCATCCCGGCCGCCGTGCGCAGCGCGAGCAGGGGCTCCAGCCGCGTCTCCTCGATCGTGAGTCCGGATCGCACGACTTCCCCGAAGGACCGCAGCCACGTCACGCCGTGAGCCTAGCCGGAACACCCTGCCGGGTCCCGTCGGCAGCGCCGTCGCCCGCTGACGGCCGGAAGCAAGTGTTCGCCCTCGCAGCTCTTCCCGACGCCGGTGGGGCGAGGAGGATGAACGAGCACGACAGGGCGGTGGGCACGGCTACAGCTTGAGGTTCCACACCCATTGCTGGTGTGCGGCGCCGTGGCAGGACCAGACCTGCACCGGTGCGCCGTCATCGGTCCGCCGGTCGGCGACGTCGAGGCAGAGGGCCGGGAAGGGGACTGCATGGATGCTCCGGATGGACGGACCGACGTTTGGGGGCGTCCTCAGTGTTCGGTGGGAACGGAGGTGATGAGGAGGTTCTCGTATTCGGCCGGGGGCCAGAGGCGCTCGTCGTAGTCCGGGGCCCGCATCCAGGAGATGCTGAACATGCGCAGGCTGTTCCAGGTCCCGGCGAGTTCGTTCTCCATGTCGGCGTCGCCCCGGTGGTAGAAGTCGTAGCAGTCCTGTAGCTCCGCCCAGGTCTGGTCGATCGCCCGGTGCAGGGTGTCGGCCATCCGATGCTCCTCGGTGCCGGGCGGGTGGGCTTCGACGAGGTAGGCGGTGCGCCGGAGCAGGAAGTCGTGGAGGGCGTCCATGTGCGCGCGGGTGATACTGCGTGCCGGGATCCGAGGAGCCCTCCGGCGACGGCGTACCCGGGGCCGCCGCCGGACCGGGGCGGGGGCGTCAGCGTTCGACATGGGCCGTGCTCCAGCGCCGCAGCCCGATGGCGGAGAGTTCGACGAGTTCGCCGCGAGCCAGGTCGTGGTGTGTGGGCCGGAAACCGGCGAGCGTGCCGAGGCGGGAGCCGCTGGTCGGATCCCAGATCTCCAGGCCGGCCTGCGAGGAGGAGTACAACAGGCCGTCCGCGGCGAAGAAGCGGCCGTCCGGTCCGCCGAACGTCGCGACTTCCTTGAGTGTGCTCCCGCCGGGCTCACGGCCGAGGAGGAAGACCCGGGCACCCGGGACCAGTTCCTGTCCGTCGTCGCCCAGATCACCGACGACCAGGTGCTCCTCGTCGAGCCAGGCGACCGGACGGTTCCAGTGGTCGTCGCAGCTCGGCAGCTCCCACCGGTCGGTGCCCTCGGTCCAGGCGCCTTCGCCGTGGGTGAGCCACTGCTCCAGGGTCCAGGCGAAGATCCGGCCGATGGGGTGCCACCACCAGGTGTCCGACGCGATCCTGGTGCCCGCCGGGCTGAGGTGCAGCGCCCCGTGGAAGTAGCCCGCCCAGGCCGTGTGGGCTTCGGCCATCGGTATCCGGGTCACCTGGGCGCCCGTCGCCGCGTCCGCGGCCTCGATGACCCTCCACTTCCTCCGGTACAGGACCACGGTGCGTCCGGCGTGTTCCGTGAACGCCATGGAGAACGGCACGGTGTGGCTGTAGTACCCGTCGTTCTCCAGGGAGAGGGTGACGGCTCCGGTGGACAGGTCGATGACCTCTCCCGTGCGGCCGTGGTCGACGACGACGGCGGCGAAGGCACCGTCACGGGAGGCGTGCAGCCGCAGGGCCTGTTCATGCCCGACCCAGGGCCTGGCGTCGGCCGGCACGGTGACCGTGCTGCGGGCGGCCTCGGTGCACGTGCCGGAGTCCGTGTCCCAGCGAAGGATCCGCCCGTCGTCGCACAGGAGCAGGAAGCCGTTCTCCGTCGGCGCGACGTCCAGCACCGGGCCGGCCTCGGCGGGCAACTGCGTGGTCTGCACCATGCCGGGAACCGGCCGGGACGCGTCGATGGTCTGCGGGAGGCCGACCACGCCGAGCGAGCAGCCCTCGGTCGCATCGAAGCAGTCTTCGCAGACCGCCGCGGATACCGCCGTGGCGGCCTCGTTGCGGCAGAGTCCACAGATGCGCTGCCGCTCCACGCCCCGACCGGTGTAGTGGATGTAGTGGTCGAGCGGGACCGCGGTGGCGGTCCGGATGTGCTCGCACAGGGGCAGGCCGTAGGCAGGTGCGTCGTGACCGCAGATGAGGGCCATGGTGGAACTCTCCTTGAGACGGGGATACGGAGCGGCGCGGCAGCGTGCCGGGCTTCGGCCGTCGGCGATGACGCCGGGAACGGTCCACGAGGGGGCCCGGCACAGCCGACTCCGTGTTGATCACCATGCTGGCACCCGGGCATTGGCATCGGCTGGGCATCCGCTTGGCATCGGCCCCGGCCGCCCTGCCCGGCAATCGCCAAGCGCCCGGTCCGGTCAGACTGCGTGAGCCCGGGCCAGGGACCTGATGCCGTCCGCGGCAGCCGCTCGACCGTGCTCCGACCCCCACAGCGCGGCCACTTCGCCGCCTTCCCGGAAGGCCGCGCGCGCGGCGGGCACGTCACCGAGCAGAGCATGCAGCTCGCCCAGCGCGAGGGCCAGGGGGCGGGTACAGAAGGCGGTGGTGGCGGCCGAACCGAACTGGTTCCGCACGGCATCCAGCAGGGGGACGAGCGCGGCTGCCGCCTCGGTGTCGCCGAGCAGACACGCCAGTCGGGCGCGGGCTCCGAGGCGTACCCCGTAGAAGTGGTCCTTCACGGGATGCGGATCGAAGCGAACCGTGCGAGCCTCCTCGAACCTGCCCTGGAGAGCGAGGACCAGTGCGAGTGCTTCCCCGCCGCGTGTGCCCCAGGCGGCGGCCACCGTACGGGCCAGCGGTTCGATCTCCGCGACCCGGCCCTGGCTCAGCCGGATCGTGATCAGGCCCCGGGCATGGAGGTCGGCGGCGCGCGGGGCGTTGTGCCGGATCAGCCGCTCCCGGACCTGCCCGTACAGGTCCTCCGCCTGCGCGAAGTGGCCCCGGGCGTGGGCGAGCATGGCCAGCGTGGAGAGGCTGGCCGCCTCGGCCTCCGGCATGCGGTACCGGCGTGCGACGGCCAGGCCCAGGCGGGAGTGGCGCTCGACGGCTTCCGAATCGTTGCCGATGGCGGAGATCATCGCGTCCACCTGCTCGCACACCCACCGGTGGGCGGGCAGGTCGTGCCTCTTGGTCAGTGCCCGCAACTCGGCGACCACGGGGATGCACCGAGCAGCCTGCGTTTCGTGCGGCAGCAGCTTCGTCATCGTGGTGAGGGCGGCCGCGAGCAGGTTCGGGTCCCCTGCGCTGCGGGCGAGACCGAGCTGCTGCTCGGCCGCTTCCCGGGCTCTTCCGTCGGTGTCCTCGGGCAGTTCGTCCACCCGCGCCTGCAGCAGCCGGGCGAGGTCCGCGGGCTCCAGGCCCGGCCTGACGATCAGACGGTCCAGAGTGTCGACCACGTGCAGGTCCACCCCTTGGTGGCTCCGGGTCAGCCACGGGGTGGGCTCGGTCCATGCCGTGAACGCGGCGACGGCGAGGTCTTCACGACCGGCCCGTTCGGCGACCTCAAGGGCACGGTGACGCGTGATGATGGCTGCATCACCGGACCCGGCCCGGACGTGGGCACGCAGCAGGGCGCCGAGCAGGCCGACCGCGCGCTCGGCCCGTTCGTCGGCGCAGGCCGGTATCAGCTCGGCGGCTTCCAGGGCCTGGTGGAGAAGGTCGACGCTCACGTCGTGGGCGTAGCGGTGCTCGGCGAGTTCGGCGGCACGCAGCGCGAATCCCACCGCCTGCCGGGCCTTCGCCGGGTCGCCCGCCCGGGTGAAGTGCACGGCGAGCGCCGGCAAGTCGTCCGGTCTCAGACGGGCGAGCGTGTCGGCCAGGCGGCCGTGCAGCAGGCCGCGCCGCAGTCCGGTGAGGTCGCCGTAGACGGTGTCGCGCAGCAGCGGATGCGTGAACGAGACGTGGCCGGGGGCCGGTTCGGTCAGCAGTCCGTCCGCGATGCAGAGCTCCAGCGCGCCCACGACCGCGGCCGGTGACAGGCCGGAGGCTTCACGCAGCACCGCGACATGGGTTTCGCTGCCCGCGACCGCGGCCAGCCGTACGACATCGGCGGCTTCCCGGGGCAGTCGGGCGAGCCGCTGGCGTACGACGTCGCGGATGCCGTCGGGCACGCGCGCGACGGCCTGCGCCGCGTCGCCCCCGGTCAGCAGCCGGGCGCTCTCACCGACGAAGAAGGGGTTGCCGCCCGTGCGTTCCGCCAGGACGGCCACGACCTCGGCGTCCACCTCCCGGCCGCAGAGCGAGCGCACGAGCGTACGGACTTCGGTGACGTCGAGTCCGGTCAATGCGACACGGAAGGGATCACGCCGGGCGAGTCCGGCCATCGTCGGTGCGAGACGGCTGTCGGCACGCCCTGGGCGGTAGGCGGCCACCACCAGCAGCGGGACACCCTCGACGCCGGCCGCCCGGCCCAGCAGGGCCAGCGTCTCCTCGTCGGCCTCGTGGACATCGTCGATGATCACGGCGAGCGGGCAGCGCGCCGCCGCCGAAGCCAGCCATCGGGCGAATGCCGTGTGCAGCCGGAACCGGCCGGCCGTGGCGTCGCCGTGCGGCGGGACCGTGGCGCCCAGAGGGTCGATCAGCCTCGACAGCGGCCCCACGCGCTCCGGCGGGAGGAGGCGCGCAAGTTCACCCAGTGCCTCCGTCCAGGCCCACGCCGCCGGGACGCCGGCGTCGTCCGGACACCGGCCCGCCACCACCGTCCAGCCCCGCGCCCGCAGCGAATCGGCGAAACGGGCCAGGAGCGCGGTCTTCCCCGCACCGCCCTCACCCGCGACCAGTGCGGACGCTCCGCCCCCCAGGGCCGCCCGTGCCGCCCGTTCCAGCACCTCCAGTTCGCGCCGCCGCCCCACGAAGGGCACCGGGGAGGCGGGCACCGCTCCACTGCCGACAGCGGCGGGTACGCCCGGCGCACCGGCCACGCCAACTACGGGCACAGCTCTCGGGGATGGCTGTTCGACCGGCGTGATGGACGTGTTCGGGGTGGCCGGGGCAGGTACCGCGGCCGACAGGACATCCAGGTCGCTGCGGAGGATCGCCCTCTCCAGCTCGACCAGCCGGGCCCCCAGGTCCAGCCCGAGTTCCTCGGCGCACACGGCGGCCGCGCGCCGCAGCGCCGCGAGCGCGTCTCCCTGACGCCCGGTCGCCCACAGACCCAGGGCCAGCAGCCGCCATCCCTCCTCGCGCAGCGGATGACGGCGTACGTGTGCCTCCGCGGTCGGCACCACCTCGTGCGGGCGACCCACCCCCAGGCTGCTCGCCATCGCCAGCTCCTGTGCCATGAGCAGCAGTTCGTCCAGCCGCGCGATCTCCCCGTCCGCCCACGAGCCGGGCCCCCACTCCCCGTAGGCGTCTCCCCGCCACAGGCCGAGCGCCTCGTCCAGCAGCGGACCGGCCTCGGCGCAGGACACCGTCCCGGCGCGGCGCACCGCCGATTCGAAGCGCCATGCGTCCACGGCGTCGTCGTCAAGCCGCAGCGCGTACCCCTCCGGACTGCTGACGAGGATCCGGGACGGCGTACGGGCGGGCCGGTCCGGCTCCAGGATGCCGCGAAGGTTGGAGACGTAGGAGTGCAGGGAGGTGGTGGGCTTGGCAGGGGTCCGCTGCGTCCAGAGCACGTCGACGAGCCGGTCGACCGGGACGTTTCGGCCCCGGGCCGAAAGGAGGATTCCCAGGACGGTCCGCGCATGCCGGCGCCCGACCGTCACCAGCCGTCCGCCGACCCGGACATCCAGCGGCCCGAGAACTCCCAGCTGCACCATGATCGGCCAAATGTACCAACGGCCGCGCGCACCCCCGGACCGCTGGCGCCTCGCCCCGGTACCAGGCCCGCCTCGGCCCGATCTGCCGTGGACGGCCCGGTACCTCCTCGGCCGGGGGCCAGCAGGACCTGGATCCGGACCAATTCCGGACCAGTCCCTGCCGGGGGCCGCCCCAACCGAGCCGCGTCGGTCGCACCGCTTCTCATCTGCCTCCCGCAACCCTCGACCGGACCCTGTCGCGGGCATCGGCGGCGTCATCGGCGAGCAGGGCCAGCTCGGCGAGTTCGCGGCACTCCGCGAGGGTGTGGGCGGCCAGTGCCGCCCGCACCTCGGGGAGCGAGGCGGGCGCGGCCGACAGGCTGGTGATGCCGAGGCCCACCAGCACCAGGGCGAGCGTCGGGTCGGCGGCCGCCTCACCGCACACGCCGATCGGACGACCGTGCTCGGCCGCGGAGCGAGCGGCGGAGGCGACCAGCGTGAGCAGGGCCGGCTGCCACGGGTCGAGGAGCTCGGCGAGGGAGCCGAGCGTGCGGTCGGCCGCGAAGGTGTACTGGGCCAGGTCGTTGGTACCGATGCTGAAGAAGTCGCAGACCTCCGCCAGCCGGTCGGTCCGCAGGGCGGCCGCCGGGACCTCGATCATGGCGCCGGCCAGCGGCAGGCCGTGCGCGCGGACCCGGGCGGCGAACTCGGCGGCCTCGGACGGGACCGACACCATCGGGGCCATCACCCAGACCTGCGCGGCGCCGTCCTCGGCGGCCTCTGCGATCGCAGCGAGCTGGGTCTCCAGCAGCTCGGGGTCGCGGGCGGCCGTGCGCAGGCCGCGGACGCCGAGGGCCGGGTTCTCCTCATCGGCGGCCGTGGCGAAGAGCAGCGGTTTGTCCGCCCCCGCGTCGAGCGTGCGGACGACGACCCGGCGGCCGGCGAAGGCCGCGAAGACCCGCCGGTAGGCGGCGGCCTGTTCGGCGAGGCCCGGTGCCTCGGTGCGGTCCAGGAAGAGGAACTCGGTGCGGAACAGTCCCACGCCCTCGGCGTCGGCCGCGGCCGCGCCGGGCAGCTCGTGCGGCGCTCCGAGGTTGACGAGGAGTGCGACCGGATGGCCGTCCGCCGTCCGGCCCGGCCCCTGGACCCGGGCCGTCAGCTCGCGGCGACGGCGCTCCCTTTCGGCGGCCCGCCCGAGCGACTCCGGGCTCGGGTCGGGCTCGACCACGCCGTCCGCGCCGTGCACCAGGACCTGCCGGCCGTCCTGGAGCTCCATGGCGCCGGCGCAGCCGACCACGGCGGGTACACCGAGCGCCTTGGCGAGGATGGCCGTGTGACTGGTCGGCCCGCCGCGGACGGTGACCAGGGCCAGCACCCGGGCGGGGTCGAGCAGCGCCGTGTCGGCGGGCGCCAGGTCCTCGGCGACCAGGACGTACGGGTGTCCCGGGTCGGGCAGACCGGGCACGGGCAGGCCCAGCAGGTGCGCCACCGCGCGGTCGCGCAGGTCGTCCAGGTCGGCGACGCGTTCCGCGAAATGGCCGCCGGCGGCGGCCAGTGCGGTACGGAATCCGTCGAAGGCGGTGGCGAGCGCGTGGGCGCCGTCGGTGCCCCGTTCGGCCAGGGCGGCCGCCGCGTCGGCAAGGACCGGATCGGCGGCCATCATGGCCTGCGCGGCGAGCACGTCGGAACCGGGGCCGCGCACGCGGGCGGCTCGCTCGTCCAGGTCGGTGACGACCGCGCCGAGGGCGGCGCGGACCGCCGCCGCCTCGGCGGCCGGGTCGGTCACGGGCCTCGGGGCGGGCAGCGCGGGGGCGGACGCCATCCGGGCGACCGGGCCCGCCGCGCTGCCCGCGCCGACGCCGATCCCGTGGATCGGATCGCTCATGCCGCTGCGTCGAGGTCGGAGGCGAGCAGGTCGGCGAGCGCCTTCAGCGAGTCCTGGGCCTGGTCGCCGGTCGCGGTGAGCTCCAGGGCCTCGCCGCAGCCTGCGGCGAGGGCGAGGACGGAGAGCAGGCTGCGGGCGTCGACCGGGGCCTGCCCCGGGCGGCCGACGGTGATCTTGACCGGCTGGCGGGCGGCGGCCTGGACGAATAGCGAGGCCGGGCGGGCGTGCAGGCCGCTCCGGGAGCCGACGGTGACCTGGATCGAGTGCATGGGAGGTCCTTGGAGGAGATGAGCGGAGGAGGACGGGCGCCGACCCGGGTGGGATCCGGGTCGGCCGGGGATTGGGTCACGGTGGCCGGAACCCGGTCTCCGCGGTACGGGGGCGGTGGCGGAGGGCCGGGCGGACCGTGGTTCCAAGCCCGTCAGCGTGTTGTTTCGATTGGTTCTACGTCCGATTGCCGAGCGATGTCAACACATTCGGGCAATCTCAAAGACAGGCTCAAAGCCGGTACGACCTCTTGCTTTTTCATTCGAAGCGCGTATGGTCGGCCTGAAGCAAGCGCGAACAGACATGAAACGGACCCAATCCCACATGTACGCACCCGAGCGGCAGCAAGAGATCCTCCGCCTCGCGCAGAAGCAGGGCAGGGTGGACGTGCCGACACTCGCCGAGGACTTCGGCGTCACGCAGGAGACCATCCGGCGTGACCTGAGCGCCCTCGACCGGGCCGGTCTGCTGCACCGGGTGCACGGCGGCGCGCTGCCCGCCGGCGCGCTGCACCTGGAGCCCGGTCTGGCCGAACGGGACTCCACGGCCGCGACCGAGAAGGAACGCATCGCCAAGGCGGCCCTCGACCTGCTGCCCGCAGAGGGCAGCGTGATCCTTGACGCCGGGACGACCGTCTCCCGGCTGGCCGGCCTGCTGCCCGCCGACTGCAGGCTCACCGTCGTCACCAACGCGCTCCCGGTCGCCGCCCGGCTGGCCGACCACCCCGGGCTCACCCTCCACCTGGTGGGCGGCCGACTGCGCCACCGCACCCAGGCCGCCGTCGACGCGTGGGCGCTGCGCGACCTGGCGGACGTCCACGCGGACGTCGCGGTGATCGCCACCAACGGCTTCTCCCCGGAGGGCGGCCTCTCGACGCCGGACCTCGCCGAGGCAGCCGTGAAACGGGCCATGCTCACCGGTGCCCGGCGGGTCGTCCTGGTGGCCGACTCCTCCAAGTACGGCGCCCGCCACTTCGCCCGCTTCGGCTCGCTGGAGCAGGTGGACGTGCTGGTCACGGACACCGGTCTGACCGACGAGCAGGCCGCCGGAATCGAGAACCACGGACCGGAAGTCATCCGCGCATGATCGTCACCATCACCCCGAACCCCAGCCTCGATCGCACCTACGAACTGGGCACCCTCGTCCCCGGCGAAGTCAACCGGGCCTCGCACGACCGGCTCGACCCGGGCGGCAAGGGCGTCAACGTCTCCCGCGCGCTCACGGCCGCCGGCCACCGCACCAGCGCGGTCCTTCCGCTGGGCGGCCTCTCCGGGCAGCTGCTCGCCGACCTGTTGCGCCACCAGGGCATCGACGTCGCGGCGGTCGCGATCTCGGGCGACACCCGGATCAACGTCTCGATCGCCGAGGACGGCGGCAGCCTCACGAAGATCAACGCCGTGGGCCCCGAACTCAGCGCCGCCGAGTCGGCCGCCCTGCTCGCGCTCGTCCGCGACGCCCAGAAGACCGGACGGGGCACCGGGAGCGACGTGCGGTGGCTCGCCTGCTGCGGCAGCCTGCCGCGCGGTCTCGCACCCGAGTGGTACGCGGAAGTGGTCGCCCAGGTGCACTCGGGTGGCGCCCGGATCGCCCTCGACACCTCCGGTCCCGCGCTGCTGGCCGCGCTCTCGGCCCGCCCCGACGTGGTCAAGCCCAACCGGGAGGAACTCGCGGAGGCCGTGGGCCGCCCGGTCCGCACCGTCGGCGACGCCGTGGACGCGGCCGGGGAGCTGCGCGAGCGCGGCGCCCAGCAGGTCCTCGCCAGCCTCGGTGCGGACGGGATGCTGCTCGTCGCCGAGGAGAGCTGGTACGGCACCGCACCGGTCGCCGCCGTCCGCAGCGACGTGGGAGCGGGCGACGCCTCGCTCGCGGGCTTCCTCGGCGCCGGCGGCACCGGCCCCGAGGCCCTCGTGGCGGCCTTGGCGCACGGCGCCGCCGCCGTACAACTGCCGGGGAGCGTCATGCCGACCCCGGCCCATCTGGACCCGGCCGCGGTGGTCGTGACGGCGGACCTCCCGCTCGACCGACCGCTCCGCGGCTGAGAACTGCCTCCTGAGGACGGCTTCGCCCTCAGGAGGCAGCACGCCGCCCGACCGTGTGGGACGGAAGGGCACCGATTCCCGGGGGCAAGGGACACTGTCAGGAACCAGTCGAAGGATCGACACGATGACCGACACGATGAGCGAGACCAGCGGGCTGATCACACCCGCACTCGTCGATCTCTACCTCGCCCCGGCGGACAAGAACGAAGCCCTCCGCGTCCTCGCCCAGCGGCTGGTCGCCGAGGGCCGGGTCACCGACCTCGACGGCTTCCTCGCCGACGTCGCCGCCCGGGAGGCCCAGGCACCGACCGGAATGGGTGACGGGATCGGCATCCCGCACTGCCGATCGCCCCACGTCACGCAGCCGAGCCTGGCCTTCGGCCGCAGTGCCCGGGGTGTGGACTTCGACGCCCCGGACGGACGGCCCGCCGACCTGATCTTCATGATCGCTGCTCCGGCCGGTGCCGACGACACGCATCTGCAGATCCTCGCCTCGCTGGCCCGCCGCCTCATGGACCCCGCTTTCACCGGCGCCCTGCGCGACGCCGAGAGCCCGAGCGCGGTCGCGGCGCGGATCAACGGCGAGGAGCCGCCGGCTGCCGTTCCGGAGACGGCCGGGGCTTCGGAGGCGGTCGCGGCCCTGAGGGCGACGGCCGTCACGGAAACGGCCGCCTCCGACGGCGGGCTGCGGCTCGTCGCGGTGACCTCCTGCCCGACCGGCATCGCCCACACGTACATGGCCGCCAAGGCCCTGGAACTGGCCGCCGCCCGGGCGGGGGCTCGGATCCAGGTCGAGACCCAGGGGTCGGCCGGGACGACGCCGCTCGACCCCGAGGTCATCGCGGCAGCCGACGCGGTGATCTTCGCCCATGACGTGGAGATACGGGACCGGGCCCGCTTCGCCGGCAAGCCGACCGTGGACGTGGGCGTCAAGGCCGGGGTCAACCGTGCCGACGACCTGATCGCGCAGGCCGCCGGACTGGTCACGGCAGCCGGCGGCGGCGCGCGTACCGCCGCCGCCCCGGTCGCCGCGCCGAGCGCACCTTCGGGCGAGCACTGGGCGCAGCGGCTGCGCACGTACCTGATGACGGGCGTCAGCTACATGATCCCGTTCGTCGCGGCCGGCGGGCTGCTGATCGCGCTCGCCTTCGCGATGGGCGGCTACCAGATCGCCTCCGCGCCGTCCGTGCTGGGCCACTTCGACTGGACCTCCTCGCACAGCTGGGCGGCGATGCTGTTCCAGACCGGCAAGACCTCCTTCGGCTTCCTGGTCCCCGTCCTCTCCGGGTACATCGCCTGGGCGATCGCGGACCGGGCGGCGCTGGCCGCCGGCATCGCCGGCGGTGCCGTCTCGGTGGCGGTCGGCGCGGGCTTCCTCGGCGGCATCGTGTCCGGCCTGGCCGCGGGCTTCCTGGTGCTGTGGATGATCCGCTGGAACGTGCCCCGGGCGATCAAGGGCATCATGCCGGTCGTGGTGATCCCGCTGCTGTCGGTGGCGGCGGTCGGCTTCCTGATGTTCGTGGTGGTCGGCTCGCCGATCGCCTCGGCGATGAACGGCCTGACCGACTGGCTGAACGGCCTCTCCGGTTCCAACGCGATCCTGCTCGGTGTACTGCTCGGCGCGATGATGGCCTTCGACATGGGAGGTCCGCTCAACAAGGTCGCCTACACCTTCGCGGCCGGTGTGCTCACCACCGCGGGTGCCACCCCGGACGCCGGCAGCCTCAAGGTGATGGCTGCCGTGATGGCCGCCGGCATGACCCCGCCGCTGGGCATGGCCCTGGCGACCGTCGTCCGGCGCAGGCTGTTCACCCCCGAGGAGCGGGAGAACGGGAAGGCCGCCTGGGTGCTCGGCGCCTCGTTCATCACCGAGGGCGCGATCCCGTTCGCGGCGGCCGACCCGCTGCGGGTCATCCCGGCGGGCATCGCCGGCAGCATGACCGCCGGTGGCCTGGTGATGGCCTTCGGCTCCACCCTGCGTGCCCCGCACGGCGGGATCTGGGTGCTCCCCCTGATCGGCAGCCCGTTCCTCTACCTGCTTGCGGTCGCGGCGGGCACGGTGGTCACCACGGGGGTGGTGGTGCTGCTCAAGGGATGGCGGGAGTCCGCCGCCCCGGCGCCCACCGCCTCCTCCCTTGCCGGGAAGCAGCCGGCCGCCGTCTGACCCGACGGGCCGTGGGATGCCTCCGGGGTGACCCGGCCGCCCGGTGGGACCGGGCGGCCGGGTCAGGAACCCGCCCGGCGCCTCGGAGCACGCTGCGAACTGACCAGCCGGCTGCTGCGCAAGGTGCCCCGATCGGCCGTGGCCGGTGAGCTTCCCGGCGGACCCGCACCAGCTAGACTTGCACAGTTATGCAATTCACTAGTTGTGGATATGGTGGACAGGGGTTGCGGTGTGGCCGGGTTCGAGGAAGCGGCGCTGGAACGGGTCCGTGTGGCACGGTCTCGTCTCCGGGCTGCGCAGGAAGCTGACGATGCCCTCGACGAGGCACAGGCCGCGGAAGAGCTGGAGGACGCGCTGCGCATGGCCCACGATCACGGCGTGGCCACCGACGCCGGGGACAGCCGATGATCCTCGCGGTGCCCTCGGCGGGTCTGGGGCGTCGGTGAAAGCCCGGCACGCCGGCGGACAGACGGCTGTCGAGGTGCGCAAGCACGTGTGGACGGTTCCGCTGGTGCCGGGTTCCGTGCGGGCCGCGCGCCAGCGCAGCGAACGCTCTCTGGTCCTCTTCGGGCTGGAGAGCTCCTCGGCGCTCTTCGGCGCCGTGCTCCTGGTGGTCAGCGAGCTGGTGGCCAACGCCGTCCGGCACGCTCAGCACTCCCCGGACGCAGAGATCACCCTCCATATGACCGATCACCTGCTCGTGGCCTCCGTCGGGGACCTGGACTCGCGCCCGATAACGCTGGCCGATGCCGGCCAGACCGCCGGGCAGGGGATGCGCACGGTGGCTGACCTGGCGCGGACGTTCGGCGGTGACGTCCGTATCGAGCCTTCCTCCGGCGGGCGCGGCAAGACGGTCGTCGTCCGCTTCGTCCTTCCGGAAGGCACGCCGTGACCAGCAACAGTGGAGAGGCCGCCCAGTTGTACGAGATCACTTACCTCGGCACCGGCCCTGAGCCCGAGGCCCGCACGGTCGAGGCCGGCGGGGTCGCGGCCGTCATCGAGCACGCAGGCGAGCACGGCATGCAGGTTCTCGTCCGTCCGCGCCGCGGCCCGGTCGTGGAGCGGGGCACCAGGAAGGAAGACGCATCATGACGGACGACCTGCCCGCGAAGGACACCGCGACGGAGCATGAGAAGTGGAAGGAGAAGGGCGTCGCGATGCGCGCCTTCTTCTACATCTTCGGCACGCACGTGTTCGCCGGGTTCATCTGGTTGCTGTTCTACCTGGGGCAGCACGCCCAGAAGTGAGACCGGCACCGAAGTGGATCCAGGCGCGCCCGTGCCGCACGTTCGGCACACGAGGGAGCGGCCCTCTTCCGGTGTCAGAAGCGCGTTGAACCCGCACCAACGGAAGACGGCCGCCGCATGTGGGGTGCAGGCCCCGCAGGGCCGGCACCGAGGAGCGCCGCTCAGGCGTGGCGGCCGGCCTTGAGGTCGGCCAGGAGTTCCGCCTGGCCTTCCAGGACCCCGGAGAGGATGCCGCGGGCGACCCGCAGGAGCTCCGCGATCTGGGGATGGGTCAGGCTGTAGTAGACGTTCGAGCCTTCGCGGCGGGTGACCACCAGGTTGGCCTTGCGCAGGACGGCGAGCTGCTGGGAGAGGCTCGCGGCCTCCACCCCGACCTCGGGCAGCATCTCGGCGACCGCGTGCTCGCGAACGGCCAGGAGCTCCAGGACACGGATGCGGACCGGGTGCCCCAGCGTTTTGAAGAACTCCGCCTTCAGCTGGTACAGCGGCGTGCTCACCTGTGTGCCTCTCCCCTGACTGCCCATCTCATCCACCCAGAACCGTTCCTTCGTAGGGGCATCCATCGCCCCTCTTCGCACCTTGCGACCTCCACAATTGCAGATCCCTGCAACTCGCGGGACCTGGCGGGGCGCCTTCGTGACCTTCGACTCCCGGGGGCGGGGCCTTCGTCGGTCAGGCCTTCTTGAGGAACTCGGTCTTCAGGACCAGGCCCTTCGATGGTGGTGCTGGTCTCAGATGAGGGCGGGCGCCTCGGGCGACTGCTCGGTGGGCCAGTCGTCGGTGGCCCACTGCTTGACCGTACCGCGACCTCCGTGGGCGGCCAGAGCGGCGGCGAGGTCGCAGTGCACGGGCACGGGCGGGCAGGTCGCATCGGGGACGAGCGAGCCGTCCGCGGGGATCGCGGCGAGCTCCAGGCGGCGCCCGCTCTCGCCGAGGCGGCGGGCGGCCTGGGCGACGGCGATCTGCCCGCCGGCCGACCAGCCCAGCAGCCCGGTCAGATCGAGGATCACCGGGCCGGTGCCCTGGGCGAGCGCCCAGCCGATCGCGCCGGTGAACCGGTCGGTGGCATCCGCGCCGAGATACCCGGCCAGGGACAACACGCCCAGGTCCTGACGGGTGGTGTAGCGCCATTCGATCGTCATCGTCAGCTCCTCGGCTTCACAGGGGAAGGGTGATCCAGACGGCCTTGCCACGCCCGTCCGCATCCGCCCGTACGACAGCGGTGCCGCCGAGCTCCATCGTCATTTCGACCACCATCGCCAGGCCGCTGCCCGGCGCGGTGCCGAGCGCGCCGAACAGGGCGGGCTGATAGGGGTGGCGGTCGTGGACGGCGAACACAAAGGCGCCGGCTCCGTGGGCGTAGGTCACGGTGATCATCGGTGAGGACACGGCGGCGTGACGGACGGCGTTGGTGACCAGCTCGGACATGATCAGCAGCGCCGGGCCCACGCTCGGATGCCGCAGGCCCACCCCGCATTCCACGAGGACCAGCTCGGTGGTCTCCCGGGCGATACGCACGGCCGAGCCCATGGCCGGCACGTCCAGCACGTGCCGGTAGGGCATCGCCTCGGCCCGGACGCTCACCGGGCCGCCCCCGAGACCGTGCGGGCCAGACGGAACCCGGACACCTGCTGGGGGTGCAGCCGCAGCAGGGTGTCGTGGGGTCCGTGGCTCCAGCCGGGCAGGGTGCGGCGGTAGTGGGCGGCCTCGTCCGGGTCGGTGATGACGTCAGCCGGCCCGTGGGCGCTGACCGTCCAGCCGGTCCCCGCCGGGGTGCGGACCTCATCCACGTGGTAGGTCAGCAGTGCCCGGCCGGGGATGGCGGTGGCTTGCACGGGGGCGCGGACGACGAGGCGCCCGTACTCCATGACGTGTGCGGCGGGGCGGACGACGGCCACCTCCCGCTGGACGTAGATGAGGCGGCCCCGGGCGGAGCCCTCGAGGAGCCACAGGGCCTCTGTGCCGGAGACCTCGATCATGTGGAGGTCGGCGGGGACGGTCATCGTGAGGCCTTCCGGATGCGGTGCGGTCGGTGGTGCGTACGCGGCAGCAGGCCCGCCTGCTCCAGATGTTTGCGGGCGCCGGCGATCGCCTCCGGGGTGGTGGCGTACTCGCGGCCCCCCAGGCGCAGCAGATCCAGGGCGCCGACGGCGTCCAGGGCCTGGCGCTGGCCGGGTCGGATACCGGAGGTCATCACGGCGATGCCGCGCCGGTTGAGCTTCTCCACGGCGTCTTTGAGGACGAGGGCGCCGGTGGCGTCCAGGGTGGTCACCCTCGCCATGCGCAGGATCACCACCTTGACGTCGGCGACCTCGGAGAGTTCGAGGAGGAAGCGGTGGGCGCCGGCGAAGAACAGGGGTCCGTCGATGCGGTAGGCCACGATGTGCTCGGCGAGCAGCGCGTGCTCCTCGTCGCCGTGCTCGCCGGGCACGTCCGGGCGGAAGTCGACCTGCTCCATCCGCGCCTGACTCGCCACCGCCTTCAAGGCCAAGGCACCCGCGACGACGAGCCCGATGATCACCGCGTACACGAGGTCGAGAACCAGGGTGGCAGCGGCGGTCAGGACCAGGACGACCGCATCCGAGCGGGTCGCCTTCGCCATCGCGCGCAGCGAGCCGACCTCCACCATGCGGATCGCCGTCGCCAGCAGCACGCCCGCCAGCGCGGCGAGCGGGACCTTCGAGACCAGGGGGGCGGCGGCGAACACGATCACCGCCAGCACCGCGGCATGGGTGAGAGCAGCCAGCCGGGAGGAGGCGCCGGTACGGACGTTGACCGCGGTCCGCGCGATGGCGGCAGTGGCGGGCACGCCGCCGAACAGCGGGGCCGCCAGGTTGGCGACGCCCTGCCCGAACAGCTCCTTGTCCGGGTCGTGCTGCTGGCCCACCGTCATCCCGTCCGCCACCGTCGCCGACAGCAGCGACTCCAGCGCGGCGAGCGCCGCGACCGCGACCGCCGGGGCCAGCAGGGAGCCGAACGCGGACGCGTCGAGGAAGGCGAGGGACGGGGCGGGGAGCCCGGCGGGAAGGGCACCGATGGGAGCCGCCGCATCGAGGTGGCAGAGCTGCGCGATCACGGTCGCGGCGATCACCGCGACGATCGAGAACGGGACCGTCGGCTTCCACCGCGCCCCGGCCAGCATCACCGCGGCGACGGCCAGCGAGAGGCCGGTCGCCGTCCAATTCGGGAAGGCCACGAACTCGACGAGCGCCCGCCACGCCACCAGCAGGACCTTCTCCCCCTCCGGCTTCTCGACGCCGAGCGCGTTGGGTATCTGCTGGAGGCCGATCACGCACGCGATCCCGAGGGTGAAGCCCTCCACCACCGGCGCCGGCACGTACCGCATGTACTGTCCGGCCCGCAGCAGCGCGAGACCGATCAGGAGGACACCGGCCATCAGGCCGACGGTGAGCACGCCGCCGGGCCCGTACTGGGCGACGAACGGCACCAGGACCACGGTCATCGCACCGGTCGGTCCGGACACCTGGAGGTTGGACCCGCCGAACAGCGCGGCGAGCGCGCCCGCGACCACGGCGGTGGCCAGCCCCGCCTCCGCGCCCAGGCCGGAGGAGACCCCGAACCCGAGGGCGAGCGGAAGGGCGACGATCGCCACGGTGAGGCCGGCCAGGATGTCCCGGCGGGGACTACGGGCCATCATCGCGTAGTCGGCCCGGGCGGGCAGGACGGAGCGCACCCGGCCCCACACGGCCGTCACCGTGGTGTTCACGCTCACGAGGCCCCAACCTCGGACTCGCGCAGTTCCTCGAGCAGCACGCTCTGCCCAGCAAGGACTCTGGTCAAGATCCGCCGCGCCGCGAGCATCAGCTGCGCCACGTCCCCGCCCGCCAGCTCGTATACGACCGTCGCGCCGTCACGGGTCGAGGTGACGATCCCCGATCGGCGCAGGACCGCGAGCTGCTGGGACAGGGCGGAGGGCTCGACCCCGATCGCGGCCAGCAGGTCCCGCACCGGCATCGGCCCTTCCTGCAGCAGCTCCAGAACCCTTATCCGCACCGGGTGCCCGAGCATCCGGAAGAACTCGGCCTTCGCCTGGTACAGCGGAACCGGCACGCTCTCGCACCCTTCTCACCACCCCGAGCGGGGCGAACGCCTGGTGTTGCGCCCCGCGGCTACCCGGGGACACAGCACATGCAGCATCTATGAAATTGCAGAATTTTGCAATTTGCTATTATGGCTGCTTCCTTGCGTGGATGCCCGTGGGTTGGCCAGCCGGTCGCACTCCAGGGTGCTCCCGCTCCCCGACGGCCAGAAACCTGCGTGAATGAGCGACAACCTGCCTCCGTGCCCGAAGTGCTCCAGTGAGTACACCTACGAGATGAACGCTCTGGTGGTCTGCCCGGAGTGCGGCCACGAATGGGTACCCGCCGAGAGCGCTGAAGGCGATGCCGGTGCCGCTGGGGAGCGTGTGGTCAAGGACGCCGTCGGCAACGTGCTGTGCGACGGCGACAGCGTGACTGTCGTCAAGGCTCTGAAGGTCAAGGGCAGTCCCTCGGGCATCAAGGCGGGCACCAAGGTCCGTAACATCCGTTTGATCGACGGCGTCGACGGCCACGACATCGACTGCCGGATCGAGGGTTTCGGTGCCATGCAGCTCAAGTCGAGCGTGGTCAAGAAGGCCTGACCCGCAGATCGCACACACGAGTACGCGTCAGCTGACCCGGAGACCGACCGCCAGCGTCAGCTCCAGGAGCCGGTGGGGCGATGCGAGATCCGGAAACAGCTCCCGCAGCTGCGACATCCGGTACCGAACGGTCTGGGGATGGACGAACAACGCCGCCGCCACCTCGTCCCGCCTGCCTTGGTGCAGCAGCCACGCCCGCAACGTCTCCTCCAGCCGCCGTGCGGTCGCGGCAGACAAGGTCTGCAACGGTGCGAGGGCTCGGGCCCGCAGGTCTGCGAACGCGTCCACGTCGGCGCTCAGCACCAGCTCGGGCAGGTGCTCCTCAGTGTCGCGGATATCGGAGGAGAGGGAGCGCGCGCGTGCGGCTCGTGCGTACGAGGCGGACGCGCGAGCCCATGGCCGGGCCGGGCCGACCACGGCGGTGCGGCCGGTCAGCTGCCGCAGGAGATGTGACCGGTCGGCATCGGGGACGAGCAGCACACCGGTGGCGTCCGGCAGATCGTCGAGGACGAGGGTGCCCGGGTCGAGCACGCGGTAGGCGGGCCGGGCCTGGGCGGCGGGCAGCAAGACGGCGGTCAGTGAAACCGGAGGCTGCCATCCGGCCCGTTGGGCGGAGGCCAGCAGCACGTCCGGGCTCGCGCCGGCGAGGAGGTCGCGGGCCAGGTGTTCCAGGTGGCGCTCGTGCTCCCGGCCCCGGGCGGCCAGTTCGTCGGCGTGGCCCGCGGCGCTCGCGGCGGAGAGCTCGTCGATGTAGGCGAAGGTCAGCTCGGCGAACTTGGCGACCTCGGCGGCGGGCAGACCCGCGGGTACGGCACCCGCTGCCAGGCATCGCCAGGCCACGCGGGCGCCGACCCGGTAGGCGCTGAGCAGGGCGTCCATCGAACGCCCGTCGCGCACCTCGCCGCGCCCCAGTTCGTATGCCGCGTCGCCGCCGTCGTCGCCGACGGCATTCCCGCTCGCGAGGTCCAGGTAGTGCCCCAGGGCGGTGCGAACGGCTCGGCGGATGGTACCGCCCATACGGCCCGAGAGGGCGTTGGCGTAGGGAGGGACCTCATCGATGATCGCCTGGACGACCTCGTCGGCGGTGGTCTTCAGCGCGGCCCGAAGTGCGGTGACCGTTGCCTGATCAAGAGCCGGTTCGGTGACCCTTCGGATGGGATGGCTCATTTTTCATTCCCTGCGAACAATTCAACCGTCCAAATTTACGTCCTGCGGTCAGGACTTTACGCCTTGAGGCGCATCAAGCTGGGGTCATGACGAGTGCAGCCCTCCGCAGTAGGGCGTGGAAACTGCTGGAGACGATCACGACGCCGCTGCTGCCGTCGGATTACCTCGACCTGGTCAGCCCGCTGCGTGCGGGCGCTGACCTGCGTGGGCGCATCGAGGCCGTGCACCCCGAGACGGGTGACGCCGCGACCATCGTGATCAGGCCGGGAAGGGGCTGGCGCGGTCACACGGCCGGCCAGTACGTGCGGATCGGGGTCGACGTCGACGGGAGGCGCCTGTGGCGCGCCTACTCCATCACCTCCCCGACGAACCGCCAGGACGGCCGCGTCACGATCACCGTGAAGGCGATCCCGGACGGCAAGGTCAGCAACCACCTGGTCCGCAGGGCGAAACCGGGCACGCTGATCCAGCTCGACCAGCCGGCCGGTGACTTCGTCCTGCCGAAGGCCAAGCCCGCCAAGGTGCTCTACCTGACGGCCGGCAGCGGCATCACGCCTGTGATGGGCATGCTGCGTGACATCGAGTTCGACGACGTCGTCATGGTCCACTGCGCACCGAAGCCGCAAGACGTGATCTTCCGCAACGAACTGCACGACCTGGTCGCGGACAAGAAGCTGCGGCTCACCGAGGTGCACACCGACACGGACGGCGTGCTCGACATCACCCGTCTCGACGAACTGGTACCCGACTGGGCCGAGCGCGAGACCTGGGCCTGCGGGCCCGCGGGCCTGCTCGACGCCGCCGAGGAGTTCTGGAGCGAACACGGCGCCCAGGAGCGCCTGCACACCGAACGCTTCCGCCCCGGCAGGATCGTCGCCGGTGACGGCGGCGCGGTCACGTTCAGCGCCACCGGCAAGACCGTCGACGCGGACGGCGCCACGCCGTTGCTGGACATCGGCGAGGAGGCCGGCGTGCTCATGCCGTCCGGGTGCCGTATGGGCATCTGCTTCGGCTGCGTCACGCCGCTCAAGGCGGGCGCCGTCCGCGACCTGCGCACCGGCGAGATCACCGAGGCCGAGCCGGGCGTCCTCATCCAGACCTGCGTGTCCGCCGCGGCGGGCCCCTGCGACATCGAACGGTAGGAGCACCTTGACCGCCATCGACCCCACCGCCCACCTGACCGCGGAGCAGATCGAGGAGCTCGGCCGCGAGCTGGACGCGATCCGCGATGAGGTGCTCGCCGACCGCGGCGAGAAGGACGCCGCCTACATCCGCAAGGTCATCTCGGCGCAGCGCAAGCTCGAGCTGGTCAGCCGGGGCGTGCTGCTGTTCTCCTTCTTCCCGCCCGCGTGGCTGATCGGCACCGCCGGGCTGTCCGTGGCCAAGATCATGGACAACATGGAGATCGGCCACAACATCCTGCACGGCCAGTGGGACTGGATGCGGGACCCGAAGATCCACTCCACCACCTGGGAGTGGGATCACGTCTCGCCCGCCGACCAGTGGAAGCACTCGCACAACGAGCTGCACCACACGTACACGAACGTGATCGGCAAGGACAACGACCTCGGCTACGGCATCATGCGCGTCGACGAGGACCAGAGGTGGCACCCGTTCCACCTCGGCCAGCCGCTGTGGAACTTCATCAACGCCTGCTTCTTCGAGTACGGAATCGCAGCATACGATCTGGAGCTCGGCAAGAACCTGCAGGGGCGCCGCCGCAAGAACCCGGAGTTCCGCGCGCGGGCCAAGGCCGTCGGCCGCAAGATCCGCAAGCAGGTGCTCAAGGACTACGTGGTCCACCCGCTGCTGTCGGGCCCGTCGTTCCTCACCACGCTCGCCGCCACGTTCACCGCGAACCTGGTCCGCAACATCTGGTCCCACTCGGTGATCATGTGCGGGCACTTCCCCGAGGGCGTGCAGGTCTTCGAGCGCCGGTCGATCAAGGGCGAGACGCGTGGCCAGTGGTACCTGCGCCAGATGATGGGCTCGGCGAACATCAGCGGCAGCAGGGCCATGCACTTCATGACCGGCAACCTGTCGCACCAGATCGAGCACCACCTGTTCCCGGACCTGCCGAGCAACCGGTACGCCGAGGTCGCGGTGAGGGTGCGCGCGCTGTTCGAGAAGTACGAGCTGGAGTACGTCACCGGGCCGCTGCCCAAGCAGGTGTTCTCCGCGTGGCGCAAGGTCTTCCGGCTCTCGCTGCCGAACAGGAAGCCCAAGGTCGGTACGCCGGACCGCGAGCAGGAGCTCGTCGCTGCCTGATTCCCGGTACCGGTTCGGACCTTTCGGCCGTACCGGCGCCGCCGCCGGGTTCGGTGAGCTCTGCCGGCCGAGGCTCCGACCCGGACGGGCGGACGCCCCTGCGGGTCCCCGGTGGGCCGGGGGGTGGGGCCGGGGCCACCCGAAGGGGCCACGCCGGGAACCCGTCTGCCCCGCTCGGCACGACACGGCCGCGCGCGTAGGGAAATCTCGTGGGGAGTGCAGGGAAGCCCCCCGGAAGTCCCCTTCGTGAAGAGGCGCGCATGGACGAGGTCGAGCGGTACGAGCGATACGTCGGCGGCAGCCCGGAGACCGAGCGGCTGGCCTTCGAGCGGCTGGCGAAGGAGCTCCTGCGCGTCCAGCTCAAGGCGAAGCGGCGCAGCGGCGCCGCCGCCCTGGAGCGGACCTTCCACGCCAAGGCGGTCCTCGGCGTGGAGAACGGGCGCCTGCGGTTCCGCGACGACCTGCCCGAGCAGCTGCGGACCGGGTTCGCCCGGCCCGGGGCCGAGTACCCGGTGACGGTCCGGCTGTCCAACGCCAGCGGGGTCCGCCGGCCCGACTCCGCGCCCGATCTGCACGGGGTGGCGCTGCGCGTGGAGGTGGGGCCCGAGGAGACCCACGATCTGCTGATGACCAGCTTCCCGGTCTCCCACGCCCGCGACGCGCGCGAGTTCGTGGCCTTCGCCAAGGCCATGGCGGGCGCCGATTCGCGGCCCGCACAGGGGTTCGCGCTGTTCGTGAAGCTGCCCCTGGCGGTCGGCTGGTCCACGGCGCGCCGCATGCGGCGCAACGTCCTCGCGGGGAGCAGGCGCACCGTGTCCAGCCTGGCGCTGGAGACGTACTGGAGCCGGGGCGCGATCCTGTGGGGCGCCGCGGGGCCGGTGCGCTACCAGCTGCGGCCCGCTCCGGGCGCCGCGCCGGCCCCGGCGGGGGCGCCGGCCGGTCCCGACGGCCTGCGGCACGAGCTGGCACGGAGGCTGAGTGCCGGGGACGTCGTCTTCGAGCTGTGCGTGCAGCGCTACGTGGACCCGCGGCGCACCCCGATCGAGGACGGCGCGGCCGAGTGGAGCGAGCGGGACGCGCCCGTGGTGCCCGTGGCCACGCTGACCGTCCCGCGCCAGGACGTCCACACGGCCGAGGCGCGCGCCGCCGAGGCGCGGATCGAGCTGCTGGCCTTCAACCCGTGGCACACCGCGGAGGACTTCCGCCCGCTGGGGAACCTCAACCGAGCCCGCAAGCTCGCCTACGAGGCGAGCAGCGCGCACCGTCTGGGCCGCCGCTTCGTGACCGTGGAGCCGCGCCGCAACGCCCTGCTCGGGACCCCGTTGCGGGCCGGCTTCCGTGCCGTGAACCGGGTCGTCCCGTGGCACCGGCTGCCCACCCCGGTCGCGCTGCTGAACCTGATGGCGTTCCGGCAGACGCTGCGCCGGCACAACCTGATCGACACCGAGGTGCACGAGGCGCCGCCCAAGGCGGGCCCGGTGGAGCCGCCGGTGGACGAGGAACTGCTGGTCAGGCGCAGCTACGACGGCAGTTACAACGACCTGTCGCAGCCGCGCATGGGCGCCGCCGGCGCGACCTTCGGGCGTTCCATGCCGCCGGTGTACCAGCCGGACCGGTTCGACACCCCGAACCCGGTGACCGTGAGCAGGGAGCTGCTGCGGCGCGAGGCCTTCATCCCGGCGAAGTCGCTGAACGTGATCGCCGCGGCCTGGATCCAGTTCCAGGTGCACGACTGGGTCAACCACAAGCGGGTCCCCGTGGGCACCAGGAGCGTCGAGGTGCCGCTGCCGCCCGGCACCGAGTGGCAGAACACCCCGGGCGGACCCCGCGAGAAGGTGATGCGCTTCGGTGACGACGAGCCGCTGGACGCGGCGGGGAGCGGGCGGCCGCCGGTCGTGTTCGCCGGCGGCGTGTCGCACTGGTGGGACGGTTCGGAGGTGTACGGCGGCGACCAGGCCGTCGCCACGTCCCTGCGCGAGCCCGGCGGCGGCGCCGGGCTGCGGCTGGAGCGGGGGCACCTGCCGACGAACGCGGAGGGTCTGCCGGTCACCGGGTTCAGCGACAACTGGTGGCTCGGCCTGAGCGCCGTGCACACCCTGTTCGCCCGCGAGCACAACGCGGTGTGCGAGGCCCTGCGGCACGAGTACCCGCACCTGGACGAGGACCGGATCTACCACACGGCGCGGCTGATCGTCTCCGCCCTCATCGCCAAGATCCACACGGTGGAGTGGACTCCCGCGATCCTGGCCACCAAGACGCTCGCCGTCGGGATGCGGACGAACTGGGAGGGGCCGCCGAAGAACTGGCTCGACCAGCTGGGCGTCTGGCTGCTGGAGGCGAACGGCAAGGACGGCATCCCCAAGAGCCTGCCCGACCACCACGGGGCCCCGTACGCCCTCACGGAGGAGTTCGTCACCGTCTACCGGATGCACCCGCTGATCCCCGACGACTACGAGTTCGTCGACCACCGCTTCGGCCGCCGGCTCGACACCCTCGGCTTGAACGACCTCCTGGGCGCCGCGGCGGAGCCGCTCCTGCGCAAGACCGGCCTGGTGGACTCCCTGTACTCGCTGGGCATCGCCAACCCCGGAGCCATCACCCTGCACAACTTCCCGCGCTCGCTCCAGGCGTTCCGGCGCGACGGGGAGGTGATCGACCTGTCCGTGGTCGACCTCGTGCGCACCCGCCGCCGCGGCGTCCCCCGCTACAACGACTTCCGGGCCGGGCTGCACAAGCCGCGGATCCGCCGGTTCGAGGACCTGTCCCAGGATCCGGAGACGGTCGCGCGGCTGCGGGACGTCTACCGTTCGGTGGACGACGTCGACACGATGGTGGGGCTCTTCGCCGAGAACCCGCCCGCGGGGTTCGGCTTCAGCGACACCGCCTTCCGCGTCTTCATCCTGATGGCCAGCCGGCGGCTGCAGAGCGACCGCTTCCTCACCGTCGACTTCCGGCCCGAGATCTACACGCCGCTCGGCATGGACTGGATCGCCCGCAACGGCATGACGAGCGTCATCCTGCGGCACTGCCCCGAGCTGGCGGGCGTCCTGCCGCGCGGGGCGAGCGCCTTCGTGCCCTGGCGCCCGGTCCAGCCGGTCCGCAACCACGACGGCCGCGGCTGAACGGGGAGGAGCCATGTCCGCAACCGAAGGCCCCGGCCGCCGCCACCCCGGCCTGGAGGAGCTGCTCGCCCGGCCGCTGCTGGAGACGGTCTTCGGCCGGCGCACCCACCGGGTCAGCCGGGGAGCCTCCGTACCCGCCGGATCGATGAGCTACAGCTCCCCGCACCCGCCGCGGCCGTTGGACGAGCTGGAGGAGGCGGTGCTGATCGCCCTCACCGGCGCCTCCGGGCTGACCATGCCCGACCGGCCCTTCGAGGACCCGCGCGATCACAAACCGATCATGGCGAAACCGAACCTGAACATGACCGGGCGGACCGCCGGCAGCCCCGACAACGCGCAGGCCACCCACTTCTTCATGATCAACGACAGTGGCACGTACTACTTGCGCAAACTGCCGCCCGCCCCGTCGAGCCCCTTCGACCCGGACACCCTGGTCGAGCGGGCCCGCCGGGCCAAGGTACGGGTACTGGACCACCGGCTGGACGTCGCCGAGGGGATGCGCGACTTCCCGGCCTACCTCGACTCCAACCGGTTCCTGTCCAACCTGCCGGGCACCACCCTGTTCCTGCCGGTGGTCGACCTCTCCCACCAGTACATCAACGCCCTGATGTACCTGCTCACCCAGCCCGACGGAGCCCGGCCCACCCTCGTCGACGACCGCAACTTCTACCGCCCGGCCGGGGTGCGCAAGTGGGTGGAGAACGGCTTCCTCAACCCCGGCATCAAGATGCCGCTCGGCGCCCTGGGGCCGATGCGCACCCAGATCGAGGCCGATCTGCTGCTGCAGAACATGATGCTGGTCGCGGACGCGATGGGGCTCGGCGCCTGGATCCACGCCACGATCAGCCCGCAGATCATGCTCGGCGACCCCAAGTTCTCCCGCGCCTACGGCCGGATGCTGGGCTTCGACTTCGTCACCCCGAAGTTCCGCCCCCTCGACGTCCTTCGCTGGCAGGTACCGCTGCCGAAGTACGCGGCCCTGCGCGCCCACCCGGTGGGACTGCGGGCCGGCGGCGAACACCTCATCAAGGCCGCCTGCCCGCCCCACTACCCGTCGATGGCGGAAGCCGTCGACTCCGTCGTCCGGTCCAAGTTCGGCAAGGACGGCATCTACGCGGACAAGGAGCTCTTCACCCGCGTCTACAAGGACGACTACGCGCAGCGCTACCTCGCGGAGGCGAGCGAGTACGACCGGCAGGTCATCGACTGCGCACGGGACATCTGCATGTACGTCCACGAGACCCACGGCCGCTTCCCCGCGCACACCGACGCCATCCACGTGCCCGGCGTCTGGCTGCAGACGCACCACGTCGAATCCGAGTACTACGACCGGTTCTTCCGGGGCGGCCTGACCGAGGCGCACCGTCGGCACGCCGCCGACTGGGACACGTAGCCCTACCTGAAGGGAGAGGCGATGAGGGTCTACGAGGCCATCGTCAAGGGGCTGGAGGGCGTCGGGGTACGGGCGGCCTTCGGCGGTGCCGGGGAGAACGCGGCCGGCCTGATGCTCGCGCTGAAGCACTCCAAGCTGATCCGGCCCGTCATCACGCGCCACGAGCAGGCCGCGTCGTTCATGGCCTGCGGCTACGCCATGTACACCAACAGGCTGGGGTTCTGCTTCGCGACGGCCGGGCCGGGCGCGTTCAACCTGTTCTCGGGGCTGGCCGTGGCCATGTCGGACTCCTATCCCGTGCTCGCCGTCTCGGGGTACGCGTCGATGGAATGGCGCGGATGGGGCTCGCTCAACGAGACCTCGGGGCTGAACCGCACGCCCGACTCCCAGGCCATGTTCGCCGCCACGACCAAGAAGTCCTTCCTGCTCACCGATGCCGCCGACACCTGCGACGTCCTGGAGGAGGCGGTGAACGCCGCCTTCGAGGGCAGGCCCGGACCGGTGCACATCCACGTACCCGAGAACCTCACCCACCGGGGCGTCGAGGTTCGGAACTTCCGGCCGGTGAAGCTCGACGTGGCGCCGGTGCTGCCCGATCCCGCGCGGGTCGAGGAGATCGCGGACGTACTGGCGGACGCCCTCGCGCAGGGCCGGCGGATCGTCGCGCTCGTCGGCTTCGGCGCGGTGCGCAGCGGGGCGGGACCCGAGATCAGGCGACTGATCGAACGCTTCCGGATCCCGCTGCTCACCACCCTGGACGGCAAGGGCATCGTCTCCGAGGGGCACCCGCTCGCGGTCGGCGTCTTCGCGGACAGCGGCCACTCCAGTGCGTGGAAGGCCTTCCGCGAGGCGGACGTGGTGCTGTGCGTCGGCAACTCCCTCAACCAGCACGCGACGTTCAACTACCACCCCGGCCTCTTCGAGGACAAGCTGCTCATCCACGTGAACATCTCCGAGGGCGAGTTCCACAAGGCCTACCCGCCCGACCACGCGCTGCTGTCCGACGCGCGGCCGGCGGTGGCCGCCCTGACCGAGGCGCTGGAGCGCAGGGTCGGTGAGGTCCCACCGGTGGAGGTCGACGGGCGGGACTACGAGGCCCGGCACATCGCCCACCCGACGGAAGGGATCCACCCGGGGCAGCTCGCGCAGTCGATCGGCCGGATGCTGCCGCCGCGGGGGGTGCTGCTCGCCGACGCGGGGGCCCATCTGGCGTGGCTCGGCTACTACGTGGAGCTGGAGGAGGGGCAGAACTTCCGCAAGGCCGGCTCCTTCGGGCCGATGGCCGGACACGTCAACGGGGCCATCGGCCTGAAGGTCGCCCATCCGGAGCGGACGGTGGTCGTCGGATGCGGCGACGGGTGCTACTCGCTGTCCGGCTTCGAGCTGATGACCGCCGTGGAGAACGAGATCCCGGTCATCTGGGTCATCTTCAACGACGGCCAGTTCAAGCTGATCAAGCTCTTCCAGCTGGTCACGTACGGCGAGCCCGCGCTGGTCGAGTTCCGGAACCCCGACTTCGCGGCGTACGCCCGCGCATGCGGGGCGGAGGGCTACACGGTGGAGACCCTGTCCGAGTTCAAGGAGGCCTTCCGCGCGGCCCTGGCCTCGGGGAGGCCCGCGCTGATCGACGCCCGGATCACGCGGTGGGCGGTGCCGCACTACAGCCCGTCGCCGGACGGGGTGATCCCGGAGCTGGTGGACACGCTGGAGGAGCGCCTGCGGGACGGGGAGGACTGAGCAGGTGGGCCCTACCGCCGCGGCGCCGGCCGCCTGCGCCGGGCTCGTGGGGTCCCCACGCCTGGCGATCTTGACCGCACCCGGCGCAGGGGAGCCGCAGACCCCTTTCTAGGCTGACCCCATGTCCGACGAGTCACCCCTCATCCGCAGCCTGCGGGCCGCTGTCGCCGCCGCTCCCGAAGACGTGCCCCTGCGGCTGCACTTCACCGAACTGCTCATCGCGGAGGGGAGGCACGACGAGGCCGTTGCGCAGGCCGCGATCGCGCTGCAGCACGCGCCGGGCGACGAAGCCGCACGGGACCTGATGGTCCGCGCCATGCAACTGCCCCCGGTCGGCCCGCGACCCCCCGCCTTCGACTGGGCCGCCGCCGAGCAGGAAGTCGCCGGTGTCGTCGGCCCCCGCTTCGCCGCCGGCCCCGCCGACGCCACTGGCCCCGCCGATGCGGGCGACGCCATCGAGACCCCGTTGACCGCGGACGGCAGCGGCGACCCGGGCGACGCCTCCGCCTGGGACGTCGACGCCCCCGGCGACGTGCGCCTCGCCGACGTCGGCGGCATGCAGCAGGTCAAGGACCGGCTCGAAGCCGCCTTCCTCGCCCCGATGCGCAATCCCGAACTCCGCAAGCTGTACGGCAAGTCACTCCGCGGCGGCCTGCTCCTCTACGGCCCGCCCGGCTGTGGCAAGACGTTCATCGCGCGGGCCGTCGCGGGCGAACTCGGTGCCGCCTTCATGTCGGTCTCGCTCTCCGACATCCTCGACATGTACATCGGCACCTCGGAGAAGAACGTCCACGCCATCTTCGAGGCCGCCCGCCGCCAGGCGCCCTGCGTGGTCTTCCTCGACGAGCTGGACGCGCTCGGCGCGAAGCGCTCGCGCATGCACCACAGCGGTCTGCGCAACGTCGTCAACCAGCTCCTCGCCGAGCTCGACGGCGTCAACGCCGACCAGAACGAGGGCGTGTTCGTGCTCGCCGCGACCAACGTCCCCTGGGACGTGGACCTCGCCCTGCGCCGCCCGGGACGCCTGGACCGCACCCTGCTCGTGCTGCCGCCCGACGCCCCGGCCCGGGAGTCGATCCTCCGCTACCACCTGCGCGAGCGCCCCATCGAGTCCGTCGATCTCGGCAAGATCGTCAAGGTCACCGAGGACTTCTCGGGTGCCGACCTCGCCCATCTCTGCGAGAGCGCGGCCGAGTACGCGCTCCTGGACTCCGCCCGTTCCGGCACCGTCCGCATGATCGGCACCAAGGACCTCCTGAACGCGGCCAAGCAGATCAAGCCGTCCAGCGAATCCTGGTTCGCCGCAGCCCGCAACGTCGCCATGTTCGCCAACGACGGCGGCATCTACGACGACCTGGTCACCTACCTGAAGAAGAAGCGCAAGCTGTGACGACTCACCCACAGGTCCTGCGGGCCCGGACGCTCTACGAGATGATGCGTCCGCAGGAGGCGCGCGAAGCGGTCGGCCGCCGCCTCGCCGAGGACCCCGACGACCACCAGGCGTGGAGCCTGCTCGGCCAGTGCCACCTGACCCTGGGCCAGTACTCCGAGGCCTTCGCCGCCGCGCTGGAGTCCCTGCGGCTCGAACCGGGCTTCCTCGACGCGCACTTCGTCCGCGGCTACGCCCTGCGCCACCTGGGCCGGCTCGAGGAGGCCGAGGCGGCGCAGCGCTTGGCGATCCGCATCGATCCGTATGCCTGGGGCCCCCGACGGCAGCTCGCCGAGCTGCTGCTGGAACTGGCCCCGGACCGACCGGAGGAGGCGCTCGAGCACGCCGGGGTCGCGGTGCGGGAGGGACCGGAGGAGACCTGCACGTGGGCGACCATGTACAAGGTCGCCACGTTCCACGAGCGGACCGAGCTGGCCGACGAGGCCATCCGGCAGATCCTCCGCGTCGACCCCGCGCACACTCTCGCCGTCACCGTGTCCACGGAGCGCGAGGCCGCCAAGGCCGGCACCTCCGCCGCCCGGGCCGCCGAACTGTACGCGGGCGGGCTCGCGGCCGCACCGCACTCCGACGCGCTCCGCGAGGACCTCGACAGGGCCGTCTACCGGATGCTGCGCGGCACCCGGTGGCTCGCCCTGCTCTGTCTGGTCATGGCCGCCGTCACCGTCGACGTCTTCCCGGCCGGGGGCGGGGCGGAGGAGCTGCCCGTCCATCCCGGCACCCGGCTGTGGGCGCTGGCCCTGATGGCCGTGGTGTGGGGCTTCGGCGCCTGGCGCCGTTACCGGCGGCTGCGGACCGGGGCACAGCTCGCCGTGTTCGCGCTCGTGCGCCGCTCGTTCTGGTCCAGGGTCGTGCTCGGCCAGGCCACCTGGGCCACCCTGTGCGCGCTGTTGCTCGTGGCCCTTCCGTGGAGCGAGCGCACCGTCCCCCAGGTCCTGTTCTGGCTGGCGCTCGTACCGAACCTGCTCAGCATCACCCACGACCGGGACAAGGTCTGATGAGCCGGGCCCTGCAACAGGCCGACGCCCTCTTCGACCTGGGGCGCCACGAGCAGGCCGCCGCACTCGCCGCCCGGCACCTCGCCGGCGCCCCCGACGACGCGACCGCGCTCGTGCTGCTCGCCCGCTGCCGGGACCGCCTCGGCGACGCACAGGAGGCGCTCACCAGCGTCGAACACGCCCTGCGCGTCGCACCCGAGTCGGTGAGCGCCTGGATGCTGCACGCCCACGTCCTGCTCTCCCTGAAGAAGAACGGGCAGGCCGAGGACTCCGCCCGGCGCGCCGTCGAACTCGCCCCGCAGCTCTGGGCGAGCCACTACACACTCGGCGTCGTCCTGAACCGCAGCGCCCGCAGGAAGCGCAGGCGGGCCGCGTACGAGTCGGCCCTCAGGGCCGTCGCCCTCGCCCCCGAGGAGAGCGACGCGCACGTCCTCCTCGGCGTGACCGCCCACCGCACCGGCAACCACCGCGTCGCCCAGCAGGCCTACGAGACGGCGCTGCGCCTCAACCCGGACAACAGCGCGGCCCACAACAACCTCTCGCTGCTCCATCTGCGCCGCCGATGGCTCCGTCCCGGCTCGTGGACCCGGGCCGCCGAGGGCTTCGTCCAGGCCGCCGCCCTCGACCTGGACGACCACCACGCCCGCCACAACCTGGAGAACATGGCCTGGGGAACCCTCTTGGGCTCCCGCTGGGTGGCCTTCGCCGGAACCGTCTCGGTGTCATTGGGCTCCGCCCGCCTGCGTGCGGGCGCCGCCGGCACCGACGCCCTCGTCACCCACCTGGTGTGCGCGGCCGTGCTCGTCGGCGGCTGGGGCGGCTGGCTGTGGTGGCAGACCCGGCGGGTCCCGCCCCATCTTCGCCGGCCCCTCCTGCTGGTGTCGCGCGGCTCCCGGCCGGTCGTCGGGATGGCGTTGGCCGTCGCGCTGCTCATCGTCCACGCGGCCGTTGCGCTGGTGCTGTGGCGCAGCGCCGTGTTCAGCGCGCTCGCGATTCCGCTGGTCTTCTTCGCGCTCGTCATATCCGTGGCCGGCCGCACCACCCTCCAGCAGCAGGCGCCGAAGCAGTAGGAGGCCCCCCTCGCAGAGGGCCGTTGGGCTTTGCGTGCGGCGTGGGTGACGGCGGCCCGGGCCCGTTCCGGGGCTGCGGCGGCGCGCCGGTCGCGCCCGGCGCGCGGCCGCGGCGTGCCGGCCGGGCGGTCACTTGTCGAGGGTGCGCAGGCCGTTGACGAGGAGTCGCAGGCCGAATTCGAAGTGGGCCTCGAAGTCGCCGCCGGCGATCACGGGCACCGACGCGGCCAGATGGGGGAACGCGGATTCCGTGACGGCCAGGCGCAGGCGTTCGGGGTCGGCCGGAGCCTCGCCGCCGAGGGCGGCCTGCTCCTCCAGGGTGTGGCCGAGCGTGAAGTTCACGACGGCCAGCATGGCCCGCGCCGCGTCGCTCGCACCGAAGCCCGCCTCCCGCAGTGCGCCGATCAGGGCCTCGGCGAAACCGAGCGTGTTCCCGCCCGTCGAGTGGGTGCCGGCGAAGACCCGGGCACCGTCGCGGTGGCGGAGCAGTGCCGCACGCAGGGCGCGGGCCAGACCGGTCAGCTCTTCGGCCCAGTCCCCCTGATCCGCTCCCCCGGGTGCCCTCGTGTCGCGGTCCGCGAGCATGCGTTCGGCCATGGCCGTCAGCAGGTCCTGCTTGGTGGCGAAGTACCGGTACAGCGCCCCTGCCTGCACCCCCATGGCCTCGGCCAGCCGGCGCATGGTCAGCGCGTCCAGGCCGGCCTCGTCCAGCAGGTCGAGGGCGGTGGCGACGGTGCGGTCGGGGTCGAGCTTCGCGGGGCGCCCCCGGGCGGTCGTCCGTGTCGGCGGCTCGGCGGGGCTTGACGGGTGACTCATGGCCCCCATTATAGTGAACAGCGTTCACGTGAACATCGTTCACTAAATAGCGGACGTGCTGAATGAGGAGGTGAGGCCGATGAACCCGGACGTGATCGTCGTGGGAGCCGGCCCGACCGGGCTGCTGCTCGCCGGTGAGCTGGCCCTGGCCGGTGTACGGACGCGGATCGTGGAGCGCCGCTGCGAGCCGCAGCACCAGTCACGCGCACTGAGCCTGCATCCCCGCAGCGTGGAGGTGCTCGACCAGCGGGGCATCGCCGACCGTTTCCTCGCCGCGGGCCGGACCGTGCCCGGCTGGCACTTCGCCGCCCTGGAGACGCAGCTCGACTTCTCCGCCCTGGACTCCCGGCACGGCTGCACGCTCTTCCTCGCGCAGGCCCGCACCGAGGCCCTGCTGGAGGGACGCGCCCGTGAGCTGGGCGTGGAGATCCTGCGCGGCCACGAAACCGCCGAGGTGCGCCAGGGCCCCGACGGCGTCGAGGTCGACGTACGCGTCGCAGGTGTCCGCCGGACCATGCGGTCCCGGTACGTGGTGGGGTGCGACGGCGCGCGCAGTGTGGTGCGGACGGCGGCCGGGATCGGCTTCCCGGGGACCGACGAGACGCTGACCGGGATGCTGGGGGACTTCGGTGTGGCCACCGCGGACCCCGGCACGCTGGAGCGGGCTCGGGCGCGCGGTGTTCTGGCCGTCGGCCTGGAGGACGGGCTGACCCGCTTCGTGCTGCTCTCCCCACCGCGGATGAGGGTACCGTCGTCGGAGCCGGTCACGGTCGAGGAGTTCCGCAGCGCGCTCCGGGATGCCTGTGGCAGCGACTGTGGTATCGGCGAACCCCGGTGGCTGTCGCGGTTCGGCAACGCCACCCGGCTCGCGGAGTCCTACCGCGCCGGGCGGGTGCTGCTGGCGGGCGACGCGGCGCACATCCACTTCCCCGCGGCGGGCCAGGGTCTCAACACCGGGCTCCAGGACGCCATGAACCTCGGCTGGAAGCTGGCCGCCGAGATCAACGGCTGGGCGCCCCCGGGGCTCCTGGACACGTATCACGCCGAGCGGCACCCCGTGGGGCAGTCGGTCACCGAGAACACCGAGGTCCAGACCCTGCTGGCGGAACTCGCCCTCGTGGAGCAGTACGAACGCCCCGCCCGGGCCCTGCGCAGGCTGATCGACGACCTCCTGGGCCTGGAGCAGGTCAACCGCCGTCTCGCCGGTGCCGTTTCGGCGATCGACACCGCCTACCCCTCGCCGGGCGACCCGCTCACCGGCCGGCGCATGCCCGACGTCGCGCTGGTCGCCGGTGGTTCCGGTGCCACCGGGGCGGGCAGGGTCTACGAACTCCTCCACGAGGGGCGCTTCGTCCTGCTCGGGCTCGACGGCGACGCCGCGGCTCCTGACGCCGGGGAGTGGGCGGCCCGTGTCACCTCGGTGAGCGCCGCCCGGTACGACGCCCATCCCGTGCTCGACGGGCTCAGGGAGATCCTGATCCGGCCCGACGGTCACGTCGCCTGGGCGACCCGGACCGCCGACGGGCGGGCGCGCCGGGCGGAGCGCACCCTGGCCCTGACCGGCTGGGCGGGCAAGCCGCCGGGAAGGGAACGGGGATGACCACGCCGGGTTCGTCACGTAGTCGTCCGCGCCGGCGTCCGGGGCGCGGGGCCTGCGCGCCCCACCGGCTCCCCGTCCGCGGGAGGGGCACCGTCAGCTCCCGGCCAGTGCCTTGAGGGCGGTGTTGAGCTCCAGGACGTTGACGCGGGGCTCGCCCATGAAGCCGAGGGTGCGGCCGCTGGTGTGGTCCTTGACGAGCTTGTCGACCTGCTCGACGTCGAGGTGGTTCCGCTCGGCGACCCGGTGGACCTGGATCCGGGCGTACTCCGGGGAGATGTGCGGGTCCAGTCCGGAGCCGGAGGAGGTGACGGCGTCGGCCGGCACGTCCTCGGGCCTGACCTCGTAGGTGGCCGTGGAGTTGTCCGAGACGACAGCGGCCTTGGCGTCGGTGACCAGCTTCACCAGGTCCGGGTTGTCGGCGGCCTTGTTGGTGGCGCCGGAGACGATCAGCGAGTACTGCGTGTTGACGCTGTTGCCGCCCAAGCCGTTGGAGGGGCGCGGCTGGAACCACTTGAGGTCCGGTTTCGCGGCCTCTTCGGCGTCGTCGGGGTTCTGCTTCGGGAGGTTGTAGGTCTGCCCGATGAGGGAGGAGCCGACGACCCGGCCGCTCGCGTCCTTGATCTCGGAGCCGTTGGCCTTGTCGTTGAAGAGGGCCTGGGCCATGCCGGTGACGGCCAGCGGGTAGACGACCCCGCAGATCACGGTCAGGACGAGCAGGGCGCGCAGGCCCGCGCCGATCAGGCGGACGGTGCTGGATACGGAGTTGTTCATCGTGGATCAGCCGATTCCGGGGATGAGGGTGATGAGCATGTCGATGATCTTGATTCCGATGAACGGGGCGATCAGGCCGCCGAGTCCGTAGATCCCCAGGTTGCGGCGGAGCATCTTGTCGGCGCTGGTCGGCTTGTACCGGACGCCCTTGAGGGCGAGCGGGACGAGCGCGATGATGATCAGCGCGTTGAAGACGACGGCGGACAGGATCGCCGAGTTCGGCGAGTGCAGGCCCATGACGTTGAGCTTGTCCAGACCCGGGTAGACCACGGCGAACATGGCCGGGATGATCGCGAAGTACTTCGCGACGTCGTTGGCGATCGAGAACGTCGTGAGGGCGCCTCGGGTGATGAGGAGCTGCTTGCCGATCTCGACGATCTCGATGAGCTTGGTCGGGTCGGAGTCCAGGTCCACCATGTTCCCGGCCTCCTTGGCGGCCGAGGTGCCCGTGTTCATCGCCACGCCGACGTCGGCCTGCGCGAGCGCGGGCGCGTCGTTGGTGCCGTCACCCGTCATCGCGACGAGCTTGCCGCCGGCCTGCTCCCGTTTGATGAGGGCCATCTTGTCCTCGGGCGTCGCCTCCGCGAGGAAGTCGTCGACACCGGCCTCCTCCGCGATCGCCTTGGCGGTCAGCGGGTTGTCGCCCGTGATCATCACCGTCTTGATGCCCATGCGGCGCAGCTCGTCGAACCGCTCCCGCATGCCCTCCTTGACGACGTCCTTGAGGTGGATGACGCCCAGGACGCGGGCGCCCCTGCCGTCCCCGACGGCGACGAGCAGCGGCGTGCCGCCGGCTTCCGAGATCTTGTTCGCGAGGAGGTCGGCGTCGTCGGCCACCTGACCACCCTGCTCCTTCACCCACGCGATGACGGAACCGGCAGCGCCCTTACGGGTCTTCCTGCCGTCGACGTCCACACCCGACATGCGGGTCTGGGCGGTGAAGGTGATCCACTCGGCGTGGTCGAGCTCGCCCTGGTGGCGTTCACGCAGGCCGTACCTCTCCTTCGCCAGGACGACGATGGAGCGGCCCTCGGGGGTCTCGTCCGCGAGGGACGACAGCTGGGCGGCGGCGGCCAGTTCGGCTTCCGTCGTGCCCCTGACGGGGACGAACTCGGCGGCCTGGCGGTTGCCGAGCGTGATGGTGCCGGTCTTGTCGAGCAGCAGCGTCGAGACGTCACCGGCGGCTTCCACCGCGCGACCGCTCATCGCGAGGACGTTGCGCTGCACGAGCCGGTCCATGCCGGCGATGCCGATCGCGGAGAGCAGGGCGCCGATGGTCGTCGGGATCAGGCAGACCAGCAGGGCCGTCAGTACGATCATCGACTGCTCGGCGCCGGCGTAGATCGCGAACGGCTGGAGCGTGACCACGGCCAGCAGGAAGACGATCGTCAGCGAGGCGAGCAGGATGTTGAGCGCGATCTCGTTCGGCGTCTTCTGCCGGGCGGCGCCTTCGACGAGCGCGATCATGCGGTCGATGAAGGTCTCGCCGGGCTTGGTCGTGATCTTGATGACGATCCGGTCGGAGAGGACCTTCGTGCCACCGGTGACGGCCGAGCGGTCGCCGCCGGATTCCCGGATGACGGGTGCGGACTCGCCGGTGATGGCCGACTCGTCGACGGATGCGACGCCCTCGACGACGTCACCGTCGCCCGGGATGACGTCACCGGCCTCACAGACCACCAGGTCGCCGATGCGCAGGCCGGTGCCCGGGACCCGTTCCTCGCCGGAATCGGCCAGGCGCCGCGCGACGGTGTCCGTCTTGGCCTTGCGCAGGGTGTCGGCCTGGGCCTTGCCGCGGCCCTCGGCCACGGCCTCGGCCAGGTTGGCGAAGACCGTCGTCAGCCACAGCCAGGCCGTGATGGCCCAGCCGAACCAGTCCGCCGGGTCCTTGACCGCGAGGACGGTGGTGACCACCGACCCGACGAGGACCACGAACATGACCGGTGACTTGATCATGATGCGCGGGTCGAGCTTGCGCACCGCGTCGGGGAAGGACTGCAGCAGGGCCTTGGGATCGAACAGTCCACCGCCGACGCGGCCGGCGGACTGGTGAGCCGCGGGGATGTCCTCGTGCGGGGCACGGGTGGGGGTGATGGTGCTCATGATGCGAGTCCTTCAGCGAGCGGACCCAGCGCGAGGGCGGGGAAGTAGGTCAGACCGGTGATGACGACGATCGTCCCGACGAGCAGGCCCGCGTAGAGCGGCTTGTCGGTGCGCAGGGTGCCCGTGGTGGCGGGGACGGGCTGCTGCTCGGCGAGCGAGCCGGCCAGCGCGAGGACGAACACCATGGGCAGGAAACGGCCCAGGAGCATCGCGAGGCCGATGGTGCTGTTGAACCACTGGGTGTCGGCGTTGAGGCCGGCGAAGGCGGAGCCGTTGTTGTTGGCGCCCGAGGTGTAGGCGTACAGGACCTCGGAGAATCCATGGGCGCCCGAGTTCAGCATCGAGTGCGGCGGGGTGGGGAGCGCCATGGCGACCGCGGTGAAGCAGAGCACCAGTGCCGGGGTGATGAGGATGTAGCAGGCCGCGAGCTTGATCTCGCGGGTGCCGATCTTCTTGCCCAGGTACTCGGGGGTGCGGCCGACCATCAGGCCGGCGATGAACACCGCGATGATCGCCATGATCAGCATGCCGTAGAGGCCGGAGCCGACTCCGCCCGGCGCGATCTCGCCGAGCTGCATGCCCAGCAGCTGGATGCCGCCGCCCAGACCGGTGAAGGAGGAGTGGAAGGAGTTGACCGCACCCGTCGAGGTGAGCGTGGTGGCGACCGAGAAGATCGCGGAGGCTCCGACGCCGAAGCGGGTCTCCTTGCCCTCCATGGCCCCGCCCGCGACGTCCAGGGCCGGACCGTGGTGGGCGAACTCGGTCCACATCATCAGCGCCGTGAACCCGAGCCAGATCGTGGCCATCGTGGCGAGGATCGCGTAGCCCTGGCGCAGGCTTCCGACCATCCGGCCGAAGGTGCGGGTCAGCGCGAACGGGATCACCAGGATCAGGAAGACCTCGAAGAAGTTCGAGAACGGGGTCGGGTTCTCGAAGGGGTGCGCGGAGTTGGCGTTGAAGTAGCCGCCGCCGTTGGTTCCGAGTTCCTTGATGACCTCCTGCGAGGCGACGGCGCCGCCGTTCCACTGCCGGCTGCCGCCCAGGAACTGGCCGACCTCGTGGATCCCGGCGAAGTTCTGGATGGCGCCGCACGCCACCAGCACGATCGCGCCGATCACGGAGATCGGCAGCAGGATCCGCACGGTGCCGCGGACCAGGTCGGCCCAGAAGTTGCCGAGTTCACCGGTGCGCGAGCGCGCCAAGCCCCGTACGAGGGCCACGGCGACGGCCATGCCGACTGCGGCCGAGACGAAGTTCTGCACTGCGAGTCCGCCGGTCTGCACGACGTGGCCCATGGCCTGCTCGCCGGCGTACGACTGCCAGTTGGTGTTCGCCACGAACGACGCCGCGGTGTTGAAGGCCTGGTCGGGGTCGATCGCGGAGAAGCCGAGCGAGCCGGGCAGGATCCCTTGCGCCCGCTGGAGGGCGTACAGGAACAGGACGCTGACCGCTGAGAAGGCGAGGACGCCGCGCAGGTAGGCGGGCCAGCGCATCTCGGCGGACGGATTGGCGCCGATGGCCTTGTAGATCCACTTCTCCGGCTTGTAGTGCTTCTCGGAGGAGTAGACGCGGGCCATGTGGTCGCCCAGGGGGCGGTAGGCCAGCGCGAGCGCGGCCGTCAGTGCGAGGAGCTGGAGCACACCAGCGAGAACGGGACTCATCGGCGGCTAGAACCTCTCCGGGTACACGAGTGCGAGGACGAGGTAACCCAGCAGGGAGACGGCCACGACGAGGCCGACGATGTTTTCGGCGGTCACAGTTTGGCCACCCCTCGGGCGATGAGAGCCACCAGCGCGAAGACCGCGACCGTGGTGACGACGAAGGCCAGATCGGCCATCGTGAGCTCCTGGATGAAGTGATGAAATGGATTTCGGCCAGTACGGCCGATGTAGAGCAAACCCGGGGTCAGCGGGCCGTTGCGACTCCTTGACGGGCTCCATACGGGCGCAGCGGAACTCTTGATGCCGCCCTGATGCCACGAGGTGACGCTCGGGGATCTCCAGTTCCGCCACCGAACGACACGCGCTGACGTCAGACACCTGTCAGGATCGGGTCCGGATGCGTCAGGGAGCCGTCAAGGACGTGTCCGGGCCGGGGTGACGGCGGAATACTGAAGGGGTCGAGGGGCGGGCACGGGGCCCGTGCGCATGACCGCGGAGCCGCCCCGGTCCTGCCGAGAACTCCGAACCCCTGCGAGGTGGATCATGCGGATCCCGCTTCGTGACGCCGTTGCGGCCGCCGCAGCGCTGTTCGCACCGTTCGCCGTCGCGCTGGCCCTCGTGCCCGTGCGTGGCGACGTATCGCACACCAATGTCGCCCTGGTCCTCGTGGTGGTCGTGGTGGCCGTATCCGCGCTGGGGAACCGGTACGCCGGCGCGCTCGCCGCGCTCTCGGCCGCCGCGTGGTTCGACTTCTTCCACACCGTGCCGTACGAGACCCTCCACATCGAGCAGCGCTCCGACGTCGAGACCGCCCTCCTCCTGCTCGTCGTGGGGCTGGCCGTCTCGCAGCTCGCGGCGCGGGCCCGGCTGCTGGGCGGCGTCGCCCTCGCGGATGCCGGTCACCTCGCACGACTTCACGAGACGGCTCGGTTCGCGCGCTTCAGCACCTCGCCGGACGACGTGGCCGCACACGTACGGCAGGAGCTGGTCGAGCTGCTCGAACTACGGGCCTGCCGCTTCGAGCGCGGCTCCCTGCTCGGGCATCCGGCACGACTGGAGCAGGACGGTTCCGTCACCGTGCCGGACTGGGTGTGGGACCTGGACCGGCAGGGGTGGCCGGAGGGCGAGATCGAGCTGCGCGCCACCTCGGGCGGGCACTACGAGGGCCGTTTCATGATGACGCCCGTCCCCGGCGCCCCCGTCCCACCGCTGGAGGCGCGGCTGGTCGCGGTCACCCTGGCCGCCCAGGCCGCGGTGCCTCTGGACGCCCCGGCACCGGTCGGCTCCGGAGGCTGAGGCCCCGTCGTGCTGCCGCTCGCCGCCCACGGACGGCGCTGCCGGCCACCGCCCGGGAGGGGGTGGCCGGCAGCGCCGGGGGTGTGTGTCGGGGGTGATCAGTTCCCGGTGGCCGCCAGGCTGTCGTCGGCGATCCAGGAGCCGTGGATCCCGGCAGGCACCCGCCGCGGCAGGTGGACCGTGGCGATGCGGTCGAGACCGGAGGCGTCGAGGACCAGCAGCTGCGAGGCGTCCTGCTTGAGGTCGGAGACCACGGTCAGCAGGTATCCGTCGTCCTCGTTGGTCGCCCCAGCCGCGGGGACGAACACCGCTTCGCTGGGCAGACGGGCGTCACCGACCTGGTGGATGCGGCGGGCGCCGGTGGTGCGGTCGTACTTCACCACGCCGTAGCCGCCGAAGCCCTTCTCGTCCGGGAAGGAGATGGCGTACTGGTAGCGGTTCTCGGCGCCGAGGTAGTCCTCGTTGAGCGTCGGGAACTCCACCGCGAGGTCGTCGACGATCTGCTCGTCGACCGTACCGGCGGCCATGTCGACCACCCAGCGGCGGGTGTACGAACGGGCGTTGGGCTCGGTACCGCGCCCCGGGGCGCCGATCCACCAGTTCCAGGACAGCTGGAACCCCTCACGGTCCACGGTGGGGCCCTCCAGGACGATGCGGCCCCGGCCGTCCTCGTATGCGTTGGAGACGTGCAGCATGTTGCCCGGCTCGATCGAGAACCAGCGGATGTTCTGCGCGCCGTGCTCCCCGCGCGGCATGATCCCGATGCGGGAGAGCTGCTGGTCGCTCCAGCCGTACGGGATGCCGGAGTGCTCGGTCGGGTCGAAGGTGACGTTCCCCTCGATGAAGACCACGTGGCGGCGGGTGATGGCGAAGTCGTGCTTCAGGGAGGCCGTCGCCCCCGGGATCTCGGCGCTGTGGATGATCTCGCCCTTGGCGTCGGAGACGTAGTACGTGAGGAACGGCGGGAAGGGCGAGGACCCGAAGAAGTGGAGCTCGCCGGTGCGCGGGTCCTCCTTGGGGTGCGCGGTCATCGCCGTGCGCAGCTTGCCGCCGAAGTCGTGGGCGCCCACCGTTTCCAGTTCCGGGGTGAGTTCGAAGGGGAAGTTGGACTCGCACAGGGCGAGGAGGCGGCCGCCGTGTTCGATGACATGGGTGCCGGCGGTGCTGGCGCTCAGGTCGGGACCGCGGTCGGTCATGTAGGGGGCGCCTTCGAGGGCGGGGGTCTTCACCCAACGGTTGCGGTACCACTCGGCGCGGCCCTCGCGCAGCCGGATCCCGTGGACCATGCCGCTGCCCTTGAACCAGTGCGTCGGCGTGACGCCGGGCTTCGGGTTGTGGCTGTTGCGGAGCAGCCGGCCGGTCAGCTCCGGGGGGAGGGTGCCCTCGACGGTCAGGTCGGTGGCGGTGGCCTCGTCGGTGACGGGGGTGTAGTGGCCGGTCAGGTAGGGCTTGTCGGCGGTCATGTCGGAACCTCTTTCAGGAGATGGAACGGAGAGACGGAAGGAAGGGATCGGAGGGGTGGGGACCGGAAGGGAGGTCCGGTCGGTCAGGCAGCTTTTTCGGCACGGTGCTTGAGGTGGGTGAGCCAGCTGTCCAGGGAGTCGTGGAGGGCCTCGGCGAGCTCGTGCACCGCGGCGTCGACCGGCTCCCCGCTCCAGGACTCCTCGGTGCGGACGGTGACGTGACCGCCGGTCTGCTCGAACGTCCATACGTGGATGCCGGTGATGCCGTCGACGTCCCCGCCCCACACGATCCGTTCGCCGGGGACCAGTTCGTGCACGGTGGAGGTGATGTCCAGGCCGTGGGTCAGCCAGCTGAAGGAGTTGCCGGGTATCAGCGGCCCGTCGAGCGCGGCCCGGTCGACGTCGGTGTTCCAGGTGGGCCAGGCCGCGATGTCGGTGTGCAGATCCCACACCGTGGCGAGCGGGGCGTCGATGACGGTGCTCAGGCGGACGGTGACAGGGGCGGTCTCGTCGATGGTGACCACAGGTGTGTTTCCTTTCGGGACGGGCGCGGGGCGGGGGTGGGCCTGAGCCGTCGGCCCCGCCGCGTCGGGGCGCGGCCGGGTGCGGCGGGCCAGGAAGAGTGCGAGGAGTGCGGTGAGGGCCAGGACCGCGGCCGAGACGGTGAAGGCGGCGCGGTATCCGGCGGTGAGCGCCTCCAGGTGCGGCCGGTCGGCCGCGGCGTGTTCGGTGACGGAACCGGCCAGGGTCGCCAGGGCGGCGAGGCCGATGGCACCTCCGATCTGGCGCGTGGTGTTGACCAGGCCACCGGCCAGCCCCGCGTCCTGCGGGAGGACGCCGTCCACGGCCAGTGCGGTGAGCTGGACGAACGCGACGCTCAGGCCGAGGCCGACCAGGATGCTCGGGCCGAGGACGTCGGCGAGGTAGTTGCCGTGTGCGTCGATCCGGGACAGCCACAGCAGGCCGGCCGCCTCGGTGAACAGGGCCGCGGTCACCGTCGCGGTGGCGCCGATGCGCCGGGCGATCCGGGACGCCACGGACGCGCCGAGCATGTTGGCCAGGGCGAGCGGGAGTTGGCCCGCTCCCGTGGCCAGGGGGTGCATCCCGAGGACCTGCTGCTGGTAGAGGGGGAGGAAGAAGAACAGTGCGATCCACACGGAGCCGAGCAGTGCCATCAGCAGGTTGCCCGCGGCGACCCGGCCGGTGCCGAACAGCCGCGGGGGGATCAGTGCGTTCGGCCGGTGGAGCTCGATGACGCAGAACACGGCGAACAGCGCGGCGGCGCCGGCCAGGGCGCCCAGCACCTCCAGGTCCGTCCAGCCCGTTCCGCGTGCGGCGGTCAGGCCCCAGACGAGGCAGGTCAGGGCCAGGGTGACGACGGCGGTGCCCAGCAGGTCGAACCGCCCGTCCTGCCGTCCGGCGGCCCGTGGCACGAAGGCCGCCACGGCGGCCAGGACCACGGCCGTGCCGAGCGCCACGGAGTGGAAGATCCAGGGCCAGCCCCACGCCTGGGTCAGGACACCGCCCAGGAGTACGCCGCCCGCCCCGCCGGCGCCGGAGACCGCGCCCCACACCCCCAGCGCCCTGCCCCGCCCGACCCCGGGCGGGTACAGGTCCATCACGAGGGCGAGCGCGGCCGGGGCGATGGCGGCTGCGCCGAGGCCCTGGACGGCCCGCGCCGCGATCAGCACGCTCGCGGACCCGGCCAGCCCCGCGGTCAGCGAGGCCGCCGCGAACAGCACCAGGCCGGCGACCAGGACCCGGCGGCGGCCGAGGAGGTCGGCGGCCCGGCCGCCCGCCAGGAGCAGCGCCCCGAAGGCCAGGCCGTAGGCGTTGACCACCCAGGTGACACCGCCGTCCGACAGTCCCACCCCGGAGCTGATCTGGGGGAGCGCCACGTTCACGATGGACGTGGCGAGCATGACGGTGAACTGGGCCGCGGCCAGCGCCGCGAGCGCGGCTCCCGGCCGGGGGGCTCCGGCTGCCGCCCGGCCCGTCTTCGTGTGTGCAACGTTCATGTCGCACAGACTCGTGCCGGGCGGTGTCCACTCTCCAGAGCGGACAGTGGCGAGGACTGTCCACTGCTGTCCGCACCCGTCCACCGGCGTGCCGGGTGCACGGGGAGCCGCGGGGGTCCGCTACTGCGGGCCGCCGTGCAGCTCCTGGTGCCACAGTGCCTCGCAGAGCAGGTCCAGGCCCTGGCGGACGTGTCGCCTGTAGGTTCCGTACGGCAGGCCCAGGCGGCGGGCGGCGGCTTCCTGGGTGGGGGCTCCGGAGAGGTAGCCGGCCGTCAGGGCCTCGCGGGCGCGTACCCCGCGCGGGTCGCCGGCGAGGTCGTCGACGGCCTTGCGCAGCAGGGCGCGCAGTTCACCGACCGGATCGGCGAAGTCGGCCGCGAGGCGTGCACGGGTCAGGGCGCAGGCGGCGAAGGCCCGGGGGTCGCGCCAGTGCGACAGGGCCTCGCGGACGGCCTGGTCGAACGCGGTGCGCGAGAAGCCCGAGGGTCCGGAGGGGGCCGGCACCTCGGTTCGGGTGATGATGTGGCGGATCCACGCCTCGACCGGAACCTGCCGCCAGTCGATGCAGAACAGCCCGTACGTGTGCTCGCTGACCCGTGCCCGGATGCCCGTGTCGTGCATGACGCCCTTGAGGCGCAGGGCCCAGGCTTCGGCGTCCCGGTAGACGACGAAGCCGTGTGCGCGGCCCCGGCTGCGGGCGGCTTCCGCCTGGGCGCGCGAGTTGCTCAGGTCGATGACCACGGAGGGGACCTGGTAGCGGGCGGGGTAGATCGAAAACCGGCTCATGCCGATGTGCTCCCCGGGCCGCACGGGGGCGGAAGCCGCCGTGTACTCCCAGGCGGCCGCGACGACGGGGTCGGTGGCGAGGTCCTGGGGGTCGGGAGGGGCCGGCAGCTGGAGGCGGGTCGTGAACGCGACCGGCTCGCCGGTGCTCACCGACCGGAAGACACTGAACGCCCGCGGCTGGCGCTCCAGCCAGTAGCGCACGAGTTCCGCGGAGGCGTGCCCTTCGGCCTCCTCGGCCATGCGCAGGACGACGTCGATGTCGTCGGGCTGCAGGACGCGTTCGTGCACCTCCTCCTCGCGGGTCGACGCACCGCGCCGGGCAGGGCTCTCCAACTCGCGGAAGAGATAGAACAGTTCGTCGGGTATGACGCTGACCCGCTCGTCGACGCCCTCGCGCAGCAGGCGCAGGTACTCCTCGGCCAGTCGCTGCCGCATCGCCATGAAGGCGTTGGGGGCGCGCCAGCGCAGGTCCGCGGCCAGGGTCTCGCGCGCGGCGTCGTGCGGGTAGAGGCCCCGGGGGGTGGACTCCACGAACGGCAGCTGCCTCAGCCAGCCGAACAGCTGGTGGGCGTCCTCCTCGGGCAGGACCGCGGCGAGCAGCTCCTCGGACGTCGAATGCGCCTGGGCCACCACCTCCAGGGCGCGCCGGTGCGCCGTCGTCGGCACCTCCCCGATCAGGCCCGCCATCAGGGTGCGCAGGATGTCCGCCGAGGGCGCCCACATCTCCTCGCCGCTCCAGCCTGCGGACCCCGCGGCCGCCGCGAGGGAGAGGGCCAGCGGATTGCCCCCGGCGAAGTGCAGGATGCGCTCCTCCAGTTCGTTCGGGATCCGTGCAGCGGCCAGCAGGCTCCGGGCCTGCCCGTCGGTGAACGGCGTCAGTTCGCCGACGTGCAGGAGCCCGGCCCAGGCGGAGTCGGCGGTCCACTGGGCGTGGGGCGGGATCCGGCCGGCCAGGACCACCAGGGTGCCGTCCGCGGCGCGGGGCAGGAAACGCTGCCACAGCCAGCTCTCCAGCCACTGGCAGTGCTCGAAGGAGTCCACGAGCAGGACGGTTCCGGCAACCTCCAGGAGGGGGGCGGCCGCACGCTCGAAATCGGCCGGGTCGCGGCTGACGAAGCGGCCGTCCAGCTCCAGGAGCAGCCGGCCCGCCGAGCGGGCCTCGTCCGCCAGGCACCGCACCAGGGATGATTTCCCGATACCGCCGGGGCCGTACAGGTAGAACGCGAACGGCGCCTGCGGATCTCCGGCCAGCGCCGTTGTGAAGCGGCCGACCTCCTCCTCCCTTCCGATGAAGGCACGCTCCCGCGCTCTGCTCAGTCTCTCTCCCACGGACGCCACGTCGGCTCCCCTCCCGGGTCTCGGAACCGGGCGGAGTACCCGGATCCTCCTCGAAGAGGGCGGCCCGGGGCGGCAGGTTCCCCTCCGGCGACGCGAACGCGTGCCCACCGACCGTGAAAGCGCCTGCGGGGACGGCCGGTTGGGCCGTCCCGCAGAGCGCTGCCGGTCAGTTCCCGGGCGCCGGCAGGATCTTCCCCCGGGTGCCGCCGGCTTCGAGGAGGGCGTGCGCCCGGGGCGCGTCCTCGAACGGCAGGACCTCGGAGATCCGCAGGGTCAGGTGCCCCGCCTCGACGCGGCGCGCCAGGACGTCGAGCATGGGTGCGTCGATCCGTACGCCGCAGACGTCCACGGTGATGGAGCGCTCGGCTTCCGGGACGGCGAAGGGCGTCAGCGAGAGGAAGCGTCCGCCGTCGCGCACTGCCGCGATCGTTTCCGGTCGGCCGGAGGCGTCGACGACCACGTCGTAGGCGCCGGCGGGCGGGGTGTCGGTGTCCGAGAAGACCTCGGCGGCGCCCAGTGCGGCCACGGTCCGGGCGTCGCCCGCGAGGGCGAGGCCGGCCGGACGCCATCCGCGCAGGGCTGCCAGCTGGACGGCGAAGCCGCCCACGGCGCCCGCGGCGCCGCTCACCAGGAGACGGCCGGAGAAGTCCGGGCCCAGCTGGTTCAGCGCCTGCTCCGCGGTGAGGGCGGCCAGTGGGAGGGCCGCGGCGTGCTCCAGCGCGACGTTCTCCGGTGCGGGCACGGCGAGCGCCTCGGCCAGGGCGACGTACTCGGCGGACACCCCGGCCCCGTCGGCCAGCGGGGAGCGCAGGGCGATGATGCGGTCGCCCTCCGCGAAGCGGGTGCTTCCGGGGCCCGCCGCGACGACGGTGCCGGAGACGTCCCAGCCGACGACGGCGGGCAGGACCGGGGAGGGGATGTCGCCCCGGCGCACGGCGAGGTCCACGGGGTTCACCGCGGCGGCGGCCACCCGGACGAGGATTTCGCCGGGACCCGGCTGCGGCGTCCGCGTCTCGGAGACGGCGAAGACGTCCGGGGGTCCGTAGCTGTTGATGACGACGGCTTTCATGCGGTGTTCGCCTTTCGGGTCCGCCCCAGGTGGCGCATCGCCGGCTTTTCCACCGCCACGTAGAGCAGCCATGCCACGGCGAGGGTCGCCAGTGCTTCGAGGACCAGCACGCCGATGCCGGCGGCGGTGCCGAAGAACTTCTCGGGGCCGATCAGTTCACGTACGACGTTGAGCAGGATGAGATGGACCATGTAGAAGGCGAAGGAGACTTCGCCGAGCCAGACCAGTGGCCGGCTGCGCAGCACGAAGTCCAGGGCGCGCACCGGCGGGAGCATGTACACGCTCCAGTACTGCCAGACGGAGGCCGGTGAGCCCTCGGGCATGGGCGGGTCCCCGGCAGCACCAGGTAGGCGAGGGTGGGAACGGTGATCACCGCGGCGGCGGTCCCGGCGGCCCAGCGCCACAGGTGCTCCGACGGGATCCGCTTGATGCGGCGCAGGAACAGCGGGAAGCAGAGGTAGAAGAAGAGCTCGCAGGCCAGTGACCAGCTGGGCGGGTTGACACCGAGGAAGACGGAGAACTCCGGGACCCAGGCGTGGACGAGGAACAGGTTGGGCACCGCCTGCCACCACTGGGTGGTGGCACCGGCGAGGAGGGCCAGGGCGAGCACCCAGGGTGATTCATGATCGTCGGGGCGATGATCTCGGCGTCCCGTTCGTCCCGGTCCGAATAGCAGGTGCGCAGCTGCAGTTCCGCCGGGCGCTCGCCCGCGAGGTCGTAGGCGATGATGTGCCCCACCTCGTGCAGGATGATGTGCGCCTGGTGCGCCTTCGTGGTCTTCGCCTGATAGGCGATCACGTCTTCGTGCCGGCGCGAGATCAGGATGCCGAAGGGCCCGTCGGCCGGCAGGTCCCATTCGAGCAGGCTGATCGGCGTACCGCGGTCCTCGCCGAGCAACTCGCACAGGGCGGTGACGCTCAACGGCAGCTGCGGCGCCAGCCTGCGTATCAGACGGCGGCTGTGAGAGCGCAATTGGGCGTCGCGCAGTCTGTCTCCCCGCGCGCCCGGCGACCGCTCTAAGACGCGCCCACCCCGACTGCGGGCAGTCGATCCCGGGCAAGCCGGCCACGGGGCAAATCTACGCCACCGGCCCGCGGGCCCCACCGTCACGAGATCAAGATCACCATTCGGTAACTCCAGCTGGATACTCGCCGGTCAAACGTCTGCGGCAGCTCATTTTCTTCCCGCGGGGGCGGGGTAGACCCTGGACTGCTTCACGCTGCCGAACGCGAAGCTGGACTCGATCGACGCGATGCCGGGGATGGCGTGGATGCGGTGGCGGACCAGCGCCTCGTACGCCTCCAGGCTCTCGATGACCACGCGGAGCAGATAGTCGCTGCTTCCGGCCATCAGGTAGCAGTCCTGGATGTGCTCGATGACCGCAACGTGCTCCTCGAAGACCCGGACCGCCTCCTGCGTGTGGCGGTCCAGGCGTATCCGGACGAAGACGGTGATCGGCAGGCCGAAGCCGACCTGGTCGACCATGGCCGTGTAGCCCCGGATCAGGCCGGCCTCCTCCAGGCGGCGCACCCGGCGCAGGCAGGGCGACGGGGACAGCCGCACCCGGTCGGCGAGGTCCTGGTTGGACAGCCGGCCGTCGGCCTGCAACTCACGGATGATCTGCAGATCGACTGCGTCCATGACCACTCCTTGGCAGATTCTGCCTCAAACGTATGTCCGGAAGGCAGAACTGGCAATCGGCTGCCCCGGCGGAAGATCTAGCGTTGCTCCATGGCCGGATCCGGCCCCTGAGGCTGGAGGAGCCCCCCTTGGTCACCACGAACGCCGGACCCGCGACGGCGTCCCCGCCCGCCCGCGCCGCAGCCGGCCCGAGGCTCTCCCCGCAGGCGAAGGGCACGATCGCGCTCGTGGTGACCGTGCTGATCTGGGCCGCCTTCGCGCTCAGCGCCCGGGCCCTGAGCGCCTCCTCCCTGCGGCCCGCCGATGCGGCCCTGCTGCGCTTCGGCGTCCCGCTGATCGTCCTGGCTCCCGCGCTGTGGCGGCGGCGCCGGCGGATCGCCGCCGTGCGCCCGGCCGCCGCGCTCAAGATCGCCTGCGGCGCGGGGGTGCCGTTCTTCCTGGCCGCGATGTACGGCGGCTCCCTGACCTCGGCGGCGTTCGTCGGCTCGATCGTCCCCGGGATGGTCCCGCTGTTCGTTTCGGCGCTGATGGTCGCCGGCGGCCGCGGCGCGCCCCGCGGCACGCAGGCGGCCGGGCTTGGGCTGATCGCGGTCGGCGTCCTCGCCCTGGTCTGGCGGTACGTGTTCCCGCTGAACACGCAGGTGCTGGCCGGGGCCGGCATCCTGCTCGTCGCCAGCGGGCTGTGGGCGCTCTACACGGTCGGCCTGAAGGAGGTGGACCTCGATCCCGTCGGGTCCATCGGCCTGCTGTGCCTGCCCTCGTTCGCGGTGATGGCGCTCCTGGCGCTGACCGGGGTGCTGCCCACGGGCCTGGCGTCGGCAGCCGGCGGCGACATCGCCCTGTTCCTGGTGGTGCAGGGGCTGGGGGTCGGCCTGTGCGCCGGCCTGCTGTACGCCTACGCCATCCGCAGCCTCGGCGCGGAGCGCAGCTCCACCGTGGGCAGCCTGAGCCCCGTCGCCGTGGTCCTGCTCGCCGTTCCCCTGCTCGACGAGTCGCCGACCCTGGCCGTGCTCGTCGGCGTCCCCCTCATCGGCGCGGGCGTCGCCCTCGCCAACCGGCGTCCCCGCACCCGTACCCAGCCCGAGGTTCCCGCCCATGCTTGAGCTCCTCCTCCCTCCCCCCGTCGACCCGCTGTGGGACCTGACCGAGGCGTACGGCGCCGACGCACGGCCCGAGCGCCTGAACCTCGTCCTCGGCGTCTACCGCGACCAGACGGGCGGCACCCCGGTCATGGCGGCCGTACGGGAGGCCGAGATACGCCTGGCGGAGCGCTCCGCCTCCAAGGAGTACCGGGGGCTCTCCGGGAACACCGCCTTCAACCGGGCGATGCTGTCGCTGGTCCTGGGCTCCGGCGGGGCCGCCGAGCGGGCCGTGGCCGTCCAGACGGTCGCGGGCAGCGGCGCGCTGCGGCTGCTGGCCGATCTGATCTGCCGGACCAGGCCGGGCACCACGGTGTGGATCAGCGACCCCGCATACGTCAACCACCGGCCCATCCTGGAGGCCGCCGGGCTGACCGTGCGGACGTACGGCTGGGCCGATGCCGAGGGCCGCTTCGACGCGGAGGGCATGCTGCGCGACCTCGGGCGGGCCCGGCGCGACGACGTCGTCCTGCTCCAGGGCTGCTGCCACAACCCCACCGGTGTCGATCCGTCGGCGGAGGTCTGGGAGACCGTGGCCGGGCTCGCGGCGCAGCACGGCTGGGTGCCGTTCGTGGACCTCGCGTACCACGGGCTCGGCGACGGCCTGGAGGCCGACCTGGCGGCCACGCGGCTGCTCGCGGAGCGGGTGCCGGAGATGCTCGTCGCCATCAGCTGTTCGAAGAACTTCGGGCTGTACAGCGACCGGACCGGCTGCGCCGTCGTGCTCGGCGCCTCCCGGCAGTCGCTGCGGCACGTGGAGACGGCGCTGCAGAACGCGGCCCGCACCCTCTACTCGATGCCGCCGGAGCACGGCGCGGCGGTGGTGACGGCGATCCTCGAGGACGACGGGCTGCGGGACCTGTGGCGCGCCGAGCTGGACGGGATGCGTGCCCGGATCGAGGCCAACCGGCGCGGGCTGGCCGCGGAGCTGACGGCGCTGGGCCGGGAGGCGCAGGCCGACGTGCTGGCGCGGCAGAAGGGGATGTTCTCCATGCTGCCGCTCACGCCGCGTCAGATGCTCCGGCTGCGCAGCGGCTTCGCCATCTACGGAACGACCGCGGGACGGATCAACATCGCGGGGATCCCGGCGCACCGGGTGCCGTGCCTGGCGCAGGGCATCGCGGCCGTCCTCGGAGAGGGGCCGGAGTAGCCCGCGGCGGCGGCAGGGCCCGCCGCACCTGACATTCCATCAGGTCATCCGTCCCGGACTCTTGACTCTGTTACCGCCGGTAGCCATTCTCGTCACCACTGCCTGCGCGGGACATGACCATCGGCCGGCTCCCCCGGACGGTCCGCGTCCTCGACCGCGCCATCCGCCGACCGATGACGTGAGTGATGACCATGACCCGAGTCCCGCACCGAAGGCGCAGGCCCCTCGCGCTGCTCGCCCTTCTCCTCGCCATGGTGGCCATGGCCCTCGGCCCCGCGCCCGGCGCGGCCGCCGAGGGCGACGCCGGCTGGTGGAACCCCACGGCGCGACCCGCGCCCGACTCCCAGATCAACGTCACGGGTGAGCCGTTCAAGGGGACGGACGCCCAGGGACGGGTGCGGGGCTTCGTCGACGCCCATGACCACATCATGTCCAACGAGGGCTTCGGCGGCCGGCTCATCTGCGGCAAGGCGTTCTCCGACCTGGGTGTGGCCGACGCCCTCAAGGACTGCCCCGAGCACTACCCCGACGGATCCCTCGCGATCTTCGACTTCGTCACCAAGGGCGGGGACGGCAAGCACGACCCGACCGGCTGGCCGACCTTCAAGGACTGGCCCGCCCACGACTCGCTGACCCACCAGCAGAACTACTACGCCTGGATCGAGCGGGCCTGGCGCGGCGGCCAGCGCGTCCTCGTCAACGACCTCGTCACCAACGGGGTGATCTGCTCGGTCTACTTCTTCAAGGACCGCAGCTGCGACGAGATGACCGCCATCCGCCTGGAGGCGCAGAAGACGTACGACATGCAGGCCTACATCGACAAGATGTACGGCGGCCCCGGAAAGGGCTGGTTCCGGATCGTCACGGACTCCGCGCAGGCCCGCGACGTCGTCCAGCAGGGCAAGCTGGCCGTGGTCCTGGGTGTGGAGACCTCCGAGCCGTTCGGCTGCAAGCAGATCCTCGACGTCTCCCAGTGCAGCAGGCAGGACATCGACCGCGGCCTCGACGAGCTGTACCGGCTCGGCGTCCGCAGCATGTTCCTGTGCCACAAGTTCGACAACGCCCTGTGCGGGGTCCGCTTCGACGAGGGCGCCCTGGGCACGGCCATCAACGTGGGGCAGTTCCTGTCGACCGGCACCTTCTGGAAGACCGAGCAGTGCACCGGCCCGCAGCACGACAACCCGATCGGCCTGGCACCGGCGCCCTCGGCGCAGAAGGAGCTGCCGGCGGGCGTGGCGGTCCCCTCGTACGCGGCCGGCGCACAGTGCAACGCGCGCGGTCTCACGGACCTCGGTGAGTACGCCGTGCGCGGCATGATGAAACGCAAGATGATGCTGGAAGTGGACCACATGAGCGTCAAGGCCGCGGGCCGGGCCTTCGACATCCTCGAATCCGAGTCCTACCCGGGCGTGATCTCCTCGCACAGCTGGATGGACCTGGGCTGGACCGAGCGCCTCTACAAGCTCGGCGGGTTCGCCGCCCAGTACATGAACGGCTCCGAGGGGTTCAGCGCCGAAGCCGCACGTACGAAGGCACTGCGCGACAAGTACCACGTCGGCTACGGGTACGGCACCGACATGAACGGGGTCGGCGGCTGGCCGGGCCCGCGCGGGGCCGACACCCCGAACCCGGTGAAGTACCCCTTCCGCAGCACCGACGGCGGCTCCGTCATCGACAGGCAGACCACCGGACAGCGCACCTGGAACCTCAACACCGACGGCGCCGCGCACTACGGCCTGGTCCCGGACTGGATCGAGGACATCCGGCTCGTCGGCGGCCAGGGCGTCGTGGACGACCTCTTCAAGGGCGCCGAGTCCTACCTGGACACCTGGGGGGCGTCCGAGCAGCACAGGGCGGGGGTCAACCTCGCCGCGGGCGTACCCGCCTCGGCCAGTTCCGCCGAGTGGAACCCGTTCGTCAGCTACGCGCCCGGCAGGGCGGTCGACGGCGACCGCAACACCCGCTGGGCCAGTGACTGGAACGACGACCAGTGGCTCCGGATCGACCTCGGGTCCGCCGGCGTCGTCAAGCGCGTCACCCTCGACTGGGAGCGCGCGTACGGGAAGTCGTACCGGATCGAGGTCTCCACGGACGACGCGAACTGGCAGACGGTGTGGTCCACGACCTCCGGTGACGGAGGCCTGGACACGGCGCAGTTCGCCGGCGTCCCGGCCCGGTACGTCCGCATCCACGGCGTGGGACGCGGCACCCAGTGGGGCTACTCCCTGCACGAAGTGGGCGTCTACGGCAGCTGACGGCCCCGGCCCCGTCGTCCACCCCGTCCGTCCCCCCGTCCGTCCGCCCCGTCCGTCCGCTCGGGGCGGTACGTGAACGAAGGGAAACCGGATCCGCATGGCACGCATGCCGTTGGCGCAGCGGCGCCGGCAGCTGACCGAGGCGGCGATCCGCGCGATGGCCCGGGACGGCGTCCCCAGGACGACGACCCGGTCGATCGCCGCCGAGGCGGGCGTGTCACTGAGCGTCTTCCACTACTGCTTCGACTCCAAGCAGGCGCTGCTGGAATCCGTCATCGAGACGATCACCGAGCACTACCTGGCGGTGGTGAAGGAGGAGATCCGGCCGCGCGCCACCCTCCTGGAGACCGTCCGGGCCGGGTTCCGGGCCTACTGGGACCACGTCCGCGCCCACCCGGCCGAGCACATGCTCACCTACGAGCTCACCCAGTACGCCCTGCGCGAGCCGGGATTCGAGCACCTCGCGCGGCGGCAGCACGAGCTGTACTGCGCGACGTACGCCGAACTCCTCGAACAGGTCGGGGCCGGGACGGAGTTCGGGCTGCGCGTTCCCGTCCCCGTGCTGGCCCGCTATCTGGCGGCGATGACGGACGGGCTGACCCTGAACTTCCTGGTGCTCGGCGACGCCGCCGCGGCGGCGGAGATCCTCGACATGGTCGCCGAGCAGGTCGCGGGCCTGGTCCACGACGAGCGGCTGCTGCCGTCCTCCGGCCGCCGCCCCCTCTGAGGACCCCCGCC
>LJCW01000327.1 GCA_001298555.1 Actinobacteria bacterium OV450
AGCAGCGCACCGGGGTGGTCGTCGCCGAGCCACAGCACGACGGAGGTCTTGTCCGCGCCGGTCGGCGCGGCCGGCCGGGCGGGCCGGCCGACGAGCACGCCGAGCCGCCGCAGGCCGGCGCCCGAGGTGCCCGGGTCGCCCGCGTCGGGCCGCGCCTCGGGCAGCACGCCCGAGCTCAGCACGCCCGAGCTCGGCACGGCATCCGGACGCGCGGCCTCGAAGTCGGGGTGGGTCGCCCAGGGGGCGGCCGCGCCGCCGGGCAGCGTCGCCGGGGCCTGGCTCCAGTCGGCGGCCGGTGCGCCGTGGTGGAACTCGCCCGTCTGCTCTGCCAGTTCCGGGAGGGTCCACTGCCCGGTGGTCACGGGCTCGGCGCCCTGCACAGCGTCCGGGAACCGCCACTCGGCGGTCGCACCGGGATCGTGCTCGTCCTCGGCCGAAGCCGAGCCCTGCCCCGCAGCCGGGACCTGCCCCGCGACCGCAGCCGCGGCCTCGGCCGCACCGTGCCCCGCCACGTGGACCGGAGCCTGCGCCTGGTCCGCGAACGCCGCCGCGACCGAGGCCGGGAGCGGGATCGACGCCGGGATCGGTCCGCCGACCGGCGCGGGCCCGTGGCCGCCGGACGCGGCCACGCCCGCCGGGGTCCCCGTGCCGCCGCCCTGGGGCGCCGTGCCGGCATCGGGCCACTGCGCCGGGACCGTCCACGTACCCGTCGCCGACGGATCCGCACTGCCGGAGCCCAGCGGCACGATCATCGGCGGCGGCACGTAGCCGTGCCCGGGCGCCGCGAGCGGCTCCCCGGTGCCGAGCGCGTCCAGCATGTCCTGCGGCAGCTTCACGAAGGCCGTCGCGTCGGAGTCGTACTCGCCGCCCTGCGGCACCGGCTCCCAGCCCCAGCCGGCTTCGGTGTGCGCCGGCCCCGCGGGACCCGCGTCGCCCGTCGTTCCGCTCACGTTCTCGTTCCCACTCATGAGGTCAGCGCCCTCCCCAGGGCCCTCCGTGCCAGCACGGCGACGGTCCGCCGCAGATGCAGTACCCCGGGTGCCACCGGTTCGCCCTGGTCGGGGACGCAGGCGGCCGCGACGTACTCGCCGAAGGCCTCCAGCGCCTCGGGGGCCAGCGTCCGCCCACCGTCCCAGTCGATGAGCGAGGCCACCCACTGCTCGGCCTCCAGGGGCCGCAGCGGCATCGGGGCGACCGCGCCGATCGCGCAGCGCACCCCGCGCCGCGCCGGGTCCAGTACGAGCCCCACGGACGCCACGGCGCGCCCCGGCCCGGTGCGTCCCGTGGCCTTGAGGAACACCTGCGGCGCGTGCAGCAGCGGCACCCGGACGAAGCCGATCAGCTCGCCGGGCCGCAGCATCTCGCGGCCGGCCAGCAGGTACGAGACCGGGATCTCCCGCCGGGACCCGCCGGGGCCGTGGATGACGAGGATCGCCTCCAGCGCGGCCAGTACGGGCAGTGCGTCGCCCGTCGGCGCGGCGGTGGCGATGTTGCCGCCGAGGGTGCCGGCGTTGCGGATCTGCGGGGGTCCGGCGGCGCGTGCGGCCGCGGCCAGGGCAGGGATCAGAGCGGCGAAATCCGGCCGTCCCATCCGCGCGTGGGTGAGCCCGGCGCCGAGCAGGGCATGTCCGTCCTGGTACTGCCAGCCGCGGATCTCGTTGATCCGGCCCAGGCCCACGAGCGCGGCGGGGCGCAGCTGCCCGGCGTTGACGGAGGCCATGAGGTCGGTGCCGCCGGCGACGGGCACGGCGGCGGGCATGGCGGCGAGTGCCGCCACGGCCTCGTCGAGCGAGGCCGGCAGCGTCACGGACTGCGCCGCCTGCGGCCCCTGAGATGAATGCAGTGCATGCGGTGCGTGCGTGGTCAACCCAGCTGCCCCTTCCCGATGTCCCGGTCCCGGCGCTCACGCCTGTCCGCCGTACGGTACGTGCTCACCGCCGGGACGTGGCAACTCTGGCACATCTTCCCCCCCGCCCGGCGCGAGGGTCCCGCGGGCGCCCCCTGGAGCTTCCGGCCGTCCGGTTTCCCCCGTATCAGCCGAATCAATCCGATCCAGGAGTTTCGCCCAATACGCCTAAATCGAGCAAGAGTTCCCGACACCCCCCAAGAACGAAGGACGTCCCGGAACGGTCCGGGGTTCCGAAGAAGTCCGAAGGATTCCGATCGGGAACGAACAGTCCGGAAGCAGCCGCGCCGCCACCGGGTCCGCCCGTGCGGAAAGGTTCCGGCCAAACCGGTCGCACCCCGCGCACCGCCACGGCCGCACCGCGCGCACCGCGCGCCCCGCGCGCACCGCGCCGGTCCGCCCCACCCCCTCACACGTTCGGAGGTTCCCCCTCGACGGGGCGCCCGAGCACCCCGGGCCGCCGCTGCCACGGCAACGGCCCACCCGGCGGCCGGTAGTCGACGCCCAGCACGTCAAGGCGCCGGTAGTGCGGGCCCATCCGGGCCTCGAAGCCGGCGTAGTCCCGCTCGGCCGGTTCCGGCAGTTGCGACCACACCACCTCCGCGAACGCCGCCAGCCGCGGGAACACCTGGTAGTCGACCCGGCTCCGGTTCTCCGTCACCTCGGTCCAGACGTTGGCCTGCGCGCCCAGGACGTGGGCCGCGGCCTGCGCGGACAGCTGCGGCGGCACCGGCTCGAACCGGTACACGTCCTCCAGCGAACGCACGTACCCGATCGGCACCGGCTCCTCGGGGCCCCCCGCCTGACGGTGGTCCAGGTACACCCGCTGCTCCGGGCACATCACCACGTCGTGCCCGGCCTCGGCGGCGGCGATCCCGCCCGCGTACCCCCGCCACGAGGACACCGCGGCGCCGGGCGCGAGCCCGCCCTCCAGGATCTCGTCCCACCCGATCAGCCGACGCCCGCGCTCCGCGAGCCAGCCGTCGAAGTGCCGGACGAACCAGGACTGGAGCCCGTCCTCCCCGTCCACCCCCAGCTGCCGGATCCGCTCCTGAGCGGCCGTCGACGCGCGCCACTGCGCCTTCGGGCACTCGTCACCGCCCACGTGCACGAAGGGCGAGACGTCCGCGGGGAACAGCTCCAGCAACTCCTCGAAGACCCCCTCATAGAAGCGCAGTACGGCCTCGGTCGGCGCGAGCACGTTCTCGCTGACGCCCCAGTCGTCCCACACCCGCAGTGCGGCGGTGTCCACGACGTCGGTGTTGCCCAGCTCCGGGTACGCGGCGATCGCGGCCTGCGAATGCCCCGGCACGTCGATCTCCGGGACCACCCGGACGTGCCGCTCGGCGGCGTACGCGACGATCTCGCGGATGTCGTCCTGCGTGTAGAAGCCGCCGTGCGGGGTCTCGTTCCACAACGGCGACGCCCGGTGCCCCCAGCGGCTGCGCGGCCGCCACGCGCCGACCTCGGTGAGCCGCGGGTGGCGTTTGATCTCGACCCGCCAGCCCTGGTCGTCCGTCAGGTGCAGGTGCAGCACGTTGAGCTTGTGCGCGGCAATGAGGTCGATGTACCGCAGCACCCCGTCCTTCGGCATGAAGTGCCGGGCCACGTCCAGCATCATGCCGCGCCAGCCGAAGCGGGGGCCGTCCAGGATCCCGCCCACCGGAAGCCGCCAGGCGCGCCCCGGCGCGGTGGGCGCGCGCCGGTGGGCCTCGGGGCCGAGCAGCTGACGCAGCGTCTGCGCGGCGTAGAAGAGTCCCGCCGGGCCGGCGCCCTCCAGCAGCACCCACCGCTGCGTGACGTGCAGCTCGTACGACTCCGCTCCGGCGGTGCGGGCCCGCTCGGGGCGGAGCGCGAGCCGGATCACCGCGCGCCCGTCGCGGACCTCCCCCGCGGCCGGCCCGGGCAGTTCCCAGCCGGTGGCCGCGCCGAGCTCGCGGCGCAGCCAGCGTGCGGTGCCCCCGGTGCCGGGGCCGGCGTCGAGCAGCGGATCGTCCAGGACGCACTCGCCGGCCTCGCGGACGAACCGCGCGTACCGCGGCTGTGGAATCAACTCGGGCATGGCCTCGACCCCTCCCGCCGTTGCAGCATGCGCAACGCACGTTTCACATGGCGCACACCGGCGCCCGTGCGGCCGACCCTAGCCCTCCCCCCGAGCACGGCAAAGGCCCCCGGACGCGCGCGAGCGCATCCGGGGGCCTCCGGGGTCCCGGGCCGGCCGGACTACTTGTCCTTGCCGCCCTTGTCCTTGTCCCCGCCGGGGCCCATGGACTCGTAGATCTCCTTGCACATGGGGCAGACCGGGTACTTCTTCGGGTCCCGGCCCGGCACCCAGACCTTGCCGCAGAGCGCGACGACGGGGGTGCCGCCGAGCGCGCTCTCCATGATCTTGTCCTTCTGGACGTAGTGGGCGAAGCGCTCGTGGTCGCCGTCGCCGTGGGACACCTGCGGCGTCGGCTCTACGAGGGTCCCCGTACCAGTCCCGCGCTCGGGCTCAAGAGTGCTCATAAAAGCCAGGGTACCGACCCGTGTGCGGGTCAGTTGAGCGACGGGTCGTCCGGATAGGTGGCGACCATCGCGAGCTCGTTGCGCTGGCGGCGCAGTACCGCCCGCCACAGCCTCTCGGGATCGGGGAACGACACGTCCCCCGGCTCCGATTCCACGACGTACCAGGCGCCGTCGCCGAGCTCCGCCTCCAGCTGGCCCGGACCCCAGCCCGAGTAGCCGGCGAAGATCCGCAGCGAGCCGAGGGCGGCGGCCAGCAGCTCCGGCGGGGCCTCCAGGTCGACCAGCCCGATCGCCCCGTAGACGCGGCGCCATCCGAGTGGCCCCTCCTCGCCCGGGATGACCGCCACGCCGAGGGCCGAGTCCAGCCCCACCGGGCCGCCCTGGAAGACGACCCCGGGATCGCCGGCCAGGGTCGCCCAGGGCAGCAGGACGTCGCCGACGCCGACGGGGGTGGGCCGGTTCAGGACCACGCCGAGGGAGCCCTGCTCGTCGTGGTCGAGCAGGAGCACCACCGCGCGGTCGAAGTTCGGATCCGCGAGGGCGGGGGTGGCTACGAGCAGCCGCCCCGTCAGGGAGGACACCTCGGTCATGCCGACATGATCCCGCACATTCGCCCTTGAGGGGGAGCGGGGAACGGCATCGGATCGCACGCAGTTCCGGGCGCACCGCAGCAGGAAGGAGCGCGTGACCCCCCAGGCGGGCGGAATGCGACGCTCCGCCATGGGGTGGGCACGGTGGGTGTTGTGGCCGACTCATGACAGTTCTCCGGCCGCGTCGGCCTTACGAACAAGGGGGTCGTGCCCCTTACCCTTTTCCCTGGCCCCCTGCCCACCCTCCTCTGGCTTCGCCGGGGGAGCCCCTCTCCGGAACGCGAGATTCATGACCGGCACAGACAGAGACGACGTATTGCTTGTCCATGGCGGTACCCCGCTCGAGGGCGAGATCCGTGTCCGCGGTGCGAAGAACCTCGTGCCCAAGGCCATGGTCGCCGCTCTGCTCGGCAGCGGACCCAGTCGGCTCCGCAACGTTCCCGACATCCGTGACGTCAGGGTCGTGCGCGGGCTGCTCCAGCTGCACGGGGTGACCGTCCGCCCCGGCGAGGAGCCGGGCGAGCTCGTGCTCGACCCGACGCACGTCGAGAGCGCGAACGTCGCCGACATCGACGCGCACGCGGGTTCGTCGCGCATCCCGATCCTGTTCTGCGGACCGCTGCTGCACCGCCTGGGCCACGCCTTCATCCCGGGCCTCGGCGGCTGCGACATCGGCGGCCGGCCGATCGACTTCCACTTCGACGTGCTCCGCCAGTTCGGCGCGACCATCGAGAAGCGCGAGGGCGGCCAGTACCTGGAGGCCCCGCAGCGCCTCCGCGGCTGCAAGATCCGCCTGCCCTACCCCTCGGTCGGCTCGACCGAACAGGTGCTGCTGACGGCCGTCCTGGCCGAGGGCGTCACCGAGCTCAGCAACGCCGCGGTGGAGCCGGAGATCGAGGACCTCATCTGCGTGCTGCAGAAGATGGGCGCCATCATCTCCATGGACACCGACCGGACCATCCGGATCACCGGTGTCGACCGTCTCGGCGGCTACAACCACAAGGCGCTCCCGGACCGCCTGGAGGCCGCCTCCTGGGCCTCCGCGGCGCTGGCGACCGGCGGCAACATCTACGTCCGCGGGGCGCAGCAGCGCTCGATGATGACCTTCCTGAACACGTACCGCAGGGTCGGTGGCGCGTTCGAGATCGACGACGAGGGCATCCGCTTCTGGCACCCGGGCGGCCCGCTCAACGCGATCGCGCTCGAAACGGACGTGCACCCGGGCTTCCAGACGGACTGGCAGCAGCCGCTGGTGGTCGCCCTGACGCAGGCCGCCGGCCTGTCGATCGTCCACGAGACGGTGTACGAGTCCCGGCTGGGGTTCACCTCGGCGCTCAACCAGATGGGTGCACACATCCAGCTGTACCGCGAGTGCCTGGGCGGCAGCGCCTGCCGGTTCGGGCAGCGCAACTTCCTGCACTCGGCGGTCGTCTCCGGCCCGACCAAGCTGCAGGGCGCCGACCTGGTCATCCCCGACCTGCGCGGCGGGTTCTCGTACCTGATCGCGGCGCTGGCGGCCGAGGGCACCTCGCGGGTCCACGGCATCGACCTCATCAACCGCGGCTACGAGAACTTCATGGAGAAGCTCGTGGAGCTGGGGGCGAAGGTCGAACTCCCGGGCGGCGACCTCGTCTGACCCCGTGAGGCCGCCTGACGGCCACGCGAAGGCCCCCCGGCCCCACCAGGGCCGGGGGGCCTTCGCGTGCTCCCACGGGCCCGTACCCGCCGTCCAGCGGCCCGTACACGGCCCACCGGGCCCGTTGCGCCCCGCCGACGGCCGTCACGCGGCCCACCAGGCCCGTACGCGGCCGCTCGACGGCCGTTCGCGGCGCCGCGCGGCCTGCGGGGCTCCGGGACCCCGGACAGGCCGAAGGGCGGCCTTCCCGCCCGGGGATGGCCGCCCTTCGCCAGTACTGCGTACTGCTCCGCCGCTCCGAAGGCCCGTACGGGCCCCGGTTCGGGCAGGACTTACTTGCCCTTGGCGGCTTCCTTGAGCTTGGAGCCCGCGGAGACCTTCACGCTGTAGCCGGCCGGGATCTGGATGGGGTCGCCGGTCTGCGGGTTGCGCGCGGTGCGAGCGGCACGGTGGGTGCGCTCGAAGGTCAGGAAGCCGGGGATGGTGACCTTCTCGTCGCCCTTGGCGACGATCTCGCCGACGGTCTCGGCGAGCGCGGCCAGAACGGCGTCGGCGTCCTTGCGGGTCACCTCGGCGCGCTCGGACAGAGCGGCCACCAGCTCACTGCGGTTCATGTTGTACTCCCGTGTTCAACTTGCCTTAGAGGCGTGAGATCGAAGCCGATGCTGCCAGGGCCCTCGGACAGTCCCCGGACCCGGGTCTGAACGTCAGACCCTCTCGCCCGGTTACGCATCCTGCCCCCACCAGCGGCGGGAAAGCCAATCCGGCACCCGCCAGGGTCACACGAAAAGCGCCACAGTCACGCCGCGGTGACGCTCCGTCCGCACTCGGTGGATGCGGACCGCGGACCTCGCGGGCATCCCCGCAACCCTAGAGGCGGCCCGCCGGGCCCGCATCTCGCGACGCGCCGGGACGGGCAAGCCGTGAGGGCCGTCACAGGACCGCCGGACCCCGCGCCCCACCGGGTGCCGGGCCCGGCCGGGCCCGTGCGGGCGCCGCGCCGGACCCCGCACCGGACGGACTGGGCGTCAGATCGCCGAAGCGGCCTTGCGGACGGCCCCGGCGACCGCACCGGCCACCTTGTCGTTGAAGACCGACGGGATGATGTAGTTGGCGTTGAGCTCGTCCTCGCCGACGACGTCCGCCAGCGCGCTCGCCGCGGCCAGCATCATGTCCGTGTTCACCGTGCGGGACTGGGCGTCCAGCAGGCCGCGGAAGACACCCGGGAAGACCAGCACGTTGTTGATCTGGTTCGGGAAGTCGGAGCGGCCGGTGGCCACGACGGCGGCGGTCTGACGGGCGACGGCCGGGTCCACCTCGGGGTCCGGGTTCGCGAGCGCGAACACGATCGCGCCTTCCGCCATGGCCGCGACGTCCTCGCCGGAGAGCACGTTGGGGGCCGAGACGCCGATGAAGACGTCGGCGCCGACGACGGCTTCCTTCAGAGTGCCCGTGTAGCCCTCGGGGTTGGTGTTGTCGGCGATCCAGCGCAGCGGGGAGTCGGCGGCGGCGTCGACCAGGTCGGGGCGGCCCGCGTGCACCACGCCGTGGATGTCGGCGCTGACGACGTTCTTCACGCCGGCCGCGAGGAGCAGCTTGAGGATGGCCGTACCGGCCGCGCCGGCGCCCGACATGACCACCTTGACGTCGCCAACTGCCTTGCCCACCACGCGAAGTGCGTTGGTGAGGGCGGCGAGGACGACGATGGCGGTGCCGTGCTGGTCGTCGTGGAAGACGGGGATGTCGAGGGCCTCGCGCAGCCGGGCCTCGATCTCGAAGCACCGCGGCGCGGAGATGTCCTCCAGGTTGATGCCGGCGAAGCCCGGGGCGATCGCCTTGACGATCGCGACGATCTCGTCGGAGTCCTGGGTGTCCAGGCAGATCGGCCACGCGTCGATGTCGGCGAAGCGCTTGAACAGGGCGGCCTTGCCCTCCATGACGGGCATGGCGGCCATCGGGCCGATGTTGCCGAGGCCCAGCACGGCGGAGCCGTCCGTCACGACTGCGACCGTGTTGCGCTTGATGGTGAGGCGGCGGGCGTCCTCGGGGTTCTCGGCGATCGCCATGCACACGCGGGCCACGCCCGGGGTGTAGATCATCGAGAGGTCGTCGCGGTTGCGGATGGGGTGCTTGGACGCCATCTCGATCTTGCCGCCGAGGTGCATCAGGAAGGTTCGGTCGGAGACCTTGCCGAGGCTTACGCCCTCGATCTCCCGGAGCTTGCCGACGATCTCGTCGGCGTGCGCGGTGGAGGTCGCGGCGATGGTGACGTCGATGCGGAGCTTCTCGTGGCCGGAGGCGGTCACGTCGAGGCCGGTGACCGACCCACCGGAAGACTCCACGGCGGTGGTGAGCTGGGAGACCGCGGTTCCGCTCGCGGGCACTTCCAGGCGGACCGTCATCGAGTACGAGACGCTGGGCGCCGTTGCCATGGCCGTGTTCCTCTTCTGTCCCTGGTTTTTTGTACGCACAGGGCCCCACTGCACGCCTGGCGCGGCAGGGCCTGTTGTCCGATCGTCCCACCTACCAGCCAGTACGAGGTAACCAGCTACAAATTTCGGAAGAACACTTCCACCATACGAGATAGATCAGGTGTGCGGAAGCGCGGCCCGTACGAAAAAGGTCCGCGCCCCTCGATACCCGAGGGGCGCGGACCTGTGAAGAGCTGAGACACCGACCCGCCATGCTCGCCTCGCGGCAAGTGGTCGCTCTAAGCGACGAAGGTTGGGCCCGGGGGCTTGGATCGAGCCGGTGTCGTACCCAGGCTAACAAAGGATCGCCGGAAGCGATCCCCCTCCGGGGAGTTGGACCGGTCTCACCACGCGGGTGGCCGCGGGCCATCCGGTCGTACGGGGCCCTACGGCCTCAGCAGGGCGGGCACGCCGTCCGCGTCGGGCTCGTCCCGCCCGGAGGCGACCACCGTCAGCTGCTGCGTCGCACGGGTCAGCGCCACGTACAGGACCCGCAGGCCCGCCGGGGACTCCTCCGCGATCTCCGCCGGGGAGACCACCACCGTGGCGTCGTACTCCAGACCCTTGGCCTCCAGGCTGCCGAGCGCCACCGCCCGCTCCCCCAGGTCCGCCAGCCAGCCCACGGCCTCCTGGCGCCGGTCCATGGCCACGACCACGCCGACCGTGCCGTCCACCTGTTCCAGCAGCCTCCGGGTCTCCTCCCGGACCGCCGCCCCCAGATCGTCCCCGGCGGCCGTGAAACGCGGCTCCAGGCCCGTGGAGCGGACCGCCGTCGGCGGCTCCATGCCCGGCATCGCCAGCCGCAGCACCCGGGCCGCGACCTCCGCGACCTCCGCCGGGTTGCGGTAGTTCACCGTCAGGGTGAACCGCCGCCGCGGCCGGGACCCCAGGGCCTCGTCGCGGGCCGCGGCCGCCTCCTCCGGGTCCGTCCACGAGGACTGCGCCGGGTCGCCGACCACCGTCCACGTGCCGTGCCGGCCCCGCCGGCCCACCATCCGCCACTGCATCGGCGTCAGGTCCTGCGCCTCGTCCACGATCACGTGCGCGTACTCCGTGCGCTCCGCCGCGATCCGCTCCGCCCGCTCCCACTGGGTCTCCTCGCGGGTCGGCATCAGCTCCTCCAGCCCGCTGAGCTGGTCGAGCGGGTCGAGCTGCCGCTTGCGCTTGGGCCGCGCCGGCGCGCCGAGCAGCAGCTGGAGCTCGTCCAGCAGCGCCACGTCGTGCACCGACAGCGGGCCCTTGCCGTCCGGGCCCACCCGGCGCAGCGAGCGGGCCAGCTGGCGGGTCTCGCGCGGGTTGAGGACCCGCCGGGACCAGCGGCCGAGCCGGCGCTCGTCGGCCATCGCGGCGAGCACCCCGCGCGGGGTCAGCTCCGGCCACCAGGCGTTCAGGAAGTCGATGAACGCGTCCTCGGTGGAGATGTCCTCGTCGAACGCGGAGCGCAGCTCGGCGGCGAGCTCCGGGTCGCTGTGCCGGCCGGCCCCGCCGGAACGCGCGTACAGGGCGTCCAGCAGCAGTTTGCGGGCGCGCGGGCGCAGCAGGTTCACCGGCGCGGTCCCGCTGAGCACGTTCTGCCGGATCCGGTTCAGCTCGTCGGCCTCCAGCTCCTGGCGGCGGCCGAAGGCCACCACCCGCAGCCGCTCGGGCGCGTCACCGAGCTCCAGCGCCCCCCGTACGGCCTTGTGGAGCACCTTGCGCATGCGCGAGGAGCCCTTGATCCGGGCCACGGCCGGTTCGTCGTACGTGGTCGCCTCGGCTCCGTCGACCAGCGAGCCGAGCGCCCGGATGGCGACCTGGCCCTCCTCGCCGAGGGAGGGCAGCACGCCCTCGGTGTACGCGACGAGCAGGGGGGTCGGCGAGACGATCAGGATGCCGCCGGAGTAGCGGCGCCGGTCCTGGTAGAGCAGGTAGGCGGCGCGGTGCAGGGCGACGGCCGTCTTCCCGGTGCCGGGCCCGCCCGCGACCTCGGCGACCGAGGCGGCGGGGGCCCGGATCACCATGTCCTGCTCGGCCTGGATGGAGGAGACGATGTCCCGCATCGAGTGGGTGCGGGCCCGCCCGAGGGCGGCCATCAGGGCGCCGTCGCCGATGGCGGGCAGCTCCCGGCCGTCGAGGGAGGCGGTGATCTCGGGCCGCATCAGGTCGTCCTCGACCCCGAGCACCTTGCGGCCCTTGGAGCGGATGACGCGACGCCGTACGACGCGGCCGGGGTCCTTGGGCGTGGACCGGTAGAACGGCGCGGCGGCCGGCGCCCGCCAGTCGATGACCAGCGGCGCGTAGTCGGCGTCGAGCACGCCGATGCGCCCGATGTGGAGCGTCTCGGCGATGTCGGCGGTGAGGTCCTCGCGGATCGCGTCGTCGGCCGGCTCGACGGAGGTGTACGCGCCGTCGGGGCCGCGCTCCCCGTCCTTGCCGAGGACCAGGTCGATCCGGCCGAAGAGGAAGTCCTCGAACTCGTTGTTCAGCCGGTTCAGGTGGATACCGGCCCGGAAGACCTGGGCGTCGCGTTCGGCGAGGGCGCCGGGCGTGCCGACCTGACCGCGCTTGGCCGCGTCGTTCATCAGGAACTCGGCCTCGTCGATCTTCTCCTCGAGGCGGCGGTACACCTGGTCCAGATGCGTCTGCTCGACCGCGATCTCCCGATCGCGGACGGAATCCGCCGTGCTGTCGACAGCGGCATTCTGCGCGGCCACCAAGGCCCCCTTCTGACGTGCATGGGCGACCGTCAACCGTACGCGAATCCGCACCGGGTCCGCACGCCCGTTCCGGTGACCGGGCGAAGATCACTACCCGGGGCGGGCCGCGAGGTGCCTCCTGCGGTGCCGCGCGACCCGCTCGCGGTTGCCGCACAGCTCGCTGGAGCACCACCGGCGCCGGTGGCCGCGCGAAGTGTCCAGGTAGATGCGGGTGCAGCCGTCCCCCTCGCAGGACCGCAGCAGGGCCCGCTCGCCGGGATCGGTGAGCAGTTCCACAGCGTCCCGGGCGACGGCGGCCAGCAGCGCACCGCATTTCACCCCGCCGCACAACTCCCGTACGAGGTGACCTTCTTGGTCCCTTACGGCACACAGTCCCGGGGGTGGACCGGCGGCCAGCGCGTTGACCCGGGCCAGCGCGCCCTCGTCGGGGCCCGCCCCGGCGAGCTCGGCCCGTACGAGGCTGTCCACGTCGCGGCGCAGTGCCCGGAAGGCCTCCACCCAGTCGGGACCCACCCGGGTGATCGGCGTCCGGTCGGGCACGAGCCCGGCTCCGGCGAGCCACAGCCGCAGCTCGTCGCCGTCCCGGATCTCCTCGGCGCCCGCGGGGGCGGCGAGGGTGGCCATCAGGTCCAGGCAGACCCGCCCGGAGTCGAACCACATGCCCGTCACCGCCTCTTCGCCATGGGGCGTGCCTCTCAGAGTGCCGCGAGCCGCGTGGATGCGGAACCCCCCGTACGGGGCCGGGGCGGCGACCCGGCGAGGGCCGGCCGGGTCCGGAAGGCAGGCCCTACAGCGGCGGGTCGTCGTGGAGGAGGCGTTGGAAGAGGCGGTGGTCGCGCCAGGCGCCGTCGATGTGCAGGTAGCGCGGGGCGAGCCCGTACTGCTCGAACCCGGCCTTCGCCAGGACGCGCTGCGAGGCCAGGTTGCCGACCAGGGTCCCGGCCTCGACGCGGTGCAGCCCGAGCTCGTCGCGGGCGATCCGGCAGACCTCCGTCAGGGCGGCGGTGGCCAGCCCCCTGCCGGTCCAGGCCTGGTCGACCCAGTAGCCGACGCCGCCGCTGCGGAAGGGCCCGAGGGCGATGCCGCCGAGGTTGATCATTCCGACGGGCGCGCCGGTGCCGGTCTCGACGAGCACGTACGGCGCGAGGCGTCCGCCGTCGCGCTCGGCGAGCAGGGCCGCGATGCGCGCGGCCTGCCCCTCCTTGGTGAAGAACACCTCGGACCGCCACGGCTCGAAGGGCGCCATGTACGCCCGGTTCCGCGCCAGCGTGTCGGCCAGCCTGGCGGCGTCCCCGAGCTCGACGCCCCGCATCTCCACCCCGTCAATGATCATCCCCGCACGCTAGCCAACCTCGCGGGCCGCATCCAGCCCGGTCGGCGTTCCGAGGCGCTCGGGCACTGGAGCCGGCCCCCGACCACGGCGCCGCACCGGCCCTCCCGCCCAGAACCCGACCCGGACCGGCCCTCCCGCCCCGAACCGGCTCTCCCCCGCCGCCCGGCAGGGGGCGTACGGGCCCAGCCGGACGTACGCGGCTCGGCCCGGCCGGACGTGCGGGGCCCGGCCGGGCGTGCGGGGCCCGGCGGGGCGGGGCCCCGTGGCCGTCAGCGCGGCGCGGCCCGGGTCAGCCGGCGGAGCCGCCGCTGCACTCGCCGGCGTCCAGTGCCAGCCGGTACCCCCGCTTCACCACCGTCTGGATCAGGTTCGCCGCCCCCAGCGCCCCCCGCAGCCGCGCCATCGCCGTCTCCACGGCGTGCTCGTCCCGGCCCGCCCCCGGCAGCACCCGCAGCAGGTCCGGCCGCGCCACCACCCACCCCGGCCTGCGCGCCAGCGCCCGCAGCAGGGCCATCCCGGCCGGCGGCACCGTCCGCAGCTCCTCGTCCACGAGCACCGCGTGCCCCCGGATCTCGACCCGGTGCCCCGCGACCGGCAGTACGCGCGCCCGGCCCGGCAGCTCCTGGCACAGCAGCTGGACCAGCGGACCCAGCCGGAACCGCTCCGGCTGGACGGTGTCGACCCCGGCCGCCTGCAGCGGCAGCGCCGTCACGGGCCCCACGCACGCCGACAGCACGTCCCCCCGCAGCCCGTCGAGCACCGCCTCCCGCATCCCGCGCTGCTCCGCCCGGGACAGCAGCGAGGCCGCCGCCGGGGCGGAGGTGAAGCTCACGGCGTCGACCGCGCCGACGGCCACCGCGTCCAGCAGCCGGTCCAGCGGTGCGAGGTCCTCCGGGGCCATCCACCGGTACACCGGGACGACGACCACCTCGGCCCCGCCGGCCCGCAACGCCTCGACGAACCCGGGCAGGGGTTCCCCGTGCAGCTGGAGGGCGATGCGCCGCCCGGCGACCCCGTCGGCGAGCATCCGGTCGAGCACCTCGGCGAGGGATTCCGAATCCGGGGACCAGGTCTCCACCAGCCCGGCGGCCCGCACGGCGCCCTTCACCTTCGGTCCGCGCGCCAGCAGTTCGGCGGCCCGCAGCCGGGCCAGCAGCTCCTCGCCGATCCCCCAGCCGTCGGCGGCTTCGATCCATCCGCGGAATCCGATGGCGGTGGTGGCGACCACCGTGTCGGGCGCGCAGTGGATCAGTTCCTTGGTGGCGGCGAGGAGTTCGGCGTCGTCGGCCAGCGGCACGATCCGCAGGGCCGGGGCGTGCAGCACGGTGGCGCCGCGCCGGCGCAGCAGGGCGATCAGTTCGTCCGCCCGCCGGGCGGCGGTGACTCCCACGGTGAATCCCGCCAACGGGCCCACCGTCGGCGCGGCCGGTCCGCCGGGGATGTGCGTGTCGTCCATGGTGACCTGCCTTGCCCAGTGGGTCGGTATCACATCGCGCGATCAGCTGGCGCGGAAACGGACCGAGCCTGTCAACTCGGCGTGTCAGGCTCGGTTCCGTCGTATTTCGTGTCCGTAAACGGGCGTTACACGGAGGTGAGCTGCGGCTTCGTCTCGGACCCGGCCGCCGGGAGCACCGCCGGGGCCGGCCGGCGAAGGTATACCGCCCACGTCACCGCGCAGCACGCCGCGTAGAAGCCGAGGAAGGCGACGAAGGCGGCCGTCCCGGATCCGGAGGTCGAGAACGCCTCCCGGAAGGCCAGGTTGATGCCGAGTCCGCCGAGGGCGCCGACCGCTCCGATGAGTCCCATGGAGGCCCCGGACAGCCGGCGTCCGTACGCGGCCGCGGCTTCCCCGCCCATGCCGCGGGCCAGCGCCTTGGCCTGGAAGATGCCGGGGACCATCTTGTACGTGGAACCGTTGCCGAGCCCGCTCAGCACGAACAGGGCCACGAATCCGACGAGGAAGACGGCCAGCGAGTCCCGGCCGGAGGCGTAGACGACGACACAGGTCGCGGCGGCCATGGCGACGAAGGTCGCGAGGGTGATCCGCGCACCGCCGAACCGGTCCGCGAGGGCGCCGCCGACGGGCCGGATCAGCGAGCCGAGCAGTGGACCGACGAAGGTGAGCGAGGCGGCCTGGAGCGGGGTGCGGCCGAACTGCGTCTGGAGCACGAGCCCGAAGGCGAAGCTGTAGCCGATGAAGGACCCGAAGGTGCCGATGTACAGGAACGCCATGATCCAGGTGTGGGCGTCGCGGACCGCCTCGCGGACGGCGCCGGTGTCGTTGCGCACGGGCGCCAGGTTGTCCATGCGCAGCAGGGCCAGCGCGGCCGCGGCCACGACCAGCGGCAGGTAGATCACCAGGAGCAGCCTGGGGTGCCCGGCCCCGGCGGTTCCGATGACCAGCAGGGCGACGAGCTGGACGACGGGGACGCCGATGTTGCCGCCTCCCGCGTTGAGGCCGAGCGCCCATCCCTTCTTGCGCAGCGGGAAGAAGGCGTTGATGTTGGTCATGGAGGAGGCGAAGTTGCCGCCCCCCACGCCCGTCAGTGCGGCGACGGCCACGAAGACCGGGTACGGGGTCCCGGGCTCCATGACGACCAGGGCGGCCGTGAGGGGCGCGAGCAGGAGCAGGGCGCTGACGACGGTCCAGTTGCGGCCGCCGAAGCGGGCGACGGCGAAGGTGTACGGCACCCGGACGAGGGCGCCGACGAAGGTCGCGGTCGCGATGAGGAAGAACTTCCCGGCCGGATCGATCCCGTACCCGGGTCCCATGAACAGGACCATCACCGACCACAGGGACCAGATGGAGAACCCGACGTGCTCGCTGAGCACGGAGTAGAGCAGGTTCCGGCGGGCGATGCGCTCTCCGCCCTGCCGCCAGAACGTCTCGTCCTCGGGTTCCCACCGCTCGATCCAGCGGCCCCCCTTGCGCGGTGCGGTCGTACCGGTCATCACACGCCTCCACAGCTCTCGCGTCCGTGGTGACGACCGTAGGAACGGCGCGTTTCGGCCCCGGTCCCCGCCGGATGACCGGGGGGAAACCTTGCACTCACCCGCTGCCGGGGCCGTCTGTGAGCGCGGCGGGGCGCCAGCTCGCCGGGGGGACGTCCAGCCATCCGTACGCGGCGGCGGCCGCGTCCGCCGCCCGGTGCAGGGCGTCGAGTCCGGGGTGGCTGAAACCCTTGCGCCACACCATTGACAGCGGGGACAGCGGCACCGGGTCGACGAGCGGCCGCTTCACGCTCCCCGGCAGGTCGAGGAAGTCCACCGTCACCAGCACCGGATGGCGGGTCTTGGCCATGACCCGGCGGAACTCGTCCTTGCCGATGGCCACGGGCGCGGGCGGCGCCGGTGCGATCCCGCGGCCGGCGAACAGTTCCCGGGCGAGTCCGGTCCACTCCAGGGTCCGCGGGTTGCCGGCCCCGGTGTACACGGTCTCCCCGGCCAGCGCGTCCAGCGGTACGGCCGGCAGGGCGGCCAGCGGATGCCCGTCGGGCAGCAGCACCGCGAGCGGCTCGTACCGTACGGGCCGGTGCGCGAGGCGGGCCCGCAGTGCCGGGTCCAGGCCGTGGGCGTACCCGAAGGACACGTCGAGGCGCCCGGCGGCCACCTCGGCGGCGGCGTACGTCAGACCGCTCTCGAAGCGGGCCATCAGTTCGCAGTCCGGGGCGAGTTCCCGGGCCCGCTCCAGGACGCTGCGGGCGGTGCTGGGGCCGTCGGTGTTCAGATCGACGAGGAGCGCCCGGGGGCCGGTGAAGGCGGCGGCGAGTTCCTCGTGCGCGGACAGCACCCGCCGGGCCAGGGGCAGCAGCCGCTCCCCGTCGGCGGTCAGCTCGACGGCGCGGGTCGTCCGTGCGAACAGGCCCGTGCCCAGCGCCTCTTCGAGGCGTCGTACGTCCCGGCTCAGCGCCTGCTGGGCGACGTACAGGCGGGCGGCGGCGCGGGTGAAGTGCAGCTCCTCGGCCACGGCGACGAACCCGCGCAGCAGCCGGGGTTCCACATCACGGGGATTCACCCGAGGAGACTAACAACGCAGGCGCGTGAATGGCTCCGGAACAGGTGTTGGACGCCCGGGCCCCGTGCGCCCGAGCCTTGGATCATGCCGCAGACCACCTCCGCCCCGCTGATGACCGTGACCGGCTCCACCCTCGTCCTCGCGCCCGTTCCGGGCCGGCGGCCAGCCCGGGCGCCGGGCCCGTACGCGCGGCTGTTCGCCGTGCCCGGCAGCCGCGCCTTCACCGTGGGAAACCTCATCGCCCGCCTGCCGATGGGCATGTTCGGCATCAGTGCGGTGATGATGATCGCGGGACAGCGAGGCTCGTACGCCCTCGCCGGCGCGGTCACCGCCACCGGGCTGGCCGCCACCGCGCTGGTCGCGCCGTGGACCGCCCGCCTGGTCGACCGGTACGGCCAGGCCCGGATCGCCGTCCCGGCGACGCTGATCGCCGTGCTCGGCTCGGTGGCGCTGGTCCTGTGCGTCCGTGCGCACGCCCCCGCCTGGACCCTGTTCGCCTCGTACGCCGCCACCGCGACCACCCCCAACATCGGCGGCATGTCCCGGGCCCGCTGGACGCACCTGCTGCGCGGCGCCCCCGCCGCGCACCACACGGCGATGTCCTTCGAGCAGGCCGCCGACGAGCTCTGCTACATGTGCGGCCCTGTGGTGGCGGCGTTCCTCTGCTCGGCGGTCTTCCCCGAGGCGGGCACGCTCACGGCGGCCGTGCTGCTCCTCACCGGCATGCTGGTCTTCACGTCCCAACGGGCCACGGAGCCCCCGGTGTCGGCGGCGGCCCACGGCGGCTCCCCGCTCCGCGCGGTCGCCCCGCTCCTGGCGCTCTTCGTCCCCCTCGGCATGCTGTTCGGTTCGATGGAGGTCACCTCGATCGCCCACCTCGGCGCGCAGGGCCTGGGCGCCGCCACCGGAGTGGTCCTGGCCCTCCAGGCGGCGGGCTCCTGCGCGGCCGGCCTGCTGTACGGCTCCCTGCGCCCGCGCGGTCTGCGCACCTGCCTGCTCGCGCTGTGCGTCGCGATGGCCCTGCCCTGGGCGGCGGCGGCCACGGGTTCCCTCCCGCTCCTGGCCCTCGCCCTGCTCCTGGCGGGCATGGCCACGGCACCGACGATGGTCACGGCGATGTCCCGCATCCACGCGGTCACCCCGCAGGGCCGTCTCAACGAGGGCATGACCCTGGCGGTCACCGCGATCCTCGCGGGCATCTCCCTGGGCTCGGCCGGCGCGGGCTTCCTGGTGGACCACCTGGGCTCCACGACGCCGTACGCCCTCCCGGCGGCGGCGGCGCTCCTGGCCCTCCTGCTGCTCTTCCTCACCAACCCGGCGGTACGACTTTCCGGTACGACTCAGGTACCGTGAAGTGGTACCACTACTGGAGGGGCGGACCATGTCCATAAGCGCCAGCGAAGCCAGGGCCACCCTGTTCCCGTTGATCGAACGGGTCAACACCGACCACGCCCCGGTGCGGATCACTTCCAAGAACGGCGACGCCGTCCTCATGTCCGCGGACGACTACGACTCATGGCAGGAGACCGTCTACCTCCTGCGCTCCCCCGCCAACGCCCAGCGGCTGATGGAGGCCGTCGCGCGCGACCGCGAGGGCGCGCCCTCCGTCACCAAGAGCATGGACGAGCTGAGGCAGTTGGCCGGAGGGGAGGAGTGAGGAGCGTTCACTTCGACCCGGCCGCATGGGAGGACTTCCTGTTCCGGCTCTCCTCCGACCGCAAGATGGCCCGCCGGATCACCCGCTTGATCGGCGAGATCCAGCGTGACCCGTTCGGTGGGATCGGCAAGCCCGAGCCGCTCAAGGGCGAGCTGTCGGGCTACTGGTCCCGTCGGATCGACGACGAACACCGCCTCGTATATCGGGCTGACGAGAAGGAAGTGAAGGTCGTCAAGGCTCGGTACCACTACTGACGCCAAGGTCCCGGGCATGACGAAGGCCCCGCAGCCTGACGGCCGCGGGGCCCTTGCCCACATGGGATGAGTGGAGATGGCGGGAATCGAACCCGCGTCCAACGGTGCAGAAGCAGGGCTTCTCCGAGCGCAGTCCGCTGCGCTTTTCTCGGCCCCGGAGATCACACGGACAAGTCTCCGACGGGCTCAGTCACTGTTTGATTTCCCTCCAGCCCCCGTGACCGGGGCTAGAGGTTTAGATCCCTAATTGACGCCAGGATCCGGACCGGGACCACTTCCGGGCTGACGCTCCTCACAGAGGCTTCAGCTCACTGTTATTAGGCAGCGAGGGTGAAGCGGGAGTTATCGCTCTTGGAGTTGGCGATTATTGTTTGCGACATGTGGTTAGCGAGATCATTGCCGCTTCCTCGGCTCGCTTCCCCTGCATCGACATCCGCTGTCGAAACCGATCATCCCCATGTTGTTTTTTCAAAGTGCGCCACCCCGGGGGGCGGTGCTGACGCCCATGGTACGCGAAGTGGACCACGGGATGCCAGGTGATTAAACCGTGCCCCGCTGCTTGCGGCGGATGGCCGAGATCGCCCGGTTCGTCTCGCGGGTGTCCTGCTTCTCGCGCAGCGTCTGCCGCTTGTCGTACTCCTTCTTGCCCTTCGCCAGCGCGATCTCGACCTTCGCGCGGCCGTCCTTGAAGTACAGCGACAGCGGTACGACCGTGTGCCCCGACTCGTCGGCCTTGCGCTCCAGCTTGTCGATCTCCTCCCGGTGCATGAGGAGCTTGCGCTTGCGCCGGGCGCTGTGGTTCGTCCAGGTGCCCTGGCTGTACTCCGGCACGTGCACGTTGTAGAGCCAGGCCTCGCCGCCCTCCACGGACACGAAGCCGTCCACCAGCGAGGCACGGCCCTGGCGCAGGGACTTGACCTCGGTACCGGTGAGCACGATGCCGCACTCGTAGGTGTCGAGGATCGTGTAGTCGTGCCGCGCCTTCTTGTTCTGGGCGATCAGCTTGCGCCCTTTTTCCTTAGCCATAGTGCGGTCATTTTCGCACTACGACCCCACCCCGAGGCCACCCAATACCGTGCGCGCCCGTTCCTCGACGCCGTCGCCCGCCGCCAGGTCCGGCGTGATGCCGTTGCCGTCGAGGCTGCGGCCCGCCGGGGTGCGGTACGTGCCGACCGTCAGCTCCGCCACCGAGCCGTCCGGGAGTTGCGTCGGCATCTGCACCGAGCCCTTGCCGAAGGTCCGGGTGCCCACCGCCACCGCACGGCCGCGGTCCTGCAGGGCGCCCGTCACCAGCTCGGCGGCGCTCATCGTGCCGCCGTCGACCAGCGCGACCAGGGGGCTCGCGGTGTCCCCGCCCGGGCCGGCGTACAGGGCGCGCTGGGCCCCCCGTACGTCGTACGTGGCCACCAGACCGCCGTCAAGGAACGCGGAGGCGGCCGTCACGGCCTCGGTGACCAGGCCGCCCGGGTTGCCCCGCAGGTCGAGCATGAACCCGGTGCCGGGCGGGGCCGCGCGGACGGCGGCCCGGACCCGTTCGCCGGAGCCGCGGGTGAAGGAGGCGACCTTGATGACGGTGATCCCGCCGGGGAGTTCCCGCACGGTCACCGACTCGGTGTGCAGCTGCTCGCGGCGCAGGGTCTCGGTGAGGTCGGCGCCGTCCCGGGTGAGGTGCAGCACGACGGGGGTGCCGGCGTCGCCGCGCAGCAGGGTGACGACCTCCGCGACGCTCAGACCGGTGACGTCGTGGTCGTCGATGCTCAGCAGCCGGTCCCCGGCGCGCAGCCCGGCGCGGGCGGCGGGGCTGTCGGGCTGGACCCGGTCGACGTCGATCCGGCCGTCCGGGCGGCGGGCGGTCCACAGGCCGACACCGGTCCAGCGGCCGTCGAGGTCGGCGGTGAAGGCGGCGTACTCGCCCCGGTCGTAGACCATGCCCCAGCGGTCGCCGCTGCGGCTGACCTCCTCCTGGGCGGCCTTCTTGCCGGACTTGCCCTCGGCGACGGCCTCGGCCGCGGCGCGGGCGACGGCCTCGCGGTCGGCGGTGCCCGGCTCCCGGGAGGTCTCGGGTGCGGCCGCGGGGTACTGCGTACCGGCGGCCGTTAACCCGCTGCCGGCGGCACCGTGGGCGTCGGCGCGGTCCCAGCATCCGGTGCCGGCCGCGGTGCCCACGGCGGCGATGAAGGCCAACGTCAGAACGGCCCCGCGACGCAGGTCGCGGGGCCGGAGACAGAAGGCGGGAATACTCGGCAAGCCCAGCATGGCGCCGAGTCTAGGACAAGCCCCGTGGAGGTACGGCGGGTTGGGCGGAGCTCACACGGGGGCGCTCGTCACACCTTCAGGTACTTGCGCAAAGCGATGAACGCGGCCAGCGAGGGCATCAGCACCCCGATGACCAGCACCAACGGCAGCTTGGCCAGGACCGAGTCCCAGCCGATGAAGTTGATCAGCTCCATCTTGCTGCGCAGCGCGGCGCCGTGGTCGATCACGAAGTACTGGCCGGCGCCGAGCATGGCGCAGGCGAACACGGCGCCGATGAGGCCCGCGAAGGCGGCCTCCATGATGAAGGGGACCTGGATGTAGAAGCTGGACGCGCCCACGAGCCGCATGATCCCGGTTTCGCGCCTGCGGCTGAACGCGGAGACGCGCACGGTGTTGACGATCAGCAGCAGGGCCACGATCAGCATGATCAGCATGATGCCGAGGGCGGCCAGGTTGAGGTAGCCGAGCATCGTGAAGAGGTTGTCGAGCTCCTGGTGCTGGTCCTCCACCGACTGGACGCCGTCACGGCCCGCGAACGCCGTGGTGATGACCTGGTACTTCTCGGGCTGCTTGAGCTTCACCCTGAAGGACTCGGGCATCTGGTCCGGGGTGACCACGGTGGCGAGCGCGGTGTGCCCGAAGCGTTCCTTGTAGTGCTTGTAGGCCTCGTCGGAGGACTCGTAGTGGACCGTCTCGACGAGGTCCATCTTCTTCAGGTCGGTCTCGATCTGCTGCTTCTGGTCGGGGGTGACCGCGCCCTTGGCGCAGGCCTTGCTCCCGCCCTCGGCGTTGTCCTCCGCGTCGCTCTTGTTGCAGAGGTAGATCGAGACGTTGACCTTGTCGTACCAGTAGCCCTTCATCTCGCTCACCTGGTCGCGCATGAGCAGGGAGCCGCCGAACAGGGCGAGCGACAGGGCCACGGAGATGATGACGGCGAAGGTCATGGTGAGATTGCGACGGAGACCGACGCCGATCTCCGACATGACGAACTGGGCGCGCATGACGTCTCAAGGGCCTTTCAGTGCTGGTAGCCGTAGACGCCGCGCGACTGGTCGCGCACGAGTCGGCCCTGTTCGAGTTCGATGACGCGCTTGCGCATCTGGTCCACGATCTGCTGGTCGTGGGTGGCCATGATCACGGTGGTGCCGGTCCGGTTGATCCGGTCCAGCAGCTTCATGATGCCGACCGAGGTCTGCGGGTCGAGGTTGCCGGTGGGCTCGTCCGCGATCAGGAGGGCCGGCCGGTTGACGAAGGCGCGGGCGATGGCCACGCGCTGCTGCTCACCGCCGGAGAGCTCGCCCGGCATGCGGTCCTCCTTGCCGCCCAGGCCCACGAGTTCCAGGACCTGCGGGACGGCCTTGCGGATCTCGCCCCTGGGCTTGCCGATGACCTCCTGGGCGAAGGCGACGTTCTCGGCCACCGTCTTGTTGGGGAGCAGGCGGAAGTCCTGGAACACGGTCCCCAGCTGGCGGCGCATCTGCGGCACCTTCCAGTTGGAGAGCTTGGCGAGGTCCTTGCCGAGGACGTGGACCTGGCCGTGGCTCGCCCGTTCCTCGCGCAGGACCAGCCGCAGGAAGGTGGACTTGCCGGAGCCGGAGGAGCCGACCAGGAAGACGAACTCGCCCTTCGCGATGTCCAGGGAGACATCTCTGAGCGCGGGGCGGTTCTGCTTCGGGTAGGACTTGGAGACGTTGTCGAATCGGATCACGGGTGCACCACGGTCGCCGGGAGTAGGTGTGCGTGACCATACGCGAACGGGCGGGGGGTGGGGGGCCCGCGTCCGGAGTTGCCCGATATATCCCCTGGTCCGGGAGGGTACGGCGCACGATTGCCCGGACGGGCCGCGCCGAATGTCGCGAGAGCTGGCACAGTGGTAGGGGAACGCAGTCGTTCCTTCAGGCGTTGTTCAAGGGGACGAGAGGAGGAGAGCGCATGACCTACGACCGGCTCGTGTGCGCGAACTGCGCCGCGCCCGTCAGTCAGGGCCGTTGCCCGGTGTGCCGGGCCAACCGGGAGCGCCTCCAGCAGGAGGGCCCCTTCGCAGGCCTGAACCCCATGGCGCTCATCGTGCTGCTCGTGGTCCTGGTGGCCGCTCTGGCCCTGGTGGCGCAGCAGACGGCCTAGCCTCCCGCGTCCCGATCAAGACGTTCCATGCGGAGGAAAGACACAGGGCCCGGACACCTGAGGTGTCCGGGCCCTGCGTCGCTGCGTCGTCTTCGTCTACGCGGTCTGCTCCTGCTGCTTGCGCCAGCGGATGCCGGCCTCCAGGAAGCCGTCGATCTCGCCGTCGAGGACCGCCTGCGGGTTGCCGACCTCGAACTCCGTCCGCAGGTCCTTGACCATCTGGTACGGGTGCAGGACGTAGGAGCGCATCTGGTTGCCCCAGGAGCTGCCGCCGTCCTTGAGGGCGTCCATCTTGGCCTGCTCCTCCTGGCGGCGCCGCTCCAGCAGCTTGGCCTGGAGGACGTTCATGGCGCTGGCCTTGTTCTGGATCTGCGAGCGCTCGTTCTGGCAGGAGACGACGATGCCGGTCGGCAGGTGCGTGATGCGCACCGCGGAGTCGGTCGTGTTGACGCCCTGGCCGCCGGGGCCGGAGGCGCGGTACACGTCGACGCGCAGCTCGGTCTCGTCGATCTCGACGTGGTCGCTGGTCTCGACGACCGGCAGCACCTCGACGCCCGCGAAGGAGGTCTGGCGGCGGCCCTGGTTGTCGAAGGGCGAGATGCGCACGAGGCGGTGGGTGCCCTGCTCGACCGAGAGGGTGCCGTACGCGTACGGGGCCTTGACGACGAAGGTGGTCGACTTGATGCCGGCCTCCTCCGCGTACGAGGTCTCGTAGATCTCGGTGGCGTAGCCGTGCCGCTCGGCCCAGCGCAGGTACATGCGCTGGAGGCGCTCGGCGAAGTCGGAGGCGTCGACGCCGCCGGCCTCGGCGCGGATGTTGACCAGCGCCTCGCGCTCGGCGTACTCGCCGGAGAGCAGGGTGCGGACCTCCATCTCGTCCAGCGCCTTGCGGACGGAGACCAGCTCGGCCTCGGCCTCGGCGAGCGTGTCCGCGTCGTCCATCTCCTGGGCGAGGTCGAACAGCACCGCGAGGTCGTCGATGCGGCCGCGCAGGGTCTCGGTCTTGCGGACCTCGGCCTGGAGGTGCGAAAGCTTGCTCGTGATCTTCTGGGCGGCCTCCGGGTCGTCCCACAGGGACGGCGCGGCGGCCTGCTCCTCGAGCACGGCGATTTCTGCCCTCAGCTTGTCGAGGTCCAGGACGGCCTCGATCGACCCCATGGTCGAGGAGAGGGACTTCAGCTCTTCGGAAACATCGACGACTGCCACGGGTCCAGCGTAGCCGGTCCGCGGGCGGCCCCGTCCGGCCAGGCCGGATCACCCGTTCTGATGAGCGGGCGAACGGGCGTACGCTCACGGTATGACTCTCCTCCTCGTCAAGCGCCGCCATGTGGACCACATGCGTGTCACGACGACGAGCTGTCTGCCGCCGGACCTTCCCCAAGCCTGATCCACCCCGATCCGACTTGGTCCTGTACGCGGCCCCAGCGGCTCCGGCGCCATCCCTGCCGGCGGCCCTCCCCCTCCGCTGCCCCGACACCTCTGGGGAACAGGACCCCGTGACATCCGAAACGGAGCCGTCATGCCGTCCGCGCACACCCTCCCTGTCATCGACCTCTCCCAGGCCGACGACCCGACCCAGCGGGCCGATTTCCTGAAGAAGCTGCACGCGGCAGCCCGGGACACCGGTTTCCTCCACCTGACCGGGCACGGCATCACCGATGCGGAGACCGCCCGCATCCTTGAGCTGACCAGGGCTTTCTTCGCTCTGCCGGAGGCCGACCGGCTCTCCGTGAGCAATCTGAACTCGCCGCACTTCCGCGGCTACACCCGCATCGGCCACGAGCTGACCGGCGGGGCCTCCGACTGGCGCGACCAGCTGGACGTCGGCGCCGAGCGCCCGGCGCCGGTGGTGGGGCCGGGCGACCCCCCGTACCTGTGGCTGGAGGGCCCGAACCAGTGGCCGCAGGCTCTGCCGGAGCTGCGCCCGGTGGTCCTGGAGTGGCAGTCGCGGCTGGCCGCGGTGGCCCACCGCCTGCTGCAGGAGCTGCTGACCTCGATCGGCGCCCCCTCCGACTTCTTCGACGCGGCGTTCGCGGACCGGCCGCACCTGCACACGAAGCTGATCCGCTACCCGGGCTCCGCGCCGTCCGGCGCCGACCAGGGGGTCGGGGCCCACAAGGACTACGGGTTCCTCACGCTGCTGCTCCAGGACTCGGTGGGCGGCCTCCAGGTGCGCCAGGGCGACGCGTTCCTGGACATCCCGCCGATGCCGGGGGCGTTCGTGGTCAACCTCGGCGAGCTGCTGGAGATCGCGACGGAGGGCTACCTGGTGGCCACGGACCACCGGGTGGTCAGCCCGCCGGGCGCGGTGGAGCGGTACTCGGTGCCGTTCTTCTACAACCCGCGGCTGGACGCGGTGGTCGAGACGGTTCCCGGCGAGTACCTGCGCTCGGCGCCCGGGGTGGCGCACGACGCGTCGAACCCGCTGCACGCCGAGTACGGGCGCAACGAGCTGAAGGGCTGGGTCCGGGCCCACCCGGAGGTGGCCCGCCGCTGGCACCCGGAGCTGGTCGCCTCCGGCGCGTAGCCGCCGCCGGGGCCGCAGCCCCGCCCCGCGTCCGCCCGGGCCCTCGGCCCGGGCGCAGGCGTCCGCCCGGGCCCGCCCCGCGCCGCTACGCCTACGGCTTGGCCGGGGCCGAGTGCCTGCCGTTCTGCGGCGGCTGCGGCTCGTCGCCCGAGGAGGCGAGCCAGCCGCCCAGGCCCAGTGCGGCGGCCAGGACCACGGCCGCCGCCGTCAGCGCCAGCCGGCGCCTGCGGACCGTGTCGGCGCGGTGGCGGGCCGAGCCGGGCCGGTGGCCGCCCGCGGGGCGCGGTACCCGGGCCGTGCCCAGCGCGCCCCCGGCCAGCTCCTCCGGTCCCGGTACCCGCATCGAGGTGTGCGTGTCCCGGTTGGAGTCCGTCGCGGAGCCGGGCACCAGCGGGACGACGCCCCGGCGGCGGACCGGGTCGGCGTCCAGGGGCTCCGCCGAGACGGGTTCCGGTTCGGGCTCGTCCGGCTCGTCCACGTCCAGCGGCGGCATCCCGGCCAGCATCGGGAGCAGGTCCCGCAGCCGGGCCGACAGCTCGGAGGCCCGCAGCCGGGACGCCGGTGCCTTCGCCAGGCACTGGACGATCAGCTGCCACAGCTCGTCCGGGATGCCGGGCAGCGGGACCACCGTCTCCGTCACGTGCCGCCGCAGCACCGCGCCCGGGTGGCCCCCGCCGAACGGGGTGAACCCGGCCAGCAGCTCGTACAGCACGGTGGCCAGGGCGTATATGTCGACGGCGGCCCGCGGCGGCAGGCCCTCCACGATCTCCGGTGCGAGGTAGTCCGGCGTGCCGATGATCCGGGTCGTGGGTGCCGTGGCCCGCCCCGCGGAGGCCCGCCGCGGCGAGTCGATCAGCTTGGCCACGCCGAAGTCGGTCAGCAGCGCCGGGTGCGAGCCGCCCGGGCCCAGCGGCCCCTGCATGTCCAGCAGCACGTTCTCGGGCTTGACGTCCCGGTGCACGACCCCGGCTGCGTGCGCGGCGGCCAGGGCGTCCGCGACGTCGGCGACGATCGCCACGGCCGCCTCGGGGGCGAGCCGGCGCTCCCGGTCGAGGCGCGTGCGCAGGTCCGTACCGCGTACGAGGTCCATGACCAGGGCCAGGTCGTTGCCGTCGACGACGAGGTCGCGGACGGACACGATGTGGGGGTGGTCCAGGCCGAGCAGCGCGCTGCGCTCCTGGACGAACCGTCCGACCAGTTCCTGGTCGGACGCGAGGTCCTCGCGCAGCAGTTTGACGGCGACGGGCCCTTCCGGCCCCTCGCCCAGCCACACCGTGCCCGCGCTGCCGCGCCCCAGGATCTGGTGCGCGGTGTACCGGCTGCCGATCTTCCGTGCCACGACTGCTCCCTCAGCGGCTGGCGTACGCACCAAAGCTACGCGGCCGGGTGGGGGTTGGCGGCACCGGAACGCGGCGACCTTCACTTCTGGGGGCGAAATCACGTCCCAGAAGTCGACAAATCCACGAAGTCGGCGTTATGGGGGCCCCGTTCAGGGCGTGCCGCCGCCGGTACCGCTGCCGGTGCCGGCGCCCGCGGAGTCCCCGAGCGCGGTGACCCAGTCGACGATGTCGGAGCCCCAGGTCCACAGCTGGTCGAACCAGCCCTTGCCGGTGCCGACCCACTCCTGGAGCGGGGTCAGCTCCCAGACCAGCCAGCCCGCCACCACGAACAGCAGGATCATGACCAGGCAGCCCTTGAGGCAGCCCAGGCCCGGGATCTTGATCGGGTTGGCGCTGCGCGGGCGCGGCTCGCGCGGCTCCCGGCGCTGCGGCGGCGGGGCCTGCGGGGGCTGCTGCTGCTGCGGGGGCGCCTGGCGCTGCGGGGCCTGCCGCTGGGGCGGCTGCTGGTACGGGGGCTGCTGCGGCTGCTGGTACTGCTGGGGCGGCGGCTGCTGCTGGTAGTACGGCTGCTGCTGGGGCGGCTGCTGGTAGGGCGGCTGCTGCTGGTACTGCGGTGGCGGGCCCTGCCGGTACTGCGGGGGCTGCTGGGGGCGCTGCTGCGGCGGCGGGGGTGCCTGCCGTTGCGGACGCCGGCGCAGGGGATCCTCGTTCGGGTCGAGGTAGTGCATCTGCGTCTGCTCGTTGCGGTCCCGTGCGGCCTGCATCTGCGACTGCCACGGGTGCGGCTGGTCCGGCTGCTGCACCGGGGGCATGACCGAGGTCGGGTCCGCGCCGGGGCCGCCGGGGCCGCCCGTGCTGGGCAGCACCGAGGTGGCGTCGGCCGCGCCGACCGGCGGGAGCACGCTGGTCATGCCGTTCGGGTCGTACGCGCCCATCGGCACGGCGGCACGGCCGGGCAGCACCTGGGTGGGGTCGGCGGCGCCGCCGTCCGGTGCCTGGGGGACGGGCGCGGGCGAGGGGTCGGGTGCGAGGAGGGCGCCGACGCCGAGGGCGGCCTCCACCTCGGAGGGCGCACTGTGCACGCCGATGCCTGAGGCGACCACGCGCAGGGCGCGGGCCAGGTTCTCGGCGCTGGGGCGCTCGTTCGGCTCCTTGCGCAGGCAGCGCTCGATGACGATCCAGAGCGGCTCGGGCACGTTCGGGGGGCGCTGCGGGTCCTCGCTGAGGTGGCGGTGCAGCACTTCGAGGGCGGTTCCGCCGGCGAACGGCGGGCGACCGGTGACCAGTTCGTAGAGCAGGATGCCGGCGCCGTAGATGTCGACGGCGGAGGTCTGCGGGCGGCCCTCGGCGGACTCGGGGGCGACGTAGGCGGGGGTGCCGACGAACTCGTGCGTGCGGGTCAGCCCCGGGGAGTCGGCGAGGCGGGCGATGCCGAAGTCGGTGAGCATCGGCTTCATCTGGCCGCCGCGCTCGTCGAGCAGGACGTTGGCCGGCTTCAGGTCCCGGTGGACCACGCCGTCGGCGTGGCTGGCGGCGAGCGCGTCCGCGATCTGGGCAGTCAGCAGGCTCGCGGCCACGGGGGTGAAGGGGCCGTTCTGACGGATGTACTTGTGCAGGTCCGGTCCGTCGATCAGGTCCATGACGAGGGCGAGGAGGTCGCCCTCGACGACGAGGTCGCGGGTGCGCACGATGTTGGGGTGCGTCAGGCGCAGCAGGACCGAGCGCTCCCGCAGGAAGCGCATGACGATGTCGGCGTCCTGGGCCAGCTCCTCCTTGAGGACCTTGATGGCCACGGTCTCGCCGGGCTGTCCTGCGACGGCGGCCTCCGCGCCGGCCGTCTCCCGCTGGCTGGCACGCCAGACGGTGCCCGTGGCGCCGCGTCCGAGCGGCTCTACGAGCAGGTACTTGCTGCCGACTGGCCGCACGTCTCGCGCTCCCTGCTGTCGTCCTGCTGTGGTTCTTCGCTGTGGTCTTCGCCGTGGTGCTTTTTCCGGCCCACTCTAGGGGGTGTCCCCGTGGAAGACGCGGGGTGCGGGAGGTTGGTTGCCGCACATATGTACGAAGAGTGATGTTTGGGGGGTATGCCGGGGGCGTTTTCCCGGGACTTTCGGCCGCCTCGTATGCCCGGACGTGTACGCGACATGCGCAGGGGCGTGATGATCCAAGATCATTTATTGCCGGGTGCCGGGCGTGTTGTCCGTGACAGGTGCGAGGATGCACCCGTACGGAACGGCCGGGACGGGAGCCCTGCCTTCCGGCAGACCTGACCGGACGACGCGCCGTGCCGGGTGGGGGGTTGAGCGGGCGGGCACGCCCCGTCACACCCCTGCCGGGCGCACGCACCGCGCACCGCGCAGAAGGGACCGCTGACGGCGATGCAGATCCGGCTGACCGTCCTTGGGTCGCGCAGCGGCCACCAGACCGCGCCCGCCGGCTGTGACGTGCTCGTCACCGCGCCCGTGGGCACCGCGCTCGCCGCCGTGGCCTCCGGCCTGGCGGCCACCGTCGGCGGCCCCGACACCGGGGGCACGGTCGTGCTGTACGCCGGTACGGAGCGGCTCGACCTCCAGCGGCGGGTGCTCGGGGAGCCGCCGCTCGTGGACGGGGCGGTGCTGGGACTGCACGCGCCGGTGCCGGACGTCCTGCCGGACGGGACGGACGGCGCGCAGCTGCACGTGGTGGCCGGCCCGGACGCGGGCGGGGTGCACCTGCTGCATCCCGGCGCGATCCGGATCGGACGCTCGGCCGACGCCGACGTCCCGCTGGACGACCCGGACGTGTCGCGGCTGCACTGCGCGGTGACGGTGATGCCGGACGGGCGGGTGGCGGTGGCCGACCTCGACTCGACGAACGGCACGACGGTGGACGGCGCCGTGGTGGGCCCGCAGCCGGTCGCGCTGACGCCGGGCGCGCTGCTCCGCATCGGCGAGTCGACGCTCCGCCTGACCCTGGACGCGGCGCCCGCCCTCCCGCTCGTGCCGGACCTGGAGGGCCACCTCGCCCTGACCCCGCCCGAGGCCCCCGCCGGCCCGGGCCTGCACATCGGCACGCCCGGCGCGGGCCCCGCGGCCGGACCGGGCCCGCAGCCGGATACGGCCGGCGGTACCGGAGCGGAGCACACCGGCCCCGGCCGGGCCGGGCCGGGACCGGACACGGGAAGGGGAACGGGCGCGGACCGCGGGGCCGGGGCGGGCTCGGAGCCCGGCGTCGCCCGCGGAGCCGGACCGGAGCACGCCCGCGCCGGAGCGGGCTCGGGATCCGGCGCGGAGCGCCCGGAAGCGGGGTACGGCGCCCCCGGCGGCGGGCGGAGCGGCGGGAACGGACCCGGCGCGGGGCGCAGCGGCGCGGCCGGGCCGGACCACGACGCCCACGGGGCGGGCCGTGCCTCCGGACCGGGGACGGACGCCGGTGCGGACCGCCGGGCCGGATCGGGCGCCGGCACGGGCGGTGGCCCCGGGGCGGGGGCCGACCGGGGTCGCCCGGGCGGGGCGGAGGGCGGGGGGGCGTGGGGGCGCAGGCGGGGGTTCGGGGCCTGGGCGCGCAAGTGGGTGCGCGGGGAGGAGGCCGTCGAGGCGGAGGGCGTGGCCGGGCCGGCCGCGGCCGCCGTGCCCGACGCCGATGACCCCGCCGCGCTGCTGCTGGCCGCGCTGGGGCCGACCCGGCGGCTGTGGTCCCGTCCCCGGGGCCGGCTCGACGTCGGCCTCGGGGCCGGGAGCCGGATCGCGTTCCAGGACGTCGGCGCGCTCGGCATCGCCGGGCCGCGCGGACGGCTGACCGGCGTCGCCCGGTCCGTCGTCGCCCAGCTCGCCGCCCTGCACGGGCCCGGCGAGCTGGAGATCGTGCTCCTGGCCACGGACCGCGCCCGCGCCGTCGCCGACCGGCGGGCCGACTGGGGCTGGCTCGGCTGGCTGCCGCACGTGCGGCCCGCGCACGGCCAGGACTGCCGCCTGCTCCTCGCGTACGACCGCGACCAGGCCGGCGCCCGCACCGCCGAGCTGACCCGCCGCCTCGACGACGGTCCGCTCGGCACCAACTGGGCCGCCGCCGACCCCCGCAGCGTCCACGAGGCCGCGTACGCCCACCAGGGCCCGTACACACTCCTCGTCGTGGACGGGGACCCCGGCGCGGGAGCGCTGCGCGACCTCACCGGCCGGCTCGCCTCGCACGGGCCGGCCGCCGGGATCCACGTGCTCGTGCTCGCCGAGACGCCGCCCGCCACGCCCGCCTCCCCCGTCACCGACACGTACGAGGCCGCCTGCGCGAGCAGCCCCGCCTTCCGGGACTGCGGCGCCGTCGCCCTGCTCAGCGGTGATGTGGCCACGACCGTACGGACGTTCACGGTGACCGGCGGCAGGCCGACCCCGCCCGGGACCACCGCCACCGCCGACGCCGTCTCCGCGGCCTGGGCCGAGCGGTTCGCCCGTGCGCTGGCCCCGCTGCGCGCCGAGCCCTCACCCGCCGGGCCGCGGCCGGCCGTGGCGGCCGCACTCCCGCCCACGGCCCGTCTCCTCGACGAGCTGGGGCTGGCCCGGGCCACCCCGGCTTCGCTGATGGCCCGCTGGGCCGCCGCCACCGACCAGGGGCAGGACGTCGGCGGGCGGGCCGAGCTCGTCCTCGGCAGCGGGCGGAGCGGGCCGGTCGGTGCCGAGCTGGTCCAGGACGGGCCGCACCTCCTGGTCGAGGGGCCCGCCGGGAGCGGCCGTACGGAGCTGCTGCGGTCGGTGGCGGCCTCGCTGGCCGCGGCCGCCCGGCCCGACCGGCTGGGCCTGGTCCTGCTGGACGGGGCCGGCGGCGAGCGCGGTGACGGGCTCCAGCCCTGCACCGAGCTCCCGCACGTCGCGGCGCACCTCGTCGCCTCCGACCCGGTCCGCATGCGGGAGTTCGCCCAGGCCCTCGGCGCCGAGCTGAAACGCCGCGTCGAGCTCCTGGACGGGGTCCCGTTCGCCGAGTGGCATGCTCGCCGTGCACTGTCCGACCGGCTGGTCTCACCCCGTCGGCCCAGTCCCGGCGAACTGCTCGGCGATCTCGACCCGCAGCGCTCGGGCACGCTGCGGCTGCGTTCCGCCGCGCCGCGCACCGAGCCGGCCGGGCCGGGGCCGCTGCCCCGCCTGGTGGTGCTGGTGGACGACTTCGACGCGCTGGTCGCGCCGGGGCTGGGCAGCACGGGCCGCCCCGCCGCCGGTTCCGTCGTCCGGGCGCTGGACGCGGTGGCCCGTGACGGCGCGCGGCTCGGCGTGCACCTGGTGGCCGCGAGCGCCCGTCCGGACCGTACGGCCGACAGCGAGCTGGCCCGTACGAACCCGCTGCGGATCGAGCTGGACGCCCCCGACCAGCCGGGCCCGGGCCGCGGCCGGCTGCGGTACGCCGACGGGCGGACGGTTCCCTTCCAGGGCGGCCGGGTGACCGGCCGGATCCCGCGGACGGCGACGCAGCGGCCGACCGTGGTGCCGCTGGAGTGGGAGCGGATGGGCGATCCTCCGGCCCGCCGTCCCGTGCGCGAGCTGGGCAACGGCCCCACCGACCTGGCCCTGCTGGCGAGCGCCCTGGACCGGGCCTCGCACCTGGTCTCCGCGATACCCGTGCTGTTCCCGCCCGCCCCCTGAGCGGGCGCTGCCCGGCCCCTGAGCGGGCGCTGTCCTACCCCTGAGCGGGCGCTGCCCGGCCCGCCCCGACACGCTGCGGCGCGCGCGAGGCGGTATTGCGGGGGTGCGCGGCGCGGCGTAGACCTTGTGGGACGAGTCACACCACGGGCATCGGGGGCAGAGCCATGCGCAAGCAGGGAACGAGCCGTACGACGGACCGTAGTCACGGGAAGGACCGCAGAAGGAGCCGCGGCGCCGCCTGGGCGGCCCTGGCGGCCGCGGGCGCGCTGGCGCTGAGCGGATGCGGGAGCGGCGGTGACAAGAAGGACGGTCCGCCGCAGGGCGACGGGGCGACGGCCGGGCAGCGGGTGGAATTACCGAAGCTGACCGGTGAGAAGCTGGAGGTCGCGGCGGTCTGGACGGGTCCGGAGCAGGCGAACTTCGAGAAGGTCCTGAAGGAGTTCGAGAAGCGGACGGGTGCGACGGTCACGTTCGTCCCGGCGCAGGACCCGATCGTCACCTTCCTCGGTACGAAGATCGCGGGCGGTCAGCCCCCGGACGTGGCGCTGCTGCCGCAGGTCGGCGCGCTGGTCTCGGCGGTGCATAACAAGTGGGTGCAGCCGGTCGGCCCGGAGGCGCGGGCGCAGCTCGACAAGAACTACTCGGACGGCTGGAAGAAGCTGGGCGCTGTCGACGGCACCCAGTACGGGGTGTACTACAAGGCCGCCAACAAGTCGCTGGTCTGGTACAACGCGAAGGCCTTCGAGGCGGCGGGCGTGCAGCCCCCGAAGACGTGGAAGGAGCTGCTGACCGCGGCCGACACCCTCTCGGCGTCCGGTACGCCGGCCGTGTCGGTGGCCGGCGCGGACGGCTGGACCCTGACGGACTGGTTCGAGAACGTGTACCTCTCGCAGGCGGGCCCGCAGAAGTACGACCAGTTGTCCAAGCACCAGATCAAGTGGACGGACGACAGCGTCAAGCAGGCGCTGACCACGCTCGGGGAGCTGTTCGGCCGCAAGGACTTCCTGGCGGGCGGCCCGAGCGGGGCGCTGGCCACCGAGTTCCCGAAGTCGGTGACGCAGACCTTCACCGGGGGCGACCGGCCGGCGGCCGCGATGGTCTACGAGGGTGACTTCGTGGCGGTGAACATCGGGCAGACCGAGGCGAAGGTGGGCGAGGACGCGCTCGTGTTCCCGTTCCCGGCGGTCGGCGCCAAGGCGCCCGTGGTCTCGGGCGGCGACGTGGCGGTCGCGCTGAAGCCGTCGAAGGGCGCGCAGGCGCTGCTGACGTTCCTGGCCTCCCCGGACGCGGCGGAGATCCAGGCCCGTGAGGGCGGGTTCGTCTCCCCGAACAAGTCGGTGGACCCGAAGGCCTATCCGAACGACATCCAGCGGGGCATCGCCAAGGCGCTGATCGCGGCGGGCGACGACTTCCGCTTCGACATGTCGGACCAGGCCCCGGCGGCGTTCGGCGGGACGCCGGGGGCCGGCGAGTGGAAGGCACTCCAGGACTTCCTGGCGAACCCGTCGGACGTGGCGGGCACCCAGGCCAGGCTGGAGGCGGACGCGGCCAAGGCATGGGGGGCCCTCCCAGCGGCGACCGGGGCAGGGAACTGATCCCGTGGCGCCGGCCCCTTCGGCAGCGCGGTCCGCGGAGGCCCGGCGCCGCCGCCTCGTCGCGGCGGCGTTCCTCCTGCCCGCCCTGGTGCTGCTCGGTGCGCTCGTCGTCCATCCGATCGGCTACTCGGTCTACCGCAGCTTCTTCGACCGCTCCGGCGACACCTTCGTGGGCGGCGGCAACTACGGCGAGATCCTGCACGACGACACGATCCGCACGGCCCTGAAGAACACGGCGCTGTGGGTGGTGCTGGCGCCGACCACGGCCACCGCCCTCGGCCTGGTCTTCGCGGTGCTCACCGAACGGGTGCGCTGGGGCACGGCGTTCAAACTGCTGGTGTTCATGCCGATGGCGATCTCGATGCTGGCGGCGGGCATCATCTTCCGGCTCGTGTACGACCACGACCCCGACCGGGGCGTCGCGAACGCGGTCTGGGTCGGGGTGCACGACACCTTCGCGCAGTCCTCGGCGTTCCCCAAGGCGCGGCCGGGCCGTGACTCCCCGCTGGTCCCCGCCGCGGGGGCCGACGCGGGCGGCTTCACGACCCGCGATCCCGTACGGGCGGGCGTGCCGGTGCTGCTCCCGCTGGTCGGCGTGGCCCCCGGGGCCCTGCCCGAGGGGGCCCGTACGGCCAGGGCCGCGCCCGCCGACCCCGGCAAGGTCACGGGGACGGCCTGGCAGGACTTCACCCGGGGCGGCGGCGGCCGGACGAACACGGTCGACGCGACCGAGCCGGGCCTGGCGGGCATCCGGGTCGAGGCGGTCAAGGACGGCAGGGTCGTCGACTCGGCGACGGCCCGCGCCGACGGCACGTTCACCCTGTCGGCGAAGGCCGACGGGGCGCTGCTGCGGCTGCCCGCGTCGAACTTCCGGGAGGCGTACGCGGGCGTCGAGTGGCTCGGCCCGGCGCTGGTGACCCCGGCGGTGATCGGGGCGTACGTGTGGATGTGGGCCGGGTTCGCGATGGTGCTGATCGGGGCCGGGCTGGCCGCCGTACCGCGGGAGCTGCTGGAGGCCGCGCGGGTGGACGGGGCGAACGAGTGGCAGGTGTTCCGCCGGGTCACGGTGCCGCTGCTGGCGCCCGTGCTGGCGGTGGTCCTCGTGACCCTGGTCATCAACGTGATGAAGATCTTCGACCTGGTGTTCGTGATCGCGCCGGGCTCGGTGCAGGACGACGCGAACGTCCTGGCCCTCCAGCTCTACCGCACCTCGTTCGGCACCGACGCCGATCCGGGGCTGGGCAGCGCGATCGCGGTGCTGCTGCTGGCGCTGGTGGTGCCGGTCATGCTCTACAACATCCGCAGGCTGCGGAAGGAGGGGCTGCGATGAACCGGCTCGCGGCCGGGGCCGGGGCCGGGGCCGTCCGCGTGTTCCTGGTCCTGGCCGCGCTGTTCTGGCTGGTGCCCACCCTCGGACTGCTGATCTCCTCCTTCCTGTCCCCCAACGACCTGAACAAGGGCGGCTGGTGGCAGGCGCTGACGGCGCCGGCACGGCTGACGACCGAGAACTACGCGCATCTGCTCGCCGACGACACCATCACGAGTGCGCTGCTCAGCACGGTGGCCATCACCCTCCCGGCGACGCTGCTCGTGGTCGCGCTGGGATCGCTGGCCGGATACGCCTTCGCCTGGCTGGAGTTCCCGGGCCGGGACTGGCTGTTCCTGGTCGTGGTGGGGCTGCTGGTCGTCCCCGTGCAGGTGGCGCTGATCCCGGTCTCGGAACTGTTCGGCGCCGTCGGGCTGTTCGAGACCACCGCCGGGGTGGTCCTGTTCCACACCGCGTTCGGGCTGCCGTTCGCCATCTTCCTGCTGCGCAACTTCTTCGCGCAGATCCCGCGCGAGCTGCTGGAGGCGGCCCGCCTCGACGGCGCGGGCGAACTGCGGCTGTTCGCCCGGGTGGTGCTGCCGCTGGGCGGGCCCGCGATCGCCTCGCTGGCCATCTTCCAGTTCCTGTGGGTGTGGAACGACATGCTGGTCGCGCTGGTGTTCGCGGACTCGGCGCACCCGCCGATCACGGTCGCGCTCCAGCAGCAGGTACGGCAGTTCGGCAACAACATCGACGTGCTGGCGCCCGGCGCGTTCCTGTCGATGGTGGTGCCGCTCGTGGTGTTCTTCGCCTTCCAGCGGCAGTTCGTCTCGGGGGTGATGGCGGGAGCGGTCAAGTAGGACGGGCCGGCCGACGTGCGGCGTTGACGCAGCGCTGGTCTGCTGCGCAGTGCGGACCAGTGGGACTACCTGCTGTCGGCGAACCGGCACTCCACCCTGGTGTGGGAGAGGGCGAGTTCCGGGCGCGGTTCTGCTCGTGCGACGACGGCCACGCGGCCGAGCGGGTCGTGCGGCACGTCTTCCTGGGGCAGCCGGGCGCGGTCCCGCCGGTCGTCCCGCCGGCGGACCGCCGACCGCCGCCGGCGGCCGCCTCCGGGGTCCCGCAGCCCGCCCAGGTGTCCGTGAGCGCGCCGGGCCTCCGGCCGCAGGCCGTCAGGAGCCGGGGGACGTCGCCTTCAGCCCGGCGACCACCGAGCGGGCCAGGTCGTCCAGGTACCGTCCCGGAACGGCGTCGCGCGCCACCACCTGGCGCCAGTAGAGGGGGCCGATCGCCAGGTCCAGGGCCCGGCCCGGATCGGTCCCCGGCGCCAGTTCGCCGCGTGCCACGGCCTCCGACACGATCCCCTCGGCCATCCGCCGCTCCCCGTCCAGCAGGGCCCCGCGCACGGCGTCCGCGATCTCCGGGTTGCGGGCCGCCTCGACCAGCAGGTCCGGGATGACCGCCGAGGCGACCGGGTGCCGCAGTACGTGGGACAGCACTTCGAGCAGCGCCCGTACGTCCCCGTACAGCGAGCCCGTCGCCGGCACGGGCAGGCCGTCCACCGCGAAGGCGCCCACCAGGTCCAGCACCAGGTGCAGCTTCGACTTCCAGCGCCGGTAAACGGCTGTCTTCCCGACGCCCGCGCGGCGCGCGATCCCCTCGATGGACATCCGCGAGAACCCGACCGCGGCCAGTTCCTCGACCACCGCGGCCCGGATCGCCTCGGTCACGTCCTCGCGCAGGACGGCGGCCCCGGCGGGGGCGCGGGGGCCGGAGGCGGGGGCGGGTGCGGATGCGGGGGCGTCGGCCGGGTCCGTGGTCATGCACCGAGCATAACCGCGCACGCCGCCACCCCTTCGTCACGACGATACGGTTGCGTTCCGTCGTGGCACGTCCTAGTCTCGCCGTAGCGACGATACGGACCCGTCCCGACGACGCGCCGACGCCTCCACCCCGTCGAAAGCGACCCCCCGTGACCACCACAGCGCCAGCCGCGCCCCCCTCGTCCGCCGCGCTCGAAGCGCTGGCGGCCGCCCACGGCCTGACCGTCAGCGGCGCCCGCCCCTCGCTCCCGAGCTACGTGCGCCAGCTCTGGGGCCGCCGCCACTTCGTGACCGCGTACGCCACCGCCCGGATGCACGCCACGTACAGCACGGCCAAGCTCGGCCAGGTCTGGCACCTGGTGACGCCGCTGCTCAACGCGGCCGTCTACTACTTCATCTTCGGCGTCGTCATGAACGCCAGCCACGACGTGCCGGACTACATCCCCTTCCTGATCACCGGCGTGTTCGTCTGGGACTTCATCGGCAGCTCCATCAACGCCTCCACCCGCGCCGTCCACGGCAACCTCGGCCTGGTCCGCGCCCTGCACTTCCCCCGTGCCAGCCTGCCGCTGTCGACCGTCGTCCAGCTCTTCCAGCAGCTGCTGGTCACCATGGGCGCGCTCGTCCTGCTGCTGTTCGCCTGCGGCCAGACGCCGACCCTGAAGTGGCTGCTGGCCGCCCCCGCGCTGGCCCTGATGGCCGTCTTCTGCGCCGGCGTCGCCATGGTCATGGCCCGCCTCGGCAGCAAGAGCCCGGACATCAGCCAGCTGATGCCGTTCATCCTGCGCACCTGGATGTACTCCTCCGGCGTCATGTGGTCCATCGACCAGATGCTCAAGAAGGACCATCTCGCGCACTGGGTCACCGTCGTGCTCAAGACCAACCCGGCGGCCGTCTACATCGACCTGATGCGCTACGCGCTGATCGACAGCTTCGACCCGCACGCGCTCCCGCACCACGTGTGGGCGATCGCCGTCGGCTGGGCCCTGCTCGCGGGCGTCGGCGGATTCATCTACTTCTGGAAGGCTGAGGAGGAGTACGGCCGTGGCTGACACCGCAACCGCACACGCCGCCGGACCGGCATCGGCGCCCGCGTCCGCGCCGGCAGGCGCACCGGCCTCGCCGGTCCCCGACACCCGCGTCCCCACCGTCATCGCCGACGGGGTCCACGTCGTCTACAAGGTGCACGGCTCGGGTGCCCGCAAGGGTGGCGCCACCGCCGCCCTCAGCCGGATCTTCTCCCGGGGGCCCGTCCCCGGCATGCGCGAGGTGCACGCCGTCAAGGGCGTCACCTTCGTCGCCCACAAGGGCGAGGCGATCGGCCTGATCGGCTCCAACGGCTCCGGCAAGTCCACCCTGCTGGCCGCGATCGCCGGCCTCCAGCCCGTGGCCCGCGGCAGGATCTACTCCCAGGGCCAGCCCTCGCTCCTCGGCGTGAACGCGGCCCTGATGAACGACCTCACCGGGGAGCGCAACGTCGTCCTGGGCGGCCTCGCGATGGGCATGTCCAGGCAGCAGATCCGCGAGCGCTACCAGGGCATCGTCGACTTCTCCGGCATCAACGAGAAGGGCGACTTCATCTCCCTGCCCATGCGGACGTACTCCTCCGGCATGGGGGCCCGGCTGCGCTTCTCCATCGCCGCCGCCAAGGACCACGACGTGCTCATGATCGATGAGGCCCTCGCCACCGGCGACGCCGCCTTCCAGCGCCGCAGCCAGGCCCGCATCGAGGAACTGCGCGAGCAGGCCGGCACCGTCTTCCTCGTCAGCCACAGCATCGGCACGGTCCGCGAGACCTGCGACCGGGCGATCTGGCTGGAGGCCGGCGTCCTGCGCATGGACGGCCCCTCCGCCGAGGTCTGCGACGCGTACGAGAGGTTCACCTCGGGCCGCTGACGAGGGGCGCGCACACGGGGAAAGGGCGGGCCCGGGACCATCAGGTCCCGGGCCCGCCCTTGCGTCAACGCCCCGCAGGGACTAGCCGTGCGTGCGCAGCAGCGACCGCATCGTCCGCATCGCGACGGACAGGTTCGCCAGGTCGAAGTCGTCCGAACCGCGGATCTCGTCCAGGGTCGTCCGGGCCCGGCTGATGATCGCCGCGTTCTTCTCCTCCCACGCCTTGAAGCGGTCCTCGGGAGTCGAGTCGCCGTTGCCCACCGCCAGCACGTCGGCGGTCAGCGCGGCGTGCGCCGCGAACAGGTCCTCGCGGATGGAGGCGCGGGCCATGGACTGCCAGCGGTCGGACCGCGGCAGCTCGATGATCCGGTCCATCAGCTGGGTGATGTCCAGGCGGTCGGCGAGGTCGTAGTACACCTCGGCGACACCCAGCGGGTCGACGCCCGTGCGGTCCGAGATCGCGACGATGTCCAGCGTCGGGAAGGCCGAGGAGAACCCGGCGACCTTGGCCGCCAGCTCCTCGGGCACGCCCTCGCCGGTCAGCTCGTCCACGATCGACTGGTACCAGTCGAGGTCGGCGCCGCGCACCAGCTTGGGCAGCTCGGCCCAGACCTCGCTGACCCGGTCGGCGAACAGCTCGATGGTCTCGGTGATCTGGAGCGGCTGCGGCCGGTTGTTCAGCAGCCAGCGGGTGCCGCGCTCGACCAGGCGCCGCGAGTGCAGCCGCACCCGGGTCTGGACGTCGGCCGCGACCTTGTTGTCCAGCGCCTCGACCGCGTCCCAGACCTCGGCCATGCCGAAGATCTCGCGGGCCGAGAGCTGCGCCCGGACGATCTCCTCCGTGGAGGCCCCGGTCTCCTCGCGCAGCCGGTGCAGGAAGGTCGAACCACCGGTGTTGACCGTGTCGTTGACGAGCAGCGTCGTGATGATCTCGCGGCGCAGCGCGTGTCCGTCGATCTGCTCCGGGAACTTCTCGCGCAGGGCGGCCGGGAAGTACGCGTGCAGCAGGCGGCGCAGGTACGGGTCGTCCGGGAGCTCGGTGGCGATGAGCTCGTCCGCCACCGTGATCTTGGTGTAGGCGAACAGGACGGCCAGCTCCGGCTGGGTCAGGCCCTTGCCGGCGCTCAGCAGTTCACGGATCTGCCGGTCGGTGGGCAGGAACTCGATGCCCCGGTCCAGCCGTCCGGCGGCCTCCAGACGGCGCATGAAGCGCTGCTGGGCGTGGAGCAGGCTGGGCGCCTGGGCGGTTCCGTTGGCCAGGGCGGTGTTCTGCGCGTAGTTGTTGCGCAGCACCAGGTGCCCGACCTCGTCGGTCATCTCCGCCAGCAGCTTGTTGCGCTGCTTGACGGTCATGTCCCCGTCGGCGACGACCGCGTTGAGCAGGATCTTGATGTTCACCTCGTGGTCGGAGGTGTCCACGCCCGCGCTGTTGTCGATGGCGTCGGTGTTGACCTTGCCGCCCTCGCCGCCGGCGCCGATCCGGGCGAACTCGATGCGGCCGAGCTGGGTCAGACCCAGGTTGCCGCCCTCGCCGATGACCTTGGCCCGGACGTCCCCGCCGTTGACGCGGATGGCGTCGTTGGCCTTGTCGCCGACGTCGGTGTGCGTCTCGGTCCCGGCCTTGACGTACGTACCGATGCCGCCGTTCCACAGCAGGTCCACGGGGGCCTGGAGGATGGCCTGCATCAGGTCGGCCGGCGTCATCTTGGTGACGCCCGCCTCGATGCCGAGGGCCGCGCGCATCTGCGCGTTGACCGGGATGGCCTTCGCGGTGCGCGGGTGGACGCCGCCGCCCGCCGACAGCAGCGCGGGGTCGTAGTCGGCCCACGAGGAGCGCGGCAGCTCGAACAGGCGCCGGCGCTCGGCGTACGAGGTCGCCGCGTCCGGGGTCGGGTCGATGAAGATGTGCCGGTGGTCGAACGCGGCGACCAGGCGGATGTGCTCGGAGAGCAGCATGCCGTTGCCGAACACGTCGCCGGACATGTCGCCGACGCCGACGACCGTGAAGTCCTCGGTCTGGGTGTCGTGGCCCAGCTCGCGGAAGTGCCGCTTGACGGACTCCCAGGCGCCGCGGGCGGTGATGCCCATGCCCTTGTGGTCGTAGCCGGCCGAGCCGCCCGACGCGAACGCGTCGCCCAGCCAGAAGCCGTACGCCTCGGCGACGCCGTTGGCGATGTCCGAGAAGGTCGCGGTGCCCTTGTCGGCGGCCACGACGAGGTAGGTGTCGTCCTCGTCGTGACGGACCACGCCGTTCGGCGGCACGACCGCGCCGCCGACCATGTTGTCGGTGATGTCGAGCAGCGCCGAGATGAAGATCTTGTAGGAGGCGATGCCCTCGGCCAGCCACGCGTCGCGGTCCACCGACGGGTCCGGCAGGTTCTTGGCGACGAAGCCGCCCTTGGCGCCGACCGGCACGATGACGGTGTTCTTGACCATCTGCGCCTTGACCAGGCCGAGGATCTCCGTACGGAAGTCCTCGCGGCGGTCGGACCAGCGCAGACCGCCTCGGGCGACCTTGCCGAAGCGCAGGTGGACGCCCTCGACGCGCGGGGAGTACACCCAGATCTCGTACGCCGGGCGCGGCGCCGGGAGTTCGGGGATGGCCTGCGGGTCGAACTTCATCGACACGTACGCGTGCTGCTCGCCCGCGTCGTTGAGCTGGAAGAAGTTGGTGCGCAGGGTCGCCTTGATCAGCGTCAGGAAGGACCGCAGGATCCGGTCCTCGTCGAGCGAGGCGACCTGGTCCAGGGCCCCGTCCAGCTCCTCCAGCATGGCGTCGATGAGCTCGGTGCCGGCGGACTGGCGGCCGGGCGACATCCGGGCCTCGAAGAGCGAGACCAGCAGCCGGGTGGTGTGGACGTTGTTGCGGAGGGTGTCCTCCATGTAGTCCTGGCTGAAGTTCACGCCGGCCTGGCGCAGGTACTTCGCGTAGGCGCGCAGCACCACGGCCTGGCGCCAGGTCAGCCCGGCGCTGAGCACCAGGGTGTTGAAGTTGTCGTTCTCGGCGTCGCCCTGCCAGACCGCGGCGAAGGCCTCCTGGAAGCGCTCGCGGGCGTCGTCGCCGAGGTAGGTGTCGCCGTTGCCGGCGGGCAGCGGCATCCGCAGGCCGAAGTCGTAGATCCACGCGTTGGTGCGGTCGCTGCAGCGCAGTTCATACGGGCGCTCGTCGGTGACCTCGACGCCCAGGCGCTGGAGCACGGGCAGGACCGCGGACAGCGAGACCTGCTCACCGGTGCGGTAGATCTTGAACCGGCGCTGGCCAGCGCCGGCGCCGACGGGCTCGTACAGCGACAGCGCGAAGGGCCGGTCGCTGGCGGAGAGCCGCTCCAGGTGGCACAGGTCGGCCACGGCCGCGCGCGGCTTGTGGTCGGCCTTGTAGCCCTCGGGGAAGGAGGTGCCGTACTTGCGCAGCAGCTCGGCGGCGCGCTCCTCGCCCACCTCGGCGACCAGGGCGTCGGCGAAGCCGTCGGCCCAGGAGCGGGCGGCCTCGACGAGGCGGGCCTCGATGCGCTCGACGTCGCCGTCCGTCAGGACGGGCAGCTCCTTGCCCTGCGGGACGCGGATGACGAAGTGGATGCGGGCCAGGATCGACTCGGTGTTCCAGGCGGTGAAGTCGACGCTGCTGCCGCCGAGCTCCTCCTGGAGGATCGCGATCAGGCGCAGCCGCACGCCGGTGGTGTAGCGGTCGCGCGGCAGGTAGACGAGCGCCGAGTAGTAGCGGCCGTACTCGTCCTGGCGCAGGTACAGCCGCAGCCGGCGGCGTTCCTGGAGGTACAGGACGGAGGTGGCGATCTCGCGGAGCTTGTCGACCGGGGTCTGGAACAGCTCGTCGCGCGGGTAGGTCTCCAGGATCTGGAGCAGGTCGCGGCCGTCGTGGCTGTTGGGCGAGAAGCCGGCGCCGTCGAGGACCTCGGCGACCTTGCGGCGGATGACCGGGACGCGGCGCACCGACTCGGTGTACGCGGCGGAGGAGAACAGGCCGAGGAAGCGGCGCTCGCCGACGACGTTGCCCTCGGCGTCGAACTTCTTGACGCCCACGTAGTCGAGGTACGAGGGGCGGTGCACGGTGGCGCGGCTGTTGGCCTTGGTCAGCACCAGCAGGCGGTGCTCCCGGGCCTTGGCGCGGGCGTCGGCCGGCAGCCGGTTGAAGGACGGCGAGACGGGGTGGTCGTCCTCCTGGCCGCTGTGGTGCGGGTCGGAGCGCAGGATGCCGAGGCCGGTGCCGGGCACGGCGGACAGGGCGTCGCCGTCGACGAGGTTGTACTCGCGGTAGCCGAGGAAGGTGAAGTGGTCGTCGGCGAGCCAGCGCAGCAGCTCGCGGGCCTCTTCGAGCTCGTACTCGCGCAGGTCGGGCGCGGTGGGCTCGTCGGGGAGGTCGTCGGCGATGCGCAGCGCGGCGTCGCGCATCTTCTCCCAGTCCTCGACCGACTCGCGGACGTCGGACAGGACGCGGCGCAGGTCGTCGGTGATCTGCTTGAGGTCGGCGCGGTCGGTCTCGCGGTCGATCTCGACGTGGATCCAGGACTCGACGAGCGAGTCGTGGGGGCGCGCGGTCTTGGGGCCGTGCGCGTCGCAGTCGGGACCGAGGATCTCGATCAGCTTGCCGGTGACGTCACGGCGGACGACGACCTGCGGGTGGATCACGACGTGGATGCCGCGGCCCTGCCGGGACAGCTCGTTGGTCACGGAGTCCACGAGGAACGGCATGTCGTCGGTGACGACCTCGACGACCGAGTGGCTTGAGGTCCAGCCGTTCTCCTCGACCGTGGGGGTGTGCACGCGCACGTTCGCCGTGCCCTGCGGCCGGTTCTCGGCGAGCCGGTAGTGCGAGAGCGCCGCCCCGAACACGTCGACCGGGTCCCGGTCGAGCAGGTCCTCCGGGGCGGTGTGCAGGTAGTAGCGCTGGAGGTAGGCGAGAGTGGTGTCCCGGTCGGGGCGCTCCCCCTGCTCGGACCCAGTCGGAAGTAGCCCCCCGGCCGGGCTGTTCTCAGCTACCCGTGCCGCCCGCGCGAGCAGCTCGGCCTTTGCTTCGTCCAGCTTGGTCTGCATGTCCTCTGGCTCCTGTCGCGCGCCATTGCGTGACGTAGGTGAAGGAAGGAATGACGTGGCGCCGCGATGCGGGGTGACCGTTCGGGATCGGCGCCGTGCCGTCGTGAGAACCGCCCGGGAGGGATTTGGCCATGATCGGCGTGAGGTCCCGGCAGCGGGGATCAGCGAAGGCCCGGGCACGGTCGTGCGCCGGGCGCTGGCCGGAGGCTGCAATGCCCCCGATGACTATCGCGCTGATCACGGGTACCAGGCTATCTCGCCCGACCCCCTCCTCGTCACGCACCAGATCTGTACAAAAGCAGGTCTTGAACTTTGACGATGTGCGCAGTGACGCGGCCCGTCCGATGCCAGTACTTATTCAGCCAGCTCGCGAGCAGTGCGTACGGCTTCGGCCAGCGAGTCCACGACGGGGACCCCGGCTCGTTCCAGACTGCGGCGGCTGTGCGAACCACCCGTGTAGAGGACGGCCCGGGCGCCGACGTGAGCCGCGGCGAGTGCGTCATCGAGGGCGTCCCCGATGAGGATCGTACGGTCGGCTGTCACGCCCGTTCCCTCCATGGCCGCCATGTGACGTATGAGGTGTACGGCTTTGCTGGTGTGCGAGGGACCGGTACGCCCGTCGACGCGCAGGAAGTGCGCGCCGATCCCGTGCGCTTCGACGAGGGGTACGAGCCTCTCATGGGGCGCGAGGGAGAGCAGCGACTGCGTGAGTCCGCCCGCCTGCCAGTCCCGCAGGAGCTCCCGGGCCCCTTCGGTGAGCCCGGCGGTGTCGGCGGCGGCCCAGTAGTACCGGTGGAACGTCTCGTCCATGACCTCCCACTCGGCGTCGGTGGGCAGCCGTCCCATCAGCCGCTCGTAGAACTTCGGCACCGGTACGACGTACAGCTCGCGGTAGCGCTCCAGCGTGATCGGTGCGAAGCCGAACTCGGCGAAGGAGGCGTTGGTGGCGGCGATCACGGCGTCGATGTCGTGCAGCAGCGTGCCGTTCCAGTCCCAGACGATGTGGGCGCCGGCCGCGGGGGTGGCGCTGACGCTCATTTCAGCAGCCCCGGGATCTCCTGGACGCCGAACCACAGCAGTTCGTGGTACTCGGCGCCGTCCACGGTGGACTGCGCGTCGTCGTCCCCCGCGTCGGCGGCCTCCAGTGCGGCGGCGGCCGCGCGCACGTCTTCGAGCGCGTCATCGGCGTCCACGTGCACGGCGGCGGCCACGGACAGCCGTACGGCGGCGGCGAGCGTCACCTGGCCCAGGGCGGCCTCGTCGGCCCCGGGGACCGCGGTGACGGCCTTGTCGTCCACGTCGACGGCCACGACGACGCGCTTGCGCGGGGCGCCGTCCTGCGCGGCGAGCAGGCGCAGGGACGCCGTGGCGGCCCGGCCGAGCGCGGCGTACTCCAGCTCCTCCAGGTCGTCCGACACGTACCACTCGCGCAGGCCGGGCGTGACGGCGTACGCCCGCAGCGGGGCCGGTCCCAGCTCACCCGCCTTGTGCGCCTCGGCGAGCCCGAGGAGGGTCAGGGGGACGTACACGCGCATGGCCGGCTGCTTTCGGTAGTCGGAAAACGCCCTCAGGATACGACTTGAGGGGACTGCGCCGGGTGACGGCGGCGGTCCCCCTTCGGGCTGCCGGGCGCGGGCCCGGCGGCGTCCACGGCGCGCCCCGCGCCGCCGCGGGCCACGGCCGGTGGCCCCGCGCCGCCCACCCGGATAGGTGAAGCGACCCCGGCCCGCCCCCGCCCCGCGGGCGTCGTTGCGGAGGGTGGGCGCGGACCGTAGAAGTCCCCTACCAAGTTACCGCCCGGTACCGCTCCGGGCCCGGACTTCTCGGGGACGACCGCCATGACCAGGACCAGGAACACCACCCGGCCCCCCGGCCGCCACGACCAGCGCCGCCCCGGCGGCCCCCGCACCCCCCGCGGCCCGCACGACTGGTTCGCGGAGCGGCTCCTCGCGGTGGTCAGCGGCCAGCGGCCGGTCCACTCGCTGCTGGGCCTCACGGTCGGCCCGGCCTACGACCAGCTCGTCACCCTGGCCCCCACGGCCCCGCTCCGCGCACGCCCGCGCCCGGTCCTGCGCCAGTGCGGCCGCTTCCACCCGGGACCGGGCGTCATCGAGGCCTTCGCCCGCATCGCGACGGGCGAACGCGTCTCGGCGATGGCGTTCCGCCTCGAACAGGGCCCGGACCTCCGCTGGCGCTGCGCAGCCATCGAAATGGCCCCCCTGTCGTGAGCGGGCCCTACCGGCCGGTCCACCAGGCAGCGGCCCCGGAGCCGGCGGCCGTGGTCGCCAGCGTGACGAGCCAGACGGGCACACGCTGGATGACCACGTGCAGCCCGCCCCACCGCAGCTCGAACTGCGGCTGCTGCCGCCTGCTCTCAACTCGCTTGTCCATGAGGGAAGTCAAGCACCCTCCACCCCCTGCCCGTCATGAGCCGCATGTGTACAAAAGCCCGGGCCGGACTTTGACGCCCTGGACAGCGACACCCCGTTTCGGCGGCGTGCCGGGGAGCGCCGGGAGCGCCGGGCCACAACGCCGCCGGGGCCGGACACCGTGTGGTGTCCGGCCCCGGCGGGGGTGCCCGTACGGGCGGGTGTTACTTCTTGCGGCGGCGGCCGCCCGCGGCCTTCTGCGCCTTGCGGCGCTCCGCCCGCGTCATCCCGTCGCCGGCCTCGTCCGCGTCGAAGTCACCCTCGACCACTCCGCCCTCGCCGTCCACCGACGGCGCGGAGAAGTGCAGCCGGTCCGGCCGCTGCGGGGCGTCCAGGCCCTTGGCGCGGATCTCCGGACGCACGCCCGCCGGCTCCTTGGCCAGGGAAGGCGCCGCATCCTGCACCGGAACCTCCTCGACCTGCTGCTCGACCTGGACCTCCAGGTTGAACAGGTAGCCGACGGACTCCTCCTTGATGCCCTCCATCATGGCGTTGAACATGTCGAAGCCCTCGCGCTGGTACTCGACCAGCGGGTCCTTCTGGGCCATCGCCCGCAGGCCGATGCCCTCCTGGAGGTAGTCCATCTCGTACAGGTGCTCACGCCACTTGCGGTCCAGTACCGACAGGACCACGCGCCGCTCCAGCTCGCGCATGATGTCGGAGCCCAGCGCCTTCTCCCGCGCCTCGTACTGCTCGTGGATGTCGTCCTTGACGGACTCCGCGATGAACTCGGCGGTGATGCCCGCACGGTCGCCCGCCGCGTCCTCCAGCTCGGCGACCGTGACCTTGATCGGGTAGAGCTGCTTGAAGGCGCCCCACAGCCGGTCCAGGTCCCACTCCTCGGCGAAGCCCTCGACCGTCTCGGCCGCGATGTACGCGTCGATCGTGTCGTCCATGAAGAACCGCACCTGCTCGTGCAGGTCCTCGCCCTCCAGGACGCGACGGCGCTCGCCGTAGATGACCTCGCGCTGGCTGTTGAGGACCTCGTCGTACTTCAGGACGTTCTTGCGCGTCTCGAAGTTCTGGGTCTCGACCTGCGACTGGGCCGACGCGATCGCACGCGTCACCATCTTGTTCTCGATCGGCACGTCGTCCGGCACGTTCGCCATCGACATGACGCGCTCGACCATCTGCGCCTTGAACAGGCGCATCAGGTCGTCGCCCAGGGACAGGTAGAACCGGGACTCGCCCGGGTCGCCCTGACGGCCGGAGCGGCCGCGCAGCTGGTTGTCGATGCGGCGCGACTCGTGCCGCTCGGTGCCCAGCACGTACAGCCCGCCGAGCGCCTTGACCTCTTCGAACTCGGCCTTCACGGCCGCCTCGGCGCGCTTGAGCGCGGCGGGCAGCGCGTGCGCCCACTCCTCGATGTGCTCTTCCGGGTCCAGGCCCTGCTGGCGCAGCTCAGCCTCGGCGAGGTCGTCCGGGTTGCCGCCGAGCTTGATGTCGGTACCGCGGCCGGCCATGTTCGTGGCGACCGTGACGGCGCCGCGGCGACCGGCCTGGGCGACGATCGAGGCCTCGCGCTCGTGCTGCTTCGCGTTGAGCACCTCGTGCGGGATGCCCCGCTTGGAGAGCTGCTGCGAGAGGTACTCGGACTTCTCGACCGAGGTGGTGCCGACGAGGATCGGCTGGCCCTTCTCGTGCTTCTCCGCGATGTCGTCGACGACGGCGGCGAACTTCGCGACCTCGGTCCGGTAGATCAGGTCCGGCTGGTCCTTGCGGACCATGTCGCGGTTGGTCGGGATCGGGACGACACCGAGCTTGTAGATCTGGTGGAACTCGGCGGCCTCGGTCATGGCCGTACCGGTCATGCCCGACAGCTTCGAGTAGAGGCGGAAGAAGTTCTGCAGGGTGATCGTGGCGAGGGTCTGGTTCTCGTCCTTGATGTCCACCCCTTCCTTCGCCTCGATCGCCTGGTGCATGCCCTCGTTGTAGCGGCGGCCGGCGAGGATACGGCCGGTGTGCTCGTCGACGATCATGACTTCGCCGTCGATGACGACGTAGTCCTTGTCCTTCTTGAACAGTTCCTTCGCCTTGATGGCGTTGTTCAGGTAGCCGACGAGCGGGGTGTTCACCGACTCGTAGAGGTTCTCGATGCCGAGCCAGTCCTCGACCTTGGCCACACCGGCCTCGTGGATGCCGACCGTGCGCTTCTTCTCGTCGACCTCGTAGTCGCCGGTCTCCTCGATGCCCTTGAGCGGCTGGCCGGCCTCGCCCTTGGTCAGACGGGTGACCAGCTTCGCGAAGTCCGCGTACCACTTCGTGGCCTGGTCGGCCGGGCCGGAGATGATCAGCGGGGTGCGGGCCTCGTCGACGAGGATCGAGTCGACCTCGTCGACCACGGCGAAGTTGTGGCCGCGCTGCACCAGCTCGTCCGCCGACCACGCCATGTTGTCGCGCAGGTAGTCGAAGCCGAACTCGTTGTTCGTGCCGTACGTGATGTCGCAGTTGTACTGCTCGCGGCGCTGCGCCGGGGACATGTTCGCCAGGATGCAGCCGACCTCCAGGCCGAGGAACTTGTGCACCCGGCCCATCAGCTCGGAGTCGCGCTCGGCCAGGTAGTCGTTCACCGTGATCAGGTGGACGCCCTTGCCGGACAGCGCGTTCAGGTACGCGGGGAGCGTGCCGACGAGGGTCTTGCCCTCACCGGTCTTCATCTCGGCGACGTAGCCGAGGTGGAGGGCGGCGCCGCCCATGATCTGGACGTCGTAGTGCCGCTGGCCGAGGACGCGCTTGGCGGCCTCGCGGACGGTCGCGAACGCCTCGGGCAGCAGGTCGTCCAGGCTCTCGCCGTCCTGGTAGCGCTGCTTGTACTCGTCGGTGAGCGCACGCAACTCGGCGTCGGAGAGGTTGACGAAGTCCTCTTCGATGGAGTTGACCTGGTCCGCGATGCGGTGCAGTTTGCGCAGGATCTTGCCTTCGCCTGCACGCATGAGCTTGTTGAAGACGGACACCGAGGTTTGTCTCCTTGCCGGTCGGGCCTGGCACTGGTTCGTACACGGGCACGGAGGGTGGGCCCCACCGCAACGGCCATCGTAAGCGAGGACGCGGTCGCGTCGGGAGGTCCGCCGTATCCCGCAGGGCACGGGCGCCCGGAATGAGAACGTACGAGGCCCCTGGAAGGTGCCGGGGTCAGCGGCACGTCTTGCGCGAAAACTGCTCGCCCGGGCCGCCGCTGCCGCGCAGAATCCGTACATGGAGCCCACGACACTGAACACGGCCCGGCTGCATCTGCGCCCCTTCGTCCCCGGTGACGAGGAGGAGGTGTACACCGCGGTGCAGGACCCCGACATCCAGCGCTGGACGATGGTGCCCTCCCCCTACGAGCGCGAGCACGCGCGCAGCTTCGTCGCCGAGACCGTCCCCGCCGGCTGGCGCGAGGACACGGCGTACAGCTTCGCGGTCCGCCTCGGCCCGGACGGCCCGCTGGTCGCGGCCGTCGGCGTGCACGTGCGCGGGCCGGGCTCGTACGAGATCGGCTACTGGGCGGCCAAGGAGCACCGCGGCCGCGGCTACATGACCGAGGCCGTCGCCGCCGTGTCCCGCTGGGCCTTCACCGCGGTGGGCGCCGTACGGCTGGAATGGCGCGCCGAGGTGGGCAACGCCGGCTCCCGGGCCGTCGCGGAGAAGACCGGCTTCCGCTTCGAGGGCGTGCTGCGGGGCGCGGTGCTGCGGCGCGGCACCGCGCGGGACTCCTGGGTGGGCGCCCTGCTCCCGTCGGACCTCGGCCTGACGCCCTCTCTGCCGTACCTCCCCGCTGTCGGTGGCTCCGCCTAGGCTGCGGCCCATGACGTCTGCCGCCTCCGTGTCCCTGTCCGCCGACGACGCGCGCCGGATCGCCCTGCGCGCACAGGGCTTCCTCGGGGCGCCCGGCCGCCGGGGCGGGAGTACCCCCGGCGGCGCCAGCGGGAGGGTGCGGGGCGTGCTGCGCCACCTGGGCGCCGTCCAGCTGGACACGATCTCCGTCCTGGCCCGCTCGCACGAGCTCATCCCGTACGCGCGTCTGGGCGCGGTCGGCCGCCCGGCGGTCGAGTCGGCGTACTGGTCGGACGGGCACGCCTTCGAGTACTGGTCGCACGCGGCCTGCATCCTGCCGATCGAGGAGTGGCCGCACTTCGCGTTCCGGCGCCGTGCGCGCCGGGCCCGCGGCCACCGCTGGCACGTCCTGCAGGACAAGGAGCGCTCGACGCGGGCGGTCCTGGACCGCCTCCGGGCGGACGGCCCCCTGACCTCGTCCGAGCTGGGCGGCGCCAAGAACGGCGGCGAGTGGTTCGAGTGGTCGGAAACCAAGATCGCGGTGGAGTGGCTGCTGGACACCGGCGAAGTGGTCTGCACCGAGCGCCGCGGCTGGAAGCGGGTCTACGACCTGCCGGAGCGGGCGGTCCCGGACGCGCTGCTCCACGACGACCTGGACGACCGCGAGTGCCTGCGCCGCCTGGTGGCACTGGCCGGGCAGAGCCTGGGCGTGGGCACCAGGGCCGACATCGCGGACTACCACCGCCTCAAGGGCGAACAGGTCGACGCGGTGATCGCCGACTCCGGCCTGGTCCCGGTCGAGGTCGAGGGCTGGTCCAAGGCGGCCTGGGCCGACCCCGCCGCGCTGGCGACGGTCCCCCGGGGGCGCCACCGCACCACCCTGCTCTCCCCCTTCGACTCCCTGGTGTGGGACCGGCCGCGTACGGAGCGGATCTTCGGCTTCACGCACCGGCTGGAGGCGTACGTCCCCAAGGCCCGGCGGATACACGGCTACTTCGCGATGCCGCTGCTGGCGGGCGGGCGGCTCCAGGGCCGGGTCGACCCGGCCCGCGAGGGCGGCACGCTGGTGGCCCGGCAGCTCTCCCTGACCACCCCCAAGGCGGCCCGCCCGATGGCCGAGGCGCTGCGCGAGGCGGCTGACTGGGTCGGCTGCGACGCCGTCCGGATCGAACGCGCGGCCTCGCCCGAGCAGGCGGCGGCGGTCACCGCGGAACTCGCCGCACTCTGAGACGGGGAGAGGACCAGGACCTCAGCGGATTTCGAGGATCTTCTCCCGCATCGCGTAGACCACGGCCTCCATCCTGGAGTGCAGCTGGAGCTTCTCCAGGATGTTGCGGACGTGGTTCTTCACGGTGTTCTCGGAAATGAACAGTTCCTTCGCGATGTCCCGGTTGTTCATTCCGGTGGCCACGAGTTTGAGGACTTCCAGCTCGCGGTCCGTCAGCCGCGGCGCCGGCACCAGCCGCCGCTCGTCCGTCCGCTGGATCATCGACTTGAACTCCGTCAGGAGTTTCGACGCCATCGAAGGACTGATCTGCGACTGCCCGTCGGCCACCGCGCGGATCGCGGTGGCGACCTCGTCGGTCGAAATCTCCTTCAGGAGGTACCCGGTCGCACCCGCCTTGATCGCGTCGTAGAGGTCCGCCTCCTCGTCGCTGATCGTCAGCATGATGATCTTCGCGGAGGGGGCCACCTCCTTGATCGAGGTGCACGCCTCGATCCCGCCGCGCCGTGGCATCCGCACGTCCATCAGCACGATGTCCGGCAGCAGGTCGGCCGCCTTGTCCACCGCCTCCGCGCCGTCGCCGGCCTCGCCGACGACCTGGATGTCCTCCTCCTGCGCGAGGACGATCTCCAGCCCGCGCCGGAACAGGGCGTGGTCGTCCACGACGAGCACCCGGATCGGCTCGCCGCCTTCGTCACCGCGCACCGGCCCGAAGGTGTCCGCCATCGTTCCTCCCCCTGCATGTACGAGCTTGCGGGTCAACCGGACGGGGTCGTCCGCCGGTTGACTGCCCGCCATGATTCCATGCCCGCGCCCTCCGGCGGGGAGCGTCCGACGGCCACCTGGCGCATACGAGTCATACAGAGGCCCCCGGGGACGCTGCCGTCCCCGGGGGCGCTTCACCGAAATTCAGGACGCGGCGTCAGCCGCCGAGCGCCCCGCCCGCGCCCGCGCCGGGCTCACCCGAGCTGGAGGCCTGGTCGGCGTTGAGGTGGATCACGCCGTAGTCGTAGCCGTGGCGCCGGTAGACGACGCTCGGCATCTTCGTGTCGGAGTCGACGAACAGGTAGAAGTCGTGGCCGACCAGCTCCATCTCGTACAGAGCCTGGTCGAGCGGCATGGGTGCGGCCGAGTGCGTCTTCTCGCGGACGATGAGCGGGCCCTCGCCCTGGACCTCCAGCGATCCGATCCGGGTGGTCGGGATCGCGTCCGCCGCCTCCTCCGTCACCGGCTGGCCGCTTCCGTTCAGCCGGGCCACGCCGGGGACCACGTCGGCGACCTCGGCCGCCGAGAGCCGGCCGTTGCCACGGCGCGTGTAGCGCTTGTCGTGCTGCTTGCGCAGCCGGGCCTCCAGCTTGTCCTGTGCCAGGTCGAGCGCCGCGTACGGGTCTGCGGCGGCGGCCTCGGCACGGATCACCGGGCCCCGCGAATGCAGGGTGATCTCCACGCGGTCGGAACGGTCGGCCTGGCGCGGGTTGTGCTCCTTGGACACCTCGACGTCCAAGCTGATCACCTTGGCGTCGAGCTTCTGGATCCGCTCGGGATTCAGCTTCTCGGCCACGTGCTTGCGGAACCGCTCGGGCACCTCGGTCTTGCGGCCCTTGACGACGATGTCCACGCAGAACTCCGTTCCCGGATGGCTCCGCCCGATGGGGCGAAGCGTCTCCCTTTCGCACCAGGCTCCGGTGAACACCGGAGCCTCGGACTTGGCGACTTTCACCTCCTCCTCCCCCATCGGCAAGATCTACACCCCACCGACTTCGGAGTCGAGAGACAGCCTCTGACACGAAGATTCACAAACGACGAAACGCGCGATCCGATGCGTGGGGCCAGGACTCGCCACTTCCATACAACCGAACATATCCCTCCATGCCGGTTGTCGGCACCCGCTACCGGACCGTACCTCCGTTCAGGTGGCTGTTCCCTCTTACTACCTGCAACGATGCGCCTTCCCCGAGAGTTCCAAATCTATTCACAAGAACGTTGGTCTGTACGGGTTGTCGGCCGAATTGCTCAAAAAAGAGTCCGGCGGGGCCGCGACCACGACCGCAGCCGCCACCGGTGCGGCCGACACCGCCCGCAGCGCCCTGGCCGCCTCCGCGAGCGTGGCCCCCGTGGTGATCACGTCGTCGACCAGCACGATCCGAGCCCCGTCCGGCAGCAGCGCCCGGCCGCCGCGGCGCACCGCCAGCGCCCCCGAGAGGTTCTCCCGGCGCTCCCGGGCCCCCAGGCCCGCCTGATCGGCCACCGGCCGGGCATGGCGCAGTACGGGCGCCACCCGCGCGGGGACCCCGGCCCGCCGCAGCCGCGCCGCGGCCGCCAGGGCGATCCTGCGCACCGGGTCGTGCCCGCGCGCCCGCACCTGCCGGCGCGCCGAGGGCACGGGAACCAGGACGGGCCCGGCGCTCGCCAACGCCGCCGCGGCGCCCCGGACTCCGCCGCCGGACACCGCGCCGGGCACGGCACCGGGCCCGGCGCGGGGCACCCCGGCCGGCACCCCGGCGCCCACCCCGAGGGCCATCCCGGCCGCCACCGCGAGGGCGGCGCCGAGCGGCCCGGCCAGCGGCAGCGCCCCGCGCTCCTTGTGCGCCAGCACGACCTCCCGTACGGCCCCCTCGTACACGGCGGCCGCATGCACCACGGGCAGCCCCGCGGGCCCCGCAGACGGGCGCACACGCCCCGCCGCGGCCCCGCTCAGCGCCCGCGCGCAACCGGCGCACAGCAGCTCACGGGCAGCCCCGCAGCCGGTGCAGCCGGCCGGCAGCACCAGCCCGGCGAGCTCCTGCCACCACCCCCGCATGACCCCACTGTGCCGGGCGGGCCGGGCGCCCGCCACCCCTGTGGACAACCCCGGACCCGGGCGGGAAAGCACAGGTCAGCCGGGGTAGATCGGGGCCCTTCCGCCCTCGGCCACCGTGCGCCACTGCGCACCCGGCGGCAGCCACACGATCCCGTCGTCCTCGGAGAACGCGACCACCGGCTTCTTCTCGTCCTCGGTCGCCGCGACCGCGACCAGCCCGGTCGCCCCGGGCAGGCTCGCCGCGATCATCGAACCGTCGGCCAGCATGTACCGGGCCTGCACGACACCCCCGTTCTCCCGCCCCACCACCAGCAGCCGGCCCCGCGGCGCCCAGCTGAGCGCGGTCACGCTCGCCATCTGCGGGGCCGCCGGGCGCAGCTCGCGCACCGACACCGGCGCCGCGTCGCCCTTGCCCTCGGGCCGTTCGATCCGCCCGATGTACAGGTTCTTGCGGTTGTCCTTCTCCACCAGCAGTGCGATCCGCACCCCGTCCGGCGACACCTTCAGCGCGGTGATCCGCCCGTCGAGCCCGGCCACGTCGATCTTCTGCGGGACGGAGGTGGCGCCCGGGATCCGGTACAGCGCCGCGTTCTGCGGATCCTGGTCCGCGACCCACACGTCGCCCGCCGCGTCCCAGCTCGGCGCACCCAGCCCGTTCGGCTTCGTGCCCTTGCTGCCCAGCTCCGGCGCCGGCACGGCCCCGGCCGTCGTCATGTTCACCAGGTGCAGCCCGCGCCCGTCGTCGGAGACCACCGCCGCGCGCTTCTCGTCGTACGAGACGGCCGCCGAGCCGACCTTGAAGCCGGGGTTCGCGGAGGTGGGGGACAGCGGGCCCGGTACCGGCTCGGGCCGGTACTGCTGGTCCTCACTGGTGACGTCGAGCTTCATCCGGACGAGCCGGTCCCCGCTGTCGACGTAGTACTGGTACTCGGGAACCGGCGGCCGGTGGGCGATCGCCGCCGCAGCCGCCTCGGTCAGCGAGCACAGCGAGGACCGGTCCGCGCGCAGCAGCTCGACACGGGCCAGCCGGGACGCGGTCAGGTCCTGCACCGTGTACAGGAGTTGCGCGGCCATCTTCTCGCACTGCGGCTGCGCGACGTTGTCGACCTTGTCGTTGAGCGGCACCTTCAGCACGTTCTGGCCGTCGTACGTGAGGGACTTGGTGCCCTCCCGCAGTTCGGTGCCGGTCGGGAAACTCGAAGAGACCACGGGTCCCAGCCACTTGGACGGACCGGCGAGCAGGGACTGGACGGTCTGCGTCGTCGGGTCCATACGCGAGTCGGGATCGCTGCGCTGGCGCACGTACACGGGGTCGGCGACGAGGCTGCCGCCCGCGAAGTAGTACTTGTTGACCGGCATGTAGATGCGCTGGAAGTCGGACTCGCTCAGCACGAGACTGCTCGGCGGCGTCGCGATACGCCACTGCTTGTTCTCCTGGACCAGCTGGAGGAACTCCTCGTAGCGCCTGTTCGCGGAGGTCTCCGGCTGATAGGCGCTGCGCTCGTCCACCGTCGCGAGCTTCGTTCCGGTCATCTTGTACCGGGGGCCCGAGGGCTCCTTCTCGCCGCCGACGGAGAACCGGTCGATGCCGGCGGAGAGCACGGTGACGGCGGAACCGGGCTTCCAGTTCTTCGCCGCCTCCTCGGTGAGGTACTTGCGGGCGGTCTGCAGCTGCGGGTCGTCGCTGGTCATGGCCTCCAGGAAGCCGTCGACGATGTCGGCCGGACCGGCCTTGTCGGCCGGCGGCACACCGAACACCCGGACCTGGGAGTCCACGCCCTGCGAGGCCCGCACCTCACGGATCTCCCCGTGGTCGGGCATGGACGCGCAGCCCGCCAGCAGCAGCCCGGCCGCGCCGAAGGCGTACGCCCGCACCCTCCGCCAGCGGCGGCGGCCGTCCCTGCGCACCCGTGCGGGCTCAGCTTCCACCTGCGCCATCCTCCTGTGCTCCTGCTGCCTGCTCGGCGGCGGCCCGGCCGGGGGCCGTCGCCTGGTCGGCCTGGCGGGACACGACACGGGCCCCGTTGCCCGGCAGGGCCGTGGGGTCCGCGGGCACCGGCACCGCGCCGGCGACCGCCGACCGGGGCGGTATCGGCGACCGGTCGGGCCGGGGCGGGCCCTGGGGCGCCCTCGGGGCCGTACCGGAGCCGGCCGCCTCGGCCGCGGCCCTGGCCCGGTTGGCCCGGGAATCCTCCGGCTCCAGCGGGATCGGGGACCCGCGCAGCGGCTCGTCGGCGGTCCGCGGCAGGGTCAGCCGGAACTGCGAGCCGCCGCCCGGCTCGCCCCAGGCCTGCAGCCAGCCGCCGTGCAGCCGGGCGTCCTCGACGGCGATCGACAGGCCGAGGCCGGTGCCGCCGGTGGTGCGGGCGCGGGCCGGGTCGGCCCGCCAGAAGCGGTTGAAGACGCGGGTGGCCTCGCCGGGCTTGAGCCCGACCCCGTAGTCCCGTACGGCCACGGCGACGGCCCCGCCCGCGGACGCGAGGCGGACCACCACGTCGCGGCCCTCCCCGTGCTCCACGGCGTTGACGACGAGGTTGCGCAGCACGCGCTCCACGCGCCGCGAGTCGGCCTCGGCTATGACGGGCTGGGTGTCCCCCAGGACCCGGATCCGGGTCCCCTTGTGCTCGGCGAGCGGCTCGGCGCCGTCGATGACCCGGCGCACGACCTCCCGCAGGTCGATCGGCTCCGCCTCCAGGGCCGCGGCACCCGCGTCGAACCGGCTGATCTCCAGCAGGTCCGCGAGCAGCGACTCGAAACGGTCGAGCTGTCCGGCGAGCAGTTCGGCGGAGCGCGCCGTGACCGGGTCGAAGTCGACCCGGGCGTCGTGGATGACGTCGGCCGCCATCCGTACGGTCGTCAGCGGTGTCCGCAGCTCGTGCGAGACGTCGGAGACGAACCGGCGCTGCATCCGCGACAGGTCCTCCAGCTGCTGGATCTTGAGCTGGAGGTTCTGCGCCATCTTGTTGAAGGCCTCGCCCAGACGGGCGATGTCGTCTTCCCCGGTGACCTTCATCCGCTCCTGGAGCCGCCCGGCCGAAAGCCGTTCGGCGATCCCGGCGGCCATCCGCACCGGCGTCACGACCTGCCGTACGACGAGCCAGGCGATCGCTCCGAGCAGCACGACCACGAACACGCCGGCGGTGGCGATGGTGACCTTGATCAGGTTGAGGGACTCCTCCTCCTGCGTGAGCGGGAAGAGGTAGTACAGGTCGTACGGGTCCCCGTTGATGTCGGTGAGCCGCTTGCCCACGACGAGCGCGGGCTCGGGCGCCTTGTCCCCGGCTCCGGCGGTGTACCGGATCTGCGAGAAGGTCTTGAACGTCCCGGTGCTGTGGTTGACGGACCGGCGCAGCGCCGGGGGGACGCTCGCGGTCGGGTCGACGTTGCCGGAGGCGCGGGCGCCCTTGACGCCCGAGACGAACGGCCCGCCCGGCTGCCCGCCGGGTTCACCTCCCGCACCGGGACCGGTACCGAGCGCCACCACCTCGAAGGCGGTCTGGCCGCCACTGGCGAGCTGCTTGACCAGCGAGTTCATCCAGGTACTGGCGTCCCGGCCGACCTTGTTGTCGGTGACGTCGGGCCCGTCCCCGGTGGAGGGCGTGTTGGCCTTCTCCTGTGCGACCGCGAACCCGCCCGCCGCCTGGCTCTGCGCGGCATCCTCCTTGGCCTCGAGGAGACCCCTGCTGACCTGGGCGATCACCACGAAGCCCAGCGCGAGCACCACCGCCAGCGACATCAGAAGCGTCGCGGCGACCACCCGGAGCTGGATGTTGCGCCGCCACAGCCGGACAGCCGGAAGCAGCGGTCGTCGTACGAGACGTACGAACAACCGCAGCACAGGGCCGCCAGGAGCTCCGTCGGCCATCTGACGGAGCTGGCGGCCTCCCCTCAGGACTCCTCGGCGGGAGCCGCTGGGGGACTTGCCGGGCTGCACGTCAGCTCGGTCCGGCCTTGTAGCCGACACCACGCACCGTCACGACGATCTCGGGGCGCTCCGGGTCCTTCTCGACCTTGGAGCGCAGTCGCTGCACATGCACGTTGACGAGGCGGGTGTCCGCCGCGTGCCGGTAGCCCCAGACCTGCTCCAGCAGCACCTCGCGGGTGAACACCTGCCAGGGCTTGCGCGCGAGCGCGACCAGCAGGTCGAATTCGAGCGGGGTCAGTGCGATCGAGGCACCGTCGCGCTTGACCGAGTGCCCGGCGACGTCGATGACGAGGTCACCGATGGCCAGCTGCTCGGGCGCGGGCTCCTCCGAGCGGCGCAGGCGGGCCCGGATGCGGGCCACCAGCTCCTTCGGCTTGAACGGCTTGACGATGTAGTCGTCGGCCCCGGACTCCAGGCCCACGACGACGTCCACCGTGTCGCTCTTCGCGGTGAGCATCACGATCGGCACGCCGGATTCGGCCCGGATCAGCCTGCAGACCTCTATGCCGTCCCGTCCGGGCAGCATCAGGTCGAGCAGCACGAGATCCGGCTTCGCCTCCCGGAAGGCAGCCAGTGCCTTGTCGCCGTCCGCTACGAACGACGGCTCAAAACCTTCTCCACGCAGCACAATGCCGAGCATCTCGGCCAGCGCGGTGTCGTCGTCGACGACAAGGACTCGTCCCTTCATGCTTGACATCATCCCATTAGCTAATCGTTACCTGGCGGTGAGCTGTCCCACAGCCAAAAGGGCTGGAAATCGCCCCTCGGACCTGCGTGGAGATCAGGGCGTCCAGTCTGCCCCGGATCCGGGCGACAATTGAAGGCGCGGGCCGCAGGAGATCCGGGGGGACGGCCGGTCCGCTCTACGTTCCCACGTGGCACGATGGCAGCCGACCAGCGCCCCCCGCAGTGCACGTGAAGGAGCGACGATGAACGACTCTCCGGGCTGGGCCGTGCCCGGACCCTCCCCGTCCGACGGCGAGCGGCCGGGCGCATCCGACGGCCGGGGCGGCACCGACGGCGCACCGCCGCAGCCGCCGCAGCCCGCCGGCGGACAGAAGTGGTCCGCGGAGCAGCCACCGCCCGGCGAGTGGTCGAGCCCCGGCGCCCCCCAGGCCCCGAAGCCCCCGCCGCAGCCCCAGCCCCAGCCCGGCTCGGGCTGGGGCTCGTACGGCGGCCCCCAGGGCCCCCAGGACGGCCGGTACGGCTACCCGGGCGGCCCCGGCCAGTGGGGCAAGCCCCCCGCCGCCAAGCCCGGTGTGATCCCGCTGCGCCCCCTCGACCTCGGCGAGATCCTCGACGGCGCCGTCGCCACCGTGCGCAGCCACTGGCGCTCGGTCCTGCCGATCACGCTCGTCGTGGCCACCGTCGTCCAGGTCATCAGCGTCCTCGTACAGAAGTACGCGCTCGCCGACCTCGCCGTCACCGCCGACCCCGAAGCCAGCCTCCAGGACCTCCTCGACACCCTCGGCGGCGCCATGACGGCCCTGGTCGCCAACGGGTTCATCCAGCTCATCGGGACCATCATCGCCACCGCCATGGTCACGATGATCTTCAGCCGCGCCGTGCTCGGCCAGGGCTCCACGATCGGGCAGGCCTGGCGCGAGGCCCGCCCCCGGCTGCTCCACCTGCTGGGGCTGACCCTGCTGATGGGCCTCGGCGGCGCCGCCCTCGTCGTCGTGCTGCTCCTGCCCGGCATCCTCCTGCGCAACATCGGCCTCGGCCTCGTCGGCGGCCTCGCCGCCGTACCCCTCGTCATCTGGCTCGGGATCAAGTTCAGCCTGGCCTCGCCCGCCCTGATGCTGGAGAAGGCCGGCGTCATCACCTCGCTGCGCCGCTCGTCGCGCCTCGTCCGGGGCTCGTGGTGGCGCATCTTCGGGATCACCGCCCTGACCGGCCTCATCACCGCCTTCGTCTCGGCCGTCATCGTCTACCCGCTGACCGCCCTCGGTCTCGCCATCGGCCTCGCCGACGGCGGGGTCAGCGGCCTGGAGAACGGCACCGCCGCCACCGGCTGGGCCCCGCTGATCCTCGCCGCCGTCGGCGCGGTCATCGCACAGACGATCACCATGCCGATCCAGGCGGGCGTCACCGTCCTCCTGTACGTCGACCAGCGCATCCGCCGCGAAGCCCTCGACCTGGAGCTCGCCCGGGCGGCGGGCCTGGAGAACTACGGCTCGGACCCGGCCGCGCCGCCCACCGGAGGGTGATGCACCGATGATGAGCACGGGGGGCCTCATCACACGCGCCGCGGCGCTCCTGCCGACCGCGGAGAAACCACCGGTGACGACACCGCGGCAGCCTGCCCGCGAGGCGGCCGAACGCGAACTGTCCAAACCGCTGTACCACCAGGACGACCCGGGCCTGCTCCAACGCGCCCTGGACCGCTTCTGGGAATGGGTCGGCCACCTCTTCGACCGCGCCCAGGGCGCCACCCCCGGCGGCACCCTGGGCCTGGCCGCGATCGCCGTCCTCGCCGCCCTGGCCGTCACCGCCCTGTGGTGGCGGCTCGGCGCCCCCCGCCGGACCGCCACCGGCGCCACCACCCTGTTCGACGACGCCCTGCGCAGCTCCGCCGACCACCGCGCCGCCGCCGACGCACACGCCGCCGCGGGCCGCTGGACCGAAGCCGTCCAGGAGCGCATGCGCGCCGTCGTCCGCTCCCTCGAGGAACGCACCCTCCTCGACCCGCGCCCCGGCCGCACCGCCGACGAGGCCGCCGCCGAAGCCGCCGCGTCCCTGCCCGACCACGCCGAGGCCCTCCGTACGGCGGCCCGCACCTTCGACGACGTCACCTACGGCGGCCGCCCCGCCGACTCCGACACGTACGCCCGCCTGCGCACCCTCGACCTCGCCCTGACCCGCACGAAGCCGCTGCTGACGGGACCCCCGGCATGACCGCCCCCACCCCGGACCCGCCCACCGCCGCACCCCGGTCCGGCACCCCGGCAACGGCTGCCGCCCCGACGCCCGCCGGCAGCGGCCCGGCCCGTCTCCTCGCGTGGCGGCGGTTCCGGGGCGCGCTGATCTGCCTCGCAATCCTGCTGGCCGCCGCGATCACCCTCGCGGCCCTCGGCTCCGGGAGCCGCCACGGCCGCCTCGACCCCCGCTCCGCCGACCCCGACGGCAGCCGGGCCGTCGCCGAGCTGCTCCAGGCCCGCGGGGTCACCACCCGCGTCGTCACCACCGCCCGCGAGGCCGCCGCCGCGGCCGGCCCCGGCACCACCGTGCTGGTCACCGACCCCGACCGGCTCGGCGACACCCAGCGCCGCACCATCCGCTCCGTCATCGACCTCTCCGGCGGCCGGACCGTCCTGCTCGCCCCCGGCGGCCTCAGCCTGCCCGACCTGGCCCCCGCCGCCCGCACCAAGGGCGGCGCCTTCGAACGGGACCTCGACCCCGGCTGCACCCTGCCCGCCGCCCGCTCCGCAGGCCGCGCCGACACCGGCGGCGGCCACCGCTACACCACCGACGGAGCGACCGGCACGGCCTGCTACCCCGACGACGGCCACCCCACCCTCCTCGTCCTGGCCTCCGGCACGACCGGCGGCGACACCGTCCTCCTCGGCTCCGGGACGATCCTGCTCAACAAGAGGCTCGCCTCCGAGGGCAACGCCTCCCTCGCCCTCCAGCTCCTCGGCTCCCGGCCCGAACTCGTCTGGTACCTGCCCTCCCTGACAGAGGTCCAGGACGAGGACCCCACCGCGCAGAAGAGCCTCTTCGAGCTCGTCCCCCGCGGCTGGGGCTGGGCCCTCCTCCAGCTCGTCCTCGCCGCGGCCCTCGCCGCCCTCTGGCGCGCCCGCCGGCTCGGCCCCCTCGTCACCGAGCAACTGCCCGTCGCCATCCGCGCCTCCGAGACCACCGAGGGCCGCGCCCGCCTCTACCGCAAGGCCGGCGCCCGCGACCGCGCCGCGACCGTGCTGCGCACCGCCGCCCGCGAACGCCTGGCCGCCCTGGTCGGCGTACCGCCCACCGGGGCCCACGAACCCGCGGCACTGGTCCCCGCCGTGTCCGCCCGCCTGACCGACGGTCACGGGGACCTGACCGCCCTCCTCTTCGGCACCACGCCCGCCGACGACGCGGCACTCGTCGCGCTCGCCGACCACCTCGACGCCCTCGAAAGAGAGGTCCGCACCTCATGACGGCCACCACGGACAGCGCCCGCTCCTCCCTGGAGGCGATCCGCACCGAGATCGGAAAGGCCGTCGTCGGCCAGGACTCGGCCGTCACCGGTCTCGTCGTCGCCCTGCTGTGCCGCGGCCACGTCCTCCTCGAAGGCGTGCCCGGTGTCGCCAAGACCCTCCTCGTACGGGCCCTCGCCGCTTCCCTCGCCCTCGACACCAAGCGCGTCCAGTTCACCCCGGACCTGATGCCCAGTGATGTCACCGGCTCGCTCGTCTACGACGCCCGCACCGCCGAGTTCTCCTTCCAGAACGGCCCGGTCTTCACCAACCTCCTCCTCGCGGACGAGATCAACCGGACCCCGCCCAAGACCCAGTCCTCCCTCCTCGAAGCCATGGAGGAGCGCCAGGTCACCGTCGACGGCACGCCGCGCGCCCTGCCCGAGCCGTTCCTGGTCGCCGCCACCATGAACCCGGTCGAGTACGAGGGCACGTACCCCCTCCCGGAAGCCCAGCTGGACCGCTTCCTCCTCAAGCTCACCGTGCCCCTGCCCTCCCGCGAGAACGAGATCGGCGTCCTGACCCGGCACGCCGCCGGCTTCAACCCGCGCGACCTCCGGGCCGCGGGGCTGCGCCCGGTCGCCGGGGCGGCCGAACTCGAAGCCGCCCGCGACGGCGTCGCCAAGGTGGCCGTCTCCCCGGAGATCGCCGGGTACGTCGTCGACGTCTGCCGCGCCACCCGCGAATCGCCGTCCCTCACCCTCGGCGTGTCCCCGCGCGGCGCGACCGCCCTGCTGGCCACCGCCCGCGCCTGGGCCTGGCTGACCGGCCGCGACTACGTCACCCCCGACGACGTCAAGGCCCTCGCCCTGCCCACACTGCGCCACCGCGTCCAACTCCGTCCGGAGGCCGAGATGGAGGGCGTCACGGCCGACGCCGTCATCACCGCGATCCTGTCCCACGTCCCCGTACCCCGCTGATGGCGCTCACCGGACGCGCCGCCCTGCTGGCGGCCCTCGGCAGCCTCCCCGTCGGCCTGCTCGAACCGAGCTGGACGGGGATCCTCGCGGTCAACGGCGCCCTCGGCCTGGCCTGCGCCGTGGACTACGCCCTCGCGGCGCCGGTCCGCAGGCTCACGCTCACCCGCTCGGGCGACTCCTCCGTCCGCCTCGGCGAACCCGCGCAGGTCCACCTCACCCTCGCCAACCCGGGCACCCGCCCGCTCCGGGCCCGTGTCCGCGACGCCTGGCCCCCCAGCAGCTGGCCCCCGGGCACCGAGGCCGACGCCTCCCGGCACACGCTGACGGTCCCGCCGGGCGAACGCCGCCGGATCACCACCCGGCTGCTGCCGACCCGCCGCGGAGACCGCCGGGCCGACCGCGTCACGATCCGCTCGTACGGGCCGCTCGGCCTGCTCGCCCGCCAGGGCACCCACACCGTCCCCTGGACGGTCCGGGTCCTGCCGCCCTTCACCAGCCGCAAGCACCTCCCTTCGCGGCTGGCCCGACTGCGCGAACTGGACGGCCGTACGAGCGTCCTGACCCGCGGCGAGGGCACCGAGTTCGACAGCCTCCGCGACTACGTCCCCGGCGACGACACCCGCTCGATCGACTGGCGCGCCACCGCCCGCCAGGACAAGGTCGCCGTCCGCACCTGGCGTCCGGAACGCGACCGGCACATCCTGATCTGCCTGGACACGGGACGCACATCGGCGGGCCGCGTCGGCGACGCCCCCCGCCTGGACTCGGCGATGGACGCGGCCCTGCTGCTGGCGGCCCTGGCCTCCCGGGCGGGCGACCGCGTCGACCTGCTGGCCCACGACCGCCGCACCCGCGCCCAGGTCCAGGGCCGCTCGGCCGGCGACGTCCTGCCGGCTTTCGTCAACGCCATGGCCACCCTGGAACCGGAGCTCGTCGAAACCGACTCCCGCACCCTGGTCTCGACGATCCTGCGCAATGCCCCGCGCCGCTCCCTGGTGGTGCTCCTGACGAGCCTGGACGCGGCCCCGACCGAGGAGGGCCTGCTCCCCCTCCTCCCCCGCCTCACGCAGCGCCACACGGTTCTGCTGGCGTCGGTGGCGGACCCGCGCGTCGAGGAGATGGCCACGTCACGCGGCACGCTCGACGCGGTCTACGAGGCCGCGGCCGGCACCCAGTCCCAGGCGGCCCGCCGCCGTACGGCGGAGCAGCTCACCCGCCACGGGGTCCACGTCGTCGACGCCACCCCGGACGCCCTGGCCCCGGCCCTCTCCGACGCGTACCTGGCCCTGAAGGCCGCGGGACGCCTCTAAGGAGCTGTCCCGAGTGGACAGGAGGACCACCATGGCCGACTTCACCCCCGAGCAGATGCGCCGCATGCACGACTTCGCGGAGCAGCTCGCGGAGCTGGCCGAGCACCAGGTAGACCAGTGGAAGGTTCAGACCACTGACGGTCAGATCTTCCTCACGATGATGAGCCCGACGGCTCCCCATGGGCTCAACGTGGTGCGGCTGCGCCGCCAGATCGAGGCCCAGACACCCGAAGTCATGGCCCTCAACGACACGAACATGGGCGACCCGGTGACCGGCCTGACCAAAATCCCCGACCTCATGGTTCTCGCGGAGGAAGACACGGACGACACGGCCAAGGTCGTCAACTCCCGCGATGTCCTGATGGTGGTGGAGGTCGTCTCCCGCACGAATTCCCACACCGACATCCGCGACGAGCTGCACGACTACCCGCGGATGGGAGTCCCTCTTTACGTCGTCGTGGACCCCCGCAAGGAAAAGAAGACCGTCACAGTGCACAGCGACCCCTCGGCAGGGCCCGACGGCATCCGCTACCGCAAGAAGGTCCCGTACGCCTTCGGTGACACCGTCACCGCCGGCCGCTGGACGCTCGACACCACCAGCCTCAAGAGCTACCCCGCCGACTGGTGAGGAAGGGGCAGCCCCTTGCTTGCGCGCCAAACGGCCCCGTAAACGCAGAAAAGCCCCGCACCGAGCCGGTAAGGGCTGGTGCGGGGCTTTCCCACAATGATTGTTCGGCGGCGTCCTACTCTCCCACAGGGTCCCCCCTGCAGTACCATCGGCGCTGAAA
>LJCW01000328.1 GCA_001298555.1 Actinobacteria bacterium OV450
CAGCGGCGGCGAGACGCTGTGGAGGAAGTGTGTGCCCGCGCGCGGCGTGAGCCGGTCGCCGAGCCGCTCGGTGACGGTGTCCAGCAGCCGGGCGCGGGCGGCCGGGGCGAGGGCGTCGAAGCCGCCGCGCAGGGCCGGCAGCCGGTCCAGGAACTCCTGGTCGGCGAGGCCGTCGATCCGGTCGAGGACCGGGGTGAGGGCCGCTGCGGAGGACTGGAGCAGCGGTCCCGCGGCGGCCAGGACGCCGCCGAAACGGCGGGCGAGGGAGCGCCGTCCGTCGGGGGTGCCGGCGCCGTCGATCCAGCCGGCGGCGCGGTCGCCGAGGCCGTCGGCCGGATCCAGATCGAGGAGGACCCGTACGGCCAGTGCCGCGCCCTGCATCAACGGGGATGCGGTGGCGGCCAGTTCCGTCAGGGCGGAGTCCAGTCGCAGGCCCAGGTGCAGGGTGGCGGCGCGGTCGGCGAGGGCCACGAGGGCGCGCGCGTCGGCGTGGTCCTCGCTGCCGGCGAGGCCGGGCAGGGAACGCACGGCGGCTTCGAGCAGCAGGCTCGTGAGCGCGCCGGCGGCGGCGCGGGAGCCCTCGGGGGTTCCGGGGAAGTGCCCGCGGGACAGCGCTTCCAGGAGGTCGATCGAGTCGAGGAGTTCGGGCAGGGTCGCGGTCTGCGGGAGGGTTTCGGCGGCCTCGTCGAGCCGTACGTCGACCAGGTCGGGCAGATCGCAGCGCGCGGCGGCGGCCAGGCCGGTGAGGATCTGGGCCGGGGTCGGGCCCCCGTCGGCGGTGGCGCGCCGGGCGGTTTCGCGCAGCGTCCCGGCGGCGGCCTGGGCTGCGGTGACGCCGCGCACGCCGGCCAGGTCGAGGCGGGCCGGTACGGAGGGCGTCCAGGTCAGCCGCCACTTGGTGCCGAGGGCGGTGCCGTCGCCGGTGGCGGCGACGTCGAGGGGCTGCCCGTACGAGGCCCCGCAGACGGCCAGCCGCTGGAGCAGGACCTCACGGCGGCGGTCGAGCGGGGAGCGGAGCGGGTCGAGGCGGACCTCGCGCGGGGCGGGGTCCTCGGGACCCGGCAGCCGCAGTTCCGCCAGCTCGGCCTCGACGGAGGGGCCGAGCCCGGAGCGGGGGGCGTGCGGGGTGATCCGGCCGCGGGCGGCCCCGACGAGCACGGCTTCCAGCGCCCGGGCCAACGCGCGGCCGCGGCCGAGGAGTTCGCCCTGGCCGAGCACGGTGGTGACCGCCTCCAGGAGTTCGCCCCGGCCTGGGGCGGGGAGCCCGCGCAGGACCGCGAGGTCACAGGCGAGCCGCAGCGTCTCGGCGGCCTCGCCGGTGCCGGCGGTGTGCCCGGCGCGGCGCAGCTCCCGGCAGATGCCGGTGACGGCGACGGAGGCGGCGTCGCGCAGTCGCATCGGATCGCCGCCTGCCTCCAGCACGGCCTGCTGCCAGAGTGGATCGCGAATGCCGGCGGGGTAGCCGGAGCGGGAGTCGAGCAGATCGAAGGAGTACGGCACGAAGGAGGTCACGACCCCTTCCCCGCGCCCCGCCGCAGCGGTACGCGAGTCCCGCCGGACGACGGCACCGCTCACCTGCCCGCGGGCGGTCGCGTAGCCGGAGTCCGTGACCCCGGAGCGGGGCGTCGAGTCCCTGCCGAGGACCCGGCCCGCCACCGGACCGGAGGCTTCGTCACCGGGCTGCGCCGGCACCCCGTCGGCGCAGACGCCCCCGGGCCCGGCAGCCGTCGCCGCTGCCGCCCCGGCCACGGCCTCCCGGCCCACGGCCCGCGGCGCACCGGCGGTCCGGCCCGGCGCCGGTACACCCGCGGGAGCGACGGGCCCGGGGTCCGCGGCGCCACGGGTCGACTGCGCCGGCACCCCGTCGGCGCAGACGCCCCCGGGCTCAGGCGCCGGGGTCGCCGGGTTCTGGTCGGAGGCGTCGCCCGCCGGGGGCGTTGCGGGGCGGAGGAGGGCCGGGGCGTGGAAGGCGCCGATGAGGGCGGCGACCCTGCGGCCCCCCGAGGCGGCGGCCTCGATGACGCCGCGCATATGGGCCTCGCGGGCGAGGTCCGTCGCGGGGACGGGCCCGTCCTGGCGCAGGGCCCAGCCCACGCCGAGGGCGGCTCGCCGGACGGCTTCCGGCGTGCAGCCGGGGGCCAGGACCTCCACGGCCCGGTCCCACAGGTCATCGCCGTCCCGCCCGGTGCCGGAGGCGGCCAGCGCCCCGGCGAACGACCGCCGGGGGGCCTGCGGTGACGCCCCGGCCGGACCGGGGCCCGCATCCGCCGTGGCCGCGGGCGGCGGCGCCGGTGCGTCGTGGTCCCCGGGAGCGTCAGCCGCGCCGGGGATCGCGACCGGCGCCGCGGACGGAATGCGGCCCGGCCCGGTACCTGCCCCCGTATCCGCATCCGCATCCGCATCCGCACCCGGACCCCCACCCGCGGAGCGGCCCGCGGCGGACGCCGGCTCCGCCGCCGGGTCGGGCCGCCCGGTCCAGGCGGGGTCGGCCAGGGGGAGGTCACAGCAGCGGACCTCCACGCCGTGCATACGCGCCCAGCGGATCGCGGCCAGCTCCGGGGAGAAGTCCGCGAAGGGGTAGAACGCCAGACTGCCGTCCCGGCCGGTGCCCGCCAGGGCGACGGGTGCCACGGTCTCGGGGTCGGCCAGGTGCTCCAGCCACGGCTGGAAGTCGGTGGGCAGCTCGACGCACACCACGTCCGCCTCAGCGGCGTCCAGCAGCGCCGGGACCACCGCCGCCAGGGCGGGGCTGTGGTGACGTACACCCAGCAGGTACGGCGCGCGGGACGCGGCGAGCGCGTCCACGGCCTCCCGCGGATCGTTCGCCGGCGTCGTCATCGCAGGCTCCCGCGGAGGTCCCACAGGCGGCGCCACATCGCCGAGCCGTCTTCGGCGCGGCGGCGGACCGGGCCGTCCCAGTAGCCCAGCAGGCGGCCGTGGTCGGCGGGGTCGTCCTTGCGGACCACGCCCAGCAGGTGCCCCGGCAGCAGGTCCAGGACGTCGCCGCCGGGCAGGTACGCCGCGGCGACGCCCAGCGAGGCCGCCACCTGGACCGCTTCGGCGGTGGACATGACCGTGCCGGGGCGTTCCACATCCCAGCCCTCGGCCGAGCGGCCCGAACGCAGGTCCCGGAAGACCGTGACCAGCGCGTCCAGCACGGCGTCGTCGACTCCGAAGGCCGCGCCCGCCCGCTGCACCGCGGCCACCGCCTGGCGGCGGATCAGGGTGGCTTCGGCGTCCGCGTCCGCGATCGGTGCGACCGTCTCGAAGTTGAAGCGCCGCTTGAGGGCGGCGGACATCTCCGAGACGCCGCGGTCGCGCAGGTTGGCGGTGGCGATGACCGTGAAGCCGGGGGCCGCGGAGACCACCGCGTCCTCGGTGGCGGTCAGTTCGGGCACGCTGACCCGCCGGTCGGACAGGATCGACACCAGCGCGTCCTGTACCTCGGGCAGGCAGCGGGTGATCTCCTCCACCCGCACCACCCGCCCGGTCCGCATCGCCGAGAGCACCGGGGAGTCGACGAGCGCCTGGGAGGTGGGTCCCTGGGCGAGCAGCAGTGCGTAGTTCCAGCCGTAGCGGAAGGCGTCCTCGGTGGTGCCCGCGGTGCCCTGCACGGTGAGGGCGCTGGTGCCGCAGACGGCCGCGGCCAGCAGTTCGGACAGCATCGACTTGGCGGTGCCGGGCTCGCCGGTGAGCAGCAGGCCGCGTTCACCGGCGAGGGTGACCACGCAGCGTTCGACCAGGGCGCGTTCGCCGACGAACTTCGGGGCGATGACCAGCTTGGCCGGGAGTCCGGCGCGCCGGCGTCCCGGCAGGGCCAGTTCGGCTCCGTCGCTGCCGCACACGAAGGTGACGACGGCGCGCGGGGTGAGCGCCCAGCCGGGCGGGCGGGGGCCGCTGTCCTGGGCGGCGAGGAAGGCGAGTTCGGCGGCGTACCGCTCCTCGGCGGGCAGGGCCTGCCGCGTGGCGGCCGGGACGGTCGTTTCGGTCACGGTCATGGCGTTCGTTTCCTTCGGGAACGTGCGGGGTTGCGAAGTCGGAGAGGGCGGTGGGACGTTCGTGGGACGTCCACGGCGGGCCGGGCCGGGCGGTGGCGCCCGGCCCGGCCCGGTCGTCAGCGTCGGCGGGGGCGGGTGCGCTTGACCTTCAGTGCCTCGAAGCGCGGTACGTCGCCTTCGCGGATCCGCTGCCAGGCCCGTCGGTAGAGGTCCGCGGCCGGCTCGTCCGGCACCAGGACGCCCAGGACCGGACGCCCGCCGGGGGCCAGCCCGTACATCGCGAGCTTCCACTGTTCCACCGGCAGTACCGGCGAGGGCATCTCGGCCCAGCCGCCGGGCAGGAACAGCGAGCGGCCCGCGCGGGTCCGGGAGGCCGTCACCACGAGCTCGGTGGCGGCCAGTTCGGCGCGGGCGGCCTTGAGCCGGGCCGGCTTCCAGCCCGTCCAGCGCGCCACGTTGCGGTCGGTGGGGTCGGGCATGGCGAGCAGGGCCAGGTAGAGGGCGGCGGCGTCCGCGCCCAGGCCGTGGGCCTCGCCGACCTCGGCCACCAGCTCCGGTACCGAGCGGCCGGGGTCCTGCGGCCACCAGGTGCCGTCCTCGTCGACCGCGTCGTCCCCGGCGCCGGCCGCCGGGGCGCCCGGGTCGGCGAGCAGCGCGGCGAAGCGCGGGTCGTGGACGGCCCGCAGCGCCGTCTCCGCTCCGGACGGCTGCTGGTCCTCGCCGCGCAGCGCCGGGAGGTAGGGGTCGGAGCCGGTGGAGTCGAGCAGGGCCGTCTTCACCGCGGGCTTGGGCCGGTCGTCGTGGGTGGCCATGACGACCGCGCCGTACCGCTCGTAGCCCTCGGCCGTCTCGGTGGGCGTACCCGCCGCCTTCCGGAAGTCGGGGAGGCTGGTGTAGTGCCCCACGGTGAGGAGGAGTTCCGGTGCGGCGAGCCGCTGCCGTACGGCGGTCAGGGCGGGTGGCAGGACGGCCCGCAACGGGTCCCCGGCGGGCAGCCGGTGGGCCAGCCAGGCCGTCAGGGTCAGTACGCCGGTCAGGACCTCCGAGGTGAAGGGCTCGGTGGCCGGTTCGCGGGGCTCGGCGTGGTCCCCCTTCACCTCCCAGGCGACGTCCACCGAAAGCGGCCGGGACGCCGCGGGGTCGAGGATCGCGGCGAGGGCGCGGTGCGTGGACCAGCCGGTCCTCGCGGCGCGGGTGGGCTCGGCGAGCAGCCACTCGGGCACGGGCGTGCGGCGGCCCACGCGGCGGTTCCACTCCTCGGCGGCGGCGGCCACGTCCGGGCCGTCGCTCCACAGCCGCGCGGGGTCGGCGGGCAGCAGTGCGGCGACGACCGCCCGGCGCACCTCGACGTCGAGACCCTTCAGCTCGGTCCGGGCGTGCTTCGCGTCGGCCGCCTTGACGCCGAGGGCGGTGCGCAGCTCGGCCGGCAGGAAGTTGGCCTCCCAGCTGTCGATGTTCGGCAGGCCGGCCAGCACGAGCCGTGCGAGGGTGCCGGACACGCCGGTGAGGCGGGCGAACTCGTCGGCGGCCTCGGGGCGCAGCGGTGCCGGGCCGCGGTCGGCGGCCTCGGTCAGGAAGGCCGTGAGCCAGCCGGCGCCGCGCTCCCGGTCGCCTACCGGGGCCTCACCGCGCACGGTGTAGGGGCCGGGTACCTCGAAGCGGCCGGAGGGGTCGTGGAGCAGCGCCCCGAACTCGTGGCCGTCGGCGACGGACGTGCTGTGCTCGGTGAGGCCGAGGACGGCTCCGCCGCCGAGCGGGAGCAGGCTGCGGTGCGAGGTGTTGCGGGAGACGCCGTCGGGGGTGCTCAGGTGGCGCTGGTCGAGGTGGACCAGGACCCGGCGCCAGCGGTCGGCGCAGGCCCCGGCGGAGGCCAGCCCGAGGGCGTCCACCTGGCCGAGCAGGGTGCACAGTGCGGCCCGCTGCTCGTCCGTGGTGCCGACGGCGACGGCCCGGTAGGCGACCGCGGCCGGATGGTCGAGCAGCGTGGTGAAGGGCAGGGCGGAGTAGTCCAGGGCGGGCATGTCGAAGTGGAGGCGGCCGGGTACGGCGACGGCGCCCGTGTCGGCGCACGCCTCGGTGAGGCGGGTCAGGAAGCGGTGGGCGACGTCCTTGTCGGTGCCCCAGCTGTAGTAGCCGGTGCCGGCGATGCCGCGCAGCGCCTGCTCGACGAGCTCGTCGGTGGGACCCTGCGGTTCGTCCGCCGGGGACCCGCCGGAGTGGAGGCGGGCGGCGACGCCGTCCAGGGCCTTTTGCTGGGTCAGGGCGAAACGCACGACCTCGACGATGCCGCCGATCAGCTGCTCCGCGGTGACCTGCGGCAGGGCCGCGGTGACCAGGCCGGGCAGGTCGGAGGCCTTCTCGGCCTGGGCGGCGGCCTTCAGCAGGGCGGCGACGGTGTCGCGGTCGGCCGTCCGCAGGGCTGCGGAGCCCTCCGGGTCGCGGGGGCGCAGGGCGTACCAGAAGGGAAGCGGCGGGAGGCTGACGCTGCCGGTGGCGAAGCCCTCGTCGCGGTCGCTGCGCGTCGTGGCGGTGACGGTGCCGTCGGGGTCGACGATGCTGAGTTCGCGCCAGCGCAGGGTGAGCGCGCGCGGCCGTTCGTCGCCGGGGAAGGCGAGGGCCGCGACGGGCATCTCGGCGCCTTCGGGCGTACGGACGGTGCGTCCGGCGGCGTCGCAGCCGTGCCAGCCCTGCCCGGGGACGCGGACGGCGTGCCAGCCCAGGAGTCCGTCGGCGGGCGCGCCGAGCGCCGAGCCCTCGACCGCGGGGGCGGGGCGGAGCCAGGCGGACCGGTCGGAGAGGGTCGCGTCGGAGGGGTGGGCGCGCAGGGCGTCGGCGAGGAAGGCCGGCCGGGAGTACCGGCCGCGCGCACCGTCGGCCGGGGCGTACTCGCGCCAGCCGCCCTCGTGGTCCTGGTCGCGGTGCTGCCACACCCAGTGCGAGGTGCCGTCGGACAGCAGGGCGTGCTCGGCGGGCAGGGCCGTGTCCCCGGCGTGCAGGACGCCGCCGCCGGTGGCGCGGCCGCCCCCGGGCAGGGGCAGGCTGATGTGCTCGGAGCGCAGCGACCAGTAGCTGCGGTCGGTGCCCAGGGAGAAGACGTGGTGCGGGGCGGTGTGCCAGTAGCCCTGGACGTCGCCGCTGTTCCAGGAGGTCCAGAAGACGAGGAGGGCGCCGTCGACGTAGTGGAATCCGTAGCGGTGGGAGCCGCCGGCCGGCACCCGCAGATCGTGGGTGAGCACGGTGGAGTCGGCGTCGACGACGCGGACCTGGACCGGGTTGGCGATGATGAGGTGGGGCCAGGCCTCGACGAGGGTCAGGTGCCCGCGGCGCAGGGCCTTGCGGTCGGCGAGTTCGACGAGGGCCTCTTCGAACGCGGGCCAGGTGAACTCCTCGAAGAGACCTCCGCGCAGGGTGCGGGCGAGGATGTCACCGAGGTCGGTGCCGGCGGCCGCGGCGACTTCCTCGCGGGCGAGTTCGAGTGCCTCGGCGGGCAGCCAGGTCAGGCGCTGGATGGCGTCGGGGAGGGCGGGCAGGCCGGCGGCGGTGGAGCTGCGGGCGACCTCGCGCATCCATTCGGTGAGCATCGGGCGGCCGCCGGGCGAGGCGGCGAGCAGGCGCACGAGTTCCACCGATTCGGCGTTGCCGCCGAGGGCGTGTGCGGTGCGCCGGAAGGCGGGCCGGAAGCGCTGGTCGGCCGCGATGGCGAGCAGGTCGCGCCGCTGGTCGGAGCGTGCCCAGTCGGCCAGGTTCAGCTGGTCGTGGCGCCGGCGGGGGGAGGCGGGGTCGGGTTCGGGGTCGGTGACCGGGATGTCCAGGGAGAGCAGCAGGTCCAGCAGGTCGGCGTCCTGGACGCCCACGTTCAGGCCCGTTTCGCGGCCGGGTTCGGCGAGTTCCTCGCGCAGCCGGTCGGCCGCGCGGGTCACGAGGTCGAGCAGGGCGGGCAGGGTGGGGCGCGAGCCCCAGCCGCTGTGCCGGGCGGCGTGGAAGCGTTCGAGCCAGCCGGCCGCCCCGTCGGAGCAGCGCTGCCCGGCGGGCAGGCCGGCGTCGACGAGGCCGGCGGTGGCGCCGGACTGTTCCAGGACGTCCAGCCAGAGGGCGGAGAGTTCGCCGTCGCCGCCGGGCGGCATCAGGGCGAGCAGGGTGCCCCGTACGTCAGGCACCCGCCGGGCCAGCGCGATCAGCGCGGTGCGGTGGGCCTTCCACCAGCCGAACGCGGCGCGCAGGGTGGCGGGCAGCGGCAGCAGCTCGGCGAGGTAGTCCTGTTCGGCCTCGCTGCCGGTCAGGCCGGCGGCGCGGGCGAGGCGGCGCAGCTCGGTGGCGGCCTGCGCGGAGGGCGGCAGCCCGCCGGCGGTGCGGCGCACGCACAGGCGGCGGAAGCGCTCGTGGGCCTCGGCGGGGCTGACGCGGGTGGACAGTTCCTTGGCGTAGCCGGTGAGCACCTTCACCGGGAGCGCGCCGGCCAGGGCGAATTCGAGGAAGACGGCGTCGAGGCGGTCCTCGTCGACGGCGAGTCCGTGCTGGGCCTCGCTGGTCCGGGCGCGGCCGAACAGCTGGGCGGCGTAGGTGGTGTTCTCGACGGCGAGGAAGACGCGGGCGGCCTGCTCGTAGAAGACGGGCAGGAAGTGCGGGACGGCGGCGGCGAGCCGGCCGGCCAGTTCGAGGCAGGCGTCGAGGGCGGCCTTGGGCTTGGTCTTGGCCTGACGGGCGAGACGGTCGAGTTCGGGGACCACGGCGAGGGCGTGGTGTCCGTCCTGCGGGTGGTGGACGAGGACCCATTCGGGGAAGCCGAGGGCCTGGCGCTGGCCGAGGCCCACGACGGGCGGCTCGCCCTCGTCGCGTACGAGTCCCAGGAAGCCGGCGGCGAGGTCCTCGGCCGGACCCAGTTCGGCGGCGGCGAGCCGGATGACGACGCGGTCGTCGGCGAGGGCGGGGTGACGATAGGTGCGTGCGGTCAGGTCGACGGCCGACGGGCCGGCGCCCTCGGTGCCGTGCGGCAGCACGGCACCGGCCTTGAGCAGCAGTTCGGCCTCGTGCGCGGCCTCGGCCGCCGTCGCGGTGGTGGTCGTGGTGGTGGTGCTCATCGCGCGTCCCCGCCCTCTTCGATCTTGCGCCCGGCGTAGAGCGCCGCGGCCATTCGCATTCCTTCGGACCAGGCGACCGGCCCGACCTCCGTCAGACGCACCACCCGGCCGTCCTCGTCCTGCCAGTTCAGGGCGCCGGTGGTGGTCTCGTCCTCGTAGTAGGGCTCGCCGATCCAGACGGCCGCCTCCGTGCTCCGGCCGGTGTCGCGGACCTTGCAGGTCGCGTAGCCGCCGGAGACGCGGTAGCCGAGGCCCGTCGCGCGGGCGGCGAGGCCGAACCGGTTCGCGAACACGCCGCCCGCGTAGTCCCGCACCTCGGTGGCGGTGGCCGCCAGCCCCGCGGGCTTCTCCCAGGTGGGCCGGTGGATCTGCTCGACGCGCTGGACGATGCCCAGTTCGGCCGCGAAGTCCCGTACGTCATCCAGGTCGGGCAGCAGCACCGGGTGCGGCAGGGTCACCGTGCGCGGGGAGAGCCGTACGGTCTCGCCGTCGAGGTTGACCACCTTCAGCTCACCGGACGCGGTGGCGTCCCGCAGGAAGCCCACCTCGTCCGGGTCCTCGCCGACGACGGCCACGTCGCGCAGCGCGCTCTGCCAGGCCTCGTCCGGCCAGACCCGGGCGATCAGTGCCGTCGGCACGGGCAGCGAGGACACCATCCAGGAGTCCACCTGGGCGATGCAGGCGGCCTCGTGCCGCTCCAGCCATTCGGCGAGCCGGCGCAGCCGGTCCACCTCGGGATGGTCGCGCAGCGCCTTGGGCAGCGTCTTCAACTGCCGTCCCGCCGTGCGGCCGGTGGCGGACCGCGCCGCCACCTTCCCCTCCACCAGGGCGATCTCGTACCCCTCGCCCGCCGCCAGCCATGCCATCAGTACGTGCCCCTCCGCCTGCCCGGTCCGGTTGCGCGCAGCGTCGACCAGGGGGAAAGGACCCCCTGAGCTGCGGTATGCGGGGAGACTAGCGAGAGCCACTGACAACGGCCCCACGAGGGGCCCCGGCTCGACACACGGGCGGGCACGGCCGGTTGCACGCCGGTTTGCGCGACGCTTTGCGTCCCGGTGTGGCGGCCGGCCGCCGTCCGGTTGATTGTCCGGTTCTGGGTAGTCTCTTCCGGGACAGTGTGCGGAAGCCGGCTCGGGGTGGGTTCATGGGACGTCAGACAGGTGTGCGCGGTGCGGTCCTGGCGGCCTCGCTGCTGCTGGCCGTGGCCGGGTGTGCGGGGGCCGGCACGGCGGGCAAGGACGCGAAGCCGTCCGCGCCGTCGGTCCCGGCTGGCGCATCGCCCTCCGCTCCCGGGGGCGGGGACGCCAAACCGTCATCCGGGGACGTGCTGCCCGGTCTGGTGACGGTCCAGGTGGCCCGCACGCAGCTGGCGGCGCTGAAGGTCGCACAGCCCGGCACGATGGCCGGTTACAGCCGGGCCAAGTTCACGCACTGGGCCGAACAGGGCAACAAGTGCGACACCCGCGAGGTGGTCCTCAAGCGCGACGGCAAGGACGTCAAGCAGGACTCGGAGTGCAAGGCGGTCTCCGGCACCTGGAGGAGCCTGTACGACGGGACGGTGGTCACCGACGCCTCGAAGATGGACATCGACCACATCGTGCCGCTCGCCGAGGGCTGGCGTTCGGGCGCGGCCGGCTGGGACGCCGCGCAGCGCAAGGCCTTCGCCAACGACCTGACGCACCCCCAGCTGCTTTCGGTGACCGCCGCCACGAACCGCTCCAAGGGCGACCAGAGCCCCGACCTGTGGCAGCCGCCGGACAAGGCGAGCTGGTGCCAGTACGGGCGGGCCTGGACCACCGTGAAGTCCGCCTACGGCCTGACCGTCACCGAACCGGAGAAGAAGATGCTCTCGACGATGCTGGACACGTGCGCGGCATGACCGGGCGCCCGCAGCAGTGGCAGGACGACGTGCTCGCCGGGCCCGGCGGGGCGATGACCGATGAAGTCGGCGTCGTCACGGGCCCGCTGACCGTCCGGACGACGGCGGTCGCGGGCGGCCTGGCCCGCATCGACGTCCAGTACAAGGACGCCGAGGAGTGGTACGCCCTGACCGGCAGCCCGGTCCCGCACCACGGCGACCCGGCGGCCGTGCACGCCGCCGCGCTCGCCGCCGTCCGCGCGGGGCACGCCGCGCAGGCGCCGGGGACGGCCCCCGGCTGACCCGGGGACCGGTACCCCGGGGGCGGTCCCGGACCCGCAGGCCGGTCCCGGACCCGGGGTTGCGGAGGCAGGGGCCGCGCGGGGGCGGGCGCCGCGGTCAGGCCTCGTACTCCGTCAGGTCGATGCTGTGCACCTGGAGCAGGTGGCCGTGCTCCGGATCCGTCGTGTCCAGGTCCGCCACCATGCCGAGCTTGCGGATCACGTTCTCGGACTCCTCATGGCCCGACCGGTTGACCGCGATCACCCGGTCGAGGCCGCGGTCCTGGAGGGCGAACTCAAGGGTGGCCTGCGCGGCCTCCGAGGCGTAGCCCTGGCCCCAGTACTGGCGGCCGAGCCGCCAGCTGATCGCGACGAAGTCCCGCACCTCCTGCGGCGACTGCGCCACGCTGAGCCCGACCGCGCCGATCAGCTCGCCCGACGCCAGCAGCTCGACGGCGAAGACGCCGAAGCCCTCGTCGTCCCACTCCTCCTCCCAGCGCTCGATCTCCTCGGCGGTCCCGTCGAGGTCGAGGGTCGATCCGTCGCCGATCCAGCGCATCACGTCCGGGTCGGCGTTGATCTCCGACAGGGGGACGAGGTCGTCGTCGGTCCAGCGGCGGAGGAGGAGGCGGGGGGTACGGATCTCGGTCATGCCCCCATCCTGCCGAACCCCGTCGACCAGCGGTAATCGGGTCGGGGCCCGGCGGTGTGGAAGCGGACCTCCGGCGCCTGGGGGCCACGGGGCCGGGGCCGTCGGGGAGCCGCTGCGGCCCGCCCTTCGGATGCCGCGCGAAGAGGGCGCCGACGTGGCGCCGGGTCAGGTGGGGCGGACGGGCACCCGGCAGCGGCGACGGCGGGGGCAGCCCGGGCCGGGCGCTCGCGGCGGGCCGGCCGGTGAACGTGAAGTGGTTCGAGTCGTCGAAGGTGATCCAGCGCTGCCGGCCGTCGAGCCGCTTCCCGTTCGGGTCGCCGGACGGCCGCCGGTGCCGGCCGCCGGCGCCGGCGCCGACGGGAACAGCCCGCCGTCCGCGTCCGTCCCGGCGCGGATGCGCGGGTCGGCCGCCGTGCGGCGACCGCGGTGGAGCCGCCGCCGGAGTTTCCCGCCGTCGCGTTCCGGCCCTGGTCGCGACGGCCGGGTCGAGTCCACGGTCGGCGGGCGGCGGGCGGGCCTCCTCGACGGTGAGCCAGGCGTGCACCGGGCCGCCGGTGCCGTACTGGGCCGGGTGGCGCACGCTCACCATCGGTTCGGGCGGCCGGACCTCACCCCCGGGCCGGTCCTGGTGCGGTCGACCAGGTGCAGGATCGCCCGGCCGACCCCGAACTTCCCGGTGTGGCACGGCAGTTGTGGCAGCACCGTACGGGTGTCCGCGGGGGCGGCCGCCGGCGGGGCGGACCTCGGCGGGGCGGACCTCGGACGTCAGGACACGGTGATCGCGTCCAGCTTCGCCCGCAGGTACGCGTGGGAGTCCACCGGCTCGTGCACGACCCGGCCGACCGGCGCCGGCAGCGACTCGACACGGGTGTGCGCGTCGCACTCGTAGAAGTAGACGAGCGAGACGAGTTCCTCGGCCGGAGCGTCGACGGGCGGCGGCAGCACGCGGTGCCGGCCCGCGCGCCAGCGGTCCCCCGTCCAGCGGGCCATCAGGTCGCCGATGTTCACGGTGAGCGCGGCCGGGTCGTACGGTGCGTCCTGCCAGCCGTCGGCGTCGGTGTGGATCTGGAGCCCTCCGGAGCCCTGCTGGCGGTCGAGGACCGTGACCGTGCCGAAGTCCGTGTGCGCCCCGATGCGGAACTGGCCGGGCAGGGGATCGCCGAGCACCTCGGTGCCGGGGTACCAGTTGAGGTTGAACCCCCAGGTGGGGTGGCCGGTGTGGCGGGTGAAGTGGTCCTCGGCCAGGCCGAGTGCGGTGGCGAGGAGCTCCAGCAGCTCGTCGGACAGGGCCCGCATCCGGGCGAGGTACTCGACGACCAGCGGCCGCAGCGCGGGCACCTCGGCCGGCCAGGTGTTCGGGAGGAACCATTCGGCGTCCACGGACGGGTCGCCGGTGGGCTCGTCCGCCGCGAACGACCAGGACTCCTTCAGATCGGGCGGCGAGGCGGCCCCCTCCGCGTAGCTGTTGGCCTCGGCGCCGGGGCCGAGCCAGCCGCGGCTGCCGACCGCGACCGCGTAAGGCTGCTTCACCTCGGCCGGCAGCCGGAAGAACTCCTTGGCGGCCTCCCGGATCCGGGCGGGCAGCCGGGGGTCCACGCCGTGCCCGGTGATCAGCAGGAACCCGGCGGCCTGAAGGGCCTCGTCGACGCGGGCCGCGGTCCGCTCGCGCGCGCCGGGGTCGCCGGAGCGCCACGGCCCGAGGTCGATCACGGGAACCCGGGAACGGGCGGCAGCGGGGTCGGGGGAACCCGGGGGAAGGGGGGAGCCCGCAGAGGCCGGGGGTTCGGTGGGACTCGCCATCGGGGCCTGCCTTCCGAGCCGGTGTCGGGCTTCCGCTTCCGAGGCTATCGCCCGCGCACCCGCCGGCCCCTGCGGACGCTCCGGCTCCGCATCACCCGCGTCGGTGTGGTCCGGGACGTGGTCCGCGGGGTCGGCGAGCGGGGCCCCGTGGAGCCGTCAGGCCCGGGGGGCATGCAGGGTGTAGCGGACCCCGCCCCCCTCGGTCGAGCCCGTGCGCTCGAAGCCCACCCGGCCGACCACGCCGTGAGAGGGCGCGTTGTCCTCGTCGACCGAAGCGTGCAGCGCGGTCACCCCGGGCTGTCCGAAAGCCCACGCGGTCAGGCCGTTCAGCGCATCGGTGGCATAGCCGTTGCCCCGGGCCGACGGTACGAGGTCGTAGCCGACCTCCGCGTGCCCCTCGGCGTCGGGGGCGGCGTGGAAGCCCATGCCGCCGATCGCGCGCCGGTCCTGCGTACGGACGATGGCGTACGCGCCCCACCCCGGGCGGTGCGTACCCTCGTCGCGCGCCGTGGCCACCATCCCGGCGGCGAACCGCGTCCCCTCGCCGGGGCCGTCCTCGGCCCAGGCGAAGCCGCCGGTGCCGCCCGCGTGGAGATCGGCGGCCACGTTCGGCGAGATCTCGCACAGCACGACGCGACCGGCCGCGACGGGTTCGCTGTACCAGCGCCAGACCCGGCGCCGGGGCAGCCCCGGGAGCCCGGTGCGGCCGGTCGCCCACAGCAGGGCCGGCCAGGGGGCGGCGGTGCGCGGGACGTGCGGGAAGAGCCGGTCGAGCACCTGCTCGCAGAGGTCCGCGTCGGGCTCCCAGTCGTGGACGCCGAGGCCGTTCAGGATGTCGTGGGTGTGCAGCAGCGTCTCGACGACGCCCATCGCGGCGAATCCGTCCGGGCCGGCCATACCGTACGGGTGCCAGGCCCGGACCTCGGGAGGGGTCACGGCCACGGCGGCGGAGAGCAGGCCTCCGGTGGCCTCGATGACGTCGATCAGGCCGGAGGGCGTGGTGCCCGGGTCCGCGCTTATGTCGAAGGGTACGTACGCACCGGTCGCGCGCCCGGTGAGCTGGGCGGCGTAGCCGGTGAAGTCGCCCGCCACGTGGACGGCGGTGTCGTAACAGCTCCACTCCAGGTCGGCGGCCGGGACGGACCAGTCGAGGTGCGCCACGTCGCGCAGCGCCCGTGCGGTGAGGGAAACGGATCGGTCTACGGCATCGGAGCCCATGATCGTCATGGGCGGAACCCTAGGTCCGCCCTGGGCGCCCGGGCCACCGGATTTCGGGCGGTCACGGAGCGGCGTCCGGGAGCGGGCCGCCGCAGTGCGCACAGGAGCGGGCGGACGGTCCGGCGGCGAGCCGTCCGCAGTCGGGGCGGACGAGGTGGAGCAGGCAGGCCGGCTCCCCGCCCTCGGGCGCGGATGCGGCCGCAGGGCCGTGGTCCGCGGCCGGCCCCGCGTCCACGGTGGCCCCTGCCTCCTCCGTCTCCGATGTCTCCTCGGCGTCCGCTGCGTCCACTGCGTCCTCCGCGGACTCGAGGTGTCGGGAATGCTGCGTCATGACCATCCCTCCGGTACCCGTATCCCTCCCCCGGGACGGCCGCGCAACACCTGACGGATAAGCTCGGGGCCGGTCCGCGTCGGCCGTACCCGGGACAGGCGCGAGGCCGAGGCTGCGGTTGATCACCCTGCTTCGTGTCGCCCCGACCGCACCCGCCCTGCCGTCCTGCCCCGGAAATCGCACATGAGCACCGCTTTGCAGCCCCCGTCCGCCCCCTCGACCCCATCGACCCCCGCGCCCCCACCGTCCCCCGCCGAATCGTCCCGGTTCCGGTTCGCCGCCGGGCGGGCTCCCGCGCGGCCCACTCCCGCAGCCGCCTTCCACAGCATCAGCGCCGTGACGTCGGTCCTGCTGGGGCTCGTCGGGATCGGCGCGGTACTCAACGAGCCGGTGCTCATACCGCCGCTGGCCGCCAGCGCCGCTCTCGTCCACAGCGCCCCCACCCTGCCCCTGGCGCAGCCGCGCAGTGTGGTCGTGGGCCACCTGCTGGGCGCCGCGGTCGGATACGGCGTCCTCGCCGCCGCCGGCGGCAGCGCCTGGGCGGCGGCCGTCGCCGCCGGGGTCACGCTCGCGCTGCTGATGGCCGCGCGCACCCCGCACGCCGCCGCCTGCGCCACCGCCGTGGTGGTCGTGCTCCAGAGCCCGGCTCCCGGCCGCTTCGTCCCGCTGCTGTTCGGCGCGACGGTGCTGCTCGTCCTGACCGGGTACGCCGCCTCGCGCGTGCGGCGCAAGGCCCCGAGGTACCCCGCCTACTGGTGGTGAGCACTCCGGTGCCCACCGCGCGTCCGGCCGATGAATCCACGCCGCTGCGGGAGTCTTGGTTACCGAGGGGCCGGCCCGGCCGGCCCCGCATCGGGAGAGGCATCGGGAGAGGTGGAGTGATGACCGGCCTGCGCGACATCCTGGAACGGCACGTGAGCAGTGGACCGCTGCCCGGGGCGGTGGGCCTGGTGGCCCGCGGCGACCGGGTGGAGGTCGAGGCCGTCGGCTCGGCCGACGCCGAGGGCACGGCCCCGGTGGTCCGTGATTCGATCTTCCGTATCGCCTCGCTCACGAAACCGGTCACGGCCGCCGCGGTCATGATGCTCGTCGAGGAGGGCCGGCTGGCCCTGACCGATGCCGTCGCGCCGTGGCTGCCGGAGATCGCCTCGCCCCTCGTCGTCCGTACGCCCGCGAGCCCGGTCGACGACGTGGTGCCGGCGGAACGCCTGATCACCGTGTCCGACCTGCTCACGTTCCGCGCCGGGTACGGCTTCCCGTCCGATTTCTCGCTGCCGGCGGTCGGCCTGCTGTTCAGCGAGCTGAAGCAGGGGCCGCCTCAGCCGCAGCACACGGCGGCGCCGGACGCCTGGATGAAGGCGCTGTCGCGCATTCCGCTGCTGCACCAGCCGGGTGAGGCCTGGCTGTACAACACGTGCTCCGACGTCCTGGGCGTACTGATCGCCCGGGTCACGGGTCAGTCGCTGCCCGAGTTCCTGGCCGAGCGGATCTTCGAGCCGCTCGGCATGGCGGACACCGGGTTCGCCGTCCCGGCGGCGGACCTGGGCCGGTTCACGAGCCTCTACCGCGCGGGCGACGGCGGCCCCGAACTGATCGACGCGCCCCATGGGCAGTGGAGCAGCGTCCCGGCCTTCCCCTCCGGCGCCGGCGGTCTGGTCGGGACCGTCGACGACTTGTACGCGTTCGCCCGGATGCTGCTCGCGGAGGGCGCGCTGGACGGGGACCGGGGCCGGCTCCTGTCGGCCGGGTCGGTGCGGATGATGACCACCGACTGGCTGACCGCGGACCAGCGGGCCGCCGCCGGGCTGTTCCTGGAGGGCCAGGGCTGGGGGTTCGGCGGGTCGGTGGACGTCGCGCCCCGCGATCCGTGGAACGTGCCGGGGCGGTACGGCTGGGTCGGCGGCACCGGGACCGCCGCCCACATCACCCCCGCCACCGGCTCCGCCTCCGTCCTGCTCACCCAGCTGGAGATGGCCGGTCCGACCCCGCCGGCCCTGATGCGCGAGTTCTGGGCGTACGCGGCCGGCGTATGAGCCCCGCACCGTCGGCGCGACCAGGTCCTGTCGTCAACTCCCGTCGTCGCCCGGGGCGGACGGCAGTTCGACGACAGGGCCTAGAGGCGGACGCTCCAGTCGACGGTGTTCTTCAGGGTGCCGGCGGTCTTCGGGTCGCGGACCGAGGGCGTGCGGTCCTCGGCCGTGACCGACAGCTTGTGCGTGCGCAGGTCGAAGAGCCACAGCTCGGCGACGGCGACCTCGGTCCGCCCGGCGAAGCGCTTCAGCTCCCGGCCGTCCAGGTACCAGCGGACGTCCGGCTGCCGTCCGTCCGCGCCGGCCAGGCGGGGTACGGAGACCTTCGCCGTGTTGCGCAGCCGCAGGGTGCGGCCGGTCGGGGTGAGCGGCGTGGCGATCTTCGCGTGCTGGTAGAACCCGGCGATCATCGCCTCGGCGCCGGGCAGGTTGAAGGGCTTGCCGAGCACCCGCATGATCGAGGCGTCGGTGGGCCGGTTCAGCCCGGTGACGTAGTAGCCGCCGCCCTCGTACGCGCCGACCGTGCCGCCGTCGGGCGACGGTGCGCCGAGCCAGCGGTACCACTTGGCGTGCTCGGCGGCCATCCTGTCGGCGGCCAGCGTGGAGGTGTTGGAGTCGGCGGGCTCGGGGCCCTCGTACTTCTCGTAGCCAGGGGTGCCGGGGTAGAAGTACTCGTCGGCGAGCTTGCCCAGGGAGTGGCCGGTCTCATGGATGGCGACCTGTCCGGACTTCGCGTTGCCCGCGGAGGCCGTCGATATCCCCTCGTAGCCGAGGGTGGCGCTGGGTTCGTTGTAGCCGGCGCCGCCGTACTTGGCGCTGTTGGCGAGGACCAGGACCAGGTCCGCCGCCGGTGCCTTGGCGACGTACGCGTCCACCTTCGGCTGGTCGATGCAGAGCAGCCGCTCGATGCCCTCGCACCAGAAGTAGGAGCCGAGGGCGGTGTCGCGGACGGTGGCCGGCGTGGGGTCGCCGGAGACGCCGGAGTCGTGGGAGACGGCGTCGACCGTCCACACGTTGAAGAGGTTGCGGTACGTGGCGTACGGCTCGACGGCGGTGATCTCGGCCCACTTGGCCCGGGCGTCCGCATGGAACCGGTCCTGCTCGGCGGCGGTGTATCCGTCGCCGACGACCACGATGTCGAGGCGGTCGGCGGTCGGGCCGTTGTCGACCTGCTTGGCGACCTCGCCGTCGGCCGCCCGTTCGGCCTCGGACAGCTGCGGGGCCTTCCTGGCCCGCCCGGCGGCGGGGACGCGGGTGTGGCCGGATCCGGCGGTGGTGCCGTCCTCCGGCCCGGGGATCTCCACCTCGGTCCCGGCCTTGGCGGGTGCCGTCGAGGGTTTCGGCGGCGGCGCCGCGGCCGCCGTGTCGAGGGGGCCCACGGCCAGCAGCAGGGCCGTCGTGCAGACCGCGGCGAGGGCGGCGCGCAGCTTCGGGCGGAGGGACGCGTCCATGAGGTTTCTCCCCGTTAAACGGCGGTGTAAGTGCGCTGAATCGGTTGCTTAAACTAGGGGGCGCACGGGACGTGCGCAATGGCCTGCCGCCCCTGCACCATGGGGAGTTGGAGCAACCAGGGGGTCTACATGGACGAACCGGCCGAGATCGGACGCAGGGTTGCGCGCATGCGCGCCGAACGCGGTCTGACACAGCGGGCGTTGGCGGAGCCGTCGTACACGTCCGCCTACATCTCGACGCTGGAGGCGGGCAAGGTGCGGCCGTCGGAGACGGCGCTGCGCTTCCTCGCCGGGCGGCTCGGCACCTCGTACGAGGAGCTCGCCACCGGGCGCCCCGCCCATCTGGCGACCGAGCTGCGGCTGGCGCTCACCGACGCCCAGCAGACGCTGGCCACCGGCGCCGCCGCCGAGGCCGCCGCCCGCTACCGCCGGCTCCTGGCGGAAGCGGAGGGGCTCGGCCTCGACGCCGAGCGGGCGGAGGCACTGCTGGGCCTGGGCGACTGCGCCCTGGAGGCGGGGGAACTGCCGCAGGCCATCGGCCACTTCGAGGCGGCCGAGCGACTGCTGGCCGAGGAGCCGCTGCCCCGGCGGGCCCGGCCGATCCGCGGGCGGGCCGTCGCCCACCTGCTCGCCGGGGAGCTGCGTTACGCCTGCTACCTGCTCGAATCGACCATCGACGAGCTGAACGCGAGCGGGCTGGCCGACCCCGAGGCGCTGGTGCTGCTGTACGCCGCCGTGATCGGCCCGTACATCGACATGGGCGCCCACGCCCGGGCCGCACACGCCGCCGAACTCGCCTTGGAGCTGGCCCCGCAGGTGGCTGATCCGGCGCTCGTGGCGGGGATGCACCGGCAGGTCGCGCGCACGTTCCTCACCGCGGGCCGGCCGGCCGACGCCGACGCCTCCCTCGCCAAGGCGCAGGCGATCTACCGGCAGCTGCAGCTGCGGACCGACCTGGCGCACTGCCACTGGATGCGCGGCTACGTACAGGCGCAGAACGGGGATCTCGGGGCGGCCGAGACGGAGTTGCGCACGGCCCGGGACATGCTCTCCGCCCGGCGGGCCGCCCTGTACACGGCCCAGGTCGAGGTGGAACTCGCCGATGTGCTGCGCCGCCTGGGCCGCTGCGAGGAGGCCGCCGAGCTGCTGTCCGGGCTGCTGGAGCTGGGCGACAGCCATGGCGCGGTGCACGCGGGCGGCGCGCACCGGCTGCTCGGTCTGATGGCGGAGGAGCGCGGGGAGACCGAGTCCGCCGAGGAGCACTACGTGCAGGCGCTGACCCTGCTGGAGCGCAGCGGGGCCAGCGGTGACCTGGCGGACCTGTGCCGGCTGCTGGGTGATCTGCTGCGCCGCACGGGCCGGGTGGAGGCCGCGTTGGACGCCTACCGCACGGGGCTGGGCCACCGCGCGGCGCCGGGCACCACCACGCTGGGTCCGGCGCCCGCGTCACCGCTGCGCCGGTGACGCGGGCCGGGGCGCAGCTGCCGGGCGAACGCCGGGCGGCCGAGCCCGGCGAACCGCTGGGGCGTGCGGGGTGTCCAGGGCGCCCGAGGCCGCCTTTGCCTCGAATGGTACAAAAATGTCTCACTCAGGCGATCAAGGGTTCATCCCTCCTGGCGACGTGCCGGCAATGAGGCCCGTCAGGCCTCCCCGGTCCGGGCGCGTGCGCCCGACCGGGTCCGCGCCGCGATCTGGGCGCGCTGCGGGTGCCGGCGTACGTACTCGTGCTCCAGCTCGTTCATCCGCTGCGTGTGGGTGACCAGCGCCTCGTCCGACCCGTACAGCAGGGTCTCGTGGCGGGTCCGGTGGATGGCCTCCAGCTCTTTGAGCAGCTTGCCCTCCTCCAGCTCACCTGCCGCCGGACCGCCGTCGTGCTCCGCCATGGCCCGTACACCTCCTCCCCTCCATCATCCCCTCCGGCGTCCCATTCGGCGCTGCGACTACCCTTGCGCCATGACGCTGCGCACGGCCGTCGACGTGAACGTCGACGCGATGATCGAAGACCTCCGGACCCTCGTCGAGATCGAGTCGCCCTCACGGGACCTCGACGCCCTGAGCGCATCCGCCAAAACCGTCGCCGCCGTCATCGAGAGCCGCCTGGGTGGGCACGCCGCCCTCGTCGAGAGCGAGGCCGGGCCCCATGTCCACTGGTCGGGCGGTGGCGAACCCATGGTGCTGATCCTCGGTCACCACGACACGGTGTTCCCGCTGGGCACCCTCGAACGCCGTCCGTTCGAGGTCGCGGACGGGCACGCGACCGGCCCCGGGGTCTTCGACATGCTCGGCGGCCTGGTGCAGGCCGTCCACGGTCTGGCGGCGCTCGACGACCTGTCGGGCGTCGAGATCCTGGTGACCGCCGACGAGGAGGTGGGATCCCACTCCTCCCGGGCCCTCATCGAGGAACGCGCGCTCGCCTGCGGCGCCGTGCTGGTCTTCGAGGGCGCCGCCGACGGCGGGGCCCTCAAGACCGGCCGCAAGGGCTGCGGTTCGTTCCAGGTGTCCATCACGGGCCGGGCCTCGCACGCGGGCCTCGAACCCGAAGCCGGGGTCAACGCCCTGATCGAGGCCGCCCACCAGGTGCTGGACGTCGCCGCGCTCAGCCGCCCCGAGGCGGGCACGACCGTGACCCCGACCGTCGCGTCCGCGGGCACCCTGGACAACGTCGTTCCGGCCGAGGCGGTGCTCCACGTCGACGTCCGGGTCGAGACGGCCGACGAGAAGGACCGCATCGAAGCCGCGTTCGCGGCGCTCGCCCCGCACCTGCCCGGGGCGCAGATCTCGGTCCACGGGTCCATCGGCCGTCCGCCGATGCCGCAGTCGGCGTCGGCCGGCCTCTTCGCGGTGGCCCGGCAGCTGCTCCCCGGCCTCGAAGGCCGCTCGGTCGGCGGCGGGAGCGACGGCAACTTCACGGCCGCGCTGGGGGTGGCGACCCTTGACGGCCTGGGCGCCGTCGGGGGCGGCGCCCACGCCGACCACGAGTACGTCGTGGTCGACGCCATGGCCGAGCGCGCGAACCTCGTGGCCGGGCTCGTACGGGCCCTTCGGCACGCGCAGACGGACGGGAACCGGTAAGCCCCTTCGGCGGAAGGCGGAAGGCCGAAACGGGATGAGACCGGCCAGTGAGTAGACAGTGTCTACCCACTCCTGGTAGACACGGTCCATGGAACAGGACAGCCCTCTGCGGGAACGGCTCATCGACGTCGGCGTCGAACTCGTGCTCACCGAGGGGAGCGCCGCGCTCGGGCTGCGCGAGATCGCCCGGCGCGCCGGGGTCTCGCACGGCGCGCCCCGCCGCCACTTCCCCACCCACCACGCGCTGCTCTCGGCGATCGCCCGGCGCGGATTCGGGGACCTCGGCGGCCGGTTCGCGGCCGCGACCGCGACCGCCTCCTCGCCCCGCGGACAAGTCCGGGCGCTCGGCTGCGCGTACGTCGGCTACGCGCTCGAACACCGGGGCATGTTCGAGCTGATGTTCCGGCACGACCTGCTCGACAGCGAGGCCCATGCGGGCACCGGGCAGGGCGCCGACGGGCCGGAGACCACCGGACCACGGCCACCGCAGCTGCGCGAGTCCACGATCCCGCTCTTCCGCATGCTCGTCGGGCTGGTCAGCCGCTGCGGGGCCACCGGCGACGCCGAGGTCGTCGCCGCCGCGCTGTGGGCCAATCTGCACGGGGTGGCCCAGCTGTGGGCCTGGGGCAGCCTGCCCCTGGTCCTGGGAGCCGGTCAAGCGGCCGGCGTCGAACGCCTCGTCGACGCCGCCCTCGACGCCCACCTCGGCCCGGAGCAGGGATGAGCGGCCCCCGCCAGCGGATCGCACTGCTCGTCAGCGTCGGCGGCGCGATGCTCGTGGCCCTCGACGGCACCGTCCTCAGCGTGGCGCAGCCCCGCCTGACCCACGACCTCGGGGCGAGCGTGGCCCAGGTCCAGTGGACCAGTACCGCCTATCTCCTCGCCGTGGCCGCGTTCCTCGTCCTCGCCGGCCGCATGGGCGACCGGTACGGGCACGCCCGACTGCTCCTCGTCGGCGCGCTCGGCTTCGCGGCGGCCTCCGCCGGGATCGCGCTCGCGCCCGGCGTCGGCTGGGTCATCGGCCTGCGTGCCGTCCAGGGCGTGTTCGGGGCGCTGCTGCAGCCGGCGACCCTCGCACTGCTGCGGCTCGCCTATCCGGCCGACCGGCTGGCCACCCCGGTGGCCGTGCGGACCGGTGCCATCGCCGTGGCCGCCGCGGCCGGCCCGCTGCTCGGGGGTGTGCTCGTCGCGGAGTCGGGCTGGCGTTCGGTGTTCTGGCTGAACGTGCCGGTCGCCCTCGTGATCGGCGCGCTCGCCCTCGCCGTACGGGTGCCCGCGCCGCCGAGGACCGGAGCGGAGCGGGCGCCCGCACCGGCCGGTGCGGCGCTGCTGGTCGCGGCGCTCGCCGTACTCGTGCACGCGCTGGCGGGCGTACCCGCGCACGGCTGGACCGCGCCGCCCACACTGCTCGGGCTCGGCGGAGCCGGCGCCCTCGCGGTGGTGCTCGTACGGTGTGAACGGCGGGCCGCGCAGCCCCTCGTACCGGCTGCGGTGGCACGGTCCCGGCCGGTCACGGCCTCGATCGCGCTGCTGGCGGCCGTCTCCGCAGGCATGTTCGGGGCGCTGTTCACGGCGACGTTCCTGCTGCAGGACGTACGGGGCCTCGACCCGCTCGCCACCGGGCTGCTGGTGCTGCCGCTGACCGGGTGCATGGTCGCGGGCGCTCCGGCGGCCGGGGTGGCGCTGCGGCGGTACGGGCCGCGCCGGACCGCGCTCACCGGTGCGGGGCTGGTCGTGCTCGGCATCGGCGCCCTGGGTGCCTGGTGGTCCGGGCCGGGGGTCATGGCGGCGTTCGCGCTGCTCGGTGCCGGGTTCGCCGCGGTCATGGTGACGGCGACCGCCTCCGTGGTCGGGGACGCCCCGGCCGGGTACGCCGGGGTCGTCGGCGGGCTCAAGCAGACGGCCATGAACGTCGGTCCGACGCTCGGCATCGCCGTCGCCGCGGGCGGCGCCGCGGGTGCGGGGGCCTCGCCGGCCGCCCTGTTCGCGCTGGCCGGACTGGCCGCCGTGGGGCTGGTGCCGGCGTCACTGCTGCCGAGCGGCGCGCGCCGTGCAGCTGCGGGCGACGTCGTCGGCGAAGACCCGGGCGAGCGGGGACAGGGCCGTCCAGCGCCGGACGGCCCAGCCGACGGCGAGCGGCGGCAGGTCCGGGACCGGGACGAGGCGCAGCGGGCCGTCTGAACCGGGGACCCGCCAGCCGGGCAGGGCGGGCACCACGGCGTGCCCGACGCCCAGTTCGGCCAGCAGCAGGGCGGTGTCCCAGTCGGCCACGCTGGTGTCGGACCGTATCCGGATGCCGGATTGCGCGAAGGCGGCGTCGAGATGGGCACGGGACGCGGAGTTCTCCGGGAGCCGGATGTGCCGGATGCCCGCGAGGTCGGCCGGTTCGATGCGGGCCCGAGCGGCGAGCGGGTCGTCGGCGCAGACCGCGAGGACCCAGGGCAGCTCCATCACCGGGCGCTGCTCGATGCCGCGCACCGGCCTGCCGATGGTGATCCAGGCGAGGTCCAGGTCGTCGGCGGCGAGGGCGTCGAAGCAGCTGCGGCTGGAGTTCTCGGTCTGGAACTCCAGGCTCACCTGGGGGTGCCGGCGCCGGAAGGCCACGACGGCCTGGGACATGAAGTGCCGCACGGTCGTCGCGCCGGTGGTGATGCGCACCGATCCGGTGTCCCCGCGCACGAGGTCGTCGAGGCGGCGCAGGGCGCCGTCGAGTCCGGCGATCCCGTCGGCGGCGGCCTCCTGGAGGATGCGGCCCGCCTCGGTGGGGACGACGCCGCGCGCGTGCCGCTCCAGCAGGTCGGTCCCGGTCTGCTTTTCGAGGCGGCGGACGTGCTGGCTGACGGCCGACTGGGTGCAGCCGAGATCGCGGGCCACGGCGCTGAGACTGCCGGCCCGGCAGACGGCCACGAACACGCGGAGGTCGTCGAGAGTCATGAGAGCCAAGCTACCGCTTGGGTGTTGATAGGAAATCAGAGGATTGACTTGGGTTTCGGAGTGGATCAAGCTCGATGCGGGGCCCCAGGGCGGCAACCCGTCCCGACGAAAGGACCACGCCCATGCCGGCACCGAACCCGAACCCGAACCCGACGCCGACACCGGAACCGGCACCGGCACCGGCACCGGCCGGGGATCGCGAGGCGCGCGCCCTCGCGCTGCTGCGCGAGCTCGGCGCCCAGCACCTCGACCACCCCGGCGGCACCCTGCTCGCCCACCTGGAACGCGTCCGGGAGCAGCTCGGTGCGTGGGGAGCGCGGCCCGAGCTGCGCCTCGCGGGCCTGTGCCACGCGTTCTACGGCACGGACGGCTTCGCCACCGCCCTGCTCCCGGTCGGCCGGCGCGCGGAACTGGCGGCGGTGATCGGGGCGGAGGCCGAAGAGATCGTCCGTCTCTACGCCGGCTGTGACCGCGCGGCCTCCTTGCCGACGCTCGCCGCCGACGCGGCGACCGTGGCGTTCCGTGACCGGTTCACCGGCCTGGTCCACTCCCCCGGCCTGCAGGCGCGGCGGAACTTCGCGGAGCTGACCGCCGCGAACGAACTGGACATCGCCCGGATCGAGCCCTCCTTCCGCGCGGCCCACGGGCCCGCGCTCCTCGCGCTGTTCACCCGGCTGGGCGGTCTGCTGAGCGAGCCGGCCCGGCGGGACTGCCGGGCCGTGCTCGGCGGCGCCGCGCCCTGAGCCGCGACCGGCGTCAGGGCGTGAACGTCCAGCGTTGCGCCGGGCTCCCGTCGCAGGCGGCTCGGGTGAGCTGCGTGCCGTCGGCGGTGCCGGCGCCGACCGGGGTCAGGCACTGGCCGAGCGTACGGAGGCTGCCGTCCGCTCCCGGCTGCCAGCTCTGGCCGGCTGCTGCGCCGCAGGTCTGGACGGTGACCCGGGAGGTGCTCGTCCCGTCGAGACAGACCCCGCCCAGGCCGGTGACCCGGCCGTCGGCCTGGAGGCTCCAGCGCTGGTTGGGGCCGCCGTGGCAGGTGTACAGGGTGGGTTCGGTGCCCGGTGCGGTGGCGCTGTGCGGCAGGTCGGCGCAGCGGGCGGAGGCTGCCTGGACGAGGGTGGCTCCGGCCGGGAGCGGGGCGGCGCGCCCGGTGAGGCTGATCTCGGCGGCGCTGGTCCAGGGTCCGCGGCCGCCGGCTTCGGTCAGGGACTTCAGGCGCAGGTAGCGGCCCGTCTTGGCGGACAGGGGCACCGAGGTGGCGGAGGCGGTGTCGGCGAGGGTGCCGGCCGCCACCGGTTGGCCCCAGTCGGTGGTGGTGTCGGACACGTACACCTCGTAGCCGCCGATCCTTCCGTTGACGCCGCCGTCCTGGCGGGGCAGGTAGCCGAGGCCGTCGACGGCGTAGCGGGCGCCGAGGTCGATGCGGATCTCGTGCGGCAGCGCGGCCGGGGTGCCCGAGGACCAGGCGGTGTGCCAGATCGTGGCCGGGTCGCCGTCGAAGGCGTTCTTGGCCGCGCCGTTCTCGGCGGCGGTCTCCTGGCTGTCGGCGGAGAGCAGGGTCCATGCCGCCTGCGGGACGGGGGCGGAGGCCGCCGGGACCGGGTCGGCCGCGGGGACGGAGGTGCCCGTGACGGTGATGCCGAACGCGCCCGACCTCGTACCCGACTTGACCCACAGGATGCCGCCGCGGTCGGCGGGGTCGAAGTACCAGCCGGTCGCGGCCGCGTCGTAGGCGGCCTTGGACGTCGTGCGGGCCAGGGCGGCGCCGTCCGCGGTCACCGCGCCCGGGGCGGAGGCCACGTGGAGGGTGAACTCGTAGCCGCGTGCGGCCGGTTTGCCGGCGTAGCTGCCGGTCGGGGCGCCGACGGAGACGGTGACCGTGCCGGATCCGGTGGCCGGGGCGGTGACGTCCACCTGCTGGCGGGCGTAGGCGCCGGACTGGTGGGCGCGGGTGATCCCGTCGTCCTCGTACAGGCTGAAGGAGGAGTTCCCCCGCGGGTGGATGTCGTAGGTGAGGGTGGAGACGGGCTTCTCCCCGGTGTGGTTCATCTGCGGCCACATCGGCACGATGGCGCCGCCCTTGACGAACAGGGGCAGGGTGTCGAGCGGCGCCCGGTAGCCGTTCAACCAGCCCGGTCCCGCGTACGTCCTCCCGGTCCAGTAGTCCGTCCAGGTCCCGGCGGGCAGGTAGATGCCGTCGCGGACGGAGGTGGCGGAGACGACCGGCGCGACGAGGAAGGAGTCGCCGGCCATGAACTGGCCGCTGGTGAGGTTGCCGCGGGCCACCGGGTCGTCCGGGTACTCCAGTACCAGGGCGCGGGTGCTCGGCACTCCGCTCTCGTGCGCGGTGCGGCTCATGGTGTACAGGTACGGCATCAGCCGCATCTTGAGCTGGAGGTATTTGCGGTTGACGGAGAGGTACGGCTCGGCGAAGCGCCAGGGCTGCTTGTCCTGGTAGCCGGCGGCCGGGTTGGTCGCGCCCCAGCCGGACATGGTCATGAAGGCGGGCGTGAAGGCCTTCCACTGGAGGTCGCGGGTGTACGTCTCGGGGCTGCCGCCGAAGATCCCGTCGACGTCGCCGGAGGCGTAGTTGAGGGCGGACAGGCCGGCGCCGGCGATGGCCGGGACGTGCCAGCGCATGTCGTCCCAGGTGCCGTTCGTGTCGCCGGTCCAGACGACGGCGTTGCGCTGGGTACCCGCCCAGCCGTCGACGGTCCAGACGTAGCGGCGGGCGTCGGAGTTCTTCTCGATGCCGTCGACGGCCTGCTGGACGCCGGTGAAGGCGGTCTTGTAGCCGCCTCCGATCCAGGCGACGTCCGTCTTCACGCCGCGGGTGCCGGCGGTGCCGACCTCGTCGGCGATGGAGCCGAGGCCCGTGGACGTCCACAGTCCGGTCTGGAAGCCCTTGGCCTTCAGGGCGTCGACCGTGGATTTCAGGGGCGCGGTGTAGCCGCAGCCGTAGCCGTCGTTGGGCAGGAACCAGCCCGAGGGCATGTCGGCGGCGCGGGCGTCCGCGGCGTAGCCGACCACGTCGGGCGTGGTCTGGTGGCGCAGGCGGTCGTGGTCGCCCTGGTATGCGGGGTTGGAGGCGTTGAAACAGTCGGCGTTGCCGAGTTCCAGGCCCCACATCGGTGCCATGAACGGTTTGCCGCTCACATCGGTGTAGGCGTCGAGTACGGATTTCAGCGAGTCGCCGGTGAAGTACCAGGCGTCAAAGCGCATCTCGTCGTGGCTGAGCGTGGTCGGAGCGTTGAAACCGTACGAGCCGGGGGCCCAGGTGTTGCGCATGACGCCGTAGCCGTTGGTGGACATGTAGAAGGGGGCCGGGCTGGCGTTGTCGTTCTCGCGCCACCTGTTGTCGACGGCCACCGGGACGGTCTTCCCGCGCAGCGCCCATTCGCCCAGGCGCAGGCCCGTCCCGTAGAACTGCTCGTCGGCGCCGCGGGCCAGGTACTGGGTGGTCCGGGCGGCCGTCCAGGAGGTGGGCTGGGTCTCCTGCCAGACGAGGGTGGAGTTGTCGGCGCGGTAGACGGAGAACTGCAGGGGCGTTTTGTTGACGCGGATGTTCAGGGCTCCGGTGGTGATCCTGTAGTACGCGCCCGCGTCGGTCGAGGCGGAGTCCACGGAGCCGAAGTCGGTGGTGGGGGCGAGGTCGGAGCCGGCCGGGTCGTTGGTGAAGGAGCCGTCGGGCGAGAGCCACAGCCGGAAGATGTCGGCACGGGCGACGACCACGCGGGCCTTGGCACCGCTGGTGGTGGTGACCGTGAAGGTGTTCCCGGACCGGGTGAGGCCGGTGGCGTTGCCCGCCGTGGCCGGAGCCGGGGCCGCCGTGGCCGGGGAGGTCATCGGTCCGGCGGCGGCCAGACCCGCGACGGTGAGGGCGCCGGCGAGCAGCGCGGCCGGTGAGGCGAGCCGGCGCCTGGGCTTCTTGAGGATGCGGATGCTGCTGGGGACGCGGATGAATCTCATGGGGCAGCTCCTCGTGCGGTCCGGATGACGGACACACCGCTTTGGCATGCGCCTGGCAAGATAGCGCCCCATGGAGATCACTTGAAGGATGCTGCTCGAAATCGTCTCCAATCAAGCAGCTTTGAGCACGCATCAGCTGGATGGTGCACAGGGATCGGCGTGCCGTTTCTGCGGTGAACCGGGCCGGCCGATCGGGGGACCGCCCGGCCGGTCCCCTTCCGCGGGGCGGACCGGGTCGCTACAAACCCGTGCCGTCACCATGAATCGGAAGAGTCACATCCTCGCCGCGTTCGCCGCGGCCGTCCTTCCCCTGCTCCTGACCTCCGTTCCGGCCCACGGGGCGCAGCCCGCGGCGCTCCCGCCGGGCGGCCCGACCAAGCTCGTGAACAGGAACTCCTCGAAGTGCGCCGATGTGGAGGCGTGGTCCAAGGGCGACGGCGGCAACGTCCACCAGTGGAGCTGCCGCCTGGACGACGACGCGAACCAGAAGCGGACGTTCCGCCAGACGGCCGACGGGTACTGGAACGTCGTCAATCAGCACAGCGGCAAGTGCCTGGACGTCCAGGGCGCCTCGTACGCCGACGGGGCGCAGATCCACCAGTGGACCTGCTCGGGCTACGGCAGCCAGAAGTGGGAGCTGCGGTACACGACCACCGAATACTTCAAGCTGGTCAGCCCGTACAGCGGGAAGTGCGCGGACGTGGAGGGACCCTCGCTGAACGACGGGGCGCAGATCCACCAGTGGACCTGCCGGAACCTCGACGACAACAGCCGGCAGTGGCGGTTCTTCACCGCCACCTAGTGCTGCGGCCGCAAAGGTCTGCCGGTTCACGGCGTCCGGTGCGGTGCATCGCAAGGCGGAGGGCCGCAGCTCGTACTCGCCGTACTCGCGCGGTCCGGCAACGCAGCGAGGTGCCGTGCCGGGCGTCGCGGGGCAGACGGCAGTTTGACGACAGGGCCTAGAGGACCTGTCCGGCGCCGGCGGGGCACTGCCGGACCGTGCGCTGCGACGGGGGGGGGCGCCGGCGGTCGGCGGAGCGCGCTCCTGCGACGACCGCCGGCGCCCTCACCGCCGTGCGGTGGTCACGCGGCCTTGGCGATCTCCGGGTGGTCCTTCAGCCAGCTGCGGACCGCCTGTTGCTCGTTGCCCTTGCCCGCCTTTTGGATCTCGGCCTCCAGGCCGGTGAGCTGGGCCTCGGTCATCTTGAACGAGCGCAGCCACGAGGCCACTTCCGGTTCGTCGGCGGCGAAGTCCTTGCGGGCCAGGGTGTGGATGCCGTCACCCTTGCCCCAGGCCCCCCTGGGGTCCTCCAGCTTCTTCAGGTCGTACGAGGCGTACGCCCAGTGCGGCGACCAGAGCACGACCGCCACCGGCTCCCGCTTCTCGTACGCCCGCTTCAGTTCGGCAAGCATGCCGGGGGTCGAACCGTCGACGACCCGGTACTCGCCGTCGAGGCCGTACTCCTTGAGCAGCTTGCCCTTCAGGATCCCCATCGCGCCCGCGCTGGGCTCGATGCCGATGATCCGGCCCTTGAACTCGCCGCCCTTGCCCTTGAGGTCGGCGAGGGAGGTGACGTCCTTCATGTAGGAGGGGACGGACAGCTCGATGGAGGTCGGGCCGTACCAGGACCCGAGGTCGTCCAGCTTGTTCCCGTACTTCTCCCAGTACTGGGCCTGCGTGACCGGCAGCCAGGCATCCGTCTGGAAGTCGACCTGGCCGCCCGCCATCCCGGTGAACAGGGCGCCGAGCTCCAGCTGCCGGGCCTCGACCTGGAAGCCACGGCGCTCCAGGAGCTCCTTCCACAGGTAGGTCGAGGCGATGCCCTCGTCCCAGGGGATGTAGCCGATGCTGATCTTGCGGCCCTTGCCGATGCCGTCGGCCGCGGCGCCCGGCTGCCCGGAGCCGCCGAAGGTGTTGAGGCCGCCCGCGACGAGGGCGAGGACCACGGCCCCGGTGATGGCGTAGGCGGGCTGGGGGCGGTGGTTCCACAGCCTGGCGGCGCCGCTCGCGGCGGCCTGCGCCTTGGCCAGGGTGCGGCGGCCGAGCGGGGAGACCCGGCGGCCCAGGGCGCCGGTCATCCGGTCCAGGTACATGGCGAGGATGACGATGGAGATGCCCGCCTCGAAGCCGAGGCCGATGTCGACGTTGCCGATGGCCCGGTAGACGGCGCCGCCGAGCCCGCCGCCGCCGACCATGCCGGCGATGACGACCATGGAGAGGCCGAGCATGATGACCTGGTTGACGCCGGCCATGATCGTCGGCAGCGCCAGGGGCAGCTGCACGCGCACCAGGGTGTCGCGCGGGGTGGTGCCGAAGGCGTCGGCGGCCTCGACCAGTTCCGCGTCGACCTGGCGGATCCCGAGCTCGGTCATCCGGACGCCGGGCGGCAGCGAGAAGATGATCGTCGCGATGATCCCCGGCACGACGCCCACGCCGAAGAAGATGATGCCGGGGATCAGGTAGACCATGGCCGGCATGGTCTGCATGAAGTCCAGGACGGGCCGCAGGACGGCACTGACCCGGTCGGACCGGGACGCCCGGATGCCGAGCGGGACCGCGAACACGAGTGTGACGAGGGTCGCGACCAGGACCAGGGAGAGCGTGGCCATCGCGTCGCCCCACAGGCCGACGGAGTCGACGAGCGCGAAGCCGGCGAAGGCGAGGAGCGCGGCGAGCAGCCCGCGCAGCCACCACGCGGCGACGGCGAGGATGCCGGCGAACAGCAGCGGGGCGGGCGCGTCGAGCACGGCGTGGATGCCGTCGTACAGGCCGGTGACGAGCGCGCTGATCGCGTCGAACAGCCAGGACAGGTGGCGCTGGAGGAAGTCGACACCGCTGTCGACCCAGGCGCCGAGGTGCAGGCGGGGCATCAGGCGGCCACCTCCGCGCAGCGCACCGGGGCGCGGTGTTCGTCACCGATGAAGGCGACGAGGCGGTCCTGCGCCACGGAGCCCACGACGGTCCCGGATGCGTCGGTGACGGCGACGGGGTGCGGGACGCGGGCGCTGACGGCGCACAGGTCGGCGAGCGGGGTGTCGGCGGTGACGCTCGGGCAGCCGCAGGCGCAGCTCCCGGCGACGGGGCCGCTCATCACGGCGTCGGCGGTGAGCACCCGGGAGCGGTCGACGTCCTGGATGAAGGAGGCGACGTAGTCGTCGGCGGGCCGGGTCAGGATGTCCTCGGCGGTGCCCTGCTGGACGATGCGGCCGTCGCGCATGACGGCGATGCCGTCGCCGAGGCGCATGGCCTCGTTGAGGTCGTGCGTGATGAACACGATGGTCTTCTTGAGCCGCTGCTGGAGCTCGAGCAGCTGGTCCTGCATGTCGCGGCGGATCAGCGGGTCCAGTGCGCTGAAGGACTCGTCCATCAGGAGCAGGTCGGCGTCGGTGGCCAGGGCGCGGGCCAGCCCGACGCGCTGCTGCATGCCGCCGGACAGCTCGTCGGGCCAGGACGCCTCCCAGCCGGCGAGCCCGCACAGCTCCAGCGCCTCGGCGGCGCGCCGCTCGCGCTCGGCGCGGGCGACTCCCTGGACCTCCAGCCCGTAGGCGGCGTTCTCCAGCACACTGCGGTGCGGGAAGAGCGCGAAGTGCTGGAAGACCATGCTGATCTTCGTGGAGCGGACGTGGCGCAGCTCACGCCGGGAGAGCGAGGTGAGGTCCTGTCCGTCGAAGAGGATGCGCCCCTCGGTGGGTTCGAGCAGTCCGTTCAGCATGCGCAGCAGCGTGGACTTGCCGGAGCCCGACAGACCCATGACGACGAAGATCTCGCCGGGCTCGACGCGGAATGAGGCGTCGATCACAGCGGCCGTCGTCCCGTTGACGCGCAGGTCGTCGCGGTCGGCGCCGCCTCGCAGCGCGCGGACCGCGGCGGCGCCGTCGGCGGGTCGTCTTCCGAACACCTTGTAGACGTGTTCGGCCTGGAGCGTGGACACATGCACCTCGCGGGTCGTACCGGGGACGGCCTGCGCCCGGCCGGGGGGCCGGGCGCAGACCGTGGAGCGGTGCGGGATCCGCCCGCGCCTGCGCCGGCCGGGGGGACGACCGGCGGAAGGATCCGCTCCGGTACCCGCGAATGCCCGGGGCACTCCGGGGTAAACGCCCGGGTGACCCACCTCACGCCGGTCGGGGCGCCTGCTCCTCGGGGGCCGGGTCCTCGAGCATGGAGGCGCGCAGGTGAGCCAGGAGACGGGTCAGCAGCCGCGAGACCTGCATCTGCGAGATGCCGAGGGCGCTGCCGATCTGGGCCTGGGTGAGCTCCTGGCCGAAACGCATCCGCAGCATCCGGCGTTCCCGGTCGGTGAGCTGTTCGAGCAGCGGCGCGAGGGTCTGGATGTCCTCGACGCGCTCCAGGGCCGGTTCCTCCTCACCCATGACGTCGGCGAGGGTGTGGCCGTCGGCCGAGGCGTCGCCGCCGTCCGCGTGCGCGGTGTGCGGGGCGTCCAGGGAACCGCTGGTGTGGCCGTTGGCGGCGACGAGGCCCTCTATGACGTCCTCCTGCGCGAGGCCGAGGTGATCGGCGAGGTCCGCGACGGTGGGCGAGCGGTCCAGGGTGGCGGTCAGCTCCTCCTTCGCCTTGGCTATGTCGGTGCGCAGCTCCTGGAGCCGGCGCGGGACGCGGACCGCCCAGGACGTGTCGCGGAAGTGCCGCTTTATCTCGCCTGTGATGTATGGCATGGCGAGGGTCGCGAACTCGTTCTCGCGGGTGGGGTCGAACCGGTCGATCGCCTTGATCAGGCCGATGGTGCCGACCTGGACGATGTCCTCGATGTCGTCTGCGTCACCCCGGCGGCGGAACCGGCGGACGGCGTACTGGACGAGTGAGGCGTTCATCTCAATGAGCGTGTTGCGGACGTACCGGTGTTCCGGTGTCCCTTCGGGCAGTTCGTGCAGCCGCCGGAAGAACACCCTCGAAAGCTCCCGCGCATTCGCGGGGGCCACCTCCCTGGGCTCCTCGATCCGCGGCAGGTCCGCGATCCGGGCGGCGGCCTGGGTGCCACGGCGAGGACGGGGGACGGCGGCGGTTTCGGAAGTGGAGGACGGGGCAGGGGCGGGCATGGGGTTCGCTCCTTGGGCTTGTCGGCTTGCGGCGCGGGACCTTGACTGCCGTAGATGGTGGTCTCTTTCAGCTTAAACGTCAAGAATTGCCGGAAATGGCGCCGTCCACTTACTCGCGCGCGCGTGCACACGGGTCGCACCCGGGGCACGCGCGCACGCGCGTGCCCCGGCGGCCCGGATTCCTCCTTCGTGCGCACCCTTGTGCTGTGTTGAACCCCGCACGCGGCGGGAGCAGGCCGGTGTGATCGCTCCGGACGGCACGGTGTACCCGGTCAAGGACGGCTGCACGGGCTGGGGCAACGCCGACCTGCGCGGGGTGTTCGCGATCGACGCCTCGCCGGAGACCGCCGACGGCGTCTGGAACTGCGGGTGCACGACGCCTTGGCGGGCCACACCGGCTGCATCGACGCCTGGGCCCTGCGCTTTTGAGGCCCGCCGTCAGGTGACGCGGAAACCCGCCACCGCGCGGTCCCGGTGGAAGGTCAGCCGGTCCCAGGTGGGGAACGCGAGGTCGGTCACGGCGAGCAGCCGGCCGGACTCGTCGTGCAGGGTGCGGCGCACGGTCAGACCGCAGACCGGCGCGGTGGCCGGCGGGTGGCTGGTGCGGGTCATGGTGAGGGTCTCGGCGACCCGCCCGCGCCCGGCGGCCCGGTCGAGCCACCGGTGCAGGGGCCCGAGGTCCTGGTCCCGGACGGCCGGGCGCTCGCGGTAGCCGGCGAGTTCGGGATCCTCCGCGACCACGCGGGGGCAGAGGTACGTGACCGCGTCCCGGAGGGTCTCCCCCGACGGGCCGCGCTCGCGGTGGTGGTGGACCAGGGCCCGGTCGCCGCCGCGCATGCCGAGCAGCCCGGCGAGCGAGGGCGGCACGCTGACGAGGGTGAGCCAGCTCTGGTCGTGCACGTCGGCGCGCCGGGCGGGTACGGCGGGTACGGCGGGGGCGCGGACTCCGGGGTCGGGGGCTCCGAGGGCGAGGAGTCCGGGCGCAGCCGCGGCACCCGAGACGCCCGGGGCACCTGGGGCGCCCGGGGCACGCGAGACGCCCGGGGCACCTGCGACGGCCCCGACGGCCGGCCGGGTGCCGCGCCGCCCGGTGACGATCAGCCCGTCCTCCCGCAACTGCCGGAGGGCGGCCCGGACGGTCTGCCGGTTGACCTGGTAGCGGGCGGCCAGGGTGCGCTCGGAGGGCAGTCTGCCCTCCGGGGTGCGCGCTGCGCGTTCGAGCTCGTCCCGCAGCGCTGCGGCGATCCGCTGGTACTTGGGCATGGCGACGGCGGGGCCGCCGCCCCGCGAAGGCGAGGGCATGGCTTCTCCTGTGACGGATGGTCAAGGGGTGCGCGGTCTGCCGGTCAACCTAGCATTGGTCTATACCTCTGCGTGAGAGGTGCTCGCCGATCCCGCTCCACCTTGGCCGGATCCGGCCCAACCGGCTACGCCCGCAGGGGGTTCGGGAGCGGGACGTACCGTGCGGCGGCGCCGTCCGCGCGGGTCCAGCGCAGCAGCAGGTTCGTTTTGGCCGGGAGGGACCGCGCGGAGAGGAGTTCCGCGATCTCGGGCAGGCCCCGCTCGGCGTCGTAGCGCAGGAACTCCTCGCGCACCGCCGGCCACACCGTGGCGGCGGTGTCCGGATGGGCCTCGGCGAGGGCCGCCGCGACCTCGGCCAGGTGGTTGACCACCAGGCAGTAGACCAGCCGCTGCCAGGCCTGCGCACGCTCCACGTCCGGCAGGAGCTTGACCCCTTCCGCGTCCCGGAACAGGGCCTGCACCGGCATGCCCCGTGCGTCGACCGCGACCAGGCTGTTCTGCAGGTGGGCCTCCAGTACGACGCCGTGCCGGGCGAACAGGTCCAGTACGGGCGGGACCACATGGCGCAGGTACGCCCGCCACCAGCCCGACGGATCGGCCGTCGCGGCGAGCGGACTGCCCGCGAACCCCTCCGCGAGCGCGGCGGACGCCATGGCCGTGGCCCCCGGCTCCAGCCGCGCGTTCAGGCCGTCGCGGACCAGGACGGCGAGTTCCTCGAAGGCGAAGGACGCCGTCCGGTAGCCGCGGTCGGCGAGCCAGACGGCGTTCGATCCGGCGGCGCGCAGGGCGGTGACCCCGGCCTCGACCGCGGCGTCCGTACGGCGCAGCTTCAGGAGATCGTGCCGCCACAGCCGGCGCACGTCGTTGGTGATCCGCACGTCGAGGCTGAACTTCACGAAGAGGTCGCGGCCCGCGCCGCCGCCCCGTTCGTCCGGCCCGCCCGGTACGTACAGCGTGCGGATCGAGGCGGTCGGCCAGGCCGGGCGGCGGCCCGGGCCGAGGCGCAGCAGCCGGCCGTCGGCGAAGGCCGTGCGTACGGCCGCCGAGCCGCCGACCAGGTCCAGCTGCCAGGGATGCGCCGGCAGCAGCCGGTATCCGGCGGGCGGGCGCGGGCCGTCGAGCAGCCCGGCCAGCGCGTCGATCGCTCCGGCGGCGGCCGGTCCCCCCTCCTCGGCCACCTGGTCCTCGCGCAGCCCCAGGAAGACCACGGGGAAGCGGGCGTACGCCTCGGGCGCGTACGGCAGCCAGCTCGTGGCGGGGGCGCCGCCCCGGGCCTTGGGGGCGGGATGGTACGGGTGTCCCATGACGAGGGACTGCTCGGACAGGACGTACGGGTCCTGCGGGGGCGCGGCGCCGGAGCGGGCGGCCAGCAGCGCGGCGACGGCCTCGCGGCTGTCGGCGATCTCGACGGGGAGCTCGTCGTTCGGCGTACCCGTGTACCGGCGCAGTTCGTCGGCGGTCAGTTTGACGAGTTCGGTGTGGCTGAGCGGACGCCACCCGTCGGAGGTGCGCAGTTCGGGGCGCAGCGGCCGGCGCCCGTTCCGCACCCGCAGCAGGCGGCCGCTGCCGCGCAGCCGGTGCACACGCCCGGCGGCACCGTCCGGTGCCGAAGCGGCCGGTGCGGAAGCGTCCGGTGCCAGAGTGCCCGGTGCGGAAGCGGCCGGTGCGCAACCGTCCGGTCCGGCGGCGAACTCCCCGACGGGATCGGCCGCCTCCCGCAGCAGGCAGTTCAGCAAGGGGGTTGCGGCGTACGCGTCGGCGGCGGCGTTGAGGTCCACGGATTCCATTCGGTCCATCCCATGCGCCGGGGGTCCGCGGGGCGTACCTCCGGCCGTGATCTTCAGTATCCGCGATGATGACGTGATCATCACGCCACCCGTGAGAGGAACAGGGCCCTGCATCCCAGCATGAACCTCCCCGCCTCCCCGGCCGAACAGGCCGTGTCCGCAGAACTGGCCGAGGTGCGCCCCGCGCTCGGTTCCGCTTACGGGGCCGCGCTCGCCGGCGCCCGGGCCGCCGTGCTGACCCGGCTGTGGCGGGCGCTGGCCTGCGAACCACTGCCCTGGGTGGAGCGCCGCGAGCGGGAGCCCGGCGCGCTCACGGTGCTGCTGTCCGGGGGCAGACGGCTGGAGGGCCCGCTGCCGGACCCGTACGCGACCGAACCGTACGTCTTCGAGGTGCTGCTCGACGGAGCCCCGTACCGGCAGGCCGGGCGGCTGATGGCGGCGCTGGGGGTGCCGCACGGGGACGCCTTCGCCACCGAGCTGGACGGCAGCACGGCCTCGCTCGCCCTGTCCCGGGCCGGGCAGCCGGCCGCGGCGGACGACGCCGCTCCGCTCACCGCCCGGGAGTGGGAGCAGCGCGTGGTCGACGGCCATCCCTACCACCCGAACTGCCGCTCCCGGCCCGGCTTCTCGGTGGCCGAGCAACTCGCGTACGCGCCGGAGCACCGGCCGGTGGTCGAGCTCGGGCTGGTCGCCGTACCGGCCGGGGAATGCCTGGTCACGGGCGCCTGGCCGGCCGGAATGCGGGACGGTGGACGGCTGCTGCTGCCGGTGCACCCGTGGCAGGCGGAACACGTCCTGAAGCAGACGGGCCGGGGCGGCGGGGCACTGCGCCCCGGCTTCGCGGCGCATCCGCTGATGGCGTTGCGCACGCTCGCCCCCGTGGCGGGCGGTGCCCATGTGAAGACGGCGCTGAGCACCCGGCTGACCTCGTCCGTCCGGGACATCTCCGTCTACTCCGTCGAGACGGCGGCAGCGGTGTCCGCGTTCGCGCAGGCCGTGTCCGAGCGGCTCGACGGCCGGCTGCACGTCACCCGCACGCTGGGCGCCGCGTCCGCGCACAGCCCGGATCTCACGGCGGTGCTGCGCGAGCCCCCCGAGGTGTACGCGGACGCCGCGGCGGGCGAGCGGGTCGTTCCGGTGGCGGCCCTGGGCCGGGCGCCGTTCGCACGCTCGGCGGCCTGGCGGGAAGCGTTCGCCCGGCTGGCGCTCTCGGTGTGCCTGGAGGTGCTGGACCTCGGCGTGGCCCTGGAGGCCCATGGCCAGAACCTCCTCGTCGTCCTGTCCCCGGCGGGGGAACCGTTGCGGCTGGTCTACCGCGATCTCGCCGACATCCGGATCAGCCCGGAGCGGCTCGCCCGGCACGGCCTGCCGGCACCGCCCCTGGCGGGCCGGCTGGTCACCGACGACGTGACGGCACTGCGGCGCAAACTGTTCGGTTCCCTGGTGACCGGGGCCCTGGGGGCCACGGCGGGTTCGGCGGCGGCCTTCGGCGAGGCGCTGGCCCAGGCGGACGGCCTCCCGGCGACGCCCGACACCGAGGCCCTGCTGGCCTCGCCGCTGCCGACCAAGGCCCTGACGCTGATGCGGCTGAGCCCCGGGATCCCGGGAGACCAGTGGGCGGAACTGGACAATCCGCTGGCCGGGAGCCGGCGCCGGGGACGGGCGGGCTAGTGTCACAGGGCATGAAGGAGACCTCGGACCTCAGTTCCGTACGGGCGTCCTACGACGCCGTCGCCGTCGACTACGCCCGGCTCCTCGGCACGGAGCTGGACGGAAAGCCGCTGGACCGGGCCATGCTGGCCGCCTTCGCCGAGTGCGTGCGCGACGCCGGGGGCGGCACGGCCCGCGCGGTCGCGGACCTGGGCTGTGGCCCGGGGCGCGTGACGGCCCATCTGGACGGGCTCGGCGTACGGACCTTCGGCGTCGACCTGTCCCCCGCGATGGTCGCGGTGGCCCGGCGCAGCTATCCGGGCCTGCGGTTCGAGGTGGGGTCGATGGCGGCGCTGGACATCGCGGACGGGGTGCTCGGCGGCGTCGTGGCCTGGTACTCCACGGTGCACACCCCGCCGGGGGAACTTCCCGCGCTGTTCGCGGAGTTCGCCCGGGTGCTGGCGCCGGGCGGCCATCTGCTGATCGCGTTCAAGGCGGGCGACGAGAAGCTGCGGCTGGAGCACGCGTACGGCCACCCGGTCGGGCTGGACGTGTACCGGACCCCGCCGGACCTGATGGCCGGTCTGCTCGGCGGAGCCGGCCTGGAGGAGGTCGCCCGCCTGATCCGGCAGCCCACGGACCAGGAGAAGTCTCCCCAGGGCTTCCTCCTGGCCCGCAAGCGGGGCTGAGGGGCCGCGAGCCGCCGGCCAGCGGCCAGCGGCTAGCGGCTCCCTTCCAGCACTTCCAGCCGCTGCTGCGTCAGCCGCAGGAGTCTCGGTTCGAGGCTCGGCAGGGCGCTGAGCAGCCGGACGAGTTCGGGGCCGGAGTCGCGGGCCGCAGCCTGGTCCTTGAGCTGGGTCCAGCAGTAGAGGGCGCCCGCCGCGGCCGCGAGGACCTCGGGGGCGTCCGGCGGCTGGTGCTCCAGGCGGGTGCGCCCGGCGTTGATCCACAACTGCGTCGCCGACCGGTAGTTCCCGGCCATCCGGGCGAGGTCGGCGCGGATCTCCGCCCAGTGGGTGGCCTCGGGCGAGGTGTACCCGTGGGTCTGGAGGACGTGCTGCTCCCAGGCCTGGGCGAGGGTGGCCGCCTCCTGGTGCCGGCCGCCGGAGGCGAGGGCGTGGATGTGCGGCCGCGGGTCCGCGACCGGGACCGGCTCCTGCTGTTCCTGCTGTTCCTGCGGGGCGGGTGCGCTGAGTTCGCGGGTCGCCGGCAGGACGAGGGTGCCGGGCGGCAGGGCGGCGGCTCCCACGGCGAAGGCGTGCAGCTGGAGGTTGGTGGGGCGGTTGGGGCTGCGGCGCAGCTGGTCGATCCAGTGACGGGTGTACGAACTCACCCGGTCCGCCCCGCCGGCGAAGGCGGGCGGGATGACCACCCCGTACACCTCGGCGGAGGGTGGCGCGGGCAGCGTGCCGTACTCCTGCAGCACCGGCCAGGCCGCTTTGTCGGCGACGAGGTCGAGCACCACCGTGGTCGGCCCGCCGGGACGGGCCCCGAGCTCGGTCCCCAGCCAGTCCCACGGGAGCGCCGTGTAGCGGACGGTGGAGGCGGTGGTCCCGGCGAGTGCGAGGTGCAGGCGGTGCCCGCGGCGGTCGAGCGTGAGCCGGCCCGAGAGATAGACGAGCAGCGGCCCGGGGGTCGCCGCGGCGGCGCGCAGCCGCATCAGCACGGTGTTGGGATCCCGGGCCCCGTCGAGGTAGGTGGTGTCACTGGGGGCGTGGCTGTTCAGCAGCGCGGCCACGGGCAGTACCCCGAGCGCGGCCAGATTCGCGCTGGGCGCGACCTGAACGGCCCTCCGCCGCAGGGCGGCGTCGCCCGCTATCAGAAGAACATGCCCCCGCTGCTGCCTGCCGGCTCCGTCGATCTGCATGTCCAGACGGTACTCACCTCCTGCCCCGGTCGCAGCCACCGGATCGGAATCCGCCCCCCTGCCACGGCGTTCGCGCTGCCCGGTCCGGATGTGCGGGCAGCGCGACCGTGCCGGCCCGGACCCGGCTCCGGCGCGTGCGGCGGCGCGAGGCGGCACGCGCGAGGAGGGGGTTCGCCGACCGGGACCGGAGCCGGTCTGGGCCGTTCGGGGGGCAGCGGGGGCGCCGTGGGCCCGCCTTCGCCGTGATCGGGCCGGGCGATGGCAGGAAGGAGGGATGAGCCTCCACCGCCGCCGGCTGCTGGGCAGCGCCCCCGCGGCCGTCCTCGCCGCCTTCGGGGTGGCCGGGGCCCGCGGTCCCGACTGGGCGGCGCTCGCCCGCGGGATCGACGGGCGGGTGGTGCTGCCGGGCGACCGCGACTACCCCGAGGCCCGGCAGTCGTTCCAGCCCCGGTACGACGCAGTCGCGCCCGGTGCGGTGGCCTATCCCGCGCACGCCGCCGACGTGGCCGTCTGCCTGGACTTCGCCCGCCGCTCCGCGGTCCCGGTGGTGCCGCGCGCCGGCGGCCACAGCTACGCCGGCTGGTCCACCTGCGCCGGCGGGCTCGTCGTCGACGTGGGCGTGATGGCCGGGCGGGCCGTCGAGGGGACCGGCGTGCGGATCGGCGCCGGGGCCCGGCTCGGCGACGTCAACCGGGCCCTCGCCGGGCGGGGCCTGGGCCTGCCGACCGGGCTGTGTCCCACCGTCGGGATCGCGGGGCTCACCCTGGGCGGCGGGCTGGGTCTGGCCTCGCGGGCGTACGGGACCACCTCCGACGCGCTGACCGGCGTCACCGTGGTCACCCCGGACGGGATCGTGCGCGAGGCCGACGCCACCCGGAACGCGGAGCTGTTCTGGGCCCTGCGCGGCGGCGGGGGCGGCAACTTCGGCGTGGTGACCGAGTTCCGCTTCCGCACCCACCCGGCCGGCGACTGCGCCTACGCCGAACTCCACTGGTCCGAGGCCGACTCCGCGGCCCTGCTGCGCGGCTGGCAGCGCTGGCTGACGGCCCTGCCCGAACCGTTCTGGAGCCAGGTCGAGTTCCTCGTGGAAGCCGGTCCGGCGGCCGCCCCCGCCGTGCGCGTGCTGTGCCTCGACGGCCGCGCCGAGTTGGACCGGCAGCTGACCCGGCTGTCCGATCTGGTCGGCAGACCGCTGCGGGACAGCTGGGTCGTCGTGCGCGGCTACGAGGAGACCCTGCGCGCCATGTCGGGCTGCGCGGAGCGCAGCGCCGCGCAGTGCCACCTGCCGGGGACCCTGCCGGGCCGGAACCCCGAGGGGCTGGTCGGCCGGGACTCGTACGGCGGGCGCTCGGACTTCTGGGGCGGCGCCGGGCTGCCGGACGCCGGCATCGCGGCCGTGCTGGCCGCCGTGCGGCGCTACGGGCGGAGCGTGCCGGGCGGCGGCCTCGGGGTGGTGCAGTTCTCCGGGGAGCTGGGCGGGGCCGTGAACCGGCCGGCGCCGTCCGACACGGCGTTCGTGCACCGCGACAGCGCGTTCCTCACCCAGTACCTGGCCTACTGGCCGGTGTCCGCGACGCCCGCGGAGGTGGCACGGCACCAGGGCTGGCTCGACGGGCTGTGGCAGGACCTGCGCCCGTGGGCGAACGGCCGCGCCTACCAGAACTATGTCGATCCGAAACTGCCCGCCTGGCGCGAGGCGTACTACGGGCCCAACCTCGCCCGCCTCGAAGCCGTCCGGCGCGCCTACGACCCGGAGCGGCTGTTCCGCTTCCCGCAGGCCGTCTAGTGCCGCGACCGGAAGGGTTCACCGGGTCAGGGCGCCCGGCACGGCCCCCGCCGCGTTGCAGGACCACGCGAGTGCCGCGAGTGCGTCCGGTGCGAGCCGTGGTCCTCCGCCTTGCGGTGCACCACACCGAACACCGCGACCCGGCTCACCCTTCCGGCCACAGCACCAGAGGAGCTCGACATGCGACGTACGTTGACCGTGGCGGCGGCGACGGCCGCCCTGCTGCTGCCCGCGGGGCCGCTGCCGGTGGCCGAGGCCGGCAGCGCCCGGCCACCGGCCGCCCGGTGGTCCGCGACGGGGTCCACCGCGAGGTCCGCCAAGTCGCCCGCCGCGTGGTCCGCCCGCGAGGCGGAGAACTTCTGGACGGCCGACCGGATGGCTTCCGCCGCCCCCATGACCCCGGCGTCCGCTCCGGCCACCGACCCCGGCACCGGGCAGGACTTCGACGGGATCCCGGTGGTCGGCCGGATGTTCGTGATGAAGGGCGGGGGCGCGTACTTCTGCACCGCGAGCGTGGTCGCCTCCCCCGGCCGCAACCTGGTGCTCAGCGCGGCGCACTGCCTGCTGGGCACCGACGCCCGCCAGGTGGCCTTCGTGCCGCTGTACACGGCGGACAACCCTCAGCCGTACGGGATGTTCCCGGTGCTGCGCTCCGTCGACGGGCGGTCGAAGGTGTGGATCGACTCGCGGTACAAGAGCCTGGGCGCCGACAAGGGGGCCACCCTCGACGTGGCGTTCGCGCAGGTCGGGCCGGACGCCGACGGGTTCCCGGTCGAGGACGTGGTGGGCGGGAACCGCCTGGTCACGGGCGCCGGTTACGAGCACGCGAAGGTGTCGCTGATCGGCCATCCGGCGTCGGCGGCGCGTCCGCGGCTGTGCGTGAACCGCACGACGAAGTTCACCAGCAAGGACCCGGGGATCCCGGGATCGTTCCTGCGGATCGACTGCACCGGGTACCCCGGCGGGACCAGCGGCGGCCCCTTCCTGAGGAACTACGACAAGGTGACCGAGACCGGGGAGGTGGTGGGCGTGATCGGCGGCTGGAAGACGGGCGGGGACACCGCCGACACCTCGTACAGCTCGTACTTCGGCGCGGACGTCAAGAAGTTGTACGAGCAGGCGGTTGCCGGGGCAAAGGCGGGGTGAGGACCCGCACCCACCGGGTGCGCCGCGGGTTCCCCACCGTGCGAGGGGCCGCCGGCGGCCCCTCGCCGCCCAGCTGATCGGCGGGCGGGAGACCGAGCTGGCGGCGCAGGTCGGCGAGGGCTGCGTGCACCGGCGCCAGGATGACCTCCGCGCGCGGGTGGGCGTACGCCAGCGCGAGCGCGGTGGTCTCGATGGTCTCGGCGGCGTCCTCGGCGGCCGTGCGGCTCCACCCGCCGGGCCCGGCGGCGCTCCAGGGCGCGACGGCGTCGTAGAGGTGGCAGGCGGCATCGGCCACGGCGTCGGCCCGTTCACCGACACCCGGCGCCGCGATGGTCGGCAGCAGCTCCATGCCGGGTCAACGACCGAGACCGCTGCGGGGAACGACCACCGGGCCGCCGGTTCGCCGGGCAGGGCTCACCCGAGCCGCCGGGCCACCGCCTGCGAGCCCGCGGCGGCCACGGCGGCGAGGGCCAGCCCCTGCACGGCGTCCCGCACCCCCATCGGCCGCAGCACGCCGGCGCGGCGCAGCCGACCGCGGGCCCAGAGGGTGAAGGGGACGACGAGGAGCGGTGAGGTGACCACACCCGGGGTGTAACCGCGGGTGGCGGCCGCCTGCCCGAGGTGGACGAGGCCGTGCAGGCCGAAGCCGTTGAGGCTGGCCTGGTAGAAGGCGGACCGGCCGCCGGTGCGATGGCCGTCGGCGGCCGCCGCGGCGACGATGACGGCCATCACCCCGGCGGCGCGGGCGAACTGCCGTCCGTCCGTGCTGCCCAGCAGGTCCCAGACGCGGTCGGGGACGCGGGGGTGGCGTTCGCGCAGTACGGGGACCCGGGTGCGGGCCCAGCGTCCCACGGTCGCCACCTCCTCCAGGTCGTGCAGGGCCCAGGCGGCCAGCAGCCCCCATCCGGTGGCGGCAACGCCGGTGGCGCTGGCGGCAGTTCGTATCGGTGTGCTCATGAGGCCACAGTCTGCAGCCAGACGGGGAGCAACAGCAGCGACACGACCGAACTCTTGATCACCAGGGAGGCCGAGAGGTCCACGCCGACTTCGTAGCGCTGGGCGAAGACGAACAGGTTCTGCGGGGTGGGCATCGCGGCGATCAGGACGAGGTACGTCAGCCACTGCCCCCGTACGCCGAACAGCACCCCGCACACCGCCCAGGCCAGCAGGGGGAAGGCCAGGCACTTGAAGGCGATGAGGGCCAGCTCCTCGCGGGAGGTGCCGCGGACGTCCAGCCCCGTACCGCCCAGGTGCAGGCCGAGGGCGAACAGGGCGATGGGTGAGGCGCTGTCGCCGACGAAGGCGGCCCCGTCCAGGACCACGTCCGGCAGGTGCACCGAGAGGAGGTTGAGCAGGATTCCGGCGTTGCAGGACAGCACCACGGGCGTGGCGAGCGAGGCTGCGACGGCCCGCGAGAGCCGCTGTCCGGGGCCTCCCGTGCCCGCTGCGGCACGGCCCAGTTCCATGATGGAGATGACGACGAGGGAGAGCACGCAGACCTGGAAGAGCAGGACGGGGAAGATCGGTGCGGCCGTGCCGAAGAGGGTGATGAACACGGGGACGGCGAAGTAGGCCGTGTTCACCTGGACCCCGGCCATCACGCGCAGCGCCACGTCGCGCGGCTCCCGAAGCCCGTGGGCGGCCGACGCGAAGGCGATGGCGAGCACCGCGAGGGCGGCGGCCGCGGCGTAGGCGCCGATCGCCCGCCAGTTGAAGAGTGCCCCGAGGTCGCTCTTGTAGATGTTGCCGAAGAGGTAGCAGGGGACGGCGAAGAGGAAGGCGTAGTCGGCGAACACCTTGGAGGCCTCGGCCGGGACGGTCTTGCGGCGGGCGAGCAGCACGCCGCCGCCGAAGGCCAGCAGTACCGGGACGAGTTTTTCGAGCGCTGCGGCCGTGCCCATGTGGACGTGATCCCCCTTGATCGACGGCGTGCAGCCTACTCCCGCCCGCTCCGGGGACCTGCGGGCGCATAGGCTGGTCCGATCATGAGCAATCAGGACGAAGCCCGTGCCGGCACGCCGGCCGCCGCGCAGGGGGCGCGGGCGCCGGTGCGGTTCACGGCGGTGCTGCGCACTCCCGCCCGGGCGGCGGAGCCGCTGTTCGCACAGGCGCCCAAGGCCTGGCAGCGGATGCTGCCCTACGTCGTCGTCGGCGTCTTCGTGGTGTCGCTGCTGCCGGCGACCATCGCCGTGCTGACCAACGACTACAAGGCCGGCGGCGGCTGGGCGGGCGCGCTGGGCGTGGCCCAGACGGTGCCGCTGCTGCTGGCGGTGACGCGGCCGGTGCCCGCTTGGGCCCTGGTCCTGGTCGCGGACACGGTCGGCGCGGTGGTGCTGACCCACGCCGACGAGGTGGCCGGGCACGCCTGGCCGTGGACCCCGATGAGCATCGTCGGGTACCTGGTCCTGATGGTCTGCCTGGGACTGCGTGCGTCCATCCGGACCCTGGTCGGGGTGTGGCTGGTGACGGGCGCCGTCGGCGTGGTGCTGGGCTTCTTCGAGCCCGGCGGGGTGACCACCACGGCCGCGCTGCTCTTCGTACTGAGCGGCAGCTTCCTCGCCGTGACGGGCGCGCTGCGCGGGGTCGGCGACGCGCAGCAGCGGGTCGCGGAGCAGGAGAGCATCAACGAGGCCGAGCGGGCCCGGCGGACGCTGCTGGAGGAGCGGGCGCGGATCGCCCGGGAGTTGCACGACGTGGTCGCCCACCACATGTCGGTGATCACCGTGCAGGCCGATTCCGCGCCGTACCGGCTGCCCGGCATGCCCGGGCCGGTGCAGGAGGAGTTCACGGCGATCGCGGCCAGTGCGCGCGAGTCGCTGAGCGAGATGCGGCGGCTGCTGACGGTGCTGCGCGGCGACGGGACGAACGGCGAGGCCGGCGGCGCCGGCGAGCTGGCCCCGCAGCCGGGCATCGGCCGGATCCAGCAGCTGGTGGAGGCGACCGTACGGGCCGGGCAGCCGGTGGAGTTGTCGCTCGCCGCCGGGGCGGAGCGGGCGGCGCCGCCGGCCGTGGACCTGGCGGCGTACCGGATCGTGCAGGAGGCGCTGGCCAACGTGGTGCGGCACGCGCCGGGCGCCGAGACCCGGGTGTCGGTGACGCACGACACCTCGGAGGTGCTCGTGCTGGTGGTCAACGGCCCGTCGGCGCGGGACACCGCACGCGCCCTGGAGAGTTCGGGCACCGGGCACGGGCTGGTCGGCATGCAGGAGCGCGTACGGTTGACCGGCGGAACGCTGGACACCGGTCCGCTGCCCGACGGCGGCTTCCGGGTCGCGGCCCGCCTGCCCCTGAACGACGCCAGCGAGGAAGCCAGTTGACCATCCGTGTGATCATCGTCGACGACCAGGCCATGGTGCGCGCGGGGTTCGCCGCCCTGCTGTCGGCGCAGGCCGACATCGACGTGGTGGGCGAGGCCCCCGACGGGCGGCAGGGGGTGCAGGTCTCGCGCACGGTGCATCCCGACGTGGTGCTGATGGACGTGCGCATGCCGGAGATGGACGGCCTGGCTGCGGCCCGGGAACTGCTGAGCCCGCCGCCGGGGGTCGTCCACCGGCCGAAGGTGTTGATGCTGACCACCTTCGACATCGACGACTACGTGTACGAAGCGCTGCGCGCGGGCGCCTCCGGGTTCCTGCTGAAGGACGCGCCGCCCGCCGACCTGATCGCGGCGGTCCGGGTGGTCGCGTCGGGCGAGGCCCTGCTCGCGCCCTCGGTGACCCGGCGGCTGATCGCGGACTTCGTCCAGCAGCGGCCGGCCCCGCGCAGGGACCCGGCGCTGCGGCTGAACGGGCTGACCCCGCGGGAGACCGAGGTGCTGGAACTGATCGCGCGCGGCCTGTCGAACCAGGAGATCGCCGGCCACCTGGTGCTGGCGGAGCAGACGGTGAAGACGCACATCGGCCGGGTGCTGGCCAAGCTGGACCTGCGCGACCGGGCCCAGGCGGTGATCTTCGCCTACGAGGCCGGCCTGGTCCGCCCCGGCGACTGCGTCTGACGCGCCGGCTCACCTCCGCCCCGGACGCGCCGGCTCTCCTCCGCCCCCTACCGGGGTATGACATCCGACTTGGCTCCACGGTCCGACGTCCGGTGCGGCACCTCCTTCCTACCTTCTCCCCCTGTCTGCGACGGGGGTGGCACCCCCACCCCCGTCCCGAGGAGAGGAGAAGGCGCATGCGCCGCTTCGGAAGGACCCTGGCCGCGGCCGCCCTGGCCCTGGCCGTGGTCGGGGGGACCGCGGGATGGGCTGCCGGCGACGGCGTTCAGGCGGTCACCGGGCCGCCGCCGGGAGCCGCCGCCTGGCGGGCCGACACCGCGGCCGGACGGCCGCTGCCCGACCCGGCGGGCACCCCGCCGCACGAGGTGGCCCGGTTCTTCGCCGGTCTGGACGACGCGGAACGCCGGGAGCTCGTACGGCGCCATCCGCTGACGGTGGGCAACCTCGACGGCGCCCCCGTCACCCTCCGGTACGAGGCCAACCGGCTGGCCGTCCTGGCGACCGGCGAGGCGCGTTACGCCTCGCTCGCCTCGCCGGGGCGCCGGATCCTCGCCTTCGATCCGCGCGGGCGGGGCCAGGTCGTCGAGGTGTTCGGGGATCTGGGGCGGGCCGCCCACGTATCGGTGGTCGTACCGGGTTCGGACAGCGACGCCACCACGTACGACGCGAAGCGCGCGCCGGCCACCGGCCCGGCCGGAATGGCCCGGTCGCTGCGCGCCGCGGCCGGCGAGGACACCGCGGTGATCGCGTGGACCGGCTACACCACCCCCGTCGGGGTCGGCCTGGACGCGGCCTCGGGGCGGCTCGCCGAGGCGGGCGCGGACCGGCTGGTCCGGTTCACCGAGGGGCTAGACGCGGTCGGCGCACCCGACCCGGTGCTGTTCTGCCACAGCTACGGCTCGGTGGTCGGTGGGCTGGCGGCCCGGCGTACGGACGCGACCGACATCGTCGTGTTCGGATCCCCCGGCATGCACGCCGACACCGTCGCCGGCCTGCACACCCGGGCCCGCGTCTGGGCCGCCCGGGGGCCCTCCGACTGGATCGCCGACGTACCGAACGTGCGGCTCGCCGGGCTCGGCCACGGCGCCGATCCGGCCTCCCCCGCCTTCGGCGCCCGCGCAGTGCCCGCCGGTGACGTGCACGGCCACACCGGCTACCTCGTACCCGGCACCCGGTCCCTGGCGGCCTTCGCGGCGATCGCGAAGGGCGAGGCCCGATGAGTTCCCCGACCCTGCTCCGGCGGACGGCCGACCGGATCGAGCGGCGGACCCCCGCCCACCGCGACCGGGCCGTCGACGGGCTGCGCGCCCTGGCCCTGCTGGCCGTGCCCACCGGGCACTGGCTGCTCGGCGGGTTCACCCTCGACGCGGACGGCGGCCTGCACAACGCGAGCCCGCTGTCCGCGTTCGGCGCACTCGCCCCGGCGAGCTGGGTGCTCCAGATGCTCGGCGTCTTCTTCCTGGTCGGCGGGTACGCCTCCGTGCTCTCCTACCACCGCCGCACGGGCTCCGCCGGGAGCTGGCTGAGGGGCAGGGTCGCCCGGCTGGGGCGGCCGGTGCTCGGCGCCACGGCCGTGTGGGCGCTGGCCGCGCCGGTGCTGTACGCGGCGGGGGTGCCGGAGGCCACGCTGCGGACGGGGGCCACGCTGGTGGTCCAACCGCTGTGGTTCGTCGGGGTGTACGTGGTGGTGACCGCCCTGACCCCGTACTGCGTGTGGGCGGCGCACCGCCTCGGCGGCTGGGCGGCGGCCCCGCTGCTCGCCTCCGTCGCGGTCGTGGACTTCCTGCGGTACGGGCCGTTCGCCGGCTCGGTGCCGTCCTGGCTGGCGGTGGTGAACGTCCTGCCGGGCTGGCTGTTCGCGTACCAGCTGGGCGTGGACTGGGGCGAGCGGCGGATCGGGCGCCGCGGCGCCTTGCTGCTCCTGGTGGGCGGGACGGTGCTGTTCGCGGCGCTGCTGACGGTGTTCCACTACCCGGCGTCGATGGTGGGGGTGCCGGGCGAGGCGCGCACCAACTCGCACCCGCCGTCGCTGCTGGTGCTCGCCCTGGCCGCGGCGCAGTCGGGGGCGGCGATGCTGCTGCGCGACCGGCTGGCGAGGCTGCTGGCCCGGCCGGCGCTGTGGGCCCCGGTCGTCGTGATCAACCTGTGCGCGATGACGATCCTGTGCTGGCACCAGACGGCCATGCTGGCGGCGGCCGTGCCCGGTTCGTTCGCGGGCGCGCTGGCGGGTCTGACGACGGCGCCGGACAGCCCCGCCTGGATCGCGGCGCGGCTGGCGTGGTTGCCGGTGTTCGCGGTGCTGCTGGTGGGCATCGCCCGGTACGCGCGCCGGTTCGAGGAGCCGTGGACCAGGGCGACGGCGGTCCGGCGCACCCTCGCGGGGGTGCTGGCGGCCGGGTTCGCCGTGTTCGCCCTGGGGCTGGCCTAGTGACCTGAGTCGGAGGTTTGACGTTAGTTCGGTATGAGTCGTCCCGGACCGAAGATTCCGCCGTTGTCACTGACTGATGCCCAGCGGGCTGTGCTGGAGGGGTGGGTGCGTCGTCGCACGACCGCGCAGGCGCTGGCCCAGCGGTCGCGGATCGTGCTGGAGTGCGCGGACGGTCACTCCATCATGGAGGTGTCCCGGCGGCTGCGGATCGCTCCGGACACGGTCCGCACCTGGCGGCGGCGCTTCCTGGAGAACGGGCTGGACGGCCTGTGTGACGAGCCCAGGCCGGGTGTTCCGCGGAAGATCACCGACGCGGATGTGGAGCGGGTGATCGTCAGGACACTCGAGGAGAGGCCGAAGAACGCGACGCACTGGTCGACACGGTCGATGGCTGCTGCCACGGGCATGTCGCAGTCGACGGTCTCGAGGATCTGGCGGGCGTTCGCCCTGGCCCCGCACCGCTCGCAGACCTTCAAGCTGTCCACGGACCCCTTGTTCATCGACAAGGTCCGCGATGTCGTCGGCCTCTACCTCGACCCGCCGGAGAAGGCTCTGGTCCTCTGTGTGGACGAGAAGTCGCAAATCCAGGCTCTGGACCGGTCCCAGCCGGTCCTGCCGATGATGCCCGGCGTCCCCGAACGCCGCAGCCACGACTACGTCCGCGCCGGCACCACCACCCTCTTCGCCGCCCTGGAAGTGGCGACCGGCAAGGTCATCGGCTCCCTTCACCGCCGTCACCGGGCCATCGAGTTCAAGAAGTTCCTCACCAAGCTCGACAAGGAGGTCCCTGCCGGCCTGCAGGTGCATCTGATCCTCGACAACTACGCCACCCACAAGACACCGGACATCAAGAAGTGGCTGCTGGCCCACCCGCGCTTTCACCTGCACTTCACACCCACCAGTGCGTCCTGGCTCAACCTGGTCGAGCGGTGGTTCGCCGAGCTCACACAGAAGAAGCTCAAGCGCGGAGTCCACCGCTCCGTCCAGGCCCTCGAACGCGACATCCGAGCATGGCTCGCCGACTGGAACGACCAACCCCGCCCCTTCGTCTGGACCAAGACCGCCGACGAGATCCTCGACAAAGTCGCTGCCTACTGCCACCGAATCTCTGACTCAGGTCACTAG
>LJCW01000329.1 GCA_001298555.1 Actinobacteria bacterium OV450
CCCGCCCTCGCCCACGCCGCCGAAACCCCGGCCCGCCAGGTGCCCCAGACCCTGCCCCGCGGCCTGGCGGTCGACGCCCTCCTCCTCGCGGCCGAGGACCGCACCGGCTACCAGCGCACCAGCTTCAAGCACTGGAACGCCGGCGACATCCCCACCGACGGCTGCAACACCCGCAACGAAGTCCTCCTCGCCGAGGCCATCAAAGCGACCACCCTCGGAGCCCGATGCGCCCTCACGGGCGGCACGTGGTGGTCCTGCTACGACGACACCACCGTCACCGGCGCCTCCGGCTTCGACACCGACCACATGGTCCCCCTTGCCGAAGCCTGGGACAGCGGAGCCTGCGCCTGGACCCCGGCCCGCCGCGAGGCCTACGCCACCGACCAAGGCCAAGCCGGCAGCCTCATCGCCGTCACCGCCCGCTCCAACCGCTCCAAGGCCGACCGGGACCCCTCCACCTGGCTTCCCCCCGGCACCCGACGCCCTGTGCCGCTATAGCGCCGAATGGACCGCCACCAAACTCCGCCGGCAACTGACAGTCGACGAAGCGGAGAACGACACGCTGCACGCCATCGCGGACAGGTGCGGCGACACGGTGGTGACGCACACCCCGGCACCGTAGGCCGAGGGCGGCGGAGCTGTTTCAGAAGACGGCCCCGCACGGCGTACCGCCCACGGCTCACCGGGAGCGGGTCAGGACCGACCCCTCCACCAGGTGCGCCGCAGGGGGTGACGTTCGCGCCGGGCGCGCGACTGCCGTGGACGTCCAGCAGCCTCCAGCTCCGCTGGCGCGGAGGAGTCGAAGGCCGCTTCGGGTCCTGATCATGACCCACGACCACGCCGAGGACGCCGCACTGTGCGACGCCGCCCCCTGCGCACCGCAGGTCTGGGCACGATCGGACTGATCGGCTCGGCTGCCAAGTGGCGCGGTTCCGGCAACGCCTGTCCAGCGAGGGCGGCCACGACGCCGCCGCCTTCGCTCGGATCAAGACCCCGATCGCAATCACGGAGATCACTGGCAAGGAACCCGCCACGATCGCGGTGAGCGTCGCGGCCGACCTGCTCCGGACCTTCGAACAGGAAGAGCGTGCTGAGTGAACGTCACCACGCGACTGGCCGTACCGTGGGGGATCGGCTTCGAACAAAGGAACGCGAGTGCGGTACAAGGTGACGGTGGATGTCGCGGCAGCGCCGGAGCGGGTGTGGGAGGTGCTGGCCGACATCGAGGGCTGGCCTCGCTGGACGGTGTCGAAGACGAGCGTACGGCTGTTGTCCGGCGGCCCGGTGGCGGTCGGGTGCGAGGCGGAGGTCCGGCAGCTCAAGCTGGCGACCGAGGTGTGGCAGGTCACCGAGATGGAGGCCGGGCGCAGCTTCGAGTGGCGCTCCCTGAACCCGGTGTTCACCACAATCAGTACGCACCGGATCGAGCCGCTCGGCGCGGGCCGGTCCCGTGTCGTGCTCGGCCTGCAGCAGAAGGGTTTCATGGCGCCGCTGCTCGCGCTGGCGTACGGCAAGCTGACTCGCCGGTACGTCGACATGGAGGCGGCCGGGCTGAAGCGGTACTGCGAGGCGATGGGCGGCTGAGCGCAGTGCCGGGTCCCGGCAAGGGGGCGGTCGGGGAGGACTCCGAGTTCAACGGTCTGAGGAGGGTGGGGAGCGGTGAGAGCGCGTCGGAGCCCGCCGACCGAAGGTCGGCGGGCTCCGAGGGTTGACGGCGGATCAGGTCACGGCACCTTCCTCAGCGCGGGAACACCGCGGACACGGACTATCGCTGGACGGGCCGCCTCCGATGACACCGATCCTGGGGCACTGCCCCTTCGTCCGGTCCGGGCGGCGAACGCGTCGCCGTACCCGTGCTGGATGTGCCGGGGCTCGATCGGGGGGGCGGTTCGACGATGGAGCGGGCTGAGAAGGCCAGCCTCGGCCGGTTGAGGTGCCCGCAGCCCAAACAGGACCGCGTGCAAGGGACTTGGCTTGTTGGTGCTGCCCGATCCGGCCAAGCGGGAGTAGGTGCCCGCCCTGGTCTGCGCCCCCGGACGATCTCTGGCGGAGGAACCGTGTGCTCCAGGCGAAAGCTCTAGTGGTGAGGATGTCGCCGCGGCACTGGCCGCCGCCAAGTACGACGCGAGCACAGTCCGGTTCGGAGTGGACGTCTACCGACTGGTCTACCGAACCGTGGACCCCAGCGGTCGGCCAGTCACTGCCAGCGGGCTGTTGGCGCTGCCCCGCGGCGGCGAAGACGAGTTGCGGACGGTGTCATTCACTCACGGCACGGTCAGTTACCGGTCCGACGCCCCCTCCTCCATGGTCAAGGCGGGGTTCGTGTCCTCGCCCGCCCTGACGTACGCGTCCGCCGGGTTCGCCGCTGTCGCCCCGGACTACATCGGTCTGGGCACCGGCCCGGGACTCCACCCCTGGATGGATGTGCCGTCGGAGACGACCGCCTCCCTGGACATGCTCCGGGCAGCCCGTGCCTTCGTTTCGAGCACGGGCCGTGCGCTGGGCCACGATGTACTGGTCACCGGGTTCTCCCAGGGAGCCTCGGCGGCGACGGGACTCGCTCGGACACTCCAGGCCGGTGACGACCGGTGGTTCCGGCTCCAAGCCGTCGCGCCGGTCAGCGGCGCCTACGACTTCCGGCACGCCGAGCTGCCGGCACTGCTCGATGGCTCTCTCGAACCGAAGTCAAGTGTGCTGTACTCGGCGTACCTTCTGGTCGCTTGGAACCGGCTGCACCATCTGTACGACTCCCCGGACGAGGTTTTCCAGGTGCCGTACGACAGCACGATCGAGGCACTCTTCGAGGTTCGCACACCGGCCCGCAGCTCTTCGCGGGCACGCCCGGCACTATCGACGCACTGCTCACCCCACACGGCTTCGAGATGATGCGTCACCCGACCGGCCGCCTGGCCAAAGCACTCCGGGTAGCCGACAGCACGTGCGATTGGGCACCCCGCGTCCCGGTCCGCCTGTACGTGGCCGACGCGGACGAGCAGGCGGCCAACGCCAACACCGACCATTGCGAGGCCACGTTGCGGTCGCACGGAGTGAACGCGGCAGTCGTCGACCTCGGTACCCCGGACTTCGCCGGCTCCAGGCACCTCGGGTCCAACGTCGCCGGCACGGCGGCCATCGTGCGCTGGTTCAGCCAACTGCCTTGAGAACCGCCGGCCCGCCAGGCCACCCCCGCCGAAGGTGGAAAACTCAAGTGCGCAGGTCTGGCCAGCGACCGAGTACAGGGTGGGGAAATTCAACGACCCTCATCGGGTGCGGGGGTGGGCGTGGGGGGCGGCGGCCATGGCGACGGCGAAGGCTGGGTCGCGTTTGCGGCGCTGGTAGATCACTGCGCTGGTGATCCCCACGTGGGCCGCGGCCGCGGTGACCGACCGGCCGGACGCCAAGTGTTCGAGGAAGCTGCGCCGGCGCTCGGGGGTGAAGCGGGGCGCCCTCGCGGGCGCCGGCCGCCCGGCCCCGAGTTCCGTGACCGCCACGCAAGCCCGCGCGAACGCGGGATCGTCCTGGCGCCAGTGGCTGGCCTTCCTGGCTCCGTCGAACAGGATCTGCGCGGCGAGGCTCGGGGTGCAGGCCAGAGCGCGAAGCCGCAGATACTCGGCACGCTCGATGACGCCCGCGGCGCCGAGTTCGTCGGGGTCGGTGCCCGCCAGGAGGAGCGCGAGGGCGGTGTCGGTACGGGCCGCGGTGAACACCGTCCGCGCGTCGAGGCCCGCGGCCAGCGCGGCCGTGGCCACGTCCTGCCCGTTCCGCAGGCCTTCAAAGAGCGTTGACCGTTTCCGGGCACCCATCGGGCCAGGGCCGGCCGTGACCAGCCGGCGCACCGTCGCCCCCAAACCGACACCGGCCCGCGCTGGGCCCGGGAAGTCGGGGGACGGCTTCCCGGGCCGGCGTCGCGGTACCGCGGGAGGGCGGTATGCATACCGTGCGACGCCAGAAGGAACGATTCTCCAGCCGGAAAGTTCACCTGCCCTGCCACGCGCCGTCAGGGGCCCGGGAACCTGACGGCGCCTTCCCCCGCTCCCCCGGCCCGCCTCGGACTTTGCTCTTTGCCGGTCGGCCTGGTGTCAAAGGCCCCCGCCGGGGCACGAGTGCGGCCATGACCGTGATGCTGCTTCTCCTGCTCCCTCTCGGCCTCGCCCTCGTCCTCCTGGTGACCGCCGAGCCCCCACGCCACAACCGACACCGCCAGCACTGACCGCCCCCCGGTGCAGCGGCCGGACCGATCTGCCCGGGCGGTCCGACGTCATCTGCGGCGGCGGGGGGGGATCCGGGCGGGATCCCGCAGCCCGCGGACAAGGCTGCGAACCGTCGGCGGCTGGGCAACCACAGAGGCCGCCCGCGGCCTTCGACCGCGACGCGTACAAGCAGCGGAACGTCGAGCGGTGTATCAACAAACTCAAGCAGTGGACGGCCTGGCCACCCGATACGAAAAGACCCCCACCATCCACCTCCCCGGACTCCACCTCGCCGCCATCTTCATCTGGTCAGCGAGGTGATCCGAAGGAAACGCCCTACTTAGCCCGCGGCGCGGAACGGCTCGCCATCCTTCAGGCTCCCGTGTCCGGCAGGATTCAGATCCGTCACACGGCCGCCCGGCGCCCCGCTCGTCCCGATCAGGTCAGGCTGGAGGAGATCTGGAACCAGGTCGAGCACGACCAGGAAACCGTCTTCGTCGCCCTCGAGGCCGACGGCCGGGAAAGTCCAGTGGCCGCTGGTGGGCCACGACGCGTGCGGGGCCGTCGCGGCCACGACAGGACCACCGCCGGTGGATTGCTGCAATACGTGATCGAACGCGTGAGCCGACCGTGCTGGCCGCCTGCGCTGCCGGTCGCACCCAGGACGCGGACTTCATCCCCGAGCACATACCGCACACCTTCAACCTGCTGCTGGACCGCTCCCGACTGCTCGCCGACCCGGTCGCGCCGAGCCAGGGCGCCGTCGCGGGCCTGCCCTACCGTCTGCCCGACGGCACCACCCAAGTGGGCACCGACCGGGGCATCGACGCGCCGGTCACGATCGCCGCATGGCCCCGCTCCTGCGCGGGCCGCGCGGAAGCCCTTCTGCCTCAGGTTCGGACCGACGACACTCTGTGATCATGAGCGGGCGACAGGAAGCCGCCGCCCCGTCCCCGCAGGGAAGGATGCGGCGGCGCCTGCCTGCCAACGAGCGGCGAGTACGGTCACCAGGCCGGCACGAACGGTCAAGCCTGGCTGAGACGCCGGCCCGTCAGGCGATGCACCCTACGACCGCGTCACCGACCCGCAGCCATCCCTTGCTGTCCGAGCGGTACCAGGCCCAGCCGCTGCCCACCGCGCACAGCACCAACGCCCAGGGGCCGACCTTCTTCACCAAGATCTTGGCTCCGCCCCCGGCCCACTGGAAGGCGGTGACAAGCCAGGACCACCACGGGTCGGCGGTCACCGGATAGGCGACCCCGGGCCGGTCGTGCTCCACGACCTGCACCAAGGACCCGTCGCGCACCGCGAAGTGGGTCGGGACCGCAACCCCGTTGGCGTCCTTGGCCCAAGGCGCAGCAACGGTCGCCAGCGGGGTTCCGTCCGCCGCGATGACGGCGGCCCCTCCGTCATCGGTCAGGGTCACCTGCCCGCCTCCCTCGACGTTCACCCCGTAGCTGTACTCCTGCGGAGCGCCGCGCTCCGAGATGACGGTCAGCATGCGAGCACCGCCGTTCTCGGTTGCCTGGACCGCGTTGGCGCTGCCCGTGGGAGATCCGTAGGCCACGGTCCCCGGCGCGACGAGTTTGCCCTGCGTGCCTTCGTCGGCGCCCGGGAGCGTCACCGTGAAGGCGGCACCGTCCGCGCGTGCGACCGCTACACCGTCGGAGGCGTCCTTGGGGATGTCCACCGTGGATCCCTGGGTTGTGCTCGTCGCGGCAGAGTCAGCGTCGCCACGGGTGTTGACCGTGTCGGACTGCGCGAGCAGGCCTGGCACATCCCCCAGGGCATCGGCGACCTCTCCCGTGCTCACCAACGGGGCCGACCCAGTCGATTCCACGGCAGCGGCAGTGCCCGCCAGGCCGCTGACCAAGAGTGCGCCAGCCGCAAGGAAGCAGACCACGTGTCGCTTCATTCCGCTCCCCCCTTTCGTGCTTGGAACGGAAGCGCCGCACAGTGAGCGGCGCAGAAGAGACATGCTTCAACTGGCAACAATGGCTCAAAGTTAACTCTCGGCAACCGTGATGCACCCGAGATCTACGCGAAAAGGCGCTGCATAGGATGCGTCAGATCGGCACGCGTTCGTTCAGAAATCAACACTTCACGGAAACTCCCACTGATTCCGCGATCGCTGATCAGCTATGTCCGCAGACCTCGGCCATGCCACCCTCGGCGTGGGACGTCCAGGCCCGCCGCCACCACCCGCCGTAGACACGTCGCCGAGCCGACGGCCTGCCTCCCGGCGCCGTTTCCGTCTGCGTCCGGCATGTTGGCTGGCCCGCTCCTGCGCGTCCACGAGCTGGTAGCTCGGCCTAACTGTCAGTCGTGCAGCTCCAGTGACCGCCTCACGGCACCCGCCCGGCACTGCGATGGCGGTCAGCCCTGGGCTCGCCGCGGCCGTGATCCCTGGGCAGGCTGCCCGAGCCCCGCCGCGGTGGGTGAGCGACGACGAGACGCGAGCCCTGATGGTGCTGCTCGGCGTGCTGGAGGACGAGGCCTCCTCGGAGGACGTCCGGCGGGCGGCATGGTCCGGGCCGAGCAGGACGCGCCGGTGCAGGAGGGCGGGCAGATGCCGGGCACCGGACAGGGCGGCGACCTGGGCAAGGTGGACGTCGGCGGACTCAACGTCGCCGCCAAGGTAGACGAGGAGGCCGGCCTTGACAGCCGGTGGCGGCGTACGCGCGCACGGCCCCGACGCCCACGCCCTGGTCGGCTGGGGTTTCCTCGTCCCTGATGGTCGGGGGGCTGCTTCGGGCCCGATCCCGGTGGGATTTGCTGATCCTGCTCGCCACCCCGCATGTCAGGTGTCGATCGGCGTCAGGCCCGGGTAGATGTCGTTCCAGCGGTAGCGGCGACAGCGGAGGTGGAAGTAGACGTAGCCGGCCGCATAGCGCTCCAGGTGCGGGCGCTGGTCGTCGGTGGCCAGAGCGAGGAGGCGGTCGCGGGCGGCCAGGCCGCCGGCGAGGGCGCGGCGGGCGACGGTCTGGTAGGGGATGCCTTCGCGCATGCTGGTGCGGTACAGCCTGCTGCCGGCGAAGTCGGCTCCGTCGAGTGCCTCCTTGTAGCACGACAGCACATCGTTGACGTCGTTCAGGAACGTCACGCCGGAGGACAGCGCCGCCGACCAGAAGGCCCGGTTGCTGCCGGCATCGAGGCACGGATGGGTGAACTGCAGGGAGACGAACCAGAACTGGGAGAAGCCGTTGTAGGCGCGCACGAAGTCGCTGTCCACGACGTCGGACACCTCGGGCGTGAACTCCGCCTCCATCAGCACGCCGATGAGGGCGTTGTGGAGGAAGGCCCGGTAGACCGCCAGGAATGTCGGCTCGCAGAACGGCGCCAGTTGCGCGAACACGTGCCGCAGGTAGCGGGTGGTCGGTCGGGAAGGGGGCCGCTCGGGCAGCAGAGCCTCCTGCAGGACCGCCTCGGCCTCGGCCGGCGCGCGGCTGCACAGGTCGTCGAGGAAGGTACCGAACACCCAGACACGGTCGAGTGCGAAGGCAAGATCCTCGTCGCTGACGGGCACCATCAGGGTGCGCATCACGGTGATGGTGCGGATCGTCGCGGCCGGGACGGCGAGCCCGAAGGCTTCGAACTCGGCGGCCAGCAGTCCGGCCCGGGCACGAGCCCCCGCCTGGTCCACCGCCGGCTCGTGCTCCAGCGCGAACGCCACCAGGGCGTCGAGGAGACCGGAATCCAGCAGGCCGGCCATCATCGCGCGGTGCTGCGGGTCAGGGACCGCACCCAGCCCGTAGCGCTGCCTGCACTGCAGCGTGTCGATGCCCGGCGGCCGCGGATGCCGGATCAATCGGTGCCCGGTCAGGCTCACCCCATGTCCTTCCCAAGAGCGGCGGCCGGCAACCACGTTCACCATCCGCCTCCACCACGATGTCGCTCCGGATGATCACACGGCCGGACCGTCCGCCACCCTCGGAGCCGAACGGCCACCCCGAAACCGGTGACGACAAGGGCTTCCACTTGACACGACCCCCTTATCGGCAACAGTGTATCCATTATGAGCATCTGGTCTACCCAGCCCGACTCCCGGTTCGTCGAGGTGGACGGCCTGCGGATCCACTACAAGCGCGCAGGGGCACGGCCCGGCACTCGTGCTGCTGCACGGCAGTGCCTCATCCCTGCAGCACTTCGACCCCGTGACGGATCTGCTGTCGGATTCGTTCGATGTCGTCCGTCCCGACATGCCGGCGTTCGGGCTGACGGGCCCGCGCACGGACCGTGACTACCGCGTCCCGGTGTACGCCGCGACGGTGGCAGGCTTCCCGGAGGCGCTGGGCGTGCCGCGCTACGCGGTGGCCGGCAATTCCCTGGACGGCAACATCGCCTGGAACGTCGCGCTGGATCATCCGGAACGGCTGACGGCCTGGTGCTGGTCAGCCACCGGCTACCCGGAGAAGACGGTGCCCGCGGGGATGCGCCTGACCCGCAGCCCGTTGGTGCGGCCCCTGCTGAGGCGGGTGGTGCCGCGCGGGGCCATCGAGCGCAACCTGCGCGAGGCCGTCGGGCCGCATGCGCAGATCGTGGACGACGCCATGGTGGACCACGCCCATCGGCTCATGAGCCGCCCCGGTAACCGCTCGGCCCTCGTCGGCTTCTGCAACACCGACCAGCCGGACCGCAGTGCGCAGATCCCCCGCATCACGGTGCCCACGCCGGTGCTGCGCAGCGCGAGCATCGACGGCCAGCACTTCGCCCGCGACATCCCCGGCGCCCAGGAGCTCGTCCACCCTCACGGCGGACATCTGCTGCCGGAGGAGGAACCGCAGTGGGTCGCGGAGGCGATCGCGACGTTCCTCGGCTCCTGCGCCGGCACCCCCGCGAACCGAAGGCAAGGAGGCCCGTGCCATGAAGTACTTCGTCGCCCCGGGCGAGGGTCGCGAGCCCACCGCGGACTCGCGCAACGCGCTGCGCGGCAGTTTCATCGAGCTGTCCGACGGCGTCACCCGCTACGAGCTGACGGGGCCCGAGGACGGGGACGTGGTCCCGATGGCGGGCGGTCTGACCATCCCGCTGTTCTACTGGGACGGCCTCGTCAGCGAGCTGCACGCCCGCGGGCTGCGCACTCTGACCTGCAGCGCCTACGGCCGCGGCTACTCCGACCGGATACGGGCGCGATACGACGAGACGCTGTTCACGCGGCAGCTGGCCGAGCTGACGGACCGGCTCGGCCTGACGGCGCGGCCCCTGCACCTGGTGGGCACCTCCGTGGGGGCGCTGGTCAGCATGACGTACGCCGCCCGGTACCGCTCGTCGGTGTCCCCTCTCACCATCGTCGGCCCCGCCGGTCTCGCGAAACCGCGGTCGGCCTCCCCCGACCGGCTACTGCGCAGCGATCTGCTGGCCGGGGTGGTCGCCCGCCGTCGTGGCCTCCGGCTGCTCCAGGGGCACCTCGCGCATCACGTCCGCGACCCCCAGCTCGGCGCGGAGCTGACCGAGATGGTCCTCGACACCCTCCGCTTCGAGGGCTCGCTGTACGCGGTCTTCGACACCCTGCAGCGCCCGCCCGTCACCGGCCGTGACGACCTCTACCGGCGGACGATGGCGCTGGGTATTCCGGCGCTGCCGCTGGGGGGCGACGAGGACCCCGTCACGTCGCCGGCGCACTTCGACACAGCGTGCGCCCTGCTGAAGCCTCATAGACATCACGTAGTCACTCAATGCGGGCATATGGCCCCGTTCGAACGGCATCACGACGTCGCCGATCAGCTCGTCCCGTTCGTGTCCGCACGCACCGAAAGGCTCGACCCATGAATAACCCGCAGGCCATCGATGTACTGATCATCGGTGCCGGCCCCTCGGGCTCCGCCTTGGCGATCGACCTCGTGCGCCGCGGACTCGACGTCCGGATCGTCGACAGGTCCCCCCACGCTTTCGACGGCTCGCGCGCCAAGGGCATCCAGCCCCGCAGCCTCGAAGTCCTCGAAGACCTCGGCGCTCTCGACGACGTGCTGGCCGGCGGCGACGTCTATCCCAAGCTCGGGTTCCATGCCGGACCCATCAGCGTGCCGTGGAAGATGTTCCCCCACCGAGAGGCGACCCCGGACATCCCGTACCCGAACACCTGGCTGATCCCGCAGTTCCGCACGGACCGCGCCCTGCACGCCCGGCTCAGTGAGCTCGGCCGCGAGGTCGAGTTCGGCAAGGAACTAACCGAGCTGACGCAGGACGAGGACACGGTGCTCGCCAAGGTGGTGGGCGCGAACGGGGTCGAGGAGATCGTCGCCCGCTATGCCGTGGGGGCCGACGGCGGCTCCAGTGCGGTGCGCAAGCAGCTCGACATCTCTTTCGTGGGGACGACGGACGAGTCCGACCGCGTGCTGATCGTGGATGCCTCCGTCAGCGGCCTGGCCCGCAACCGGTGGCACATGTGGCCCGGCCTCGGCGGCAAGCTCATCGCCGCCTGCCCGCTCCCCGACAGCGACGTGTTCCAGTGGATGATCCGGCTCACGCCCGACGAGAAGCCGCCCCACGAGATCGGCGCCATCACCGACCGGATCCACTCCCACACCCGCAATCGGCACATCCAGCTGCACGAGATCCACTGGAAGTCCGTGTTCCGCCCCAACATCCGTCTTGCGAAGCACTACGGCCGCGGACGGGTCTTCCTCGTCGGCGACGCCGCGCACGTCCACACCCCGGCCGGTGCCCAGGGCTTGAACACCGGTATGCAGGACGGCTACAACCTCGGCTGGAAGCTCGGCCAGGTCCTCGCCGGAGCCGACCCGGCCCTGCTGGGCACCTACGAGGCCGAACGGCAGCCGATCGCCGCCGGGGTCCTGGGACTGTCCACCGAGAAATGGGGCGGCATCGCCAAGCTCGACCCCTCCAGCATGAAGCGCGGCAAGGACGAGCAGCAGCTCTCCCTGACCTACTACGGCGGCCCGCTCGCCCCCGGCGACGGCAGCGACACCAGCACGCTGCGCGTGGGCGACCGCGCCCCGGACGCCCGACTGCTCGGCGCCGACGGCGCCGAGACCCGCCTTTTCAACCTCTTCCAGGGACCGCACTTCACCGCCATCGCCTACGGCCCCGCCGCCGCCCGGGACCTCGAACTCCTCGACTGGCCCACGACGGGCGCCCCCCTGAAGCGGATGACCGTCGCACCGGCAGCGGGCGGCGGCCACGCTTTCACCGACTCCGAGAACACGCTGCGCAGTGCCTACGGCCTGACCGACGACGCGCTGCTGCTGATCCGTCCCGACGGCTACATCGGCCACATCGCCACCCGGGACTGCCTCACCACCACACAAGCCGCCGTGCGGGCAATGACGCCGCAGACAAAGAGCCGCACCATGTCCCAGCCGAGCCACACCCACCCCGGTCCGCGGGCCACCGAATGAGCCGCATACTGCTGCGCGGGCGCAGGTCATCACGACGACGCCGCAGCGGCCGGACGCCGAGCACGGCGACACCCTCGCCGACTGCGAGACCATCCCAGCCGTCAACGACGTCATCGAGGCGCCCGACGCCGAGGTCATCATCGACTCCTCCGGCCGCGTCCTCACCGGCCGGCCCCCGCGCTGCAACGGCTTTTGCGCAACGCCCTGCAGCACCATCCCGAGCGCGATCTGCGGGGCGGAGCCGACGTCAAGGCCAGCGAGCAGCAGAGACCCCGCCGCCACCCTGGAGATACCTCGTGACCCTCACCAACACCCTCGCCTGCGTCATCGCTCTGATCTTCGGGGCGAGCGGGCTGCTCAATACACTCGCATTGCCGAAGGCACGCGAGCTGGCCGCCGAGACCGGCTTCTCCGTCGCCGCCTACCGCCGCATCGGCGTGCTGCAACTGGCAGGAGTCGCCGGCGTGACGCTCGGCCCCGCCATGCCGCCGCTCGGCGGCTTCGCGGGGGGGCCGGGCTTCTCCTCCTGCTCGCCGGAGCTGCGGTCGTACACTGCGCAAGGGCGACCCGGTTGCCGAACTCGCGCCCGCCGCCGTGTGCGCCGTGCTTGTCGCCTCATATCTCGCGGCCTTGTTCGCCTGAAGCGCTGCGGATCGAGTCCACGCCTCCACGGATGGGCAGCTCCGGCAGTGCGCCCATCAACCTCTGTGACGGACGATGCCGACGCCATCGCGATGGAAGGGTCTCGACTGTCACCACAGGGACTCTCCAGCCACCGCACAAGATCACGCGCTCAGCACCAGCAACTGTGGCGACGCTCCATGCCGATCGAGATGACTCCGTAGGCCGATGCCCTCAGATTCGCATCGTCCTGGCTGGTCAGGCGTCGTCGCGCAGGTGGGCGAGCCCGCTGAGAAGGAGTTCGAGTCCGAAGGAGAACTCGTCCTCGATCGGAACGGGCATCGACCCGGCGACGGTGACCGTTGCCGGGAACAAGGCCGGATCGACGCTCTGAAAGACGGCGGACAGTTGCGCGTCGTCGAGGTGCCCGCCGCCATGACCGTTGACCTGCATGGCGAATCCGAGGACGTAGCGGGCGAGGGTGGCAAAGGCGTGCGCGGCCAGTCGCGGCGGGAAGCCGCTGTTGAGCAGCGCCGCGAGACAGTGCTCCCGCAGCGCCATGGCGTTCGGACCCAGGGGTATCTCTTCGGCCATCAGGCGCGCCGCGTTCCGGTGCCGGGCCAGAGCCTCGAACATGGTGTGCGCGACCGTCCGCAGCGCTTGCTGCCAGCCCATCGCGAGGAGTTCGTCGCCCTCCAATTCCACAGCGCCGAACATGCGGTCCACGACATGGGCGACCAGCGCTGTCCGGTTGTCGAAATGCCGGTACAGCGTCGCCGTGCCCGAGCCCAGGCGCTGGGCCAGCGTCCGCATGGACAGGGCGTCCGCCCCTTCATCGTCCACGATCTGCAGTGCGGTGGAGACGATGCGCTCCAGCGGCACGGGCGGACGCCCCGGGCGCCGAGCCGATGCCGGGGTCGCTCGCACAGGGCCAGCTGCTGCCACTGAAACGTCCACCTCCTCCCGGCACCATAACAGCAACACTGTATCCATTTTGGAGGTCGCCGGTTGGACACCGGGTGGCGACACCCCCGTCGATCCGCCCATCGATGACCGCTCCTGCGGAGCTCGGCGGCGGGCGGGTAAACGCCAAGGGCTGGTGCTCCAATAGAGTCCGTCCAGCTTGCCCCCGCAGGCGAGCCCCCACAGCAGCCGGCGGCCCGGCACGAGCACCACGTCCGGGCGGGCCGCGGAAGCCTTCCACAAGGGCATCCAGGCACTCGCCCAGTGGCAAGAACGTCAAGGCGGCGGGATGATATCGGCCGGACCGCCGGACGGGGCGCTTTGGCCTCGTCCTCGCTCGTCCGCGCGGCCGGCCGGCGGCCACCCGCCCGCCTCCCACCCCGAGCCACACCGCCGCGCGAGCGCGCCGAATGCTGCATCGGGAGCCGAAAGAGCACCGGACCGTCGCGACTCTGGACGACATCGCGGCTACATCCTCAACGGCAAGCTGGCCACCGCACCGACATCATCCGGCTCCGCGACCTCACCAAGAGCGATCAGATACCGTTCAGTGTGGTTCGAAGATCATGAGAGCGACGAACGCCACGACGACAACGGCAGGTACGACCACGAGGCCGACCACGGCGGGAGTCAGCCGGTCCCGGAACCGCTTCGGGGGCCGGACGCGTGCGCTTTGGTCCGTGCTCAGCTCCCACCAGTCGACGACCCGTCGGAACTGCTCGTCGAAATCGGGGGCCGGATGCATGCCGCTGCGATAGAGCCCGGGCAACGAACGACGCCGGCCGCCCAACAGAAACATACGGACCGCATTCGACGACGAACCCTGGCCTTGGGTCTCGCGCACGTCAATCCACTGGATCTCGTGCCAGGGGTAGGTGCGGCCGTGTCCAAGGCCCCAACAGATGGTTATCCCGTCGTCCCCGACCCTGCTCCAGCTCCGGGACGACAGGAGGACAAGCGGGGCGATGAGGGCGATGCTCCCGCCCACCAGCCAACAAAACCCCACCCGGCCGAGCGTGACGAACGCCGCAAGCCCCTCGACGACCAGAAGGACGAGTGCCAGCCCCAGGGACGACTTTGCCGGGCGATTCCGGTTCGCCGAAGGGTAGTTCAGTTCGATCATGCCCGGACACTACGCCTCCGGTCGCGGCCGCGAAACGGCCGGGGCCTGAGCGTCGCGCATCAACGAGGGAGCGACGTTGGTCACGCGGCGCGCGGTGGCAGCCAGGTGTCGATGGCCGCTGTCAGCTGATGGAGTTTGATGAAGAGGTGCGCATTCATGCCGATGGCCTGTGCTGCGTGCACGTTCTCCTCGCGGTCATCGATGAACAGGAAGTCGGCCGGTTCGGCCCGCAGTGCGGCGACGCAGTGATGGAACGCCCCTGGGTCCGGCTTCGCCGCCTTGATCTTCCCGGAGAAGGCGACGTGGTCGAGGTTTCGCAGCCAGGGCTGCGCGGCGAGGAAGGCGTCCGCGTGCTCGGACGGGATGTTGGACAGCAGGGCGACCTCGGCGCGGTCCTGCAGGCTCTGCACGTAGGCGACGACGCTGTCGTCGACCCGGGACCAGCTGTCGATGTCGGCGCGGCGCAGTTTTTCGATCGTTTCGGTGTCGACGGGACGCGACAGCTGTCGTAGGACGGTGGTCCAGTACGCGGCTGCGGTCTGCTGGGCGGCGTCGTAGGGCGGGCGGGAGGTCCAGTAGGCGTCGGTGAAGGCGTCGGCGGGGTGCGCCGCAGAGGGTGGCCATCTGTTCCAGGGCGCCTGGGCGTTGGTGGCAGGCGATGACTCCGAAGAGGTCGAACAGCACGATGCGTCGTTCGGTGGACATGGCGGTGGTGCCTCCTGATCGGGGCGGTTCGGAGGGGGGGCGGGCCTTGCGGGGCGGTGTCAGAGTCGCGCCGCGTCGGTGGTCAGCGGCTGTGGGACGCCGGCTCAGGCTCCGGCTCGGACGTGGCGCTGGAGCCGGTGCGCACGGCGCCGGCGGCCAGGGCGGTGGTCGCGCAGAGCAGGCTCAGGAGCAGGAAGGTGTGGTTCAGTGCGGTGAGGTGGGTCAGCCAGCCGATGACGGCGGGTCCGGCGAGCATGCCGATGTAGCCGAGCCCGGCGACCCGGGAGACGTTCGCGGCGGCCGCGGCGGGGTCGGCGTGGCCGGCCGCGCTGAACAGCTGGGGGATGCAGCCCGACAGGCCGAGGCCGAACAAGGCCCAACCCACGAACGCGATCCATGTCGACGGGGCGAACGCGGCGAGAGTGATCCCGACGGCGGCCATGGCCGAGCCGTAGCGCAGGACCGCCATCGACCCGAACCGCGCGGCGATCCGGTCCGCGAGCAAGCGGCCGGTGGTCATCGCCGCAGCGAACGTGCCGTATCCGAAGGCGGCGGTGCTTGCGGGAGCACCGAGGACGTCCTTGAGGTGGAGGGTGCTCCAGTCGTTGGCGGCTCCCTCGCACAACATCGTCGTCAACGCCAGCGCGGCCAAGATCCAGATCCGCCCGGCGGTCCCGCGCCGCCTGGTGGCCGGAGACAGCTCGGCAGGGGTGGCAACGACAGTGGCTGGCGCGCCGGGCAGCAGGCCGCGGGCCAGGGCCAGTGCCACCACGACGCCGAGCGCGGCCGTGGCGCCGAGCGTGACAGCCGGGCTCATGCCGGCGCCGAGGGCTCCCGCCGCGATGAGAGCGGCGATGACGCCGCCGACGGAGAAGGTGGCGTGGAAAGCCGACATGACGGGCCGGCCGTAAGCCTTCTCCACCTGTACGGCGTGGGTGTTCATGCTCACGTCCAGGCAGCCGTTGCAGAACCCGAAGACCAGCAGGGCCCCTGCCAGCATCCATGGATCCCGGGCCAGACCGGGCAGCAACAGGGTGGCGCTGGCCAGGACACCGGTGGCGGGGACCACAAGGCGCGGCCCGAGGCGGTCGGTCAGCGGGCCGGCCGCCTGCATCCCCGCGAAGGCCCCGAGCCCGAGCAGCACCAGCAGGCTTCCGAGGGTGGCATGACTGATGCCGACCCGTGTCTCGACGGCGGGGATATGTACCACCCAGGTGCCGATCAGGGTCCCTGCCAGGACGAAGTAGATGAAGGTCGCCGCGCGGGCGGCTCGAAGCGAAGGGGTCACAACCACCACCGTAACGAACATCCATGGTGTTCGAAAGATAGACTTCCGAACATATTGAATGTTCATTGCAGGGTGGTGTTCAATCGGTGGCATGAGCAACACAGACCGTCACTCCGTGATCGCGCAAGCTGTCAGGGAGAGGGGGCAAGTCACCGTCCAAGACCTCGCCGCGCTGACCGGCGCATCGGAGATGACCATCCGGCGTGATCTCGACGCACTCGCCAGGCAGGGCGTCCTCGAACGCGTCCGCGGCGGCGCGCGGACCCTGCTGCTGCGGGGCCAGGAGCCGCCGTTCGCGCTGCGCGCCCGCGAGGCCGTCGACGCCAAGCGCAGGATCGCCGCCGAGGTCTCCTCGCTCATCGCCGACGGCGAGAGCGTCCTGCTGGACAGCGGCACCACCTGCCTGGAGGTCGCCCGCCTTCTGCGTGAGCGGCCGGTCACCGTGATGCCCCTGTCCCTCCAGGCCATCCGCGTCCTCAGCGACCCCCCGGGCCAGGCCACGCTGATGGTGCCCGGCGGACGGCCCCGCGCCGCCGAAGGAGCCCTGACCGGCCCCCTCACCCTCGCCTCCCTGACCGCGCTGCGCTTCGACACCGCGGTCATCGGATGCTGCGGCCTGAGCGCTACCGAGGGCCTGACCGCCTACGACCTCGACGACGCCGCGGTGAAGAAGGCGGGCATCGCCTCAGCCCGCCGCGTCGTCGTCGCCACGGACGGCGGCAAACTCGGCCGCACCGCCTACGCCCACGTCGGGCCCGCCACGCTCCTGCACACCCTCGTCACCGACACCACCGCGCCCGCCGACGCGGTCGCCGCACTCGAAGGCTCCGGAACCGTCGTCAAAGCCGTCTGACGAAACCACCGAGCCGCAAATCCGCGTCGATGAGGAGTCACTCCGGCTGTCTGTGCTGGCGCAAGATGATCCTGCTGCAGTTGACCTTTGGCAGGTGATCTTGACCGTTTGCCAGGTGAGTTTGACCTGGCGGGCAGCCCCGGCGTTCGTCGTCACTGAGGTTTTCGGGCTGACGTCGGGTAGTGGCGGTTCGTGATCCCTGCCGCCGCAGCCCTCATCTGCCACCACCGCCTCACGAGGCGGCTGCATAACCGTGCGCCAGGGCCGTGCGAAGTGGCCACGGCAAGCCGAGAAGGGGGTACGGCGGACACCACTCCGCCGCACCCCCTTGCACCACACGCTGCCGGGCCCCTCAGCCCGGCGGCAGCACCGGGTCCCTCAGCGGTCCCGGTCGTAGGTGTGGAACCCCTGGCCCGTCTTGCGCCCCAGCAGCCCTGCCTGCACCATCCGCATCAGCAGCGGGGGCGGGGCGTAGAGGGGTTCCTTGAACTCGTCGTAGAGCGACTCCGCGATGGCGGCGACCGTGTCGAGGCCGATGAGGTCGGCCAGCTTCAGCGGGCCCATGGGGTGGGCGCAGCCGAGCTCCATGCCGGCGTCGACGTCGGCTGCGGTGGCGAAGCCGGACTCGGTCATCCGGATCGCCGACAGCAGGTAGGGGACGAGGAGGGCGTTGACGACGAAGCCGGCCCGGTCCTGCGAGCGGATCGCCGTCTTGCCCAACGCCTCCCGTGCGAAGGACTCCACCGTCTCCACGGTCTCCCGGGAAGTGTGCAGCGAGGAGACGACCTCCACCAGCGGCAGCACGGGCACCGGGTTGAAGAAATGCAGGCCGACGACCCGGTCGGCCCGCCCGGTGGTCATGCCCAGGCGCATGACGGGCAGGGAGGAGGTGTTCGTCGCGAGGATCGCCTCGCGATCTTCGACGATCTTGTCCAGGGCTGCGAACGTCTCCGTCTTCACCTCGGCGTTCTCGGTGACGGCCTCGATGACGAGCTGCCGGTCGGCGAGGTCGTCGAGGCTGCCGGTGAAGAGGAGGCGGGCGAGTGTGTCCTCGGCGGAGATCCGGTCGAGCTTGCCCCGCTGGACGGCACGCTCAAGGGAGACAGCGATGCGTTCCCGGGCCGCCCGGGCTGCGGTGTCGTCGGCTTCACAGACGACGGTGTCGAGTCCGGCACGGGCGCAGACCTCGGCGATACCGGCGCCCATCTGCCCTCCTCCCACGACCCCGACCCGGCGGATACCGGCGCTCATGACCGCACCTCCGCACGGCGGACCAGGTGACGGCTGTAGGCGTCGGGGGTGAAGAAGGCCGGCAGGTCGCGCCCCAGGGCGACCCGCTCAAGTACGGCCCTGGCCTCCGGTACGAGTGCGTACGGTCGCTCCGCGGTGAGCGCGGTGCACTCCTCGTCGAGCACGGCGAGCAGCTCGTCCCGGTCGGTCCTTCGGTGGCGCAGCCACTGCCACAGCTGAACGCGGGCGATTTCGGCGGTGGCCGCGTCCTCCATCAGCCCGTACAGGGCGACCGCTCCCTGGCCCCGCAGCCACGCCTCGATGTAGCGCAGCGAGACGGCCACGTGGGCCCGGACCCCTGCTGCCGTGGGCGGCGCGCTGATGCGGCGTACCGAGAGCAGGTCGGCAGCTCGGACGTGGACGTCCTCGCGGGTCCGGTCGAGCTGGTGGGGCCTGCCGTCGAGGACGGCGTCGAAGACCTCGCGGCAGACGGGGACGAGCGCGGGATGGGCGACCCAGGAGCCGTCGAAGCCGTCCTCGGCCTCGCGTTCCTTGTCCAGGCGGACCTTGGCCAGGGCTGCCGTGTTGGCGTCGAGGTCCTTGGCCGGTACGTGGGCGGCCATGCCGCCGATGGCGTGGGCCCCGCGCTTGTGGCAGGTGCGGACGAGGAGTTCGGTGTAGGCGCGCATGTAGGGGGCGGTCATCGTGACCTGGGCGCGGTCGGGGAGCTGGAAGTCGGTGCGGTGGCCGAAGGTCTTGATGATGCTGAACAGGTAGTCCCAGCGGCCAGCGTTGAGGCCAGCGCTGTGCTCGCGCAGTGCGTGGAGGATCTCCTCCATTTCGAAGGCCGCGGTGATGGTCTCGATGAGGACGGTGGCGCGGATGGTGCCGCGCGGGATGCCGAGGAGTTCCTGGGCGAGGACGAAGACGTCGTTCCACAGGCGGGCCTCGCCGGCGTTCTCCAGCTTGGGGAGGTAGAAGTAGGGGCCGTGTCCGGCGTCGATCTGACGCTGCGCGCAGTGGAAGAAGTACAGGCCGAAGTCGACGACCGAAGCGGGGACGGGCCGTCCGTCGATCTCCAGGTGCTCCTCGAGGAGGTGCCAGCCGCGAGGGCGGACGACGATGGTCGCCAGGTCCTCGCCGAGGCGGTACTCCTTGCCCTCGGGCGTGGTGAAGTCGATACGGCGCTCGATGGCGTCGAGCAGGTTGCGCTGGCCACCGATGACGTTGTTCCAGGTGGGGGCGGTGGCGTCCTCGAAGTCGGCCATCCACACCCGGGCACCGGAGTTGAGCGCGTTGACCGTCATCCGGCGGTCCGGCGGTCCGGTGATCTCCACCCGGCGGTCCTCCAGGCCCGGGGCCGGTGGGGCCACGCGCCAGACGGGGTCGGCGCGGACGGCGGCGGTGGCGATGGAGAAGTCCAGCGGGGAGCCTGAGACGAGGCGGTCCTTGCGCCGGATCCGCTCCTTGAGGATGTCGGCGCGGCGGTGGGCGAAAGCCGCGTCGAGGCGGCCGATGAAGTCGAGCGCCTCCGGGGTGAGGATCTCGTCGTGTCGGTCACCGGGTGCCGCAAGGACGCGGACCCGGTGCGTGGTGGCGGTGGTGGTCATGCGGTCTCCTGACGAGGCGGCGAGGGTGGCGCGGGAGCCGGACGGAGACGGTCCTCCGGCTCCCGCTGAGCACGGGCCTCCGACCACGGCCGGGCCGGGAGGGGACAGAGCGTCCTAGTGAAACTGCTCTTCCTCCGTGGAGCCGGCGAGGGCGGTGGTGGAGGAGGCCGGGTTGACGGCAGTGGAGACCAGGTCGAAGTAGCCGGTGCCGACCTCGCGCTGGCGCTTGACGGCGGTGAACCCGTGCTGCTGGGCGGCGAACTCGCGCTCCTGGAGGTCGACGTAGGCGGTCATGCCGTGCTCGGCGTAGCCACGGGCGAGGTCGAACATGCCGTGGTTGAGAGAGTGGAAGCCGGCCAGGGTGATGAACTGGAACTTGTAGCCCATCGCGCCCAGTTCGCGCTGGAACTTGGCTATCTGGTCGTCGTCCAGCGCCGCCTTCCAGTTGAAGGACGGCGAGCAGTTGTACGCGAGCATCTGGTCCGGGTACTGCGCGTGGATCGCCTCGGCGAACTCGCGGGCCTGGGTCAGGTCCGGGGTGCCGGTCTCGACCCAGATCAGGTCCGCGTAGGGCGCGTAAGCGAGGCCGCGGGCGATGACGGGGCCCATGCCGTTCTGCACCCGGTAGAAGCCCTCAGCGGTGCGCTCGCCGGTGCAGAACTGCGCATCGCGCTCGTCGACGTCGCTGGTCAGCAGGTTCGCGGCGAGGGCGTCGGTACGGGCGATGATCAGGGTCGGGGTGTCGGCGATGTCGGCGGCCAAGCGGGCCGCGTTCAGGGTGCGGATGTGCTGGGAGGTGGGGACGAGGACCTTGCCGCCGAGGTGCCCGCACTTCTTCTCGGAGGCGAGCTGGTCCTCGTAGTGGATGCCCGCGGCACCGGCCGCGATCATCGCCTTGGTCAGCTCGAAGGCGTTCAGCGGACCGCCGAAGCCAGCCTCCGCGTCGGCGACGATCGGCGCCAGCCAGTCCGTCGTGTCCGAACCGCCTTCGGCGGTGGCGATCTGGTCGGCGCGCAGCAGCGCGTTGTTGATCCGACGCACCACCTGCGGGACCGAGTTGACCGGATAGAGGGACTGGTCGGGGTAGGTGTGGCCGGCCTGGTTGGCGTCGGCGGCCACCTGCCAGCCCGACAGGTAGATCGCCTGGAGGCCGGCTCGCACCTGCTGCACCGCCTGGCCGCCGGTCAGCGCGCCCAGGGCGTGCACATAGTCGAGGTCGTGGAGCTGCCGCCACAGCCGCTCGGCGCCGCGGCGGGCGAGGGTGTGCTCCTCGCGGACGTTGCCGGAGAGCCGGACGACGTCCTCGGCGGTGTAGGTCCGCTCGATGCCCGCCCAGCGCGGGTCCGTCGCCCACCGCTGCTTGAGCTGTTCGGCCGCCGCCGTCGTGTTGGTGTCTGCCATGACCGTCACCGTCTCCATGAATCGCTTGGTCTGCCAACATCCCGCCCAGTGCGACGAGAGGGTTGGCACGATGTGCCGTGATCGTGAGTTGCGGCCGCCGGCCCCACTGGGGAGGAGCTGAGCAGTGCCGCAGGTCAGCCGGGTGGGGCTGTCGGGATATCCGACGTCAGGGCGTGAGTCGGGCCCGGATTACCCCTCCGGGCCGCCGGGGTCCGGCGGGCCGCAGGACAGACTCTGACAGCGGCACGCAGTGCCATCAATGAGGTACGTGTGCCAAGTTCTGCGAATCTTCTGCGGCAGATTTGCCAAGCTTGCAAAGCTTGGCGGCAGCAGGATCCCGCGTACTCTGGAGCCCGTCCGAGGGGCGGAGGGGTACGGGTGAGCAAGATCTACGCAGGTGCCCGGCTGCGGCGGCTTCGCGAGGAGCGCCGGATGAACCAGGCCGGGCTGGCCAAGGTCCTGGGTATCTCGCCCAGCTACCTCAACCAGATGGAACACGATTCGCGCCCGCTCACCGTGCCGGTCCTGCTGCGGCTGACCGAGGCCTTCGGCGTGGACCCCGGATTCTTCTCCGAGCGCGACACCAGCCGCCTCGTCGCCGACCTGCGTGAGGCACTGGCCAGCGAGGTCGCCGAGGCCCGCGTCTCCCCCTCCGACCTCGTCGAACTGGCGTCCCGGATGCCCGCCGTCGCATCCGTGCTGCTGGATCTGGGGAGGCGCAGCCAGCTTCTGGCGGAGCGGCTGGCGGACACCGCGGACGGACGAGACGGCGGCCCGGCCGCGCCGCGCTCACCGCACGAGGAGATCCGCGAGTTCTTCTACCGGCGCCAGAACTACCTCCACGACACCGACCTCGCCGCCGAGGCCCTCGCCCAAGAGATCGGCATCCGCCCCGGAGAGGTCGTCCGGCTGCTCTCGAACCGGCTCACCGAGCGCCACGGCATCCGCCTCGCGGCCGACTCAGACCGCCTCCACCATTTCGACGGGACGACCCGCGTCCTGCACCTGTCCAGTCGGCTCCGCCCAGGCCAGCAGGCGTTCCGCATGGCCACCCAACTGGCGCTCCTGGAACACGGAGCCGAGCTCGACCGGCTGGCCGACGAGGACTTCCCGTCCGGCTCCTCCGCCCACGGCCTGGCGCGGATCGGCATCGCGAACTACTTCGCCGCCGCGCTGATCCTCCCGTACCGCGCCTTCCACACAGCGGCCGAGGAGTTCCGCTACGACATCGAACGCCTCACCGACCACTCCGGCCTCGGCTACGAGACCATCTGCCACCGCCTGAGCACCCTGCAACGCCCCAGGCTGCGCGGGGTGCCGTTCTCCTTCGTCCGGGTCGACCGGGCCGGGAACATGTCCAAGCGGCAGTCCGCCACCGGGTTCCACTTCTCCCGCGCGGGCGGCACCTGCCCGCTGTGGAACGTCTACGAGGCTTTCGCCGCGCCCAGCCGGATCCACGTCCAGGTCGCCGCCATGCCGGACGGGCAGCGGTACCTGTGGACCGCCCGCGCCGTCACCCGCCACCGCGGCGGCTGGGGCGAACCCGGCAAGACCTTCGCGATTGGCCTGGGCTGCGAGATCCGCCATGCGCCCCGGCTCGTCTACTCCGACGGCCTCGACCTCGACAACGCCTCCGCCGCCACCCCCATCGGCATGGGGTGCAGGCTCTGCGAACGCCTCGACTGCCCCCAGCGGGCCGTCCCGCCGCTCGGCCGGACCCTGACCGTCGACGAGAACAGCAGCACCTTCATCCCCTACCCCGTGGCCCGCGACCACGGGTGAGCGTCACGGTCGCTCCAGCCTCCGCGCTCCCCCCGCGACATGAGGCCCGGACCTGTGCGTGATCGTCTACCCGCCCGATGCCGAGGGCGAACGCCGCGTCCGCGTCGACGGCAAGTTCCTCGGCCGCGCCACCGGCCCCGGCGACCTCTTCGCGTTCCTGCGGCGGGCCGGCCTCGACCCCGATGACGTCCACCTGGACGACCAGCTGCTCAACGAGTGGCGCGGCGGCGGCTCGGCCGTCCGGACCCCGGACACGGATAGCAGTAGCCCGATGCGGGCCGCCACCCCCGTGGGGATGGCGGCCCGCTCGCACGACGGCCCCAGTCATGGCTAGCGGTGGATCACCGGGCAGGGCTCCCTCCGGCTCGGGCCGGGAGCCGGTTCGTCGCCCGGCTCAGATCTGTTGGCCCGTGGGCCGTACGAGGAGCTCGGCGATGGCCACGTGCCGGGGGCGGGTGACGATGTAGGAGACGGTGTCGGCGATGTCCTGGCCCTGAAGCCGTTCGATGTCGCCCAGGTATGCGGTGAGCTGCTCCTGGACGGCATCCGGATTGTGGGTCCGCAGTTCGGTGTCGACGCTGCCAGGTTCGATGACCGACACGCGTACGTGCTGGCCGGTCAGTTCCTGGCGCAGCGCCTCGCTGAACGCGCCGACCCCGAACTTGGTGGCGCAGTACGCGGCTGACATCCCGAAGGCCACCCGGCCGGCGACGGAACCGATGTTGACGATGTCGGCTACCTGGCGGGGGCCATCTGCGGCAGCCTTGAGCAGGTGGGGGACGGCGGCGTGTGAGCAGTACATCAGGCCCATCAGGTTGACGTCGACCATGCGCCGCCAGCCGTCGATGTCGGCGCCCGCCGCGGGGCCGAGCAGCATGAGACCGGCGTTGTTGACCAGGGTGTCCAGTCGGCCCAGGCCCTCGACGGTGCGCGTGACGACGTCTGCGGCTGCCTGCGGGTCGGTGAGGTCGGCGGGCACGACAAGGCTCGTGCCGCCATCGGCGGAAATCTCCGAGGCGAGTTCCCTCAGCCGGTCCTCGCGTCGGCCCACGAGGGCCACGGCCGCGCCCTGGCGGCTGAGCTCGCGGGCGGTGGAGTGCCCGATTCCGCTGGAGGCCCCGGTGACCAGGGCGACGGTTCCTTCGAGACGACGTGTCATTTCCTTGCAGCCTTTCAACCACGGCCACGCGTGCGCGGCCGTACGGGGGCGGGGTGGGGTGGAGTGGGGCGGGGCCGGAGCCGGGGCGGTCAACGGCTCGGTCCGGGGCGTGGGCACAATGGGGAAGTGAGTATCACCGGGCGGACCACGGACCCCATGCACGAACAGACCGATACTGACCGGGCCCGGCCGCCCAGGGAACGGCTGGTCCGGGCGGCTTCGCGGTTGTTTTACTACGAGGGCGTGCGCGCGATCGGGGTGGAACGCCTGATCGCGGAGGCGGGCGTCACGAAAGCCACCTTCTACCGTCATTTCGCCTCCAAGGACGATCTGGTCCTGGCCTATCTCCAGACCAAGGACGCGTACTACCGGTCTGTCGCCGAGCCGCTCGCAGCCGGGCACCCGCCCGCCGAGGCGATCGACCTGATCTTCGAGGCGATCTCCCAGCACGCGCTGGAGCGGGGGTTCCGAGGGTCGCCCTTCATGAACGCGACCGCGGAGTACCCCGACGCCGAGCACCCCGTCCGCCGTCTGGTGGCGTCGCACCGTGAGTGGATCCGCGAGCTCTTCGAGAACCTGCTCACCCGCCTCGGGCATGCCGAGCCGCGCTCGGCGGCCGGAGCACTGCTGATGCTGTACGACGGCGCGATGGCCGCCGGCTACCTGGACGCCTCCGCGGACGCGCACAAGACACTGCTGGATGCGGTGCGACTCATCCGTTCGAGCAACTGAGCGGTTCAGAGCCCTCAACCTGCGCCCCGTTCCTTAGCCCCCCGCCCGGGCAGGAGGAGCGTTACCACCCAGACAGAAAGACCGGTCGTTCTACCTGTCTCGAGAGTAGACCCCACGTCCCTTCTGCGCCACCTCCCTCCGACATCATCCAGGCCGGCCTCGCCCGTGCGGCGGCGATCGCGGTCGCACCTGCGTTCGGCCTCACCGCAGCCCTGAATGCCAGTCCCTTGCGGAGGCCGACGTACCCTGGGGCGTCCGCGACGCGCACGGCGGCGCGGCCATGGCCACGTACTGGCCGATCGACGGCACCCGCAGGTTCCTCCAGGCCTGGAGGGGCGCGACCGCCCCGCCCCGGCTGGGCGAGGGCGAGGTGCGGTCCCAGGCGGAAACCCCGCGCGGACACTGGGGCACGGCGGGACAGCTGCGCCGCTTGGTGGCGCTGGTGCGCGAGCGCGGCCCGATCCCGTGGGACTCCAGGACGGTGGAGGACCTGAGCCTGGCCACCGGCATGAGCCGGGGAGCCGCCGCCCTCACCCTGTCCGGCAACCCCGGCTCGGGCAGCTACTACGTACCGTTCCTGGAGAGCGAAGAACGCGCCGTCCTCGACCTGAAGACGGCCGAGGCCGAGGACGCCCGCTGCGAACTCATCCCGCTGCACGACCAGGACCGGCTCACCCTCCTCGCCGACGTCCTGCCCGAGGACCCGGCCGACCTGTGGGAGGCCGGCGGCCTGCGCCGCGTCGCCGCGCGCGCCGCGCAGGCCTGGCTCGCACAGCGCGGCGGCCGCATCCCGGCACCCCGCCGGACCAGGGAGGCCGCCATGGCACTGGAGACCGCCCGCTACCCCTCGGCCGACGTCTGCAGCCTCTTCCTGCAGCCCGCTCCGCGCCGCTGCCGGGCGCCGCCGACCTCCTCATGTGGCCCCGCCCCGCGCGCAACACCCGGTTGTTCACCGCCTGGGACGTGATGACCCGCCACGACACCGACCGGCTGCTCGACACCGTCTTCACCGCCCTCCCCTGGGCGTACGCCGACCTCCCCGCCGGGGACCCGGTCCGCGACGACGCGCCCGAACTGGTCCGGGTGCTGCGGGAGGTGTCGGTGCCCAGGGACTCCCCGTCGCGGATGCTCTCTGCGGAGCTCGGGCGGGCCCACGCCGGTGTCATCAGGGGCGACTGGCTGAACGGCGCGGCCTGCAAGCGCATGATGGCCCGGATAGCGGACGGCGCCCTGCCCGAGGGGCGCTATGAATCCGACCCGGGCGCCTGCGTGCCGGAGCTGGTGGCGCAGGTGGCGGACCGGCTCCGGGTGGCGCCGGACCCCGCGGCGCTCTACCTGCAGCTGCTGGCCCTCCTCGCACCCACCGACCGCAACGTACGCCGCTGGAACGGCTGGACGCCGGCCCGCCACAAGAAGGCCGTCGCCGCCCTGCTCGCACTCGGTCTGGTCGTCGAGGACAAGCGGCCCCGCGCCGGCCGCGGGGTCTTCCTGCCCGGCCCCTGGGTCCACGCGGCCAAGCCGCTGCTGCCCGTGGAGCGGTGGAAAGCGGACCTGCACGGTCTCGTGCTGCGGGGCGAAGGCACCGAACTCGCCGGGGTGCCGATGCCCCCGCACACCCTGCCGGAACTCTTCGCTGCCGCCTGGCAGCGCGTCGAGGACAACGAGGGCCCGATCGCCTGACCGCCTGACCGCCTGAGTCGACGCCGACGCCGACCGTCTGACGGTCAGCGGCGCGCCCCCGGCCGCCCCGTCCGGCGCGGCGGGGCAGGCGTGCGTCCGCCCCGGACCGCCCCGATGGCCATGCAGGCCACGACGGAGGCCAGTGCGAAAGCCATGGTCGTGATGCCCAGCGCGTCCCCGCCGACGACGCCGGCCATCCCGAGGACGATGCCGAGCACGGCGGCACCGATGCCGCCCACCACGCAGCCGTAGAAGAAGCCGCCCGCGTTCCGGGGGGCCCGACTCGCGGGCGCCGGCTGCGGGGCCGGCGCAGGCCGTGCCGGGGCGGGAACGGCCTGCGGTGGGCCGGGCGCCGGTGCGTAGGAGTACGCCGTCCACGGCAGCCGCTCGAGCATCGCGGAGAGCGCGGCGAAAGGCCGGCCCGGCCCCAGCCCGACGAGCAGCGCAGCCGACGCGGGCCGCAGCTCCCGGCGGTGCTCCTGCACGGCCCGGCCCGTGCGCCGGTCGGGCTCGTCGGACCAGGACTCGGCATGGGTGAAGAACCGCCCGTCGGCAGCGAGGAGCAGGACGCTGGTGCTGCGGAAGTCGTCCCAGTCGCCCGGCCCCCGGTATTCATCGCGGTGGAACGACGCGAGCTCCTTGACCTGCCACCCCTCGACCGCCGTGCCGTCGTCGCCGCCGTAGGGCCGGGGCCTGACGCCTCTGGCCGTGAGCTCGCGCGCCATGTCCCGTTCTTTGGCGAGCAGTTCCTCGTACGGGTCCACCGGATGCGCGCTCCTGTCGGTGCGGTGTCCGGTCCGTCAGGCGGTGTCGCCGCAGCCCTGGCACGGGGTGCCGGGCACCTTCGTGGCGAAGCATTTGCCGCACTTGGTGGTTTCGGTCATGGGAGGACTTCCTTCCGCTACGGGACCAGGTGGCGGCAACACTAGTCCCGGGCGCCGCGCACGGCAGCCGAACCCGTGAGCACCACCCTTTCGAGCAACGGCGCGCGCCGGATCAGGCAGAGGCGCGCGGCACCAGGACCGTGGGCGTGATCACAGGTCCGGCGGGGTTTCACGATGCACCGGTCGGTTCTCGCCCGGGAACAGGTTCGAGTTGTAAGAGTTCCACTGGGGAGGTCGAGGAAGACTTCTCGGGTGTGGGGCTCGGCTCGGCGTTGCCCTGGTCGCCTCCGGTACGGCGGCCGGCCGTGCCGGGTACGACCGTCACACTGTGCGCGGGTACGGAGGCGTCGCGGCGTGCTGGGCGGTTGGCCAGTCGCGTTACTTCAGCGTGCTGGGCACGCGTACTTCGGCCGCTGATTGCCCCAACGCGGAGCCACCTCGGCCGGGTCAGCCGGGCACGGCTCCCTGAAGCGACGTGCGGGGCCGCCACCCACGGGCGACGGGCCCCTTTGACGTCCCGACGGCTACGGGGCGGGTGCACTCCGCCTCCGTCGTGCCGCACTCGGCGGCGATGTCCATCAGCCGCTCCCGCTCCGCACCGTCGGCGGCCAGCCCCCAGCGGAGTTTGGTCGCCGTCCACTACGCGCCGTACCGGCACAGCGCCACCGGCACCGGCGGCAGCCACTGGGCCGGGTCGTGGTCCGCCTTCGACCTGTTCGTGCGGGCCGTGACCGCGACCAGCGAGGACGCCTTCTGCTGGTCGTTGGCGTACGCCTCCCGCCGCTTCGCGGACCGCGCGCTCGCGCCAGCTGGCGGGGCGCGTCATTCGGATCCTGTTGTATTCCTGACCGACTTGATGGCGGGCAAGTCTGGTCATCCTCACAGATCCTGCTCACGGCCTGGCGTTTGATCCGTGCTCATGGAGCGGGAGCCTGATCTCCGCCCCTTACGCCGACAAGGAGTCCGCATGTCCATCGAGTCGACTTCCCGGATTTTCCCTACGAGGAACCCCCCAGCGGCATCACCTGCCGGCAGAGGCCCTGGAAAGTCGTCCTCGTCGTGGTGGACCAGATCCCTTTCAAGACCGGCGACAAGGTCACCTCCCACATCACGGTCTGCAGCGACGCCAACGAGCGGATCCCTGCTGCGGAGATCCAGGGTGTCGCGAGCATCACCTCGGACACCACCTCCGCCAGCTACACCATCCCCTGGAGCGGCGTCCTGGACGCCGTCACCGAGGGTTCCATCGTCGCCCTCTACACGCTCACCCCGCCGACGGCGGCCCGTCCTCGACCTCGCAGGAAGCCATCATCCGCTACTCCCGTCAGCAGCCCGACTCTGCTGCTTAATTCGCCTGGGTGAGTGTCGTGGGGACGGCATGATCGCCTCTGTGGCTCTGGTCGCGTCGTGGGCTGCAGGGGGTGGAGTGCATGTCGTTGCAGCCAAAGGGGCTGCCAGAGATTCCGGCACAGACTGTGGCGGTCGCTCGGGCGGCGTTCCCCCCGTGGGGCGCTGGCGATACGGATGCGGGACCGGCTGGGTGAGGTGTTCGCGGACGAGCCGTTCACCGAGGCGTTCGGACGCCGTGGGGCGCCGGGCCTGTCGCCGGCGGTGTTGTCGCTGCTCACGGTCCTGCAGTTCGCGGAGAACCTGACGGACCGGCAGGCCGCGGCGATGGCGGTCCGCGCGATCGACTGGAAGTACGCGATCGGTGCGAAACTGACCGATACCGGTTTCGATGCGACCGTGTTGTCCCGGTTCAGGACCCGTCTGGCCGAGCACGGCCTGGAGCGGGTGGCGTTCGACCGGCTCCTGGAAGTCTGCCGGGAGCAGGGCCTGGTCGGGGCCGGCGGCAAGCAGCGCACCGACTCCACCCATGTGCTCAGCGCCGTCCGTGATCTGAACCGGACCGAACTCGCCGGTGAGAGCGTACGGGCGGCACTGGAGGCCCTTGCGGTCGCGGCTGGGGGCTGGCTGGCCGACGCGGTGGACGTTCCCGAGCTCGCCCACCGCTACGAGGAACGCGTCAACGGGTGGACGATGCCGTCGTCGAGGACGAAACGTGAGCGGCTGGCCGTGGTGTTCGGGCAGGACGCGCTGGCGCTCTGCCGGGCGGTCTGGGCTCCTGGGGCGCCGGGATGGCTGCGGGAGATCGAGCCGGTCGCGTTCCTGCGCAGGATGCTCGTGCAGACCTACTACGTGTCCACCGACGCGCGGGGACGCGAGGTGATCGTGAAGCGGGACGCCGACAAGGAAGGCGCCCCGCCCGGCCATCTCCGCCTGGCCTCCCCCTACGACCCTGACGCACGGTGGGCGGCCAAGGGCGACGACCTGTTCTGGCTCGGCTACAAGGTCCACCTCACCGAAACCTGCGACACTCCAGCCGAAGCCGAAGCCGAAGTCCTGCCGTTACGGCTGATCACGGATGTCCTCCCCACCGAGGCGAGCGTCCCGGACGTCAAGGCCACCCGGCCCGTCCAGCAGAATCTCACCGGCCGCGGCCTCACACCAGGTGAGCACTACCTCGACGCCGGTTACCCGTCCGCGGACATCATCCATGAGGCCGCGGGGCAGGGCATCACCATGGTCACTCCGGCCCTCCTCGACCACTCACCACAGACCAGGGCCGACGCCGGTTTCCAGAAGAGCGCCTTCCGTATCGACTGGAAGGTCCGTCAGGCCCGCTGCCCGCAAGGCCGCACCAACACCGGCTGGTTCCCCGTCCGGCAGCACGGCCGCGACGCCATCGTCGTCCAGTTCGCCCGCACCGACTGCCACGCCTGCCCCGGCCAGGACAGGTGCACCACCTCCGCACGCGGCACCCGCATCCTCAGCCTCCGCCCGAAGGAACTCCACGAGACCCTGACCGATGCCCGGGCCGAGCAGGCCACCAAGACCTGGAAGACCAAAAATACGCCCTCCGCGCCGGGATCGAGGGCACCATCAACCAGGCCCTCGACGTCACCGGCCTGCGCCGGGCCCGCTACCGCGGCCTGTCCAAGGTCCGCCTCCAGCACGCCTTCTCCGCCACCGCAGTCAACGTCATCCGCCTCGACGCCCACTGGAACCCCGGCCAACCGTCCTTCACACCGTGGACCAGCAGACTCACCCGCCTCAGTCACCGACTCGCAGCCCAAACCCCGAAGGGTGCGGCTCCGGCTCTGGGGCCGCGGAATACTCGGCTGCATCTGAGGCTGGCCCGCTCATAGGATCCTCGTTCGAGGCGCTGGCATGGCGCTGTGCCGACAGTTGGCACTCGACGGACCGAGGATGCGTGGTGCAATGGGCAGCAGACTCTTAGTAATCTCCTTCGACGCGCACCAACCCGAGCGCCTGACGCATTTCTGGTCCGGCGTCCTGGGCTTGGAGAGAATCGACGATTCTTACGACGGCATCGCCCTGCCGTCCGGGAATGACGCTGGCTATCGCCTCGGCTTCCGTCCCTCCCAGGCGCAGAAGACCGCCCAGAACCGGCTGCACTTCGACCTGACCAGCTCTTCCCTGGAGGACCAGCAGGAGACCGTGGCCAGGGCGCTCGACCTCGGCGCGCGGCACGCCGACGTCGGCCAAGGACCGGACGCGTCCCATGTGGTGCTCGCCGACCCTGAGGGCAACGAATTCTGTGTCATCGAGCCGGGCAATAATTTCCTCGCCGGCTGTGGCTTCATCGGAGCGCTCGCCTGCGATGGTTCGCAGACCGTGGGCTACTTCTGGAGCGAGGCGCTGGGCTGGCCACTGGTCTGGGACCAGGACGAGGAGACCGCCATCCAGTCACCGAACGGCGGTACGAAGATCACGTGGGGAGGTCCGCCGTTGATGCCGGACCCTGGCAAGGACCTGCACTTCGACCTTGCGCCGGACGGCGGTCAGCAAGAAGAAGTCGAGCGCCTGCTCTCCCTCGGGGCGAAGCGTCTCGACTCCGCCCACGGCGAGGACGGCGCAGTGCTGCTGGCCGACCCCGACGGGAACGAGTTCCGCGTGCTCACGAGCCGGTGAAGCCGGAGCCGACACCCGAATTGCGCGGCAGAGTCCAGCCCGGCGGCAAAGACACGTACGTGGTCAAGCTGTACCGCGACGTGTACGACTCGGTGTCGACCATTTACCCCAAGGGCAGTGACAGGGTCACGGTGCCCACGCGGACTGCCAATGCGATGCTCGAGAGCGAGGGGGACCACGAGAGGGAGATGGGGGAGAGGAAGCCCGGCTGGGGAGCATGAGCGGCCGAGCTGGAAACGCAGCAGTTCAGAGGCCGCGGCGGAGGGTAACCACCCATGCATGGATGGCCGGACTCGCTGAGTCTGCGTGGCCGCCCGTCGGCCGCTCGTGCGCCAAGGCGGTGGTGACCATGTGCGCGAGGGGCCATCGGGAGCCTGGGTGCTGGGGCGTCTTCGTTCCGCGCTCTCACCGCCCAGCGGTGAGAGCGGCTTTGAGGAAGGCGCCGCCTTGGCGGAGGGCGGCCTTGGTGGGCGGACTGTCGCGAAGAGCGTTCAGCGACGCGAAGTCATGGACAGTTCCGAGGTAGCGGACGGCGGTCACGGCCACTCCTGCTTGCTGCAGCCGGCGCGCGTACTGTTCTGCCTCGTCCCGGACGACGTCGGCCTCGGCCGTGACGACCAGTGCGGGGGGCAGGCCCGCGAGCTCGGCGGTCGTCGCCAGCAGCGGGGAGGCCGTGGCTTCGGCGAGTTCTCGATCGTCGTCCGTGTACTGCTGCCAGTACCAGTCCAGGGCCTCGGTGGTGAGGAGGTAGCCGGACCCGAAGTGTTTTCGCGAGGCGGTGTCGCAGTGCGGGGCGGTCGTCGGGTAGTAGAGCAGTTGTGCGCGCAGGCGAGGGCCGCCCCGTTGCTTGGCCATGAGGGTGAGCGCTGTGGCCATGGTGGCACCCGCGCAGTCGCCGGCCACCGCCAGCCTCCGACCTTCCAGTGCGAAGTCCGGGGCGTTGTCGGTCAGCCAGGTCAATACGGCGTACAGCTCTTCGAGTGCCACCGGGTACCGGGCCTCGGGAGTGCGTGTGTACTCGGGCACCACGAACACGGCGTCAGTGGCGGTCACGAGTTCGCAGATCATCCGCGCGTGGGTCTGCGCGTCACCGAGCATCCACCTGCCCCCGTGTACGTAGAGGACCCAGGGAAGGGGGCCGCTCCGCGCTGCGGGGCGGAAGGTCCAGAAGCCGACCAGTCCGGAGGGGCCGACGGGCGCAGCCCAGAACTCGGCGTCCACCGCGAAGTCGTCGAACAGGTGCCCCTGGGCCTCCAGGAGTGCTTCCCGGCCGTCGACCGGGCCGAGCTGGTGCAGGTACGGCGGGTCCGCCGAGGCGTCGACCAGCTTTTGGACGACGGGGTCGAGGACCACGGCCGGGCGCTCGGGACCGGCTCCGTCGGTGACGGGCTCGTACTCCACGCGCCTCACCTCTCATTGCTCGTAGCGATCGGAACTTCATCCGCCGGTCGGCTTGCCTTCGGTCACAGGACACCGAGGACGTCGCGGAGCTGGTGGCGGCTGCTGACGCCGAGCTTCGGATACACCTGGTAGAGATGTGAGCCGATCGTGCGGGCGGACAGCTGGAGCTTCTCCCCGATCTCCTTGTTGCCCAGGCCCTGCGCCGCCAGCCGTACGATCTGCTGCTGCTGGGCGGTCAGTTCCGACAGCGGATCAGGCCGGGCGGACGGAGCGGCGACGCCGCTCGCCCGAAGCTCGGCGCGCGCCTCGTCGGCCAGGGCGGAGGCACCGAGCCGGGAGAACGCTTCCATGGCCGAGGTCAGGATCGGGCGGGCGTCCAGCGGGCGCCGGCGTCGGCGTAGCCACTGGGCGTAGTGCAGGCGGGCCTGCGCACGGGCGAGCGGCCACTGGTCGCCGGCCGGGTTGACCAGGGCCAGGCGGAAGTGGTGCTCAGCCTGCGTGGGGTCGCCGACCAGCGCGGTGGCGTGGTGCAGGAGCAGCGTCATTCGGGTTGTCGTATGCGGTCCCAGCGCCTTGCGTACCGCCTCGACGAGGGGCTCGATCTCCGCCTGCTGTCCGGTCCGCTGGGCGACGGCGGCGAGGTCGGCGATGGACCTGTGAGAGAGGAAGTAGTGCAGGGGGGTGCCGTTCTGGTGAAACAGCCGCCGGAAGTGGCGCAGCGCCCCGTCGTAGTCGCCCGCTGCTGCGGCGGCGGTGCCTGCCGCGCGCAGCAGCCGTGCGTGGGTGGCGGTGTTTTCCTCCAGGTTGACCGCCGTCCAGGCGGGGTCCGTCACGATCCCGGCGTCGGTGGAGCTGCCCCGCAGGGCTTGGAGCGTCACTCGGAGGGCTTCGATGTCGACTTCGATGTGCTTCATCTTCTGGACGGCCGCCAGGGTCGCCGCCTCGTCCAGCAGCTCGTCGGCCTCTGCCCACCGCCCGACGTCGATCAGGGCGGAGCCCATGGCCGACAGGGCGATCGCGCCCGTTCCGATGGCTCCGTACAAGCGGAGCATGGCGAACGCCCGCCGGAAGGTGTCCACGCACAGCTCGGACTCGTCGGCCCACCAGGCGACCGCGCCCAGCGTCTGCAGTCGGATCATTTCTGCAATGCCCGTCAGCGGCTCCAGCAGGCTCGGCCGCCGGGTTCGGCTCAGCAGGGCAGGGGCGTTCCTGACCGGATCCGCTTCGCAGAGGATGACGGCCCGCAGAGCGTTGACGGCTTCGTCCGCGACCAGCTCGGAATAGGGCGTACTGACGGCACTGGTCTCGATGGCGTCGAGGAGGGGAACCAGAGGGCGCCTGACCTCGGGCAGGCCTGACTGGAAGGCGACCGCGCCGATCACGGCGGTTACCGCGAGCGTCGTCCTGGCGTCCTGCGGCAGGTCTGGTTCCAGGGCGCCCATCAGGAGCTGGAACGCTTCCCGCTGATGACCGGACATGGAGAGAGCCAGTCCGGCGCCGTTCGCGGCGACGCCGAGCAGGTCGCGGTCCTCTGTCAGTGCGGTGACCTTGGCATGGAGCTCGCGTACCCAGAAGGTGTCGCCCGCGTTGTTGGCGGCTCTCAGTGCCTTGGCGTATCGGCGTGCCCGATCCTCAAGGGCGGGGCTGCACTCGGCGGATCGTTCGAGTGCCCGTGCGGCCGCGTAGAACCCGCCACGCTGTTCGACGAGTTCGGCGGTGTCCTCCAGCGTCGCCGCCACGGATTCGTCCTGGCCGATGCAGGCCGCGGCCAGGTGCCAGGCTTGGCGCGCGGGATCGTCCTGATGCACGGCCGCGAGGTCGACGTGCGCTCGCTGCCGCAGGTGCGCGGGGGCGCCCTGGTAGGCGCCAGCGCGCACGAGCGGGTGCCGGAAGCCCACCTGGCGGCCCGCGATCGTGATCAGCCCGGCGTCCTCTGCGGGCGCCCATACCGACAGGTCCGCGTCCACTCCCGCTGCGGACATGATGGTCTGCAGGTCCTCCTGGTCCGAGGAGGCCGCCGCGTAGAGCACCATCCGTTGGGTGATGGCCGGCAGCGCGCGCAACTGGGCGGCGAACATCTCCTGGATCCGCTGGGTCTGGGGCAGTGCGCCGTCGGCCTGGCCGAGAGGGCTGCCCGATCGCACGGAACGGCACAGTTCGATGATGGCCAGAGGATTGCCGTCAGCCTGGTCCAGAACCTCGCTCCGGGCCCTGCCGGTGGGGGAATCGGGCTGGGCGTCCAGCAGGCGGGCCGCCGCCTGGACCGTCAGCGGTCCCAGTGAGAGGACGGGCAGGTGTGCGACAGCGGGGTCCGGAGGCGTCAGCCCCCTGGCTGCGAGGAGCACCGTCACCGGCTCGGCCGCGAAACGGCGGAGCACGAACCCCAGGACGTCGAGGGAGTCCCGGTCGAAGAGCTGGACGTCATCGCCGAGCATCACGACAGGTCGACGGCGCGAGGTCTCGACCAGCAGCATGAGGACGGCGACGCGCAGCAGCATCGGCTCTGCGGGTCTGGTGATCGGGGCGAGGCCGAACGCGGTCTCCAGGACCTCCCGCAGGTGGCCGGGGAGATCGGCGGCACCTGGAATGAGTGGAAGCAGCAACTGGTGGAGAGCTGCGAACGACTGCTCCGACTCGCCGTCGAAACCTTGAGCCCTCAGTACATACGCTCCGGTCACCCGCGCGTGCTCGGCAGCTACCTCCAGCAATGACGTCTTGCCGCTCCCCGCCTCGCCCGTGACGAGCAGGGCTCGCGGGGTACCGCGACCCTGCTCGATCGCGTCCAGGACCCGGCCGACCTCCGATTCCCGGGCCGCGAGCCCGCCTACGGGCTCCTGCCGGCTCATGGTGCTCTGCCTACTGCCCACGGTGTTCCCCGGTCGACAGCAGTCGGGGAACGGGAACGCAGGTAGGCCCGGTCAGCTCGTTCATGGTGTGGATCCCTCGTCTGGCAGCGTCCGAAATGCACTGCGCTCCCGGCCCTATCCAGAAGGTAAAGCATCCTAATGCCTCATTGAGGCCACGAATGAAGGCCCTTTCTGCCGAGACCGTCATAGGGCAGATCGGCAAGGCCCGCCGGAGGGGTGCCCGATCGTCCGTACCCGCTGAGATCTTCCACACGCGCCTGGTGCGCTGCTCCGCAGCGGTGGTCGAGTATCGACGCTTGCACGATGACCCCCAACGCGTCCGCCATGGAGACGGGGTGGCGCCTCTCGACGAAGGCTGCTCGTCTCAGCCCGGCGTGACGTACGCATCAGCCGACTGACTGATGCGCCTGCGCCGGTCTCTCGGCAGGCTCCTGTGGTTCGGTGGGGGGTGAGGTGCGTCTGCCACACTTGCGCGGTGCGCGCCGCGGCCGGCGGTGCAGGGGAGAACGGATCTCAGTGTGTCCCGATGGACCGTGCTGGCCATACCCGTCGACGGTGTCAGCGAGATGGATCGAAACGCACGCACGCTCGCGACATTCGACGGCAGTGCAGACGAAGCCGAATCGGCCCTGTTGGAGTTGGCGAGCACATACGAGCACAAGCTCTGGAAGGTGAACCGACGAGAGATCTTCAAGTGCTCCAGCTGGTCCTACTTCCTCCGCATCCACGGCCGAATGGCCACCTACGGGCTTCTGCTCCAGCTCGCTGAGCTGGTCCACGACACCGCGGAGCCCACGAGCAACTCCCATGCCTGAGAGGGCGGTTCGTGAGCCGAGGTCCATTGCCGGGTGAGGCTGCGAAGGGGCTGCCTTGAGGTCAGCCTGTAGTTGGCCGTTCCGGTTCCGAGTCGGCCGGTGGGCGGACGCGTGACGGGGCGGGGGGAGGCCACTGGCACCATGGGATGGTGACTGATGCGAACGACTCGGACGACCCGCTCCAGCTGCTGATGGGCTTGGAGGTCAGCGCCGTCTCTTTCGTGCGCGACTACGTCGAGCTGCACTTCGATGGACCGATTCTGCGCGCCTTGAGCGACCCGTCGGGGGTGTACGGGGGCCGCGAGTGGCGCTTTCCCGCACCAGGGTCGCTGGAGCTCATGCGCTGCTACATCGGCAAGACAGTCGACGGCTACGAACTGGATCCCGATCGGGTTCTCGCCCTGGACTTCGGAGAGCACCGCTTCGTCATCCCGCTGAACTCCGATTCAAGCGGTGGTCCCGAGTCAGCCCACATGATCGGCGTCGACGAGAGCGGTCGAGCTTCTGTCCTCGGCGGGATGTGGATCTGGTAGCAAGATCGGCACCGATCCGGGGGGGGCCGACCGGTCGTGGTCACAGCTGCTGGTCGTGCCCGGCCGCCTGCTGCTTCCTGGTGAAGCTGCCGGTGTCGACCTCGGCAAGGATGTCGAGCTTCGCCAGGCGTCTCAGCTTCGCGCGGGTGCCCTCGATGTTCTTTCGCAGCAGTCCGTGGTCGAGGGCTTCGCACGCATCCCGTGCCCGGAGAGGGCTGGTGGTCTCGTTGAAGACAGCGAGGACGCGGGGGTAGTCCGGGTGCTCGGGTGGGCCCGGCGGGGCGGCAGGGACGCGGTCGGCGAAGGCGACGACAGTCTTTCGGGTAATCGACAGCCGGCGCCGCCAGCGCCAGAGCGCTCTGACATGGGCCGACCCCCAGCGGGTACTGGGCCTCGGCCAGCCGCCCCGCCACCGGATCACTGGACCACCCCCACGCCTGGACATCATTGCCCGCGCGCCCAGCGGCACCGACGCTCCGGTCACGTCCAGCAGATCGACGCACGCCCGGCACAGCGCAGCCGGGGTATCCAGGCCCGTTCCGCCCGTCACCGATGCTGCGGGCTGCGAAAGCCGAGGGCCCCTCCGCGGCCACCGGCGGGCCCGAGCCCTCGCCGAAGGCGGAGAATGGCAAAGGCGGCCTGCCGTATCGGACCCCTCAGAGCGCAGTGTCCTCCTCGTCGACGCCGTTCGACGCACGCAGGGACCACCTGCTCAGGCCACCCGGTGGTACCTGCCCGGCAGAGGACCGTGGCCGGCCGCCGCCAAAGAAAGGTGGCGGCCCGCAGCCCCACCAGCCGGCCTTTCAGATTGCCGCCACCTGCGGACGAGGCCGCGGCTTGCGTGGCCATGGAGGTCTCCGACCTGGGTAGGGGCAGTGCATGAGTGACGAGGACTTTGACCGGCCAGAGGCCGCGGGGCTGCTGTCCGGGCTGAGCGTGGACGACCGTCGGCCCGAGCAGCCGGTCCTGCTCGACTCCGGCGGCGCTCCCATCCGCACCTGGCGGGAGAACTACCCCTATGACCGAAAGATGCGGCGGCGGGAGTACGAGCGGACCAAGCGGGTCCTGCAGATCGAGCTCTTGAAGCTGCAGCACTGGGTGAAGGACACCGGCGCCCGCTTGGTGGTGATCTGCGAGGGCAGGGACGCGGCGGGCAAGGGTGGCACGATCCAGCGGTTCACCGAGCGGCTCAACCCCCGCGGCGCGCGGATCGTGGCCCTGGACAAGCCGAGCGAGCGGGAGGCGGGGCAGTGGTACTTCCAGCGGTACGTCGCTCACCTGCCGGCGCCCGGCGAGATCGTCTTCTTCGACAGGTCCTGGTACAACCGGGCCGGCGTCGAGAAGGTGATGGGGTTCTGCACCCCGGAGCAGTACGAGCTGTTCCTACAGCAGTGCCCCGTTTTCGAGGAGATGCTGGCGCAGGACGGGATCGTGCTGGTGAAGTTCTGGTTCTCGGTGTCCCGCGCCGAGCAGCGCACCCGGTTCGCGATCCGCCAGGTCGATCCGGTGCGGCAGTGGAAACTGTCGCCCACCGACCTGGCCTCCCTGGACCGCTGGGACGACTACACCGAGGCGAAAGTCTCCATGTTCCGTGCGACGGACACCGCCCACGCGCCGTGGACGGTGGTCAAGAGCAACGACAAACGGCGAGGCCGGCTCGAAGCCATGCGCAGCCTGCTGTGGCGCATCGACTACGACCGCAAGGACGAGAAGATGGTCGGACGGCCCGACCCGCTCATCGTCGGCGCCGCCGACACCCTCCTCGAAGCAGGCGAAGCACCCACCGACCTCTCCCCCACACCCCTGGCCGGACCCCTGGGCCCTGGCCTCCACCCGCCCGCCACACCCACCGGACCCGACTGACCACGGCGACCTTCCGGCACTCGGCACCCGGCACTCGGCACCCCGCAACGGTGAGGGCGTCGATCTGTCGTTCGAGTTTCTGCCCGCCGGTCGGCACCCGGGCGTACCTGATCTTGGTCTTGGTTCGGGCGAGCGGCTCGGCGACGAAGAGTCCGGGGTGGCCGGACGGGGCCGGGAGGTCACTTGTGCCCCCGGATCGGGTCAGAAAACGGTGGTCCGGGTTTCTTGAATGACCCTGGTTTTTGAAGGGTTTTTGGAGCCCGGCCCTGCGGGATGCATGGCCCGCTGTCCGGTGACCTTCAGAAAGCGAAGGCTTTTGATGCCGCTGGGTTCAGCCACGCTCAGGCTCTACTGGGAGCCACAGTTCGGCGTCGGCCCTGGTCCTGTCCGGCGACAGGCGGGTGCGCAGGATCTCGGGGCCGGTGCAGGTGCGGTACGGGTTCGACGGGAACCACTCGGTGAACACGTCCCGCCATAGCTCCTGAATGGCCTGCGGCGCCGGCCCGGAGGTAGTGAAGACTGCCCAGGTGCCGGCCGGGACGACCAAGGCGGTCGTGCCCTCCGGAGCGGCCGCGGAAGTGATCACGCCTTGGTGGTAGTCGAGTTCGGTGCCCTCGGCGCGGCTGGGATCCAGATCGTCGCAAACTGCGACGATGCCGTGCGGTTCCTGGTCCGAAAGTTTCTCCCGGCGCTCCAGAGCCCGTGGATCGATCCCGCGCAAAAAGTCCATGATCGCCCGGTTCGGGCCCGCGTGCACCAGCGGTACCCGGGTCTTGAACCCGACGACGGTGAAGTCCGCCTTATCCACGATGCGGTACCGCATACTGCTGCTCCCTTCGATGGTGAGGCGGAAGGCCATCCGGGACTGGGAGCTGAGTGCGGCGCCGGTGCGCCGGGCCTCGCCCGGTCCGATGCCGTGCATGGTGCGGAACGCCCGCGCGAACGCCTCACCGGAGCTGTAGCCGTAGCGCACCGCGATCTCCAGCAGCGTCTCGCGCCCCGCGAGTACCTCGGCGCCCGCGAGGGTGAGCCGACGGCGCCGCACGTATTCCGACAGCGGCATGCCCGAGAGCGCGGAGAACATCCGGCGCAGGTGGTGCTCCGAGGTGACCGCGATGCGTGCCAGCTCCTTCACGTCGACGACCTGGTCAAGATGGCGCTCGATGTGCTCCATGGCCTGGTTCAGCCGCTCCAGCATGCCCGGCCTCCTTCCTCTTCCCTCTTCACGACCACCTTGCCAGCGATGGCCGTGAAGCACCTCTACCGGGAGCGGTGGTCTGTGCCGTCCCCGTCCGGACCGGGGGTGTCCCGTCCCAGGCCCCGGCGGATCGCGATCTCCACGGGTGAGTACGCGCCGTCGGCCCGCTCCAGTTCGTACGGCGCGGCAGGCATCAGCGGCGGCTGGGCCATGAAGCGCGGCCGCACCCCATGGTGCGGTTGCGCCGCGTGCACCAGGAACGGATGGCACAGAAAGACGTCGCCCGGGGACCCGGTGGCGAGGGCGAGTGCCCGGTGGTCGGACGCCGCCACCAGATCGGGGGCGAGGGCCAGCCCGCTCGCCCCGTCGTCCCCGTACTTCTCCAGCACCTTCGGCACGTCGAGGTGTGAGCCGACCCGGATCCGGGTCGGGGCGTCCTCCTCGCCGACCTCGCTGAACAGGAACAGCATCAGCAGCGCCCGGCCCTGGGAGCGCAGATTCGTGAAGTACCAGCTCTCGCCCTCCGGCAGATAGCTCCCCTCGATGTGCCAGCCCGCGTCGTCCGGCTCCTCCTCGTGCGGGAAGCGCAGAGGGAACGTGCCCAGCGAGTAGCGCGGGTCCCAGCGTCCCGCGCCGACGAGCAGGTCATACGCGTGTTGCAGGGACGGGGAGTTGGGTGCGGCGGCGAACGGTCCCTGCGCCATGCCGCCCACCCAGTGCACGGGCTGCGTCCATGTCGACGGGTCGTCCGGGTCGCAGCCCGTCTCCCGCCACAGCAGCCGCGCGCAGTCTGCGGCCACGCGCGGCGCGACGGCGCCCTCCAACTTCACGAAGCCGTCGCGGAGGAAACGGGATACCAAGGTCGTGTCATCCATGCCCCCATCGTGCGGCGACACCGGCCCCGATCACCCGACATTCTCCACACCGCCTTTGTCGGGCAGGAGGATGGGCGTGTGGTCCCCAGTCACGCGGCCTGCTTGAGCTCGTGCCCGGAAGAGGTGGCGCGTCAGCCGTCAGCCTTCGTCGTCTTCGACGGCGTCCGGGCCCCCGAAGGGGCGAAGGCTCTGGCCGGGGCCGCTGGCCTTGCTGTCCTTGGCCTGCAAGATTCCACCGGCATGCGGTGGACGGTAGCCAGGCCCCGACAGTGATCGAGGCTCTTTCTCCGAACCCCCGCACCAGGCCGGTCACGTGCACTAGACGACCATGATCGTTCTCACCGGGATTTCCTGGACCTCAACTACTCACACCCGGAATCCGGTGTAGCGCCGCGCGGCACCGGTCCGGGCGCCGCGATTCCGCCTTGGTTGCCGCCTCGCCTGACCCCCATAGCCGCACACCAGCCGCCATCCCCAGGCGCCGTGTCTCGGACGGTCAGGCGGATCGGGTGGCGGTCAAGAGCCAGCCGGTGCTGCGGAGCCGGACCGCGCCGTCGGCCACGTGAGCACCGAGGTCTTCGGTCAGGCGGCGGCGCAGAAGGGCCTGGGTGGCGGGATCGACCGCGTTGAGGAGATGCCGGCCGGGGCCGGAGTCCAGGAGGAAGTGGGCCGCCTCCTGGGCGGTTCGACCCCAGGTCCCGTATGCCTGGACGTGTTCGGCGCGCACGTTCTGCAGACCTGCTGTACGGAGCAGGCCGGTTGCGGTGTCGGGGTCGGCGAGGGAGAACATGCCCGGTCCACCCGGTGCCCCGAAGCCCCCGATCGGCAGGATGTCCTTGAGCGCGGTGAGCGCCGTCAGCCAGTCGTTGCCTTCGGGTTCCGCCGCGCTCAGGAAGGCGATGCGCCCACCCGGTCGCAGGGCAGAGGCGATATTGGCGAATGCGGCAACGGGGTCGGAGAAGAACATGACGCCGAAGCGGCTCATGGCGACATCGAAGGCGGCTCGGGGCAGGTCGTGGACCTGGGCGTCGCCGTGCGTGAAGGAGATGTTGGTGAGGCCCTCTTCAGCAGCTACGGTTCGGGCCTGCTCGAGCATGGGGCTGGAAAGGTCGAGGCCGGTGGCGTGGCCCTGCTCTGCTGCACGGGCGGCCAGACGCGTGGTCGCGCCTGCACCGCAGCCGACGTCGAGAACGTGCTCGCCGGGACGAATAGACGCGGCCGTCAGCAGGGGCTCGTTGAAGCCGGCGTTGACGGCGTTCCAGCGCTCGTGGTGGGCGGCCCAGTGCGCGCCTTCATAGCCGTTCCATGCCTTTACCTGAGCGGTGTTGGCGGTCTGCTGCATGCGAGATGACCTCCGATTGGGTTGCGAGAGCCCTAGAATGGGCGCACGCCCAAACAGTATGGGCACATGCCCATACTGGCAATGCCCGTTTCCAGGAGGATGTTGATGTCACCGCGCGGAGTCGCCATCGAAGGCCTGCGGGAGCGGTTGTTCACGGCAGCAGAGCGCGTCTTGGCCCGGGACGGGGCCGCGGCGCTGACGAGCCGGGCTGTCACCGAGGAGGCCGGGTGCGCCAAGGGGGTGCTGCACACGCACTTCGCCGGGCTGGACGAGTTCGTCGCCGAACTGGTCCTGTACCGGTTCGGGACGGCCGCCGCGCTGTCGGAGGACTTGCCCTCCAGGGCAGGTACCGGTTCGGTGGGAGAGAACCTCGCCGATGTGGCCTCAGCGGTGCTGTCCCTGGATCCGGGGTTGGTGGGGCTGGCGGTGACCAGGCCGCGGGCGGCCCAGCGCGTCCGCGAGGCCTGGCAGGCCGGCGCCCCGGGATTCACCGCGATCCAGGAGGCGGTCAGCGACTATCTTCTGGCGGAGCAGGAGCTCGGTAGGGTCGCGACGCCGCTGGATGTGGAGTCAGTGGCGCTGGCACTCGTGGGGACGTTGCACCACCTCCTGATGACCGGCTCGGCCGATGCGGCGCCGGGTTTTCAGGCTCAGGTGGAGCGACTCATCCGTGTGCTGATCCGGACGGTGTGACAGCCATCGGCCCACGGAATGAATGCGCCACAGGGACCAGCGCCTCCGCTCCCTGACCGTCGGCGGTACGCTCTGTCCTCCCGCTGAGGCCAAGCCCCAAACCCGGGGAGCACGCCCGGCGAGCCGATTCAGGGCGGGCACACAGAAGCCGTGTATCGCCCCTGTACCCCGCCGGGGTACGGTCGGAGCTCACAGTCCACACAGGCAGGGTTCGAAGGGCAGAGCAGTGATCAGCGGACAGCGCAGCAGACGGGGCATCGCCCGGCTGGTGGCCGTGTGCACGGTTCTGCTCGGCCTGTTCCTCATGCACGGCGCGCCTGCCACTGCCGCCGAGGGCTGCCACAGCGTGATGTCCCACGTCACACCCAAGGGCGACGGTCACGGCCATGCGGCGCTGAGCCCGGCGGCCGCCCCCGGCCATGGACCGACCCTCGAGGCCTCCCCGATGCCGGGAACGGGCGGAGGGTCGTGCCTCTCGACCCCCGCACACGAGCGGATCCCGCTGCCCGCCCCGGGCCTCCTGGGCGTCACCGTCTTCGGAGCCCTCATGGCGGGGCTGTCGGCGCGCCTGTGGGCACCGCAAGGCGGGACCGGAAGACGTGGACCGCCTGACGGCGGGCGAGATCTGCTGAATCGGGTCTGCATCGCGCGGACGTGACGGGCACCGCCGAGCCCTGGCCACCGGCCTGGCTCAGGCGCCGCCCCTTCACGTTCCCGCGCGCCATCGCTGTGGTGCGCCCATCCGGAAAGACCCGAGAAATGTTCGCTTCCCACCGCTTCACCGTCCGGCGCCGCGCTCTGGCCGCGGCCGGTACCGCTGTAGCTCTGGCCCTGACACTCGCCGCCTGCGGTTCGTCCGACGACTCCTCGTCCATGCCCGGCATGGACCACGGCACCCACTCCTCCGCCTCGCCCGGCGCGTCGTCGCCGATGGGTGACATGCCCGGCATGAATCACATGGCCGCCGCGGTCTCCGGCCTGTCCGACAGCCAAGACGGCTACCGCCTCACCTCCCCGGAAAGGGCTCTGGCGTCCGGCAAGCCGGCCGCGTACCGGTTCACGATCAACGGTACGGACGGCAAGCCGGTCACAGCGTTCGCGCTCGAGCAGACCCAGCGGATGCACTTCTACGCCATCCGCTCCGACCTGACCGGCTTCCAGCACCTCCACCCCGTCATGGCCCCCGACGGCACCTGGACCGCCGACCTGGCCGCCCTCACGCCCGGAACCTGGCGGATGTTCACCTCCTTCACCCCCGACAGCGGGACCGGCAAGGGCAAGGACCTGGTGCTGTCGCGGACGGTCACCGTTCCCGGCAGCGTCGCCGAGACCCCGCTGCCCGCCCCGGCGGCCACGGCCGAGGCCGACGGCTACACGATCACCGTCAAGGGCCAGCCCATGGCGGGCATGGCGCACCCCCTGACCGTCTCGGTCTCCAAGGACGGCAAGCCGGTCACCGACCTCCAGCCGTACCTCGATACCTACGCCCACCTGACCGCCTTCCACGAAGGCGACCAGGCGTTCGCCCACCTGCACCCGACCACCCGGGTCACCGGCGACAACGGCGGGCCCGACCTCGCCTTCCACGCCGAGCTGCCCACCGCGGGCAACTGGCGGCTGTTCCTCCAGTTCCAGACCGGCGGGAAGCTCCACACCGCCGCCATGACCCTGAACGTCGGCTGAGCCGGCGGGCGCCGCCCGAAACGGCGGCGCCCGCCCTGCCACGGTCAGCGAAACCATGCCCGGGAAGGCGGCAGCCGATGTCCCGCTTCCGCGTCGGCCTTCGCGAAGTGCGCCGGTTCGCGGATTCCCGAACGGTGAGAACGCCGAACCCGCCCCTGCTGTCGCCATCGGTGGCATAGGCAGCGGAGGTTCGTTCTTTGTGTCGCGCGTATGCGAGCGCCGTGCCGAGGAGGATGCATGAGGGCCAACGCTGTGTAGGCGTAGGTGAGGGCGGCTGCGGCGGCGACTGCGGCTACCAGCAGCGGGCCTCCGGCGTCGCCGAGCTCGCGGCCGGGATCGGCTGCGCCCGTGGTCTGGCCCAGGCGCTCCTCGGGGGTGGCGTCGGCCAGGGCGGTGCCTCGCCCTGGCCTGCTGAGCGGCGCACCGGCTCTGGAGCGCGGCGTACAGTGCAGTTATGGCGCCGCCGCTGCCAGGCCCGCTGGCCCACCTTGCCCCGCTGCTGGGCCCCTACGGGTACTGGGCCGTTGGCGCCGTGGTTTTCGTGGAGGACTTCGGCGTTCCCGCCCCGGGCGAGACGATTCTGATCGCCGCGGGGGTCTATGCCGGGGCCGGCCGGCTGAACATCGTGGCCGTCGCCGTGATCGCTTTCGTCGCCGCCGTCGCCGGGGACAACGTCGGCTACCTGATCGGCCGCTCCGGTGGGCGGGCCTTTGTCCACCGCTGGGGGCGCTACGTTTTCCTCACTCCCGAGCGCTTCCACAAGGCGGAGCCGTTCTTCACCCGCCACGGCGGCGGAATCGTCACCGTGGCCCGGTTCATCGAGGGGCTGCGCCAGGTCAATGGCATCATCGCCGGGACCAGCGGCATGCCCTGGCGCCGCTTCCTCGCCTTCAACACGCTCGGCCCCGCACTGTGGGTGGGCCTGTGGGCGACGCTGGCCTACGTGGCCGGCACCCACATCACCACTCTCTACGACGAGATCACCCGCTACCAGCTCTATGTACTCATCGCGCTCGGCGTCCTGGCCGCAGCAGTCGTCGTCCGGCATCTGCTGCATCGCCGACACCAGAGCTAGCTGACGAGGCGTGTGCGGCCGTTCACCGTTGCGTCTCGCCTGGGCGACGGACGACGGCGAGCGCCGGTGCAGGAACGCCGCCACCGCAAGGAACCCGGTCAGCGCGGAGAGTGCCCCGAAGCCATGGGTGAGCGTGGTAATCGAGGCGACGGTGGCGACGAGAAGCGGGCCGCCCGCGTCACCGAGTTCACGACCGAGTTCTGCGGAGCCCATGGTCTGCCCGAGGCGTTCGACGGGGGTGGTCGCGGCCAGCGCGGCGAAGCCGAGCGGGGTGATCAGCCCGCTGCCGGCGCCGATCAGCACCGCCGCGAGGAGGATGCCGGTCAGCCCCGGCAGCATCGCGCAGGCCAGACCCGCGGTGGTGATCGACAGCCCCGCGGCCAGGCCGGTCCGGGTGGTGAGGCGGCCGTCGTCCAGAGCGCGTCCGGCCCGGGGCTGGACGACGGCCGCACAGCCGGCGAGCACTGACACCGCCGCTCCGGTCGCCACGGTGCCCAGCCCGGCGGCGCGACCCGAGACCGGCAGGAACCCGACGTCGACCGACAGGGCCGCGGCGAGCGCGGCCGTGGGGGTGAGGAAGACGGGATCGGCCAGCCGGCGGGCCAGGTCGAGGACGGTCTGCCGGGTCTTGGGCAGCGGCGGTACGCGGGGCACGGCGAGCCCGGCCCAGACGGCGACCGCCGCGCCGATCTCACCGAAGGTTGGCCGGTCTCGCCGAAGTTCGACCCGGGGCCAGGGCCCAGCCCCCCATCGACGGGTGTAGCTAACCCCCGGGCCGATCGGCGGGCGTACCTGATGGTCCGGGGTGCCCCCGCGCGGCGAGAGTTGGGCCCATGAACACGCACAAAGCCCTGCTCGCCGCCCTCCTCGTCCCGCTCGGTGCCACCCTGGCCATCGCCCCGGCCACCTTCGCCGCCACCTTGCCCGCCCCCGCCGCCGTACCGGCCGCCTCCGCCTCCGCGCCCGGCCCGGGGGAGGCCACGGCCCCCGCCTTTCACTCTCCCGAGGCGGCCCTTGGACGGGTGGCCCACCCGCTGCGTACCACCGAGCCCAGCGGCAGTCTGTCCGACCTCCGCCCGCTCGGCCGGATGGTCGGCGACGCCCGAGTGGTGGGCCTGGGCGAGTCCGCCCACAGCTCGCACGAGTTCTTCACCGTCAAGCACCGGATCTTCCGGTACCTGGTAGAGGAGAAGGGCTTTAGGGCCTTCGCCCTCGAAGCCCCGTGGAGCTCCGGACTGCGGCTCGACGCCTACCTCACGCGCGGGGAGGGCGACCTGAAGCAGATCATGGACGAGGAGTTCCAGGGCACCTACCAGTTCTGGAACACCGCCGAGTACCGCGATCTGCTCCAGTGGATGCGCGCGCACAACGTCAAGCACCCGAAGGATCCGGTCCGCTTCGTCGGTGACGACAACGGATTCGCCGGTGCCGAGCTGTACGACAAGGTGAGCGCCTACGCGGCCAAGGCGCGCCCCGAACTCACCCCGACGCTCACCGAGCTGTACCGGGGCCTGCGGCCCACCACGGAAGCCGCCACCTACGTCAACGACTACCTGGCCAAACCACTGGCCGAACGCAAGGAGCTCGCCGAGCGGACCGGCCGGGCGGTGCAGCTGCTCAAGCAGCGGTCCGGCCAGGGCGACGGCGCCGACGCGCATTCCTGGGCCGTCCAGCACGCCACCGCGATCCACCAGATGACCACGCTCTACGCCTTCGACCTGGACGACCCGAAGAGCATCCCCGATGCCATGCGCTACCGCGACCGGGTCATGGCGGAGAACGTCGCCTGGTGGCAGCGGCGGACCGGCGACAAGGTCGCGCTCTCCGCCCACAACGGCCACGTCGCCCTCAAGACCTACGCCCCCGACAGCCACCCCAATGTCCAGGGCGAGTTCCTCCGCCAGCAGCTGGGCCGCGGCTACCTCAGTGTCGGCCTCACCTTCGACCACGGCTCGTTCAACGCCCTCGGCCATGACGGCGGCGTCCACCGCTTCACCGTCGGCCCAGCCGCGCCCGGCACCGCCGAGCACACCCTCGACCAGGTGAAGTACCGCGACTTCCTGATCGACCTGCGCGACACTCCGGCGGCAGCCCGCACCTGGCTCGCCGCACCGCACACGGTCAAGAACATCGGCGCCACCTACCCCGGGATCGCGGACGCCCCGCAGATCCCGCTCGCGAAGACGCACGACGTCATCATCCACCTCCAACAGGTGGAGGCAGCCCACGTGCTCAAGTAGCGCCGGGCCCAGGCAGCGAGGTGGCGGCGCGGTAGGCCAGCCGGTCCGACACCAGCCCGCCGCCGCCGAGCCCTCCCTGCTGCTTCCCTTGCGCTGCACACCTACAGGTCGCGGTTGCCCGCCTGGAGGCGGGCGGGGGCGGCTTCGGTCGCGGGGCCGTGGGTGGTGGTGCGGGCGAGAGCGGTGTCCAGCCGGCGGACGGCGTCCTCCGCATCGGTGAACTCCTCCAGCGTGGGAACGATGGTGCCCTGCGCGTGCTCTCGGTCGGCTGTCAGGGCGCGCCACTGCAGGACGGGGGACAGGGCGGCAGCGGCGCGGCCGAGGAACCAGGCGAGTTGTCCGTCGGTGTGGGCGGTGCCGACGGCACTGGTCCCGCCCGCACGCCGGGGCCGCGGGATCTGTCCTGCGGGCCCTGCCTGTTTCGGGGGCGGGTCTCTATGGCAGACGTGGGCAGGACTTCGAAGACGGCACGTGTACCGGTGGGGTCGAAGAGATGGGCGACCTGCGGGTTGAGAGCCGCGAGGGCGAACGAGAGACCGGCCTCCACAGCAGCGCTCCGGACCCGAAGAAGCTGGTTGAGGCCGGCGCATCCGCAGAACCACAAGCCAGAGCAGTCGACCGTAAGTGCCCGCGGAGGGGGCGGTTCACGCAGGGCTGCGGTCAAGGCGCAGGCCAGGGCAGGCTCCGTGTCGATGTCGGCCTCGCCACCACAGCCAGGACACGCGTCCCCGCATCGCCTGGCAGACGGTGGAAGCTGAGCTCCGGCATCACCGGATCAGGGGGAGGTTCTCCGCTTCGTGCGCAGGGTTCACGCAAGGTCCTCTGCCCTGGTGCCCGTCCTGTCGGTCGGAGCCCTCCGCCACCCCAAGGGGTGGGAGTGCGCAGCCAGGCGGCCTCACGTCGAGGAGGTCCGTACCAAAAGCGCCCTCTCCAATAGAGGACGCGGCAGCGCGGGAATCACCAACGGCTACCTCTCAACCCACCCCCAAGACGAACGCCTGACCCCTCGCTGACGGCCGCGGGAAGCGGAGGCGGCCGCAGCCCGCACCGCCGGAGCTGCAAAGGCCCGGCAGAACATCCCGGGTGAGGCGAAGCTCTCGCACCGCTAGCCAACCGCCATCCGGCAGCAGCTCATGGACCTTTTCTCAGGCTTCACTTCCTCGCATGGGACCGGCATGGCCGCCGATCTTTGGAGGTGAGCAGGTCCCCTGCTGCGTCACGACGACCGGCCCGGCTGATCCCGCGCATACCCCAGGCGGAAGACCTCACCCCATGTCCCGCGCCCGCCGGGCGGCAGGAAGACGCGGTGGGCCGCTCCCCGGTCAGGGGAGCGGCCCACCATGGCCTGTCACCGGGCTCTGCCGGCCGGGCTACCAGCGGTACCAGCGGCCGCTGCTGTTCTTGGGACGGGCGACGAAGCCGATGAGCCACAGGACCAGGACCGCGATCGCGATCCACCAGAGGATCTTCACCGCGAAACCGGCACCGAACAGGATCAGAATGAGCAAGAGAACGAGAAGCAGGGGAACCATAGTTATCAACCTCCGAAGCGGCTGGTGCCCGCCCCTGCGACGGTCATGCGCTCGATTTTTAACCGGTTCTTATGCCCGCGGCCGGGTAGGAGCGGAAGCTTGCCCTGGGAACGCC
>LJCW01000330.1 GCA_001298555.1 Actinobacteria bacterium OV450
GCCTGGAACACCGCCGCCGCGCCCGGGTCGGGCCGGCCCGCGGCTCCGGCCCCCGCTCCGGCCCCCACTCCGGTTCCGGCCGCAGCCGCTCCGGCCGCCGCCCCGTCGCCCGGCATGGCCGCCGGCGCCGGGCAGGTCCAGGCGATGTGGCCCGGAGTCCTGGAGGCCGTCAAGAACCGACGTCGCTTCACCTGGATCCTGCTCAGCCAGAACGCCCAGGTCACCGGCTTCGACGGGACGACCCTCCAGCTCGGCTTCCCCAACGCCGGAGCCCGCGACAACTTCGCGAGCAGCGGCAGCGAGGACGTGCTCAAGGCCGTCCTGGCCGAGCAGTTCCAGGTCAACTGGAAGATCGACGCCGTGGTGGGCGGCGGAGGCGGCCAGCCCGCACCCGCGGCCGCGTCCTCGTACTCCGCCCCCGCCGCACCCGCCTACAGCCCGCCGCCCGCCGCCCCGCCGCAGCCGGCTCCCGGCCCGCAGCAGCAGCCCTACCAGCCGCCGCAGCAGTCCCAGCAGCCGCAGCACGGCGGTTCCGCGCCGCAGCCCCCCGTACAGCAGGCACCCCCGCCGGTGGCGCCCGAGGACGACGTACCGGAGGAGGACGATCCCGACCTCGTCGAGAGCGCCCTGACCGGACACGACCTCATCGTGCGCGAGCTCGGAGCCACCGTTGTGGAGGAATACACGAACGAGTAAGAGCCCGTACTTGGGTGGCCGCACGAAGGGCGGCCGCGCGAGCGGGCTAGGCTGCAAGGCGTGAAGGTCCTCGTCATCGGCGGCGGCGCCCGCGAACACGCCCTGTGCCGCTCTCTGTCCCTCGACCCCGACGTCAATGCGCTGTACTGCGCGCCCGGCAACGCCGGCATCGCCGAGGTGGCGGAGCTGCGCCCGGTCGACGCCCTCGACGGCGCGGCCGTGGCCCGCCTCGCCACCGAACTCGGCGCCGACCTGGTCGTCGTCGGCCCGGAGGCCCCCCTGGTCGCCGGCGTCTCCGACGCCGTCCGCGCCGCCGGGATCCCCGTCTTCGGCCCGTCCGCGCAAGCGGCGCAGCTGGAGGGCTCCAAGGCGTTCGCCAAGGACGTGATGGCCGCCGCCGGCGTCCCGACCGCCCGCAGCTACGTCTGCACCACCCCGGAAGAGGTGGACGAGGCCCTCGACGCCTTCGGCGCCCCCTACGTCGTCAAGGACGACGGCCTCGCCGCCGGCAAGGGCGTCGTGGTCACCGACGACCTGGCGGCCGCCCGCGCCCACGCGCTGGCCTGCGACCGCGTCGTCATCGAGGAGTACCTCGACGGTCCCGAGGTCTCCCTCTTCGCCATCACCGACGGCGTCACCGTCCTCCCCCTCCAGCCCGCGCAGGACTTCAAGCGCGCGCTCGACGGCGACGAGGGCCCCAACACCGGCGGCATGGGCGCGTACTCGCCCCTGCCCTGGGCCGACCCGAAGCTGGTCGAGGAGGTCATGGAGACCGTCCTCCAGCCGACCGTCGACGAACTGCGCCACCGCGGCACCCCGTTCTCCGGGCTGCTGTACGCCGGCCTCGCGATCACCTCGCGCGGCGTCCGCGTCATCGAGTTCAACGCCCGCTTCGGCGACCCCGAGACCCAGGTGGTCCTGGCCCGGCTGCGCACCCCGCTCGCGAGCGTGCTGCTGAACGCCGCCAACGGCACCCTGGACGCCGAGCCGCCGCTGCGCTGGAGCGAGGACGCGGCCGTCACCGTGGTGATCGCCTCCCACAACTACCCGGAGACCCCGCGCACCGGGGACCCGATCGAGGGCCTGGCCGAGGTGGCCGCCGAGGACGGCCCCGACGCGTACGTCCTGCACGCCGGGACCCGGCGCGAGGGGGACGCGGTCGTCAGCGCGGGCGGCCGCGTGCTGTCGGTGACGGCGACCGGTTCCGATCTGGCACAGGCCCGTGAGAAGGCGTATAAGGCCGTCGCGCGGATCCGGCTGGACGGCTCCCAGCACCGTACGGACATCGCCGCCAAGGCGGCCGAAGGCCGCTGAGCAGCGGGGCTTGCGTGACGCGGGCCCGGTGCGCACCCCGGTGCGCCCGGGCCCGCGCGCGTGTCCGCGTGCGAGTGCATCCGGCCGCGTTCGAACGCAGCCACCTTTACCCAAAGCCATTCCATCGGGTGATCGTCGCCCGGTCCGGCTGACTGCCGGTCGGTCCCCAACTAGGGTGCGATGCCAAGCATTCCGGCACTTGGCCCACCGGCATTGCGATGTCAGTGGCGGGTGTCACAGTGGGGGAGTGAGCGAAACCGCCGCAGGGCAGAGGGGGTGAGGTCCGGCCGTGTCCGGAACCGGTTCGATCGTGGAAGTGGGCGCGCCGTCCGCGCGCTCCCGGGCCCTGGCCGTGCTGCGCGTGCGCAGCCGGGCCCTGGCCCTCGGGCTGCTGCCCGCCGCCCTCGCGGTGGTGCTGCTGAGCGCCCGGATGACGGGCCGGCTGGCCGCTGACCCGTGGCCCCTGGTGACCCTCGTCGTGTGCGTGGTCGCCGTGGCGGTGCTGCTCGTCGGCGGGGTGTTCGCCGCGGTGGTGCTGCGGGCGGGCCCGGCCCTCACCCCGACGGTGCCGCTGGCGGAGTCCGCCGCGCCCGACCTCTACCGCTTGGTGCGGGACCTGGCCGACCGGATGGACGTGCCCGCGCCCTCCGCGATAGCCCTGACGCCGGACTGCGACAGCTGGCTCGAGGACCGTACGCACGCGGCGCACCGCCGCGGCGGCATAACCGGCGGGCGCGAGTCCGAGCCGGGTGCGGCTCCCGTGCTGGTGATCGGCTCGCCGTTCCTGTGGTGGATGCGGGTCGCCGAACTGCGGGCGGTCCTGGCGCCGGTCGTCGCCGGTACGGGCCCTTCCGCGCATCCGGACATAGCCGACGCCCGGGGTTTCGTGCGCGGGCTCGACGCCGCCGCGGACGTGGGCAGCCGGCCCGGCCTCGGCTGGATCGGCCGGCCGGCCCGGCTGTTGCTGAGGCTGTGCCAGGAGGACGCCGCCGAGATGGAGCGCGGGGTGGCGGCCGCCGCCTCGGACCGCGCACAGGGTGTGGACTACGGGCTGCGCATCGTCGCCCAGGAGCAGGTCGGCCTCGCCTATGCGGGCTGGGACCGGCTGCTGACCCGGGTCGCGCTGCCCGCCTGGCGGATGGGCCGCTGGCCGGCGCACCTCGACGCCGGCGTCGTCTCGGCGCTGACCGAGCTGTCCCGGCGGGACCGGCTGGCCGACGGGTTCACCTCCCGGCTCGGCGAGCGACCCGCGTGCGATCTGCTGGAGCGGCCCGGGGTGATCGACGAGGCGGCTTCGCTGCTGGCCGCGCGGCTCTTCCACGGCGGTCCGGCCGAGGCCGGTCCGGACTGGTCGCCGGTGGACTGGGCGGCGTATCCGGAGGAGGTCGTGGACCGCAAATGGCGGGCGGAGGCGGCCCGGCTGCACGCCGCACTGGACGCCCTCGCCGTACCGGCCGGACCCGGTCCGACGCTGGACCGGGTGCTGGGCCACCTCACGGACGCGGCGGGCGAGGGTGCGGCCGCGGAGGCGCTGGCCGGCCGGCTGAGCGGGGACCTGGCCAGGCAGGAAAGGTCCGGGGGCGCCGCGGTGGCGCGCGGGGTCGATGCCGTACCGCTGTTCCCGCTCCAGCCGCCCCGCAGCGGGCGGGACCTGCTCGCCGACCACGTCACGGCGCTGGTGTGCGCCGCGGCGGTCGACTCGGCCGATGCCGCGCCGGGGCTGGACTGGCTGGACGGCCCGGTGCTCCTGGTCGGCGGCGAACGGCGCGCGGACCTGGCCCCCCGGGTGCTGAGCCTGGTGGAGGACGGCGACCCGGAGCCCCTGCGGGACTGGCTCGCGGAGCTCGGTGTCCGCCCGGAGAAGCCCGTCCGCCTGGTGTGACCGCGGCCGCCTCCGCCCCGCCCGACCTGTCTGCGCGGGCCGCCCCCGGCCCCCCGTCCCAGGCCCGCGAACTTCGGGGCTGAGGAACTCCGGATGTGGCGAACGGTGACGGAATGAGTGCGTTATGTGATGTGCTGGGACCGTCGCGGTTCGCAGTCCCGGAACCGCGAGGCGTCGGCGGTGGACAGAGACCGTTCGGGGGAGCGAGGGAGGGGAGCGGTATGGGTGCGGACCAGATCCGGCGGTGGGAATCAGGGGCGCTCGCGCACGCGGTGAACGATCCCTTCGGCCAGGGGCCGCTGCCGTGGTTCCGGGGCAGCGAGCTGTACTTCGACGACACCGGGCACGTCGTGCCCTGGTACGTGGACCCGGCCCTGGCGCCCGGCCAGAAGCCCCAGGCGCGCAGCGTCAGCGGCCCGCGCACCGCCGACGACGTGCACCGGCAGATCAAGGGGTTCGCCTCCACCGGGGCCGTCACCCCCGGCGAGGCCATCGACTTCCACATCACCGTGGACCCGCCCCAGCAGTTCTCCGTCGACGTCTACCGCATCGGCCACTACGGCGGCGACGGCGCCTCCAAGATCACCACCAGCCCCCGGCTCTCGGGGATCGTGCAGCCCGCCCCGCTCACCGCCGACCGCACCGTCTCCTGCCACCACTGGTGGCTGTCCTGGCGGCTCCAGGTGCCGTCCTACTGGAGCGTGGGCGCGTACGTCGCCGTGCTCACCACCGCCGACGGGTACCGCTCCCACATCCCGTTCACCGTCCGCGACGACCATCCCGCCGACCTGCTCCTGCTGCTGCCCGACATCACGTGGCAGGCCTACAACCTCTACCCCGAGGACGGGCGGACCGGCGCGAGCCTCTACCACGCCTGGGACGGCGAGGGGCGGCTGCTCGGCGAGCAGGACGCGGCCATCACCGTCTCCTTCGACCGGCCCTACGCCGGGGCCGGCCTGCCCCTGCACGTGGGCCACGCCTACGACTTCATCCGCTGGGCCGAGCGCTACGGCTACGACCTCGCCTACGCCGACACCCGCGATCTGCACGCCGGCCGCGTCGACCCCACCCGCTACCGCGGCCTGGTCTTCCCCGGCCACGACGAGTACTGGTCGGCCCCCATGCGCCGCACCGTCGAGCGCGCCCGGGACCACGGCACCTCGCTGGTCTTCCTCTCCGCCAACACCATGTACTGGCAGGTCGAGCTGGGACCCTCCCCCTCAGGGGTGGAGGACCGGCTCCTCACCTGCCGAAAACGCCGTGGCCCCGGCCGCCCCAGCCTCTGGCGCGAGGTCGACCGCGCGGAGCAGCAGCTGCTCGGCATCCAGTACGCGGGGCGGGTCCCCGAGCCCGCGCCGCTGATCGTCCGCAACGCCTCGCACTGGCTCTGGGACTCCACCGGCGCCGACGAGAACGACGAGCTCCCCGGCCTGGTCGCCGGCGAGGCCGACCGGTACTTCCCGCGCACCCAGCTCCCCGAGCACCGGGACCGCATCCTGCTCGCGCACTCCCCGTACCTCGACGGCGAGGGCGCCAAGCGCCACCAGGAGACCTCCCTGTACCGGGCCCCGAGCGGCGCCCTGGTCTTCGCGTCGGGCACCTTCGCCTGGTCACCGGCCCTCGACCGCCCCGGCCACGTCGACGAAAGGGTCCAGCGGGCCACCGCCAACCTCCTCGACCGGATCTGCAAGCGGGACTGACCGACGGGACTGACGGGACCGAACCGCCGGGTACCCCCGGAGGCCGTTCATCGACCCCGGTACGGGACAATGGGGGTGCGCTCGTACAGAACCACAGGGAGACTCCGTGTCCGGATTCGTAGAAAAGCCCGAGCCGGTTCAGGTGCCCGGCCTCGTCCACCTCCACACCGGCAAGGTGCGCGAGCTCTACCGCGACGGAGACGGCAACCTCGTCATGGTCGCCAGCGACCGCATCTCCGCGTACGACTGGGTGCTCCCCACCGAGATCCCGGAGAAGGGCCGCGTCCTGACCCAGCTCTCCCTCTGGTGGTTCGACCAGCTGAGGGACCTCGTGCCGAACCACGTCATCGGCACCGACCTGCCCGAGGGCGCCCCCGCCGACTGGGCCGGCCGCACCCTGATCTGCAAGAACCTCGACATGGTCCCGGTGGAGTGCGTGGCCCGCGGCTACCTCACCGGTTCCGGCCTCGTCGAGTACGACCAGACCCGCACGGTCTGCGGACTCGCCCTCCCCGAAGGCCTCGTGGACGGCTCCGAGCTGCCCGCCCCGATCTTCACCCCGGCCGCCAAGGCCGAGGTCGGCGAGCACGACGAGAACGTCTCGTACGAGGAGGTCGCGCGCACCACCGGCGCCGAGACGGCGGCCCTGCTGCGCCAGACCACCCTGGCCGTGTACAGCAGGGCCCGGGACATCGCCCGCGAGCGCGGCATCATCCTCGCCGACACCAAGTTCGAGTTCGGCTTCGACAAGGACGGCACCCTCGTCGCCGGCGACGAGGTGCTGACCCCGGACTCCTCACGCTTCTGGCCCGCCGACGAGTGGAAGCCGGGCCGCGCGCAGCCCTCCTTCGACAAGCAGTTCGTCCGCGACTGGCTGACCTCCCCGGCGTCCGGCTGGGACCGCAAGGGCGAACTCCCGCCGCCGGCCCTCCCGCAGGAGGTCGCCGAGCAGACCGGCGCCAAGTACATCGAGGCGTACGAGCGGCTCACCGGCCTCACCTGGGGCTGAGACACGAAGAAGCCCCCGGTCGTGAGACCGGGGGCTTCCCGATGGAGCGGACAACGCGACTCGAACGCGCGACATCCACCTTGGCAAGGTGGTGCTCTACCAACTGAGCTATGTCCGCCTGCGTGGTAACGCGAGAACTACTATACCCAACCTCGCTCGCGTGCGAGACGCACTGCCGTGTGCCGGTTCTCCGCCCCGAGCTTCGAAGCCGCCGACGACAGGTAGTTCCGTACGGTGCCCTGCGAGAGGGAGGCGCGCTCCGCGATCTCCGCGACCGGCGCCCCGTCCCCCGCGAGTTCGAGCACCTCGGCCTCGCGCGCGGTCAGCGGGGAGTCCCCGGCGCTGATCGCGTCGGCCGCCAACTCCGGGTCCACGTAACGGCCTCCGGCCTGCACGGTCCGGATCAGCTCGGCCAGCCGCTGCGCCGACACCGTCTTCGGCGCGAAGGCCCGCACCCCGGCCGCGAGGGCCCGCTTCAGGTGCCCGGGCCGGCCGTGACTCGTCACGATCATGGTTTTGCAGTCGGGGAGTTCGGCCCGCAGTGATGTGGCGACGCTCACACCGTCCGCCCCCGGCATCTGCAGGTCCAGCACCGCCACGTCCGGCCGGTGGGCCAGCGCCATCGCGAGGGCCTCCGGTCCCGAGGCCGCCTCCGCGACGACCAGCAGGTCGTCCTCCAGGGCCAGCAGTGCGGCGAGCGCGCCCCGGATCAGGTGTTCGTCGTCGGCCAGCAGTACGCGTACGGGGCTCATGCCCGCACCTCCAGTCCTCGCAGTTGTCCGCCCGGCAGCCGCGCCCGCAGCCGGAACCGGCCGTCACCGACCGGGCCGGCCTCCAGCGTGCCGTCCAGCACCGCGAGCCGCTCCCGCAGTCCCGCAAGCCCGGAACCCGGCGGTCCGGCCGGCGTGTCGGGCGCCCCGTCGTTCTCCACCACCAGCGTCAGCGCACCCTCGGCGGGGGCCGTGAGACGGATCACACAGCTGCGGGCGTCCCCGTGCCGCAGGACGTTCGTGGTCGCCTCCCGGACCACCCAGCCCAGCGCCGACTGCACTTCGGGGCGCAGCGCCCGGTCCGTCTCCACCTCGACGCGGCAGTCCATCCCGGCCGCGCTGAGCACCCCGCGGGCGCCCTCCAGCTCCACGGTGAGGTCCGCCGCGCGGTAGCCGCGCACGACGTCCCGCACCTCGCGCTGCGACTCCCGGGCGATCCGCTGGACCTCGATCATCTGGTCCACGGCCTCCGGGCGTTCGCGCCGGGCCAGCTGGACCGCCAGCTCGCTCTTGAGGGCGATCACCGCCAGGTTCCGGCCCATCACGTCGTGCAGGTCCCGCCCGAAGCGCAGGCGCTCCTCGGCGACGGCGAGCTGCGCCTGGAGCTCCCGGGCGCGGTCGAGTTCGTACACCGTCTTCGGCAGCCAGGCGGAGAAACCGCAGGCCAGGGTCAGCAGGGTGCAGGTGAGGAGGAGGCCGACCCCGTAGCCGAGCGCGACCGGCAGGGGCAGACCGGCAGCCGCCGCCGCGACGGCTGCGGCCACCGCCGCGGCGGGGGCCACGCAGAGCATGTGCCACACCCGCGTCAGGGCCAGGGTCAGCGAGCCCGAGGCGAACGCGACCGTGTTGACCACGAGCGAGGGGCCCACGCCCCCGTGGGAGATGGCACCGACGGAGCGCAGGACGAGTACGGCGACCGCCAGCGCAGCGGTGAGCACGGCCAGGCCCACCGCCAGGCGTACGGGGCGCTCACGGCGGCCCAGGACCCAGTCCAGCGCCCTGGAGGCCAGTACGCCGCTCAGCGCGACCTGGGCGCACAGGGGCAGCAGCAGGGCGCCGGTGAGGGCGCCGGGACCCTCGGGAGTGAGGCCGAGGAGCACCGAGAGGGCTTCGAGGGCCACGAAGAAGTGCAGCGACCAGCGGGTGTAGAGCTCGATCTTCGCCGCGCTGCTGCGGTCACGCCACCATCCGGTCAGTTTCGACACGGTCCCGGTCCCCCGATCAACGATCACCCTCCGGCGGTCGCCGCCGTGCACGACTCCAGCCTCGCGGCGGCCCGCGGGAGGGGACAGTGCGCGCCGTCATCACCACCGATGACATTTGTCAGCACCTATCGCACGGCATACGACAAAGGCCCTGATCGATGATCAGGGCCTTTGTCCTCTGAGCGGACGACGCGACTCGAACGCGCGACATCCACCTTGGCAAGGTGGTGCTCTACCAACTGAGCTACGTCCGCATGCTTGCGGCGACATGAATGTCGCTGCGATGCGTGCATCACTCTACCCGATCCACCGGAGTGGTCGGTAAAGCGTGCAGAGCGGGTGACAGGGATTGCACACTGCGCCTCCCCCCTGGAAGGGGGGTGTTCTGCTACTGAACTACACCCGCACGACCTTAGGGGCTTTGACCTGCGGTCTGGCCCCTCGGCGTGATCCACACACTAGCGGATCGGAGGGGGTGGATGGCAAATCCGCCCCTGGATGCGCCTCAGTGGGCCTCGTTGTACGCCGCGTAGACCCGCTTCGGGATGCGGCCGCGCGGGGGCACGTCGAGGTCGTTGGAGCGGGCCCAGGCGCGGACGACCGCCGGGTCCGGGGCCAGCGAGGTGTGCTTGTACGTCTTCCCGGAACGGGCCTGCCGGCGGCCGGCCTCCACGAACGGTGCCAGGCTCTTCCGCAGTTTCTTTGCGTTGGCCAGATTGAGGTCGATCTCGTACGACTTACCGTCCAGGCCGAACGTGACCGTTTCCGCCGCTTCTCCGCCGTCGATGTCGTCGGAGATCGTGACTACTACGCGCTGCGCCACGGATATCGGTCCCTTCGTGCGACGCCGCCCACCCGTCGGGACGTGCGGTGATGTCGCCTGTGTGGATGTTTCGGAGCAATGCATCATTCCGCCGGAATCCCGGTGGAATCCTTTGTACCGCGATTCTCATTGCATTGCGAAGCCCAGTTAATTGTCTCCGCGTGTCCCGCCGCAATCCCGGGCGCGTGGTTTTCCGGTGGATTTTGCGAAGCGTTGGTGAAGCCGAAACCGCCGGGCGATCATGGGCCGCCGATATCTACCCGCGTAGAAATTTCGGCCGGGTACGCTGAGGGAACCGCCTTCGCACCAACCACCTCATCGGGAGTGCCAGTGGCACGCGTCGTAGTCGACGTCATGCTCAAGCCGGAGATCCTCGACCCCCAGGGCCAGGCGGTGCAGCGTGCACTGCCGCGCCTGGGCTTCGAGGGCATCGCCGACGTCCGCCAGGGGAAGCGTTTCGAGCTGGAAGTGGAGGGACCGGTCGACCAGGCCGCCCTCGACCGCATCCACAAGATGGCCGAAACGTTCCTCGCCAACACCGTCATCGAAGACTTCACCGTGAAGGTCGAGGCCTGACGGTGACCACTCGCATCGGAGTCGTCACGTTCCCCGGAACGCTCGACGACCGTGACTCGCTGCGCGCCGTCCGCCTCGCGGGGGCCGAGCCGGTTTCGCTGTGGCACCGCGACAAGGACCTGCACCAGGTCGACGCGGTCGTCCTCGCGGGCGGCTTCTCCTACGGGGACTACCTGCGCGCCGGAGCCATCTCCCGGTTCTCGCCGGTGATGGAGACCATCATCGAGCAGGCCAGGGGCGGCATGCCCGTCCTCGGCATCTGCAACGGCTTCCAGATCCTCACCGAGGCCCACCTGCTGCCGGGGGCGATGCTCCGGAACAACCACCTGCACTTCATCTGCCGCGACCAGAAGCTGCGGGTGGAGAACGCGGAGACCGCGTGGACCGGCGACTACACCGCCGGCCAGGAGGTCTCCGTACCGCTCAAGAACATGGACGGCCGCTACGTCGCCGACGAGCGCGTCCTCGACGAGCTGGAGGCCGAAGGCCGCGTGGCCTTCCGGTACGTGGACGTGAACCCGAACGGGTCGCTGCGCGACATCGCCGGCATCACCAACGCCGCGGGCAACGTCGTCGGCCTCATGCCGCACCCCGAGCACGCGGTCGAGCCGCTGATCGGGACGGGCCGCACCGACGGTCTCCCGTTCTTCACCTCGGTCCTGAAGAAGCTGGTCAGCGCATGAGCCTCGACACCGTCAAGAACGCCACCGAAACCCCGGACGCCTCCCAGCCCTGGAAGGAGCTCGGCCTCAAGGAGGACGAGTACGCCCGGATCCGCGAGATCCTCGGCCGCCGGCCCACCGGCGCCGAGCTCGCCATGTACTCGGTCATGTGGTCCGAGCACTGCTCGTACAAGAGCAGCAAGGTCCACCTGAAGCAGTTCGGCGAGAAGGCCCCCGAGAACACGGCCATGCTCGTCGGCATCGGCGAGAACGCGGGCGTCGTCGACGTCGGCCAGGGCTACGCGGTCACCTTCAAGGTCGAGTCGCACAACCACCCCTCGTACATCGAGCCCTACCAGGGTGCGGCCACCGGCGTCGGCGGCATCGTCCGCGACATCCTCGCCATGGGCGCCCGCCCGGTCGCCGTCGTCGACCCGCTGCGCTTCGGCGCGGCCGACCACCCCGACACCAAGCGCGTCCTGCCGGGCGTCGTCGCGGGCATCGGCGGTTACGGCAACTGCCTGGGCCTGCCGAACATCGGCGGCGAGGTCGTCTTCGACGCCTGCTACCAGGGCAACCCGCTGGTCAACGCCGGCTGCATCGGCGTGATGAAGCACGAGGACATCCACCTCGCCAAGGCCTCCGGCCCCGGCAACAAGGTCATCCTCTACGGCGCCCGCACGGGCGGCGACGGCATCGGCGGCGTCTCGGTGCTGGCGTCGGAGACGTTCGACGACTCCAAGCCCACCAAGCGCCCCGCCGTCCAGGTCGGCGACCCCTTCCAGGAGAAGCTCCTCATCGAGTGCACCCTGGAGATCTTCAAGGAGAAGCTGGTCGCGGGCATCCAGGACCTCGGCGGCGCCGGGCTCTCCTGCGCCACCTCCGAGCTGGCCTCCGCCGGTTCCGGCGGCATGCGCGTCGAGCTGGACACCGTCCCGCTGCGCGATGCGACGCTCTCGCCCGAGGAGATCCTCATGAGCGAGTCGCAGGAGCGCATGTGCGCGATCGTCGAGCCGCAGCACGTCGCGCGCTTCATGGAGATCTGCGAGAAGTGGGACGTCATCGCCACCGTCATCGGTGAGGTGACCGACGGCGAGCGCCTGGAGATCTTCTGGCACGGCGAGCAGATCGTGGACGTGCCCCCGGGCACCGTCGCCCACGAGGGCCCGGTGTACAACCGCCCCTACGCGCGCCCCGAGTGGCAGGACGCCCTCCAGGCCGACGACGCGGGCCTGCTGCCCCGTCCGCAGACCTCCGAGGAGCTCCGCGCGCAGGTCCTGGCGCTGGTCTCGTCCCCGAACCAGGCCTCGAAGTCCTGGGTCACCGACCAGTACGACCGCTTCGTGCAGGGCAACACCGTCCTGTCGCAGCCCGAGGACGCGGGCATGGTCCGCATCGACGAGGAGTCGAACCTCGGCGTGGCCATGGCCACCGACGGCAACGGCCGCTTCGCGAAGCTCGACCCGTACACGGGTGCGCAGCTCGCGCTGGCGGAGGCGTACCGCAACGTCGCCGCGACCGGTGCCAAGCCGCTCGCCATCTCCGACTGCCTCAACTTCGGCTCGCCGGAGGACCCGGGCGTCATGTGGCAGTTCGCCGAGGCCACCCGCGGTCTCGCGGACGGATGCCTGGAGCTGGGCACCCCGGTGACCGGCGGCAACGTCTCGCTCTACAACCAGACCGGTGACATCGCGATCCACCCGACCCCGGTCGTGGCGGTCCTCGGTGTCATCGACGACGTCAACCGCCGTACGCCGATGGCGTTCGCGGAGGCCGGCCAGCTGCTGTACCTGCTGGGCGACACGGCCGAGGAGTTCGGCGGCTCGGCCTGGTCGCAGGTCGTCCACGACCACCTCGGCGGCCTGCCGCCCAAGGTGGACCTGGGCCGCGAGAAGCTGCTCGGCGAGATCCTGATCTCGGCGTCCCGCGACGGCATGGTCGACGCGGCGCACGACCTGTCCGACGGCGGCGTGATCCAGGCGCTCACCGAGTCCTGCCTCAAGGGCGGCAACGGTGCGCGGATCGTGGTTCCGGAGGGCCTGGACGCGTTCACCTTCCTGTTCTCCGAGTCGGCGGGCCGGGCCATCGTGGCCGTCCCGCGCAGCGAGGAGCTCCGCTTCACCGACATGTGCGGTGCGCGCGGTCTGCCCGCCACCCGCATCGGTGTGGTGGACGGCGAGGAGATCGAGATCCAGGGCGAGTTCACGATTCCGCTCGCGGAGCTGCGTACCGCTCACGAGGCGACGATCCCGGCGCTGCTCGCCTGATCACGTCTTCGCTCACGAGCCCCCGCCCGCGGTCCGCGGGCGGGGGCTCGTGAGCGCCCGGCTGCTGCGGCGGGGCTGCGTCCGCGGGGCTGCGTGGCGGGGCCGTGCCGGTGTCGGCCGTGCCGGATAGGGTCGGGCCATGCCACCCGCCAAGAAGAGGGCGCGTACCTACGACGCCGCGAAGATCCGTGCCGCGGTCACCGCGCAGTTCGGGCATGTGGCCGACGCCGTGAGGGAGTTGAGCGACGAGCAGCTCGCCCGCCCCAGCGGTGTCGGGGCGTGGAGCGTCGCCGAACTCGCCGCGCACATCGCGTGGATCGCCGACTCGCTGGCCGCCGGACTGGCCCGGCCCCCGGCCGCCGTGCCGGAACTGACGGCCGTCGAATGGCCCTCCGCCACCGCCTCCCTCGCCGGGAAGATCGCCGAGGCGGCCAGGGAGACCCTCGACGGTGCCCCGCTGCCCGAGCTGTACGAGCGCGCCGCCGCCCGCATGGCGCAGGCACTGGCCGCCAACCCCGGCAGCCGGGTCCTGGACCTGTGGATCGGTGACATGACCCTGGCCGATTTCCTCGTCACCCGGACCGTGGAGCTGGTCGTGCACACCGACGACCTGGCCCGGGCCACCGGCGTGGACATCCCCGTCGAGCGGCAGGCCCTGGCCGCCAGCACCCGGCTGCTCGCCGACGCCCTCGCGCTCAAGGCCCCGGGCGGCTCGGTGGAGGTACGGATCCCGCCCTTCGCGGTGGTCCAGTGCATCGAGGGTCCCCGGCACACCCGCGGAACCCCGCCCAACGTGGTGGAGACGGACCCGCTGACCTTCCTCCGGCTGGCCACGGGCCGTACGCACTGGGCCACGGCCGTCGAGGACGCGCAGGTCAGGGCCAGTGGCGAACGGGCCGACCTGTCGGCGCTGCTGCCCGTGATGAGCTGACCGGAGGCCTGCACGGTGGAACCGCCGACGAACCCGGTCCGTCCCAGGAACATGCCTACCCTCCGCCGCGTCCCGCCCGGTCTGGCCCTCGCATCGGCCCTCGCGCTCGCCCTCACCGCGTGCAGCGGGGCCGAGAAGGGCGAATCCGGCACGCTTCCCGACCCCAAGGGCTCGTGGGCCGTCGAGTCCCTGACCACCGGCGGCCGCACCCTGCACGCGCCCGAGAACGCCCGCGTCGACCTCACGGACAAGGACGCCACGGGCAACTACGGGTGCAACGGGTTCACCGCGGCGGTCGCCTTCTCCGGTACCTCCGCGGTGACCGTCACGCCCGGCACCACGAGCCTGAGGTCCTGCCCGGCGATGGAGTTCGAGAAGGAGTTCTCCCGGCTCTTCAAGGGCCGGCTCGCCATCGACCGGGGGCCCGACCGGCTCACGCTGAAGACCTCCGACGGGAGCACGATCGCGATGAGCACGAAGCCCCCGGTCCCGAACGCCCCCGTCCACGACACCTGGTGGACGGTCGAGTCCCTCGTCACCGGCGACACCGTGACCCCGCTGCCCGCCGAGGCCGCGGGCAAGGCGCGGTTCCGGCTGACCGCCGGCCTCGCCGCGAGCGGCAGCCTGGGCTGCAACCGGTTCAGCGCCCAGGCCACCGGTGACGGCGCCCAGCTCACGTTCGGGCCGCTGACCACGACCCGGATGGCCTGCGAGGGCGCGGTGGGCGAGGTGGAGCGAAAGCTGACCGAGCTGTTCGCCGCCGACCCGCTCACCTGGGACATCGAGGGCCGCACCCTCACCCTCACCGCGCCCGACGGCCGGGGCCTGGTCGCGCAGGGGGCCTCGGCCACGGAATGACCGGGCGTGCGCCGCCCGGGGGATCAGGCCGGGTAGGGGAGCAGTCCCGCGTCCGTCCGCTCCCAGGCCGCGCGCAGCTCCGCGAGCCGGGCCGGCTCCAGTGCCGCCTTGTCGGCCTGCTCGCGCTGGTCCCCGGCCAGGTCGAACAGCTGGTCCCGGCCCGTCTTGCCGCGGTAGTACTTCCAGTCGCCGCGACGCAGGGCCCGCTCCCCCCGCACCCGCCAGAACAGGTTCCGCTCGGCGACCTCCTCGCCGCGCAGCAGGTATCCGGCCAGGCTCACACCGTCGAGGGGGTAGGCGGGGTGCGGGCGCGTCCCGGCCACCTCCAGCAGGGTCGCCGTCCAGTCCGGGCTGAACACCGGCAGCCGGCTGACCTGGCCGCCGTCGAGGCGGGCCGGCCAGCGCAGGATGTTCGGCACGCGGATCCCGCCCTCCTGGAGGGACGCCTTGTTGCCCGAGAGCGGCCAGTTGTACGAGAACCGCTCGCCCCCGTTGTCGCTGGAGAAGACGACCAGGGTGTCCCCCTCCTGCCCGGAGCGCTTCAGGGCCTTCAGCACCTCGCCGACGGACCGGTCGAGGTCCTCGACCATCTGCCGGTACTTCTCCACCGAGCCGCCGTCCTGGTGCCACAGCGCGCGCTGGTCGCCCGCCTTGATCCGCCGGACGATCTCGGCGCTCTCCGCGGTGTCCCCGTCGGCGATCCACGGCCAGTGCGGGGTGGTGAAGTTGAGGTTGAGCAGCCAGGGCTTGCCGTGGTGGTCGCGGGAGACGTACTCGCTCGCCCGCTCGGTGATGATCCGCGTGTAGTAGCGCAGGTCCTTGTACTCGGCGTCGCCCTCGTAGAGGTCGTACTCGCCGGCCAGGCCCAGCTTGGAGTAGTACTCCAGGGCGCCGCCGAAGTTCCCGAAGAACTCGTCCCAGCCGGACCGGGTCGGGCTGTAGTCGGGCAGGTAGCCGGCGTGCCACTTGCCGATCAGCGCCGTCGCGTACCCGGCCGACCTGAGCAGCGAGGCCAGCGTCGGGTGGGTGGGTTCCAGGCCGACGCTCCTGTCGGCGATCGGTTCGGCGAGCCCGCCCCTGGTCCGGGCCGGGTAGCGCCCGGTGTAGAGGCTGAACCGGGTCGGCGAGCAGGTCGCGGAGCCGGAGTAGGCGTCGGTGAAGCGGACGCCCTGGCGGGCGAGCCGGTCCAGGTTCGGCGTCTTGATGTGCGGGGAGCCGTACGAGGACAGGTCGGCCCAGCCGAGGTCGTCGCCGAGGATGAACAGGATGTTGGGCCGTCGGGACCGCCGGCCGCCGGCAGCGCGGAACTCCCGCTCCGGGGACCCCTCGGAAGGGGCTCCGGCGGCCTGTGCGGGGGCGGTTTCCAGCCCCGTCGCGGCGGCGGCCACGGTCGCTCCGACGGCGCCTCCGAAGGCACGGCGGGACAGCTTGCTGTTGTGCGAAGACACAGGTACTCCAGGGCGCGGCTCGCCCGCCCGCCCCCGGCGGGGCGCGGGACGGCGCGCGGCACGGCGGGGCAGGCCAGGGCGAAGCGGGAAGAACGGAAACGTGAAGGGGGGAAGAAGAGTTGCGGCTACGCGGAACAGCGACAGATGGCGCTCGCGACACGGACCAGGTCCACGTGTCGGCGCTCGACGAGGGTGACGGCACGGTCACCGAAGGGCTGCATGGGGCGAGAGCCTGTACGAATGCCCTCGTAGATGTCAACAAATGATCCGAATAGCAAGACGGAGGCGTCCCGTCACCCTCCGTGCTGTGACATTTCCCGGCCGTCCCCAATTCGGACCAGTGGTCGATCTCGCCTACACTCGGAAGCGTGCCTCGTGGTGATGGACGACTCAACCACGACCTGCTCCCCGGCGAAAAGGGCCCCCAGGACGCTTGCGGCGTCTTCGGTGTCTGGGCTCCGGGTGAAGAGGTCGCCAAGCTCACCTACTTCGGACTGTATGCGCTGCAGCACCGTGGACAAGAGTCCGCGGGAATCGCTGTGAGCAACGGTTCCCAGATCCTCGTCTTCAAGGACATGGGCCTCGTTTCCCAAGTCTTCGACGAAACCTCTCTCGGCTCGCTCCAGGGTCATATCGCGGTCGGTCACGCCCGCTACTCGACCACCGGAGCCTCCGTCTGGGAGAACGCGCAGCCCACTTTCCGCGCGACCGCCCACGGCTCCATTGCCCTGGGTCACAACGGCAACCTGGTGAACACCGCCGAGCTCGCCGAGATGGTCGCCGACCTCCCCCGTCAGGACGGCCGCGCCACCCAGGTGGCGGCCACCAACGACACTGACCTGGTCACCGCCCTGCTGGCCGGCCAGACGGACGACGAGGGCAAGCCTCTGACCATCGAGGAGTCGGCCGCCAAGGTCCTCCCTCAGGTCAAGGGTGCGTTCTCGCTCGTGTTCATGGACGAGGGAACCCTCTACACCGCCCGTGACCCGCAGGGCATCCGCCCGCTGGTCCTCGGCCGCCTGGAGCGCGGCTGGGTGGTCGCGAGTGAGACCGCCGCCCTCGACATCTGCGGCGCCAGCTTCGTCCGCGAGGTCGAGCCGGGCGAGCTCATCGCGATCGACGAGAACGGCCTGCGCACCTCCCGCTTCGCGGAAGCAAAGCCCAAGGGCTGTGTGTTCGAGTACGTCTACCTGGCGCGCCCGGACACCGACATCGCCGGCCGGAACGTCTACCTCTCGCGTGTCGAGATGGGCCGGCGCCTGGCCAAGGAAGCCCCGGTCGACGCCGACCTGGTGATAGCGACGCCAGAATCCGGCACGCCCGCCGCCGTCGGCTACGCCGAGGCGAGCGGGATCCCGTACGGCTCAGGCCTGGTCAAGAACGCCTACGTGGGCCGGACCTTCATCCAGCCCTCGCAGACGATCCGCCAGCTGGGCATCCGCCTGAAGCTCAACCCCCTCAAGGAAGTCATCCGGGGCAAGCGCCTCGTGGTCGTCGACGACTCGATCGTCCGCGGCAACACCCAGCGCGCCCTGGTCAAGATGCTCCGCGAGGCCGGCGCGGCCGAGGTCCACATCCGGATCTCCTCGCCGCCGGTGAAGTGGCCGTGCTTCTTCGGCATCGACTTCGCCACCCGGGCCGAGCTGATCGCCAACGGCATGACGGTCGACGAGATCGCCACGTCGCTCGGCGCGGACTCGCTCTCGTACATCTCGCTCGACTCGATGATCGAGGCGACGACCATCCAGAAGCCCAACCTCTGCCGTGCCTGCTTCGACGGCGAGTACCCCATGGAGCTGCCCGACCCGCAGCTCCTGGGCAAGCAGCTCCTGGAGAACGAGCTCGCGGGCGGCTCCGACGCCGCCGACGCGCTCCGGCGTCCGTAGCCCGTAGCCCGTGGGCCGGCCTCCGGGCCGGCCCGGCTCCACCTGCGCCGGGCGCTGTCTTTGAGGCTTCTCCCAGGGCCCGGCACCACACGCAGCAACGACACGAAAGCTCTCGCCTGTCATGACAGAGAAGACCACCGGTGCCAGCTACGCAGCCGCCGGCGTCGACATCGAAGCGGGCGACCGCGCCGTCGAGCTGATGAAGGAGTGGGTGAAGAAGACGCAGCGCCCCGAGGTCCTGGGCGGCCTCGGTGGATTCGCCGGCCTCTTCGACGCCTCCGCCCTCAAGCGCTACGAGCGCCCCCTGCTGGCCTCCGCCACCGACGGGGTCGGCACGAAGGTGGACATCGCCCGCCAGCTCGGCGTGTACGACACCATCGGCCACGACCTGGTCGCGATGGTCATGGACGACATCGTCGTCTGCGGCGCCGAGCCGCTCTTCATGACCGACTACATCTGCGTGGGCAAGGTCCACCCCGAGCGTGTCGCGGCGATCGTCAAGGGCATCGCCGAGGGCTGCGTCCTCGCCGGCTGCGCCCTGGTGGGCGGCGAAACCGCCGAGCACCCGGGTCTGCTGGGTCCGGACGACTTCGACGTGGCCGGCGCCGGCACCGGTGTCGTCGAGTACGACCGCCTGCTCGGCGCGGATCGCATCCGTACGGGTGACGCCGTCATCGCGATGGCGTCGTCCGGCCTTCACTCGAACGGGTACTCGCTGGTCCGGCACGTCCTCTTCGACCGTGCCGGCATGTCGCTCGACCAGCACGTGGACGAGCTCGGCCGGACCCTCGGCGAGGAGCTCCTGGAGCCCACCAAGATCTACTCGCTGGACTGCATGGCTCTCACCCGTACGGCCGAGGTGCACGCGTACTCGCACATCACCGGCGGCGGACTCGCGGCGAACCTGGCCCGGGTCATCCCGGACCACCTGCACGCGACGGTCGACCGTTCGACCTGGACCCCCGGTGCGGTCTTCGACCTGGTCGGCAAGGCCGGTCGGGTCGAGCAGCTGGAGCTGGAGAAGACGCTGAACATGGGCGTCGGCATGATGGCCGTGGTCCCGCAGGAGTCGGTGGAGGTGGCGCTGACGGCGCTGGCCGACCGGGGTGTCGAGGCCTGGGTCGCGGGAGAGATCCTGGACCGCGGCGAGCACACCGAGGGTGCGACCCTGACCGGCGCCTACGCGAGCTGAGGCCTCCGGGGACAGCAGCGCACAGCACTGAAACCCGGTCCAGGGGCGAGGCCCTGGACCGGGTTTCAGTGTTGTTCAGCCGGGGTCAGCCGGGGCTGCCACCTGCTTGTGCAGACGCGAAAAGAGACGCGAGAGCGTCAAGCGCCGCGGCGCTGCTGCGACGGGCCGGACTCCTCGTCCTCGTCGTCGTCATCATCGCTGTTGTACAGATCCGCGTACCTGGCGTACGGGTCGTCGTCGTCCAGATCGTCATCGACTTCGACCGGCTCGCTGACAGGCAGCAGCGGTTCCGTCGGCGATGCGCCCAGCTCATTGGCCAGACGCGAGAGGTCAGTCCCGCCGCTGTTGTACTTCAGCTGGCGGGCGACCTTTGTCTGCTTGGCCTTGGCCCGGCCGCGCCCCATGGCTCGACCCCCTCGGTGACGGGGCTCGACGGCCCCAGAGTCTGACACGCGTTCATGGTTCGGAGCGGGCTCTCCGTGGAGAGACCGTCCGTAGGGGTTTAACGGTACCTGCTTCCGCGGCCATACGGTACGCCGCCCGCATGACGTGCCACGCTGCAGGACCAATGAGGCGCCCCGTCCTCGCTGGTCAGCTGCGATTTTAACCCTTTCCTGGCGCACGACCCGCCGAAGCGCAGTGAGTTCCGTCTCGCCGCAACCCCGGCGGGCGCACGTCAGGGGCCGTTACGACGGGTCGACGGCCGGGGCCGAGCCCTTCGCGGCGCGGGCGTCCGCCATCCGCTGCTCGGCGATCCGGTCGGCCGCAGCGGCCGGCGGAATGCCATCCGCCTTCGCACGAGCGAAGATCTCCAGCGTGGTGTCGAAGATCTTCGTGGCCTTGGCCTTGCAGCGGTCGAAGTCGAAGCCGTGCAGCTCGTCGGCGACCTGGATGACACCGCCCGCGTTCACCACGTAGTCGGGTGCGTAAAGGATTCCGCGGTCCGCGAGGTCCTTCTCCACGCCCGGGTGGGCGAGCTGGTTGTTCGCGGCGCCGCACACGACCTTGGCGGTCAGGGCGGGCACCGAGGCGTCGTTCAGCGCGCCGCCGAGGGCACAGGGGGCATAGATGTCCAGGCCCTCGGTGCGGATCAGCGCGTCCGTGTCGGCGGCGACGGTGACCTGCGGGTGCTTGTCGAGGACGCGACGCAGCGACTCCTCGCGGACATCCGTGATCACGACCTCGGCGCCGTCCTCCAGGAGGTGCTCGACCAGGTAGTGGCCGACCTTGCCGACGCCGGCCACGGCCACCTTGCGGCCGCGCAGGGTCGGGTCGCCCCACAGGTGCTGGGCGCTGGCCCGCATGCCCTGGAAGACACCGAAGGCGGTGAGGACCGAGGAGTCGCCGGCGCCGCCGTTCTCGGGGGAGCGGCCGGTCGCCCAGCGGGTCTCGCGGGCCACGACGTCCATGTCCGCCACGTACGTGCCGACGTCGCAGGCCGTCACGTAGCGGCCGCCGAGGGACTCCACGAACCGGCCGTAGGCCAGCAGCAGTTCCTCGGACTTGAGGACGTCGGGGTCGCCGATGATGACGGCCTTGCCGCCGCCGAGGTCGAGACCGGCGAGGGCGTTCTTGTACGACATGCCGCGCGAGAGGTTCAGCGCGTCGAGGACGGCTTCCTCGTCCGAGGCGTAGGCGTGGAAGCGGGTACCGCCGAGGGCCGGGCCCAGAGCGGTGGAGTGGATCGCGATGACGGCCTTCAGGCCAGTGGCTCGGTCCTGGCACAGCACGACTTGCTCGTGGCCGCCCTGTTCCGAACGGAACAGGGTGTGCAGGACGCCGTCGGTCATTTCGGTCACGGTGGTGACTCCCATGGGAGAGATGCGGCGGAATGACGCCCGCCCTGCGGGTGGGGGAGGGCGTGCTGGGAGCAGAGTAAGACCTGTGGGGCGTGCGCAGGTGACCTGTCCGGAGATCGGGACGCTCCCGGGGTACGGGCGGCCCCGGCGGGGGGGTCGGCGGGGCCCGGCGAGTAGCTCGCGGCGGTGCGGGGGAGTACGAGGACGTGAGCGAATCCTCCGAGCCCAAGCTGCCCTCGGCGCGCTCCGCGCCGACCGTCCCGTACGCCTCCTACCTGCGCGTCTACGAGCCCCTGGCGGCGTTCGCGGAGCCGGAGCGCACCCACTGGGCCTCGTACGCCCGGCGCGGGGTGGTGCCCACCGCCCAGGACGAACTGCGCCGCTCCCTCTCCGATCTGGTCCGGGTCCCGGTGGTCGGAGTGCCCGCGCACGAGAGCGCGGACGCCTTCACGGCGGAGGTGGACGGGGTGCTGCTGGTCTGCCCGTGGCGGACCAGACTGCGCGGCTGGCTGGCGCTCCAGGAGCTGGCCGGCCAGTTCCCGCTCCCGGTGCTGGACGCCGCCCTCCCGCCGGCCGCGCGGCGGCGGGCGGCCGAGGAGTACGAGCGCTGGCGCGAGCGGAACCCGGATGCGCGCCCGTGGATCCGCACCGCGGTGTGGCAGGTGCCGCTGCGCTGGTTCGTGCTGGTGGCCGACGACGAGCGGGAGTACGTGCCGGGCGAGCGGCTGCGCTACCGGACGCCCATGGTGCAGGCCCGGCGCAGGCTCGCGCGGGGGCTGCGGATCCTGCGCGAGGCCGAGGGGTACGCGGGGCTCGCCGAGGGGCTGGTGGACGTCGGCAGCTGGCTGGAGGAGTTCCACCCGCGGTCGATGGTCGAACTGGACTACGGGGGGCTGGTCCACGCGCTGCCGGCGGACCGGCTGCGTGCCGACCGCTCCGCCCGGGACGTGGCGGTGGGCATCGCGGCGCTGCGGGCCGGGGACGGGGCCGGGGCGGCGGAGGCGTACGAGGAGCTGGCGGAGCGCTGGCGGGAGGTCCGGGAGAGGCTCTTCGCGAACTGACCCGGTGGCGGTGGAGAGCGGCGGCACGGACCTCGCGTACCGTGCGTATCGGCTGATCTGCCATAAACAGCAGATCAGTGGCCTGATCATCTCATTCGGGCCTTAGTGCCAGGACCTACGTCCCGATACGGGCCATTGGCCCAAGCGTGACGGACCGCACTAACCACACCCTTGCGCCCTTCCCCTACCCTCGTGCCAAAATAGGACAAGGAGTCCGGGGAGGGTTCCTTCCGCCCAACTAAGGGCGGAATGCTCGGCATTGCACTCTACGGGGGGTCCTGACGACTCCTGATCGCTCTGTGACTGATCGTCACAGTGGGGTGACTGTCCGTTATGGGACGGTCCATCGGCTTCCGCCGCTGATGAACACCTCGGAGGGCAATTCCATCGGTTTGGCCGTCGAGGCTGGACGGATGGTGTAGTTGTAGTGCCGAGGACAAGCCGTTCGTCCTATAACCGACTCGGCCCGCGTATGTCCATTTCGGGCAACGCGGGCCAAGGTGCAGAATTTAGAGGAAAGAACCGAGATGGTTCGGTTCTCCCGAGGAGGCCGCTCATGACCGCTCGCACCCCTGATGCCGAGCCGCTGCTGACCCCGGCTGAGGTTGCCACGATGTTCCGCGTGGACCCGAAGACGGTCACCCGCTGGGCCAAGGCTGGCAAGCTCACGTCCATCCGCACCCTGGGTGGACACCGCCGTTACCGCGAGGCCGAGGTTCGCGCTCTGCTCGCGGGAATTCCGCAGCAGCGCAGCGAGGCCTGAGGTCGCGCAAGCACGTAAGCACCCCGCTTTACCGGGCTTGAATCGGGTCCCCCAATCCGAGGAAACCCACATGGCTTCAAACGCCTGGACCTGCCCCAACAGGTTCCCGGCGTTCGATCGCGCTGGACTCCGCCGGGTCCAGCGCGATCTTTTTTATGCCCGGGGGCGGGCTGGAATCGGGCAGGTGCGGAGCGCCGACGGGGTAGGTGCCATTGCACATATTAAATCGAGCACGCGTATGGGTGCGATAAAAGTGCGAGTCTCAAAAACTCATGTGGTGACTCCCGTCACAGGCTGTCACTCTTGTCGAACGCTCAATGCACCCGTAAGGGGACGTGCGTCGCAGAGCGCCTCATGCGGACGGGGGATTTTCGCGGCCGGGCTCGTCCCGGAGGTTGCTGCGGAGTGACACCCGCCCCGCCCCGAGGTGATCACTCCTCGCCGGATGGCCCCGGTGCGGGCGCCCGCGGTCGCTGGCGGGCCCTCAGGAGCCCCTGGAAGGCGCGGGGGAGGTGGCGGAGGGCTCCCGCCGCAGGGGGAGCGTGCCCGGGGCCGTGCGGAGTCCCTCCGGCGCGACGGGCCGCGGGCAACGCAACAGGGCCCGCATCCCTGGGGATACGGGCCCTGCTCTTGTTGCGATCCTGACGGGACTTGAACCCGCGACCTCCACCTTGACAGGGTGGCGAGCTAACCAACTGCTCCACAGGACCTCGTTCGCAGCCGTATCGGCGTGGCTGCGAAACAGACTGTACAGCAGCTCAGGGGGTGCGGTCGAACCGGCCGCGGGGCCCGTCACGGAGCGGCCGCGTCCACCGCCTTCACGATCCGCTTGTCGGAGATCGGGTACGCCGTCCCGAGCGCGTGGGCGAAGTAGCTGACCCGGAGTTCCTCGATCATCCAGCGGATGTCGGTGACCGCGGCCGGCACCGGCCGGCCCTTCGGCAGCTGCTCCAGCAGCCACGCGTACTCGTCCTGCATCTCGTGGACCTTCTCCATGCGCGTGGTGTCGCGCTGGGCGCCCGTCGGCATCTGCTGGAGCCGCCGGTCCACCGCCACCAGGTAGCGCATCAGGTCCGGCAGCCGCCGCAGGCCCGTCAGGGTCACGAAGCCCGCCGGCACGAGGGCCGCCAGCTGCGTCCTCACGTCCTGCACGTTCGCCACCAGCGCCAGGCTGTTGGTGGCCTTCAGGCGGCGCTCACAGGCCTGCCAGGCGGCCAGCACCTGCTGCACCTGGGCCACCGTCCGCACCGTCGTGTCCACGAGGTCCGCGCGCACGGCCTCGTAGAGCTTGCGGAAGCCCGCCTCGTCCCAGGCCGGACCGCCGTGGTCGGCGATCAGCTTGTCGGTGGCGGCGGTCGCGCAGTCGTCGAACAGCGCCTGGATGGAGCCGTGCGGATTGCGGGACAGCGCCAGCTTCTGCTGGTTCGTCAGGTGGTCCGAGGCGAACTTCGCCGGGTTCACCGGGATGTTCAGCAGGATCAGCCGCCGGGTGCCCAGCCACATCGCCTGCTGCTGCTCCGCCTCGGTGTCGAAGAGCCGTACGGACACGCTGGTGCCCTCGTCCACCAGCGCCGGGTACGCCTTCACCGGCTGGCCCGCCCGCCGGGTCTCGAAGACCTTCGTCAGCGTGCCGATCGTCCAGTCGGTGAGCCCGGTGCGCTCCACCGACTCCCCGCCCGCCCGTTCGGCCGTGGCCGCGGCGGCCTTGGAGAGCGCCTGGCGGGCCTTCGGCTTCAGCTTCAGCCGCAGGGCCTCCAGGTCCTTGTCCTCGGCGAGGTTCTTGCGACGCTCGTCGACGATCCGGAAGGTGATCTTCAGGTGGTCCGGGATCCGGGACAGGTCGAAGTCCTCGGCGGAGACGGGGACCCCGACCATCCGCTGGAGCTCGCGCGCCAGGGTCACCGGCAGCGGCTCCTGCAGCGGCACCGCCGTGTCCAGGAAACGGCCCGCGAAGTTCGGCGCGGGCACGTAGTGCCGGCGGATCGGCTTGGGCAGCGAGCGGATCAGCTCGGTGACGACCTCCTCGCGCAGGCCGGGGATCTGCCAGTCGAAGCCCTCGTCGGTGACCTGGTTCAGCACCTGGAGCGGGATGTGGACGGTCACGCCGTCCGCGTCCGCACCGGGCTCGAACTGGTAGGTCACCCGGAACTTCAGCTGCCCCTGCCGCCAGGAGTCCGGATAGTCGGCCTTGGTGACCCCGGCCGCCTTCTCGGTCAGCAGCATCTCGCGTTCGAAGTCGAGGAGCTCGGGCTCCTCGTGCCGCTTGTGCTTCCACCACGAGTCGAAGTGCGCCCCGGAGACCACGTGCTCGGGGATCCGCTGGTCGTAGAAGTCGAAGAGGGTCTCGTCGTCGACCACGATGTCGCGGCGCCGCGCCCGGTTCTCCAGCTCCTCGACCTCGGTGAGCAGCTTTCGGTTGTCGGCGTAGAACTTGTGGTGGGTCCGCCAGTCGCCCTCGACCAGCGCGTTGCGGATGAACAGCTCGCGCGAGACCTCGGGATCGATACGGCCGTAGTTGATCTTCCGCTGGGCGACGATCGGCACGCCGTACAGCGTGACCTTCTCGTACGCCATCACCGCCGCCTGGTCCTTCTCCCAGTGCGGCTCGCTGTACGTGCGCTTGATCAGGTGCTGGGCGAGCGGCTCGACCCACTCGGGCTCCACCTTGGCGTTCACCCGGGCCCACAGCCGCGAGGTCTCCACCAGCTCCGCCGACATCAGGAACTTCGGCTGCTTCTTGAACAGCGCCGACCCCGGGAAGACCGCGAACTTGGCGGACCGCGCCCCCAGGTACTCGTTCTTGTCGGTGTCCTTGAGCCCGATGTGCGAGAGCAGACCGGCCAGCAGCGAGATGTGCACGCTCGTCTCGGGGGCGTCGGCCTCGTTGACGTGGATGCCCATGGTCTTGGCGACCGTGCGCAGCTGCGAGTAGATGTCCTGCCACTCGCGGATCCGCAGGAAGTTCAGGTACTCCTGCTTGCACATCCGGCGGAACGAGGACGAGCCGCGCTCCTTCTGCTGCTCACGGATGTAGCGCCACATGTTCAGGAACGAGAGGAAGTCGCTCGTCTCGTCCTTGAACCGGGCGTGGTTCTGGTCGGCCTGCGTCTGCTTGTCCGAGGGCCGCTCGCGCGGGTCCTGGATGGACAGGGCCGCCGCGATGACCATGACCTCGCGGACGCAGTTGTTCTTGTCGGCCTCGACGACCATGCGGGCCAGCCGCGGGTCCACGGGGAGCTGGGAGAGCTGGCGGCCCATGGGCGTGAGCCGCTGCCCCTTCCTCCCCTCCGGAGAGGTCTTCTCGCCCGCCTCCAGCGCGCCGAGCTCCTGGAGCAGCTGGACGCCGTCGCGGATGTTGCGGTGGTCCGGCGGGTCGATGAAGGGGAACTTCTCGATCTCGCCGAGCCCGGCCGCGGTCATCTGGAGGATGACGGAGGCCAGGTTCGTGCGCAGGATCTCGGCGTCCGTGAACTCCGGGCGGGAGTTGAAGTCGTCCTCGGAGTAGAGGCGGATGCAGATGCCGTCCGAGGTGCGGCCGCAGCGGCCCTTGCGCTGGTTGGCGCTGGCCTGCGAGATCCGCTCGATGGGCAGGCGCTGGACCTTGGTGCGGTGGCTGTAGCGGGAGATCCGGGCGGTGCCCGGGTCGATCACGTACTTGATGCCGGGGACGGTCAGGGAGGTCTCGGCGACGTTCGTGGCCAGGACGATCCGGCGCCCCGTGTGCTGCTGGAAGACGCGGTGCTGCTCGGCGTGCGAGAGGCGCGCGTACAGGGGCAGGACTTCCGTGAAGCGGAGGTTGCGCTTGTTCAGGGCGTCCGCGGTGTCGCGGATCTCGCGCTCGCCGGAGAGGAAGACCAGGATGTCGCCGGGCCCCTCGGACTGGAGTTCGTCCACGGCCTCGCAGATCGCCGTGATCTGGTCCCGGTCGCTCTCCTCGGAGTCCTCCTCCAGCAGGGGCCGGTAGCGGACCTCCACGGGATACGTGCGGCCGCTGACCTCGACGATCGGGGCGTCCCCGAAGTGCCGGGAGAACCGCTCCGGGTCGATCGTCGCCGAGGTGATCACGACCTTGAGGTCGGGACGCTTCGGCAGCAGCTGGGACAGGTAGCCCAGCAGGAAGTCGATGTTGAGGGACCGCTCGTGGGCCTCGTCGATGATGATCGTGTCGTACGCGCGCAGCTCGCGGTCCGTCTGGATCTCGGCGAGCAGGATGCCGTCGGTCATCAGCTTGACGAAGGTCGCGTCCTGGTTCACCTGGTCGGTGAAGCGGACCTTCCAGCCGACGGTCTGCCCGATCTCGGACTTCAGCTCCTCGGCGATGCGCTCCGCGACGGTGCGGGCGGCGATGCGGCGGGGCTGGGTGTGCCCGATCATGCCCCGGACCCCGCGGCCCAGCTCCATGCAGATCTTGGGGATCTGGGTGGTCTTGCCGGAACCGGTCTCACCGGCGACGATCACGACCTGGTGGTCGCGTATCGCCTCGGCGATCTCGTCCTTCTTCTGGCTGACGGGCAGGTTCTCGGGATACGTGACCTCCGGCATCCGCGAGGCACGGCCGGCCAGTCGCGCGGCGGCCTTCTCGGCCTCCGCGGCGATCTCGTCGAGCACGGCCTGCTTGGCCTCGGGCTTGCGGATGCGGCGGGCGCCTTCGAGGCGGCGGCCGAGGCGGTGCGCGTCGCGGAGGGAGATCTCACCGAGAAGCGTCTGCAGGGCGGCGAAGGAAGTAGACATACCTGATCGAGGATCTCACCCGCAGGTGCCGGGTGGCGAACGCATTTGTGCCCCCTCCCCGTACCATTTCGGGACGAGATCACCTGAACCGTCCCGCCGACCGAGTGAGAGGCCCGTCATGTCCCGCCCGCGTGCCGTGGTCGCTGCGCTGGCGATATGGGCGACGGCCCTGGCCGGAGCAGGCACCGCCACCGCGGCCCCCGGCCCCGTGGCACGGGCCGCCGCAGCCGCTCCCACGCCCGCGGCGGCCGCGACCTCCGGCCCCGCGGCCCCGGCGGCCGGGTGGCCCGGGGTCCCGGCCCCGGCTCTGCGGGCCGGGGATGCAGGCTCGACGGGGCTGCTTCCGGTGGGGGCTGGGCGGGCCGCCGGGGTGGGTCCGGCTCTGCGTCCCGGCGGCTCGACGGGGCCGGGCGCGGCGTCCGCCGGGGCCGGGCCGGCCCTCAGGGCCGGGGACGGCGGCCCGGCGTCGTCGGTTCCGGTGGAGGCGGCCGGGCGCGCCGGTGCGCAGTCCCCGGCCGGGCCGGGTGCAGCGGTGGGGCGTGCCGGTCCGGGGCGGGTGGATGCGGGCGTTCGGGACGGGCGGGGGCCCGGGTGTGAGCCCGGGTCGCAGCGGCCGCAGGTGCCGGTGGGGCCGGTGCGCGGCGAGCACGGGCACGTTCCCGCCGGGCGGCCTGCGGTGGAGCAGCTCTGGGGCGACCGGACGCCGCCCGCGCGGGTGCGCGCACGGGGGCCCGACCGGGTGGCGCCGGGGCCGGTGGAGCTGTCCGTGATGCGGGTGTAGAGGACCGGCCCTTCCGCCGGTCCCCCTTTCCACCACCCGTACCTCTGGAGCACCCGTATGTCTTCCTCCTCCTCTTTCTCCTCTTCCGCTTCCGTCCGCAAGCGGCTGCTGGTCTCCGCCGGGGTCGCGCTCGCCGCCGTCACCCTCGGGATCGTGTCCTGGCAGGCCACCGCCCCCGCCGACAAGGCGTCCGGCCGGTCCGGCGCCACCTCGGGAGCCACCGCCGGGGCCCGTGCCGACGCCGCCGCCGGGCTGAAGGCGCTCGCCCGCCGCGAGTCCGGCGACAAGCTCGCCGCCGGCCGGCCCGACGCCCCCGTCGTGCTGATCGAGTACTCGGACTTCAAGTGCGGCTACTGCGGCAAGTTCGCCCGCGACACCGAGCCCGAGCTGGTCAAGAAGTACGTCGAGGACGGCACCCTGCGCATCGAGTGGCGCAACTTCCCGATCTTCGGCGCCGACTCCGAGGCCGCGGCCAGGGCCGCCTGGGCCGCCGGGCAGCAGGACCGGTTCGCAGAGTTCCACGCGGCCGCGTACGCCGACGGCTCCAAGGAGAAGGGCTTCGGCCGGGCCCGGCTGCTGGAGCTGGCCCGCGAGGCCGGGGTCCCGGACCCGGAGCGCTTCGAGAAGGACATGGACGGCGAGGCCGCCGCTGCCGCCCTGCGCAAGGACCAGGAGGAGGGCTACCGCATCGGCGTCACCTCCACCCCGTCCTTCCTGGTCAACGGGCAGCCGATCGCGGGCGCCCAGCCGCTGGACGCCTTCGCCGCGGCCATCGCCAAGGCCAAGGCGCAGGCCAAGGCCCAGGCCGAGCCGCAGGCCGCCCGGTGACCGGCGTCGGTGACATCGGCTACCTGGCCGCCCTGCTCGGCGGCCTCCTCGCCCTGCTCAGCCCGTGCAGCGCGCTGCTGCTGCCCGCCTTCTTCGCGTACTCGATCGACTCCGCATCGCGGCTGCTGGCCCGGACCGGGATCTTCTACGCGGGCCTCGCCAGCACCCTCGTCCCGCTGGGCGCGGCGGGCTCGTACGCCGGGCGCTTCTTCCACAGCAACCGCGACGGGCTCGTCCTGGCCGGCGGCTGGCTGATCATCGCGCTCGGGATCGCGCAGATCCTGGGCCTCGGCTTCGCCTCGAAGCGGATCTCGGAGCTGTCCGGGCGGATCAGGCCCACGACCGCCCTGTCGGTGTACGCGCTGGGCGCGGTCTACGGGCTGGCCGGGTTCTGCGCCGGCCCGATCCTGGGCAGCGTCCTGACGGTGGCGGCGGTCAGCGGCAGCCCGGTCTACGGCGGCCTGCTGCTGGCGGTGTACGCGCTGGGCATGGCCGTACCGCTGTTCCTGCTGGCGCTGCTGTGGGAGCGGTTCGACCTGGGCCGGCGGCGCTGGCTGCGGGGGCGGGCCGTGCGGGTGGGCCGTTTCGAGCTGCACACGACCTCGCTGCTCTCGGGGCTGTTCTTCATCGCCCTCGGCGCGCTGTTCCTGGCGTACGACGGGGCGAGCGCGCTGCCGGGGCTGCTCGACGTGGACGACTCGTACGCGGTGGAGCAGCGGGTCCGCGTCCTCGCGGACGCCGTCCCGGACTGGGCGCTGCTCGGGCTGGTGGCGGCGGGCGCGGCTGCGGTCGGTGTGACGCAGTGGCGCCGCGCCGGGCGTGCGGAGCATGCGGAGCGCGCGGAGCATGCGGAGCGCGCGGAGCATGCGGAGCGCGCGGAGCGGGAGACCGGGTAACGCAGAAGGCCCCGTCCGGTGGACGGGGCCTTCTTGTGGTGGCTGGGGCCGGGGTCGAACCGGCGACCTATCGCTTTTCAGGCGATCGCTCGTACCAACTGAGCTACCCAGCCACGAGACCGTTTCCGGTCTCAGCGATCCTGACGGGACTTGAACCCGCGACCTCCACCTTGACAGGGTGGCGAGCTAACCAACTGCTCCACAGGACCTTGCAGTGTGCGAGACAAGTCTTGCACACGGTAATGCGTACCCCCAACGGGATTCGAACCCGTGCTACCGCCTTGAAAGGGCGGCGTCCTGGGCCACTAGACGATGAGGGCTAAAGGCCCGCCGGGCACTTATTCAGCGCGTCGGGGACGTGAGAAGCATATGGGATCCGGGGAGGTATCGCCAAAACGGTTTCTCCCCGCATGCGGGGAGTGGCCCCGCCGGAGGGACAATGGCCCGGTGCTGGAGATGACGCGCGAGGAGTTCGAGGAGCTCGTCGCAGAGGCCCTGGACCGCATCCCACCCGAGCTGACGCGGCTGATGGACAACGTGGCGGTGTTCGTCGAGGACGAACCGCCGGCGGACGACCCCGGGCTGCTCGGGCTGTACGAGGGGACCCCGCTGACGGACCGCGGCGAGTGGTACGCCGGAGTGCTGCCGGACCGGATCACGATCTTCCGCAACCCCACGCTGCGGATGTGCGAGGACCGCGAGAGCGTGATCGCCGAGACGGAGGTCACGGTGGTGCACGAGATCGCCCATCACTTCGGCATCGACGACGACCGGCTCCACGCGCTGGGCTACGGGTGACCGGCCCGCAGCCCGGCATCGGCGCGGGCACGGACCCCGGCGCGGACCCCGGTGCCGAGGCGATCGACCCGGACGTCGACCTCCATGTGCCCGGGCAGCGCGCCGAGCGGCCCGGGCACGTGCTGGCCGCGATCGCCGCCGGCGGCGCCGTCGGGGCCTCGGCGCGGTACGGGGCGGCGCTGCTGTGGCCGGCCGGCGGGGCGGACTTCCCGTGGACGACGTTCTGGACCAACGTGATCGGCTGTGCGCTGATCGGGGTGCTGATGGCGCTGATCAGCGAGGGCGGCCGGACGGCGCCGCACCCGCTGGTCCGGCCGTTCTGCGGGGTCGGGGTGCTCGGCGGGTTCACCACCTTCTCGACGTACGCCGTGGACTTCTCCCGGCTGCTGGACGCGGGGGAGGCCGGGGCCGCGCTGGCGTACGCCGGGCTCACGGTGGTGGGGGCGCTGGGTGCGGTGTGGGCGGGGGCCTCGCTGACCCGCCTGGCGACGGGCCTCCCGGTGCGCGGCGGACCGAGGAGGCCGGGGTGAACTGGCTCCCGGTGCTGCTGGGCGCGGTGGTGGGGGCACCACTGCGCTATCTGACGGACCGTGCGGTGCAGGCGCGGCACGATTCGGTGTTCCCGTGGGGGACGTTCGTGGTGAACGCGGGCGCCTGCCTGGTGCTCGGGCTGCTGACGGGGGCGGTGCTGGCCGGTGCGGCACCCGCGTGGCTGCACCTGCTGGTGGGGCCCGGGCTGTGCGGGGCGCTGAGCACGTACTCGACGTTCTCGTACGAGACGCTGCGGCTGTACGAGCGCGGTTGGCGGTTCCTGGCGGCGGCGAACGTGGCGGCCTCGGTACTGGCCGGGCTGGGCGCGGTGACGCTGGGGGTGCAGGTGGGGCGGCAGTTGTTCGCCTGAGGCGGTGCCCACCGGGCCGGTGGGTGCCGGTGTGCCGCCTGGCGCGGCGGCGGATTGCGGACAGGCGGTGTCCCCACGGGCGTGTCTCTTGCGGGGCAAAGGGAGTTGGGCACATTGACCCGCTCATGCGGACCCTGAACCGCCCTCCCCCGGCTGCTGCCGGGGAGACCCCCAGGAGGTGCCCCGTGCGCCAGTTGTCCGCCTCCCTCCGGCTGGCCGTCTCCGCGCTCGCGGTCGTGGCGACCGCGGGCTGCATGAGCGTCGGCGAGGGCGCCGCGAAGCCCGGACCGTCCTCCTCCGCGGAAGGCAAGGCGGCCGCCGAGGCGGGAGGTTCCGTAACCGGCAGGGGTGCGGGCGCCCGCGGCGGCGGCCACGGCTCGAAGCCCGGCGCGGCGGGCGAGGAAGGCAGGCCGGCCGAGGACGGCAAGGCGTCCGGGGCCGTCGGGGCCTCCCCCAGCCCGGGCGCGCCCGCCGGACGGCCCGGGGCGCCCTCGCCGTCGGCCGGTCCGGGCGGCGGGGCCGGCGGACAGGGGCCGCAGCAGCCCACCTCGGGCGGATCCGGAAGTAGTGGTTCCGGTGGGACGCAGGTCACACCGCCGCCCGTCACGCCGCCGAGCCCGCAGCCCCCCGTGACTTCGCCCACTCCTGCGGACCCGACGCCCCCGGCTCCGGAGCCCAGTCCCTCGTCCAGCTCCTAGCCGCGGGCGCCCCCGGGGGTCCCCGGAGCCGGATCCGGCTCCCCGGGATCTGGGGATCGTCGCAGGTCAGGAGGGATCGGGCGGAAGCGACTTGCCAGACCCCCGGGAGGGTGCGTATGGTTATAGATCGTTTGATCCCATTGCCCGGCGCCGAATCCGAAGAGCGCCGTGTGGCGCGTACTCTCCCTAGCCGTGGCTGACCGCATTGAGGCGGTCGATTTGCGATTCACGGAGTTTGGGCGCGTGCCGAGACTCCGGAAGGTTTCGCATTTCGCATGTCCATTTCCAGTTCTGACCGTGCCGTCATGTCCGAGAACGACTCGAACGAGATCGTCGACGCCGTCGAGGCCCTTGTGGTCACCGAGGCGATCGAGGCCGCTGAGGCGGACGAGATCATCGAGGCTCTCGAAGCCGACGTGACGAACGACCGGTCCACCGACGCCGACGCCGAGCCCACCGTCACCTTCGGCGACCTCGGTCTGCCCGAGGGCGTCGTGCGCAAGCTCGCGCAGAACGGCGTCACCACCCCCTTCCCGATCCAGGCCGCGACCATCCCGGACGCCCTGGCCGGCAAGGACATCCTCGGCCGCGGCCGCACCGGCTCCGGCAAGACCCTCTCCTTCGGTCTGCCCACCCTGGCCCGCCTGGCCGGTGGACACACCGAGAAGAAGAAGCCCCGCGCGATCATCCTCACGCCGACCCGTGAGCTCGCGATGCAGGTCGCGGACGCCCTCCAGCCCTACGGCGACGTGCTCGGCCTGAAGATGAAGGTCGTCTGCGGCGGTACCTCCATGGGCAACCAGATCTACGCCCTGGAGCGCGGCGTCGACGTCCTCGTCGCCACCCCGGGCCGTCTGCGCGACATCATCAACCGCGGCGCCTGCTCCCTGGAGAACGTCGAGGTGGCCGTCCTCGACGAGGCCGACCAGATGGCCGACCTGGGCTTCCTGCCCGAGGTCACCGAGCTGCTCGACCAGATCCCCGGCGGCGGCCAGCGCATGCTCTTCTCCGCCACCATGGAGAACGAGATCGGCACCCTGGTCAAGCGCTACCTGACCAACCCCGTCACGCACGAGGTCGACAGCGCCCAGGGCAACGTCACGACCATGACGCACCACGTCCTCGTCGTGAAGCCGAAGGACAAGGCGCCGGTCACGGCCGCCATCGCCGCCCGCAAGGGCCGCACCATCATCTTCGTCCGCACCCAGCTGGGCGCCGACCGCATCGCCGAGCAGCTCGTCGAGGCCGGCGTGAAGGCCGACGCGCTGCACGGCGGCATGACGCAGGGTGCCCGTACCCGCGTCCTCGCCGACTTCAAGGACGGCTACGTCAACGCGCTCGTCGCCACCGACGTCGCCGCCCGCGGCATCCACGTCGACGGCATCGACCTGGTCCTGAACGTGGACCCGGCCGGCGACCACAAGGACTACCTGCACCGCTCGGGCCGCACCGCCCGTGCCGGCAAGTCGGGCGTCGTGGTCTCCCTGGCCCTGCCGCACCAGCGCCGCCAGATCTTCCGCCTGATGGAGGACGCGGGCGTGGACGCCTCGCGCCACATCGTCCAGGGCGCCGGCGCCTTCGACCCCGAGGTCGCCGAGATCACCGGTGCGCGCTCGCTCACCGAGGTCCAGGCCGACTCCGCGAACAACGCGGCCAAGCAGGCCGAGCGCGAGGTCGCCGACCTCACCAAGCAGCTGGAGCGCATGACGCGCCGTGCCGCCGAGCTGCGCGAGGAGGCCGACCGTCTGGTCGCCCGCTCCGCCCGTGAGCGCGGCGAGGACCCCGAGGCCGCCGTCGCCGAGGTGGTCGAGGCCGCCGAGGCCGAGGTCGCGGCCGCCGTCGCGGCCACGCCGGTCGCCGACGAGCGTCCGTCCTTCCAGGCCCGTGACGAGCGGGGCAACTACGAGCGCCGCGACAACCGTCGTGACGACCGCGGTGGTGACCGTGGCGGCTTCCGCCGTGACGACCGTCCCTCCGGTGGCTTCCGCTCCGGCGGTGACCGCCGTGACGACCGTGGCGGCGACCGTGGCGGCTTCCGTCGTGACGACCGTCCGTCGGGCGGCTTCAACCGTGACGACCGCGGTGGCGACCGTGGCGGCTTCCGCCGTGACGACCGTCCCTCCGGTGGCTTCCGTTCCGGCGGTGACCGTCCCTCCGGTGGCTTCCGTCGTGACGACCGTCCCTCCGGTGGCTTCAACCGTGACGACCGCGGTGGCGACCGTGGCGGCTTCCGCCGCGACGACCGTCCCTCCGGTGGCTTCCGCTCCGGCGGCGGCGACCGCCCGTACGGCCGCCGCGACGACAACCGCCCCTCCGGCTCCGGCTCGACCGGTTCCTTCGGCGGCCGCCGCGACGACAAGCCCCGCTGGAAGCGCAACGGCTGACGGCTGACGGCCCCGAGCTGACTGCCCGACAGGGCCCCCACGACACCGTCGTGGGGGCCCTGTCCGCGTTTCGTGGGCCGTGACGGGGCCGGTCGGTCGATACTCGATCGGCCTGCCGTCGGTCTCCGGCTATGCTCTGGGGTGAGCACGTGAGGGCCATTAGCTCAATTGGCAGAGCAGCGGACTTTTAATCCGTTGGTTGTCGGTTCGAGTCCGACATGGCCTACAGCTCGCGAGGCGGAGGAACCTCCCTCTGACCTGCGCCTTAGCGCCCCATCCGGTTTCGTCCGGGTGGGGCGCTCGGTCATTTCCGGGCCCGTGCGTGAGCGATGCATGAGCGGACGGCCCGTCATCCCCTGGTCAGGTGGCGGACGGGCGGGCACGAGGTACCAGCTGGGCCGCCACTTCGGCGGCTGCCTGGTCGACCTCGGGGAGCAGGCTCGTGTACGTGTCCGAGGTCAGCGTGATCGTGGAGTGCCGGAGCGTCTCCTTCGAGTATCTGCCGACAGGTCTCCGGGGCCGTCTCCGGGTGGAGCCAGGCGCCGTTCTCCTGGGTGAAGACCTTGCCGGTGTCCTGCCAGGCCTTCCCCCACTCCTTCCGCTGGCGGGCGCGGTGCTGTCGCAGCGCGCCGACGTTCAGGCTGTCCAGGGCGATCGCGCTGGCGATGCCGTCCGTCTTCGGTGCGGACTCGTACGGGTGCCAGCCGTCCACCACGATCTCCTTGGCCGGCGTGATCTTTCGCCGTCCAGGTCGACATGGGACCACCCCTGGCCGACGCACTCGCCCCTGCGCAGGCCGCGGGTGCCGGAGAGGTGGAAGAGGGCGTACAGCCGGTCGCCTTCGGCCTCGTCGAGGAAGGCGCCGAACTGGGCCGGGGTCCAGACCATGACGGGGGAGGGCTTCTCGCCGGTGATGCGCCACCGGGTCACGCGGGCATCTGTCCACAGCGGGGGCTTCGGACGTTTGCCCGACTCCAGCTCTACGTGGGATGCCGGGTTGAAGGTGATGAGTTGCTGGCGGAGGGCTCCGTTCAGCGCGGCCCGCAGGGTGCGGCGGATGCTCTGCCGGGTCGCCGGGCCCGTCGGCTTCCCCCGCCCCATAACCTTGGGTTCTAGTGGTTGTCGCAACACACAAGCTCAGGGGATGCGAGGGACTTCGAGACCCGGAAGGTTCGCAAGGCTCACGGGCCGATGCAGTTGCGGCGGGAGCGGGAGGAATCCTTCCGGCTCATGCAACAGGGCTACAGCAGTCCCAACTAGGCAGTCCGCGAAGCGGGGCGGATCACTGAGGCGCAGCAAGTGTGGCGGCGGGGCGGCACGGCCGACCGAAACGGGCACATTTCTGCTCGAAACCTGGGGGGAGCCATCCTCCGCTCAGCAGACGAGGGTGCGAGGGAAACGCGGTGATGGCGGCAACAGCGAAGGTGAGGGACGCCCATGGCGTGTGCACCATCGCCGTCACCTGCTGGCCGCGAGTATTGACGAAGCTCGTCTGGAACGTGGCCACGCTCACGAGGTCGATCGCGCCCAGGGCTTTCCAATCAAGGTCAAGTCCGATCGTGCTGCTCGCAAAGTGCAGCTTGTGACGGGTGATCGTCACCTCTCCTGGCCCGTCGACCATCCATCGCGGTTGGGCGTCACGCGCCGCCTGGCGCCGTCTGGCGGAGTTGCCGACCGAGGAACCCACAACGCCGCGGCGGCAGCCACCACCGCCATCGTCGAGCTGGCCGCGACCGTGGGCGTGGCCCTCACCACTGAGGTCGCCACCATCGCTGGCACTGCGTTTGCAGCTGCGGCCATCGCGGGCATCGAATCCGTCACCGTCGACCTCGCCGTCGCCCAACCCCTCCAGATCGCGGCAGGTCTTCAGAACGGTTTCAGCCTCGACGAAGCGAGCCGCGCGGCAAAAGATGGAATGCTCTACGGCGGAATGTTCGGAGCCGTCGGCGGCAGCACACAGGCCGTGGTCGAAGCAGGAGGCTGGAAAAGCCTTCTCCCAGGCGGAGTGCCGGCGCCGGGAGTGACCGCGCCACACCTAACTCTGGCTGATCTGGCGTATGGCCCCCAGGAACCTCCCCTGGCGCCAACGAATATGGGGACTCGTCGGGATTGGTGGTTGAAAAGTCAAGAGGATTCAACTGTCGCGGTACCCCCCAAACTGCCGCCCGGCTCATATCTTTCCACCGGTGACCCTGTCTATTACAGAAAGGGGTCAACGAGTATAGGTTACGACTCGAGTACCATGACTAACTTTGATCTGGTGGCTCCCAAGCCCGGATATCATGACGTGGTGATTCACGGCAACAATCAAGGATATTTCGAACCTGGCCGGATCAACGCCGCCGGCAAGGGGTTCTCTGCAGGCAACACGAACCCCACGCATATAGTTGAGGCCATCCAGAACAATCCCAACTATACTGGAGGGCCGGTACGGCTTATTTCCTGTCACACGGGAACGGTTGGTGATGGCGTTTTGGAAGTGCCAGCCGCTCAGAGTGTGGCCAACCAGCTGGGAGTCCCCGTACTCGCCCCTACGGACAAGGTTGGCGTGCGCGCGCTGGGAGGGCCTGATCAGACGCCCAAAATCTATGGCGATGGATATTGGCGCACGTTCCTTCCCGTAGCTCACTAGATCGCATGGATGAAAGCGACAGCATGAAAATCCTCGGTTTCTACCAAGAGTTGTGGCCCGAAAAGGCTGGTACGCCTGCGGGAAGCATTCGCGACTTCATCCGACAGTACCCGGCGGTCGATGAAGCCGACGTAGCGCGATATCTAGGGACCGGCCACGAGCTCATCGTGTTCATGGGTGCAGTTGGGGACATTCTCGGATCCGACTACCGCATCCTTGGCGGCGATAATATCGTCACCGACGGGGAATGGGTTTGGCGTGCGGACATCGACTTCTACCTGACGCATTATCACCTTGCGCTCCCGGAGGAGTTTCTGCGCAAAGCCCGGGAAAACCAGTACGCCGCACCGGACGTGAGTCGTGACCAACTTCTGAAAATCGATGAAGAAGTGCACATGATTCTTTAGATCCCGCATCGGAATCTTGCTGAGACGGGCTGGTCGGCCGTTACCGGTGGGACGCTCCCGCCGTTCGGGAGGATGAAAGCAATAGGGCGTGGATCGTGGTCGGCACTCATGGACGCTGATCGAGTCGATGCTGCCGGACCTGGCTTGAACCTCGATTCGTCAGCGGGGGTTGGTCGCTGGCCAGCCTGACGGTTCGCGATCCCGAGTCGCTCGACTGCACCGCGAGCGAGAGTGCCTGGTGAGAGGCGCCGAATGCGTGAGCGATGCGTGAGCGGACGTGCTGGCACAGCTTGGTAGGGAGTGGAGCCTTCGAGACGGCGTATCCGTCTGACCAGGCACTTCCGGATCTCAGCGGACCGAGCGGGATGGCCCGGCATGATCCTGCCGGGACTTTTAATCCGTTGGTTGTCGGTTCGAGTCCGACATGGCCTACGTCGTGTGGAGCGCCCCGTCCGGCACTGCCGGGCGGGGCGCTTCGGCGTCTACGACCAGCCCGGGTCCTGGGGGGTGGGGGTGACCACCGACCAGCCCGGGTCCTTCGGACCCGCGGCGAGCTCCTGGGCCTGGCCGGCGGTGCTCGTGCCGATCACGGCGATCAGAGCGGCGGCGGTGACGGTGATGAGGGTGATGAGCTTGCGACGCATGGTGGGGATGCCTCTTATCGAGCCGGTGGGGAGCGGGGCGGATGGCCGGATCTCTCGTTCCGGCGTGCCGCCATCGTGCCGAGCACGGCAGGGCCGTGTCTCCGGTTTCCGCTGGCACAAACAGCTCTGACATAACCGTGCCATCGGGCCGGTTTCCAGGGCGAGTTGGCCGTCCCGGCTGTCCGCGTGATGGACGGTGTTTGTGCAGACGACGGCTGGTATGGACAATCCAGGGTGCAAGATCGGCCCTCGGAGGGCCGCATGCCGCCAGCGTTGTCGGTCCAGCTGTGCTGCCGCTCCGAACCGCGAGCTGGGGGGCTCCCTTTGTTGGTTTCGCTTGGGCTGACGGAGCGCTCCGACGCGCTCTACCGCCTCATCCTGAGACGGCCGGATCTCGCCGTCACCGATGTCGCCGCCGAACTCGCGCGGTCCGAGGACGACGTACGCGCGGACCTGGAGGAGCTGACCCGGCTCTCCCTCCTCGCGCCGTCCTGGCGGACCGACGGACGGCTGCGGGCGGTGAACCCGAAGGCCGCGCTCGATTCGCTGCTGGCCCACCAGCAGGCGGAGATCGCCCAGCGCCACCGGGCCCTCGCCGAGAGCCAGGCCGCCGCGAGCGCGCTGCTGTCGCAGTACGCCGAACTGCATCCGGCCCAGCCCGCGCACGAGGCCGAGCGGTTCCTCGGCGTCGACGCGGTCCGGGCCAAGCTGAGCGAGCTGTCCGCCCGCACCCGCCGCGAGTCGATCAGCTTCCACCCCGGCGGCCCGGTGCCCGCCGCGCAGTTCAAGGCCAGCGAGCCGCTGACCGAGGACCTCATCGCGCGCGGCGTGAAGATCCGCACCATCTACCAGGACGCCATCCGCAACGACCCGGGCAGCCTGGAGCACGCCCGCTGGCTGACCGAGCGCGGCGGCGAGGTGCGGACGGTCCCCTCACTGCCGATGCGCATGGTCATCACCGACCGGGAGTTCGCGCTGATGCCGATCGACCCGGCGGACAGCGCACAGGGCGCGGTGCTGCTGCGCGAACCGGGCGCCGTCACCGCCTTCTGCGCGCTGTTCGACTCCGTGTGGGAGACGGCCACCCCGTTCGGCGAGCCGCCCCGGCGCAGCCTGGAGGACCCCGGCTCGCAGCCGCGCGAACTGCTGCGCCTGCTGGCCCAGGGCTACACGGACGAGGCCGCCGCGCGCCGGCTGGGGATCTCCCTGCGCAGCGAGCGGCGGCTCATCTCGGAGCTGATGGAGAAGCTGGACGCGCAGAGCCGATTCCAGCTCGGGCAGCGGGCCGTGGAGGAAGGCCTGCTCTGACGCGGTTCAGCAGCCGCAGGCGGCGCCCGCCGCGACGGGGGCCGTCAGCGGGTCCGGCGCCGACCGGCGGGTCCCGGCCGAGTCCTCCACCGGGAAGCCCTCCCGGGACCAGTACTCGAAGCCGCCGAGCATCTCCTTGACCCGGTACCCGGCGCTCGCGAAGGCGTACGCGGCCCGGGTGGCGCCGTTGCAGCCGGGGCCCCAGCAGTACGTGACGACCACGCTGCCCGGCGGTACGAGTGCGGCGGCGCGGGCCGGGATCTCGTCCGTGGGAAGGTGCACGGCGCCGGGGACGTGGCCCTGTTCCCAGGCCTCGGCGCTGCGGCTGTCGACGAGCACGAAGCCCGCGGCGCCGGATTCCACGTCCGCGTGCACGTCGGCGACGTCGGCCTCGAAGGTGAAGCGGCGGTGGAAGTGGGCCGCGGCGGTCGCCGGGTCAGCGGGCGGCACGCGCAGCACCTTCGAGGACGAGGGCACGGTCCGAGCGGTCGCGGTCGTGCCCGTCGTGGTCGTGGTTGCGGTCGGGGCCGTCGTGGTGGTCATGGTCGGTGTTCTCCTGAGGACGGGGGCGGCGCAGGGCCGCCACGGCGATGAGGGTGTACAGGGCCGCGGTGGCTGCACCGGGGCCGAGGAGCAGGACGGACACGCCGCCGTGGGCGGCCCGGCCGAGGGTGAGGGCCCCGAGGGCGATGAGGGCTGCGGCGAGGAGGCCGCCGCGCCGGGTCCGGCCGGTGAGCTCGGTCCAGCGGGCGGCCGTGGCCCGGAGGTTGGTGCGGACGTACGTCCAGCAGACCGCGGCGGAGCCGAGGCCGAGGGCGGCCGCCGCGACCGGGTGCGCAGTCGGCGCGGAGGACTGCGGCGCCAGCAGTACGGCGTACAGCGCGGCCGCCAGCGCGATGCCCAGCAGCGTCCCGCCGAGCGCCCGCCGCCGCGCCAGGGCGGGCACCGCCCCTTCGAGGCCGACCCAGCCGAACAACAGGGGCACGGCCACGAGCAGTGCGGCCCGGCCGTCGGTCCCCGCTCCGGGCAGGGGCCCGCCCAGGGCCCGCCACGCGAGCGCCAGGGCCAGTACGGCGGCAAGCCGCAGCCGCTGCCCCGTGGGGGACGGCGGACGCGGGACGCACCAGGCGTACACGGCGGCGGTGCCCAGGACGGCGGCGGCGACCGCGTACGAGCGCCAGCCCGAGTCGCCTCCGGCGGCCGTGACGGCCCCGCGGACGCCCGCCGAGGCGAGCGCACCGGCGGCGAACTGCGCGGTGCCCAGAGCCACCGCCGCCTGCCCGGTGGCGAAGCCGCCGAAGTAGAGCGCGGTGACCGCCCGGGCCGGTCCCGGGCCGAGCCGGCCCCGTACGAAGGCCACGGGCCCGGAGTGCTCCGTACCGCCCGCGGCGGCGACCAGCAGGCACCAGCCGGCCAGCACGGCCGCCACGGCGATGCCGGTCCGGGAGGCGGACGCCGGGGCGAGGGCCGCCGGGAGGAGCAGGGTTCCCGCTCCCAGGACGGCGCCCAGTGCGTTCGCGGCCCCGGCGGCCCACCCGTCAACGGCTCCGGGAGCCGGACCCGCAGCGGGAGCCGCGGTCCGGTCCGGCATCACGACAGCTCGTGGAAGAACAGCGGGGTGGCGGCCGGCAGCGTCGCGCCCTCCGCCAGGAGCCGCCCCTCCACGCCGGCCCACTCGGGCATCCGCGTGCCGAGGTCCACCGGCAGGCCCAGGTGCCCGGCGAGGAAAGCGGACCAGCCCGGCATCAGCGGCGCCGCCGTGACCGCGACCGCGGCCAGCAGCTCCACGTGCGCGGCGAGCCGGCCCGCGTACTCCTCGCGCGGCCCGGACACCCGCAGCAGGGCGAGCTCCCGCAGATCGGCGTCGGCCCGCTCGATCACGGTGGCCAGGACGTCGGCGGCGCGCTGCGGGGAGAAGGCCTCCGCGCCGAGCGCTGCGGCGATCTGACCGGGCAGTGCGGCGCGTTCGGCGGCGAGCGGGCCGTCCGCGGGCCCGGCGGCCGGCACGACGGAGTCGAAGTCCTGGGCGAGCAGGTCCAGTACGGTGTCGGTCCAGCGTTCCAGGCCGCCGGCGAGGACGGTGCTGAGGGTGTCGGCGAACTCCTTCATGGAGAAGTTGTTCTGCGCCCGCTCCGGGCCCGTCAGGCACAGGTGGAAGCGCAGTGCGTCCGCGTTGACCCGGCGCAGGAACTCGCCGCCCCAGATGGCGTGTCCGCGGCTGGTGGAGAACTTGTCGCCCTCCAGCCGGTAGAACTCGTTGATGACGACCTGCGCGGGCAGCGTCAGCTCACCCTGGGCGAGCAGCAGCGCCGGCCACAGCACGGCGTGCGAGAACGAGCAGTCGAAGCCGATGAAGTTGACGATCCGGGTCTCGGGGTCGGTCCACAGCCGCTCCCACTGGGAGCGGTCGCCGTTCGCCTCGGCTACGCGGGCGGTGCCGGCCGCGTAGCCCCAGATGCCGCTGAACCAGGTGTCGAGGACGTGCCCCTCCCAGCCGGGCAGCGGGACCGGGATGCCGTAGTCCGCCTCGCGGCTGATCGCGGTGTCGGGCAGGGCCCGCTCGAACAGGCCGTCCAGGTACGAGATCAGCCGGGGCCGCCATTCGGCCTTGGCCTGCGCGTCGGCGTAGTAGGCCCGGAGCCGCTCGCGCCAGCGCTCCAGCGGGAACACGATGCGGCGCAGGGTCGTGGTCCGAGGGGCGTTCCAGCAGGCGGTGCAGCGGGGGGCGGCGAGCCCGGCCGGGTCCTGGGGCAGGCCGCAGGCCTCGCAGTACACGCCGTCGGACGGTTCGGCGCAGAACTGGCACTCGCCGCGCACCTCGGCCTCGTACAGGTACCGGTCGCAGGGCGCGCAGTGGAAGACGGGCAGCTCCTGCACCTCCAGGGCGCCGGACTCCCACAGTTCCAGGAAGAAGCGCTGGACGAACTCGGTGTGGGTGGAGTCGGTGAGCGGGCGGGTGAACCAGTCGTGGTGCATGGCGCCCAGCGACAGGGTCTCCTCCATGCGGTCGCCGAAGAGCTTGGCGGTCGGATACGCGGTGGAGCCGATCTCGGCGGCCCGGCGCGGTACGTAGCAGGAGTGCTCGTCGGAGTAGCCCACGTAGCGCACGTCGTGGCCGCGCTGGCGCAGGTGCCGGGTGAGGACGTCGGCGCCGAGGAAGGGACCGGAGAGGTGGCCGAGGTGGAGGTCGCCGTTCGGGTTCGGCGGGGCGCTGGTGACGACGTAGGAGGTCATGACGCGTGGGTTCCTTCGGGGAGGATCAGGGCGGAGGAGTCGAGGGCCGCGGCGTCCGCCGGGGCGGCGGTGTCGAGCGGCGGCAGGGCGGCGGAGGCGGCGGCGACGACGCGGCTGCGCGGCGGCAGGTCGTCGAGGACGACCGAGTGGGCGCCGATCCGGGAGTCGGCGCCGATGGTGACCGGGCCGAGGACGCTGGCACCGGTGCCGATGACGACGCGGTCGCCGACGACGGGGTGCCGACGGGATCCGGAGGGCCGGCGCAGGTCCTTCCACCAGCCGACCGAGCCGAGCGTGACCTGGTGGTAGAGCATCACGTCGTCGCCGATCCGGACGGTCTCGCCCATGACGACGGCCGTGCCGTGGTCGACGAAGAAACGGCGGCCGATCCGCGCCCCGGGGTGGATCTCGATGCCGGAGACGGCACGGGCCAGCAGGGACAGGGCGCGGGCGAGGACGCGGTGGCCGCGGCCCCACAGCCAGTGCGCGAGCCGGTAGGTCCACAGCGCGTGGATGTGCGGGTAGAGCAGGACCTCGGCGCGGGAGCCGGCCGCCGGATCCTTGTCGAGAACGGTCTGCACGTCCTCGCGCAGCACCTCGCGCAGCGGCCGCCGGTCCTCGAACGGTTCGTCGTGCGGCTCGTCCTCCCGGAGGCCTCCCTCCCGGAGCGCGTCCTGCGGGCTCGTCTCACATGTGGTCATACGGCGCCTCCGGGCGGATCGGGCGGCCCGCGAGGAAGCGCTGCGGCCGGTACGGCTCCAGCAGTTCCTGGACGGCCTTGCCGGGGACGGCACCGCCCTCGACGATCTCCTTCGCGGCGAGTTCGGCCACGGCGGGCGCCAGCTTGAAGCCGCCGCCGCTGAAGCCGAGGGCCAGGTACAGCCCGTCGGGGCCGGCCGCGCCCACGACCGGGCGCTTGTCGGGGGTGTAGCCGTCGAGGCCGGAGCGGGTGCCGGCGAGCGGGGCGGTGGCGGCGGCCGGGACCCGGTCGGCGATGGCGGCGATCGCGGACTCCAGCTCGCTCTCGGTCAGCGGCTCCACGTCGCGGCCCAGTTCGGTGTCGGGCTTGCTGGGGACGCCGAAGTAGAAGCGGTCGAGGCCGTCGGGCCGGAAGTAGCTGCCGGTGGTGTCGTCGATGCAGGTCGGTACGGAGGCTGCCGAGCCGCGCCGGCCGGCGCCGGGCAGTTCGGCCTGGGCCAGGCCGATCCGGCGCGCGGTGACGGGGATGTGGATGCCGAGGTACTCGGCGGGCGCCGAGCCCCAGGCCCCGCCGGCAAGGACCACCAGCGGGGCGTCGATGCGGCCGATGGAGGTGAGGACGCCGGTGACGGTGCCGGCCTTCTCCAGCACCTTCACCGCGCGGATGCCTTCGGAGGGGGAGACCCCGAGCCGGTAGGCGGCGGTGAGCAGCGCGTTGGAGGCGGCCATCGGGTCGGCGTAGCCGCCTTCGGGCTCGTACGCGGCGAGCCCGACGCCTTCGGTGCGCAGGCCGGGGTAGATCTCCTTCAGCTCGGCGGCGTCGATGACCTCGACGCGGCGGTATCCGGCGGCGTCCGCGGACGCGGCGGCGTTGCAGCGCAGGTCGTCGGCGTGGTTCTCGCCGACGATCATGACGAAGCCGGTACGGCGGTAGCCGCAGCAGCCGCCGATGATGTCCGACCACTGCTCGAAGACGGGCAGGCTGCGGGCGGCGAGGCGGGTGTCGGCGACGGAGGTGTGGTGCAGCCGCAGCAGTCCGCCGGAGCGGGAGGTCGCGCCCTGGGCGTTGACCCGGCCCTGGTCGCACAGGACGATCCGGCCGACGCCGGCGAGGGCGAGCTGGTGCGCGATGGCCGCGCCGATCACTCCGCCGCCGACGACGATGGCGTCGGCGTGCGCGTGGACGATGGGGCTCATGCCACGACCTGCCGGGAGTCTGCGGGGGTGCTCGGTGCCGCGGGGCTCTCGGCCGGTGCCGCCGCTGCCGCCGGGTCCGCCGCGGGGCCCGGGTCCGTGATGCCGAACTCGGCGGCCCACTTGGCGCGGTCCCGGGCGACGGCGTCGGAGCCGCCCCACCAGATGGTGACGAAGCGCAGCCGTACGTCGCCGTCGTTGGTCAGGTCGTGGTCCTGGAAGGGGGTGATGAACACGGTCTCGCCGGCGCGGACCCGGCGGGTCTCGTCGCCGATCCGCATGACCCCGCTGCCCTCGACGATGAAGAACATCTCGTTCTCGTCGTGGTCGTGAGGGGTGGAGGTGGCGCCGGGCGCCACGTCGACCCAGGCGCCGCCCCAGTTGGGTTCCTCGACCACCTCGGGCCAGGGGAAGATCCGCCGGCCGCTGACGTTGTACGGCTCCTCGAAGACCATGTCGTCCTCGTGGGCGGTGAAGATGTGCATCGCGTACGGGTCCAATCAGGCGGCGACGGGCTGGCGCAGGCGGGCGCGCAGGTCGCGGTGGATGGTGTCGGCCTTGGCGGCCATCTGGCTGAAGGAGGTGGCGCTGCCGATGCCGTGCCGCCACTCGGTGAGCCCGTCGAGGTAGATCCCGACCTCGCAGTCGTCGGTGGTGAGGGCCCGGTAGGCGCGGGTGACCTCGGGCCGGCCCTGCGCGTCGAGGCGCAGGTGGGGGACGAACGCGGCGAGCTGACGGGGGAGGGCGGCCTCGCGGTAGCCGGTGCAGACGATCACGGCGTCGGCCTCGATCAGACCGGCCCCGCCGGTGAACACCTCGGCGGTGCGCAGCAGCACCCGGCCGTCCGGGGCCCGGTCCACGTCGGTGACCTCGGTCCGCTTGTGCATGTGCAGGCGTTGGCGGCCCGTGAACCGGTCCTGGTAGACGGCCTGGTAGAGGGCGGTGGAGACGTCGGGGTCGACGGCCGCGTAGTTGGTGGCGCGGGCCTGGTCGAGGGCGCGCTCGCGCTGGTCGCCCTCGAGTCCGTAGAAGTAGTCGGTCTCGTCGGGGAAGTACACCTCGTTGCTGAAGTGGCCGAGTTCGTACATCCGGAAACCGGCGTGGCGCACCACCGAGTGGATCTCGGCGTCGGGGTGCTGCGCGGCCAGGTGCAGCACGATCTCGCCCGCGGTCTGCCCGGCTCCGATGACGGCGATGGAGCGCAGCGGCCGCTCGCCGAGGGCGGCCAGGCCGGGCAGCAGCTTCGAGGCGTGGAAGACCCGCTCGCCCAGGTGCGGGCGGAAGAGATCCGGTACGTAGGCCTCGTGGCCGGTGGCGAGGGCGACGTTGCGGCCCTCGACGGTGTGCAGGGAGCCGTCGCGGGTGTCCCGGGACAGGACGCGGGCGGTGCGGATGCGGCCGTCGGAGCCGGTGACGGGTTCGACGCTCAGCACTTCGCGGTGGTAGTCGACGGCGCCGCGGACCTGTCCGGCGGCCCACTGGACGTAGTCCGACCACTCCAGGCGGCTGACGTAGCCGCCCATCAGCGTGAACGGGTAGAAGCGGCCGCTCTGCTGGAGGTAGTGGGGGAAGGTGAAGCGGGAGCGGGCGTCGCGCGGAGTGGCGAAGTCGCGCAGGAAGTGGTGCTGGATGTCGGTGCCGGGCAGGACCAGGTTGGGCTGCCAGGCGGAGTCGGCGGCCTTCTCCAGGTAGCGGGCGGCCAGCGGGGCCGTGCCGGCGGCGTCGTCGTGGTCCTCGACGGCGGCGGCGAGCGCGATCCCCGAGGGGCCGAAGCCGGCCACGACCAGGTCCTGGACGGCTGTGTCGTGCGTGGTCACCGGGCACCGCCCGCGGGCAGGCCGAGCGTGGCCAGGGCGGCCGTCAGGGACTCGCGGATGATCCGGCCGGCCTGGTCGATCTCCCGGGCCGAGCAGTTCAGCGGCGGCAGCATGCGCACGACGCAGTCGTCGCGGCCGCCCAGCTCGATGATCAGGCCGCGGCTGACGGCCTCCCACTGGACCCGCTTGGCGAGGGCGTCGGCGGGCAGCCCGGTCTCCGGGTCGGTCAGCTCGACGCCGGTCATCAGGCCGAGGCCGCGCACGTCCGCCACGTACGGGGTGATCTCGCGCAGGCCCTGGAGGTGGACCATCAGCTGGTCGGCGCGGGCCCGGACGTTCTCCAGGACGCGCTCGCGCTTGACGACCTTCATGGTGGCGACGCCGGCGGCGAACGCGGGCTGGTTGCCGCGGAACGTGCCGGAGTGGGCGCCGGGCTTCCACACGTCGAGCTTCTCGTCGTAGAGGATCACCGAGGCGGGCAGGCCCATGCCGGACAGGGCCTTGGAGGCGCACACGACGTCGGGCTCGATGCCGTACTGCTCGAAGGCGAACCAGGTGCCGGTGCGGCCGCAGCCGCTCTGCACCTCGTCGACGATCAGCGGGATGCCGAGCCGCCGGGTGACCTCGCGGATCCGCTGGACGAACTCGACCTCGGCCGGGATGACCCCGCCCTCGCCCTGCACCAGCTCCATGATCACGGCTGCGGGCAGGGTGATCCCGCCGTTGACGTCGGTCAGCGCCTTCTCCAGGAACGCCGCGCAGTTGACCTGGCAGTTGTCCCGCTTGAGACCGAGGGGGCAGTTGTGGCAGTTGGAGTACGGGAAGAAGTGCACGCCCGGCATCCGGCCGCGGACCGGCTCCTTCTGCTCGACGAGCCCGGTGACGCTCAGCGCGGCCAGGGTCGCGCCGTGGAAGCCGCCCTGGAAGGTGATGATCTCCTCGCGGCTGGTGGCGGTCTTGCACAGCTTGAGGGCGGCGTCGACGGCGTTGGCACCGGTCGGCCCGCAGAAGTGGATCCGGGTGCGCTCGCGCATCGGCTCCGGCAGCATCCCGATGGTCAGGTCGGTGAACTCGTCCTTGACCGGGGTGGGGAAGTCCAGTCCGTGCACGAACTCGTCGAGCTGACGGTGGGCGGCGGCGAGCGGCTCGGGGTGGTTGTGGCCCAGGGAGAGCACGCCGGCGCCGCTGAGGAAGTCCAGGAAGACGTTCCCGTCGAGGTCCTCGACGTACGAGCCGCGGCCGCGGCGGATCGCCATCGGCAGTTTGCGCGGGTAGGAGCGGGAGTTGGACTCGCGGCCGGCCTGCCGGTCCAGCAGCTCGGCGCTGAGCGGCCCGGGCAGCGGGCCGTTGATCACGGGGGCCGTGTAGACCAGCGGGGCCGGGACCGGGGTGTCGATCGTGGCGGTCATGGGAAGCGGGACCTTTCCGGTCAGGCGGCGGCGAGTACGGCGCTGCGGTCGGCGGCGATGGTGGCGGCACCCGTCAGGCGGGCGGTCAGGGCGTCGGTGAGGGTCGCGGCGCGCAGCGACAGGAGGCTGAAGGAGCCCGCGTCGCCGATGCCGTGGCTGGACTCGCACAGGCCGTTCAGGAAGAGCGGCGGGGTCCCGTCGGCGACCGGTTCGAGCGCGTAGTCGGCCGACACCTGGAGGCGGCCGTCCGGCTCGGTGGCGAAGAGCTCCGCGAGCGGTGCCATCAGCGGCGGGCACAGCTCCTCGTGCGGGCCGGGACCCATGTTGCGGAAGCCGGTGGCGAGGACCGCGAAGTCGACGACCTCGCTGATCCGCTCGCCGGTGGTGCGCTCGACGAAGTCCAGCGCGATCCGGTCCCCGGTCTCGGGGGCCACGCCCACGGCTTCGTGGTTGCCGCGGACGAACACCTTCTGGTCGCCGTCGAGCTCCTGCTCGTAGATCGTCATGTAGAGGTCGCGCAGCACGTCGCCGTCGGCGGAGGAGTAGTTCGTGCCGTGCATGTACGCGTCCAGGGCCTTCTTCCCCTCGCGGGACGCCCGGAAGTAGTAGTCGGTGAACTCGGGGAAGTAGCCCTCCTCGCTGAACGGGCTCGTGTCCTTCAGCCGCAGTGAGTGCGAGCGCGTGTACGTGGTGACCCTGGTCCGCGGGAAGCGGCGGTGCAGGTCGAGGGCGAGCTCGACGGCGCTCTGGCTGCCGCCGATGACCGCCACCGACTCCGGGGCACGGCCCTCCCCGGCCAGTTCCGCGAGCTTGGGCAGGTACTGGGTCAGGTGGAAGATCCGCGGGGTGCGCAGCGTGTCGTACGGGGCCGGGACGTACGGGGTGCGGCCCGGACCCATCACGAGCGTGCGGCCCAGGTAGCGGCTGCCCGACACGGTGGTGACCTCGTAGACGCGCTCGCCGTGCTCCTCGACGATCTCGACGCGGGCCGCCCGCTGGTTGCAGTCGACCAGGTGCGAGAAGAACCCGGCGGCCCAGCGGATGTAGCCCGCGTACTCCTTGCGGAGCGGGAACTCCGAGGGGAGGTTGAGGTGGCGCAGCAGCCGGCCCTGCTCGTGCAGGTAGTTCAGGAACGTGTAGCGGCTGCGCGGGTTGCGCAGGGTCACCAGGTCGCGGCTGGGGTGGTTCTGGATGTCGGAGCCGTCCAGCAGCATCCCGGGCTGCCACTCGGGGCTCGGACGGGCCTCCAGGAAGCGGGCCGTCAGCGGCGACTCGCGCTCCTCCAGGGCGATGGCGAGGGCCAGGTTCGCCGGCCCGAAGCCGATGCCGAGGATGTCGTGGACGGGAGTCGTGCTCGCACTCATCGGGTGGTCTTCCTTGCCTTGACAGTGGTGAGGGTGGGGTTTCCGTCGAAGTCGATGCGCAGGCCGGTGATCCGGCCGGCGGCGTGAACCCGCTGGTCGGTCCGGTACCAGAGCGGGATCAGCGCCAGGTCCGCCATCGCGGCGCGGTCCGCGCGGCGCCAGGCGTCGGCGCGCTCCGCCGGGTCCGTCGAAGCCCGGGCGCGCGCCAGCAGGGCGTCGAACTCCGGGTTCACGTACCGGCCTTCGTTGTCGCCGTGGGCGGTGCCCTCGGCGTCGGGCGCCGTGCACGAGGAGTGCAGCAGCGGGAAGAGCATGTTGTCCGGCGTCGGGTAGTCGCAGGCCCAGCCGGCCCGGCAGAAACCGGCCGCCGCGATCGAGGTCCGGTGGTCGACCAGCCCGCGGGCGTCGGTCCGCAGCAGCTCGATCCGCCAGCCCAGGACCTCCTCCAGGCCGCGGGCCAGTGCCTTGACCCAGTCGTCGTGCCCGGCGCCGGTGTTGTACGCGAACTCGACGCGGCTGCCGGGGCCCAGGCCCGCCCGCAGGGCCGCCGCACGCGCCCGCTGCGGGTCGTATCCCGACCAGCCGCCGTCCGGATCGGCGGCCGCCTCCGCGAGCGGGGTGTGGGCCTTGCCGAACCAGGGGGACAGCAGGGAGTGGGCCGCGCTGCGCCTCCCCTGGAAGTAGGTGTCGATCAGCGCCTGCCGGTCGATGGCCGCGGACAGGGCCCGGCGGGCGTCCAGCGAGTCCATCGGCGCCTGGTGGCAGAACGGGATCAGGTAGAAGAGGCCGGCGCCCTCCTGCTCCAGGAAGCCGTCGAGCGCGGCCGCCTCGGCGGTGCGCGCCGGGGGGATCCGGGCGTAGTCGTACACGCCGGCCAGGAAACGCTCGTACTCGTCGTCCAGGCCCGTCACCGCGTCGAGGATGTCGATGTGCACCTCGCGCACCTCCGGCGCGGGCCCCGCCCACAGGTCGTTGCGCTCCAGCCGGATCGCCGTTCCGTGCTCCCAGGGTCCGGCCATCTTGAACGGGCCGTTGCCGACCGGGAGGTCGTTGTACACCGGGTTCAGCGCCGGACCGGCGCACTCCGGCACCGGACTGAAGATCGGCTGGAGGGTCTTCAGGTCGAACTGCACGTCGGGCTCGGACAGCTCGACCACCAGCGTCGTGTCGTCGACCGCGGTGAAGGAGCGCACGCCCGCCAGGTGGTACGCGGTCTCCGTGTTGGCCTCGGGGTCCAGAGCCCGCGCCCAACCGCGCACGAAGCTGTGCGCGGAGACCGGCTCCCCGTTGCTGAAGACCGTTCCGGCGCGCAGCGTGAAGGTCCAGGTGGTGGCCGTCGGATCGCTCTCCCACGACCGGGCGGTGGCCGGGATCAGGGAGCCGTCCCCGTCGAGGGCCAGGAGCCCGGTGAACAGGGCCTTGCAGACGAGGATCCCCTCGCCCTCCTGTGCCTTGTACGGGTCGATGGCGGTGGGCTCCGTGATTCCCATCCGGAACACGGGGTCGTTGGCGTGCACGTGGGGCTCTTTCCGCGTCGGTGGAGTGTGGTGTGGAGGGACGCCGGGCGAAGTCCGCAGCGACCGGCCGATGTTTCACGTGAAACAGTCGAAGTCCGGTGCATCGGGCGATGTTTCACGTGAAACACCGCTTCGTGCGGGCCGGGGCGCGGCTCAGGCGGCCGGTACGACGACCACGTCGAGCCGCTCGTCGAGGTCGGCGGCGATCCGCTCCACCCGGTCGATGTCGGCGGCGCTGCGGTAGGGCGCGGCGACCGCGAGCGAGCCGGCGATCTCGTACCAGCCCTCGGGGGCGCGCCGCAGCCGGTCGCCCGGCTTCGAGGCCGGGATGTACGAGCGGAAGTGCGGGGAGTGGGTCGCGTCGCCGGGGTTGTTGCGGACGAGCGTCCCGGTCCGGTACGCGAACTTGATGCAGGTGGCGGCGCGCGGGGCCGCTGCCCGCCGTACCTCGCCGTCCAGCAGCGCGGCGAGGGAGTCCGCGTCGTCCCCGGCCAGGACCGCCTTGGCGTAGAGGCGGACCGCGTCGATGCCGTGGACCTCGCGCAGATTGCGGTAGTTCTGGCCGCCGCTCATCCGGGTGGCGAACTCCACGACCCGGTAACGGCCCTCGGAGTCCTGCCGGAACTCGGCGTTGAACAGGCAGTGCCGCACGCCCAGGCCCGCCACGATGCCCTCGGCGACCGCGACCAGCCCCGGCTCCTCCTCCGGCGTGCGGAACGGGAGGGTGTAGAAGTCCTCCTCGAAGTACGGACCCGGCATCTGCATCTTGTTGGTGACGCCCACCAGGTGGAAGGTCCCGTCCAGGACCACCCCGTCGAGGGTGACCTCCTTGCCCGGCAGGAACTCCTCCAGCAGGGCGATCTCGGGGCCCTCGCTCGGGAAGTAGCCGCCCCACTCCTCGGCGAGACGGGCGACGTCGGTCAGCGCCCGCTCCAGCTCGGCCCGGTCGCGGACCAGACTGACGCCGATGCTGGCGGCCAGCGCGCTCGGCTTGACGATGAACGGGTACGTGAAGGACTCCGCCGCGGCGAGACCAGCCTCGACGCCGTCGACGCCCGCGAACTGCGGTCCGGGCAGCCCGTGCCGCTCCAGGAAGGACCGCTGGAGCTGCTTGTCGCGGGATATCAGGTCGGCCTCGGGGCGCGGCCAGGCGTGCCCGAGCAGCCGGTTGACGGTGGAGGTGACGGCGATGTCGCTGTCGTAGAAGGTGATCGCCGAGGTGATGCCGAGCCGGCGGGCCGCGGCGGCGCAGAACTCGGCGAGTTCCGTGCCCTCCAGTTCCTGCGGGATCGGCACGACGTTCGCGAACCGGCCGTCGTCCGCGGCCTGCGCGACCCGCGTCGCCAGGTGGATCTCCAGGCCCATCCGCTCCAGGGTCTCGATGTGCTCGCGGTGCCACGCGTACGTGTTCCGCATGATCAGCAGGATCTTCATGACGCGGTCTTTCCATGGGAGGCGTGCAGGGGGGTGGTGCCGGGGGCGCCGGTGGTGACGACGGTGACCTTCTCGGTGAGTCGTTCCGCCGTCGCGACGGCCGCCTCGGTGTCCGCGCCGGTGACCAGGACCTGACCGACCCGGTCCCAGTTGCCGCGCAGCTCCCCGACGGTGTCGCCGGGCCGCACGGTGGTCTCCACGTCGATGACGTCGGCCAGCGCCAGGGCCTCGTCCGCGCCCTGGATCTCCACGACCGTGCCCGGCTCGGCGGACAGGAAGCGGGTGGCCGCCGCATGGCGGGGGGCGGGGCGCTCGGTGAGCGCCGGGATCAGTCCGAACTGCCAGGCGACGATCCACTCTTCGAGGTCGATGCCGTAGGCGGAGTTCAGCAGGTCGAAGATCCGGTCGCCGCCCATCCGGTTGTGGCTCTCGATGATCTGCGGGCCCGTCGGGGACAGCCGCAGCTCGGTGTGCGCGGCCCCATCGGTCAGGCCCATCGCGTCCAGGAAGCGGGCGACGGCCTCCTCGATGCTCCGCTCGTCCACCGGGTCGAGACGGGCCGGCAGGGCGTGGCCGAGCTCGATGAACCCACCGCCGGTGAGCTTCTCGGTCACCGCCAGGACGATGTGGCGTCCCGCGAACGAGAAGCTCTCGACGCTGTATTCGGGGCCGGGGATGTACTGCTCGGCGATGAACCGGCCGATGGTGAAGAACGCACCCCACTGGAGGTCGGTGCGGGCCCGCAGGGCCTCCACCCCGGCCCAGGCCGCGGCGGCCTGCTCCGGTCCGTCGACCCGTACGACACCCAGGCTGGCCGTGGCGTCGGTGGGCTTGAGCACGAACGGGTAGCCGTGCTCGGCGCCGAACGCGGTCAGCGCCTCGACGCCGTCGACCTCGGCGGCGGCCACCGACAGGGCCCGCACCTCCGCGGAGGGGGACGCGGCCAGGTGGCGGCGCATCGCGTGCTTGTCGCGCAGCAGCTCGGCGACCTCCTCGGAGGTGTTGCCGAGCCCCAGGTGGTCGCTGATCCGGCCGGCCGGGACCAGGCCGGGCTCGGTGATCGAAGCCACCCGGGTGAAGCCGTACGCCTGCTGCGCGGCCTCCACCAGCGGACGGGTGACGTCCCAGTCGGTGTAGTCGGCGATCAGGACGGCTTCGGCGAGCCGGGCGGCCTCGGGCACGAACTGGTCCTTGTGCTGGATCAGCACGAAGCGGATTCCGAGGGCCGCCGCCTTGCGCAGCGTCTGTATCCGTCCGCCGACGACGAGAAGCTTGTGTTCGGTCATGGCCAGAACTCTGCAGCAGAATTCCGGCCCGGAAAATGGATTCGGGCTGGCACAACCATGCCCGGCACGAATGACGCAGCGAGCACCCGGCGGCGATCTTGGAAGGGTCGGCGGGCAGGAATGTGCCAGCCTCTTTTGTGCCAGCACTCAGCTCTGGGCAGGGCCTTGACCGGTGGGTTTCATGGTGGATGCCACCGCATCCACGCATCACCCCCCGATCCAGAAGGAGCCCCCCATGGCCGGCGAGGACCCCTTGCGCCGACGATTGCAAGACCTGCCCAGAAGCGCCTGGGTGATCTTCTCCGGAATGTTCCTCATCAAATTCGGCAATTTCCTCAACGTATTCCTCGTGCTCTTCCTGGTCGCCCAGGGATTCTCCGCATTCCAGGCCGGCGTGGCCCTCGGCGTCGTCGGAGTCGGCGCGTTCATCGGGAACGCCGTCGGCGGCACGGTCGCCGACCGCTTCGGCCGGCGCACCGCCATCGCCGTCTCCATGTTCGGCAGCAGCGCCGCCACCGCCCTCGTCCCGCTGACCCACGGGCTGATCGCGACCACCGCGCTCGTCGGACTCGTCGGCGTCTTCGCCCAGCTGTACCGGCCCGCGGCCGGCGCACTGCTCGTCGACGTGGTCCCCGAGAAGCAGCGGGTGACGGCCTTCGCCGTGCTGCGCCTCGCCATCAACGTCGGCATGGCGGTCGGCCCGCTCGTCGGCGGCCTGCTCAGCGGCGCCTCGTACACGTACGTCTTCCTCGGCGACGCCCTGTTCTCCTTCGCCTTCGGCGCGCTCGCGCTGTGCACGCTGCCCGGCGGGCGCCCGCCGGTCGAAACACCCGCACCGCAGGCGGCGGCCAAGGGCAAGGGCAAGGGGGGCTACCGCGAGGTGCTCTCCGACCGCCCGTACCTGCTCTTCCTCGGCTCGATGGTCGCCGCGACCTTCGTCTACGGCCAGTCCACCGCGACCCTGCCGCTGCACGTGACCGACGCCGGCTTCGACAACAAGGTCTACGGCCTGCTGCTCGGTCTCAACGCCCTGCTCTGCGTGGTCATCGAGCTCCCGCTCACCAAGCACACCGAGCGCCGCAACCCCCGCCGGGTGATCGCCGCCGGTCTGGCCCTGCTGGGCATTGGCATGGCCCTCACGGGCGCCATGCAGGCCGTCTGGCTCCTCGCCCTGACGGTGGTGGTGTGGACGGTCGCCGAGACGGTCTACACCCCGATCGCCAACGCGTACCCCGCCGAGTTCTCACCCGCCCACCTGCGCGGCCGCTACCAGGGCGCCGAGGGCATCGCCCACACCCTCGGCGGGGCCCTCGGCCCGGCCGTCGGCGGCCTCCTCTACAGCATCTCGCCGCCGCTGCACTGGACGGCCTGCGCGGCCGTCGCCGCCCTCGGCGCCCTCCTGATCCTGGGCGCCGACCCGGGCGACCGCACGACGACGACCCCCCAGCCCACGGAAGCCCCCGAGCCGGTACCGGCCGCCTGAAAGCCCCCGCCGGCGCCCGAGACCGCAGGGTCCGGGGGACGGAACCCCCGAAAGCCCCCCAGTGCAACCGCACACCCGCCCCGACGACCGCACACCCGCCCCGACCGCACCCCCGCACGGACGACCGCACGTCCGCACCGACGACCGCACACCCGCACCGACTCCGAAAGGCACCCCCGCGTGACCACGCCCACCGCACAGACCGCCGCCGCCACCGTCCACCGCATCGACATCCCCTCCGCCACCGAGGACCCCGCCGCCTACGTGGCCGCCCTCCTCGAAGTCGCCGGAGACCGCGACGCGTTCGACGTCCTCGCCAAGACCCCCGTCTGGGCCGCCCGGCTCTTCGCCGACCTGCCGACCGACCTCGCCGAGACCGTTCCCGAGCCGGGAGAGTGGCCCGCCGCCTTCATCGTCGGCCACCTCTTCGACGTCGACATCGTCTACGGCTTCCGCTGGCGCCTGGTGGCCACCGAGGACAACCCCGTCTACCCCGGCTACGACGAGCAGCTGTGGGCTCCGCTGCCCCGGCTCCCGTTCCGCCAGATGCTCGACGCCTGGACCGGCCTGCGCGCCTCCAACGTCGCGCTCCTGGCCACGCTCACGCCCGAGGACCGGCAGCGCACCGGCCGCCACGGCGAGCAGGGCGGCGAAACGATGGAGGTCATGATCCGCAAGGTCATCGGCCACGACATCGCGCACATCAACCAGATCTACCGGGCCATCCGCCTCGTCCGCGAGGCCGCCGGCCTCGACGTCGCCGAGCTCGACGCCACGTACGAATCGCTGGGGCTGCGATAGGTCCCGTCTTCCGCCGGGCCCGGCCGTCCGGCCTCCCACCCGCCCGGCCCGCCGCCCCGGCCCGTCCGCTGCATTCCGTCCCTCCAGAGAGAGAACACAGCCGTGACCACCGTTGCCCGGATCCCCGCCCCCGACACCATCACCGCCGTCGGTCCCGACCTGCGCGACACGCTGCGCGAGCAGCGCTTCGCCCTCGTGTCGGCCTCCGACCTGAACCTGTCCCCCGAGCTGGCCGCCGCCTTCGACGACCTCCAGGCCTCCTGGGGCCGGCTCACCCCCGACACCCATTTCGGCGGCGGCGACCGCGCCGTCCGCACCCGCCGCTACAGCGACTTCACCTACGTGCCCGCCACCGGCGAGCTCGCCCTGCTCGACCACGTCGCGTACTACCAGAGCGAGGCCATGAACGCCTTCGTCGGCGGCATCGAGCGCCACTTCGGCGACGTCGAGGAGGCCACGTACCGCAACCCTCTCTTCCAGGCCCTGGTCCGCTACGACTTCGACAACCTGCCGATCGAGGACGAGTACCGCGACCGCGCCTGGGTGTGCCAGATCCACCAGATCCGCATCGAGATCAACCCCGGCAAGTACAACGAGCTGGTCCCGGAGGGCATCCACTCGGACGGGTACCCGTGGGCAGGCCTGCACCTGATCTCCCGCGTCGACGTCGAGGGGGGCCACAGCACCGTCTTCACCTGGGACGAGGAGCCGCTCGCCAAGGGCACCTTCCGCACCCCGCTGGACTCCCTGATCTTCGAGGACCGGGCGATGAAGCACCACGTCACGGGCCTCAGCGCGGCCGAGGACAAGGGCGGCTACCGCGACGTCCTCGCGATCTCCTTCTCCCTGCCCGGCTCCCCGTACGAGACGCTGGTCTGATGAGCGCCGCAGCTCTGGCTCTGGCGATCGATGAGCCGCACGTACTGGCCGGGCCGTACGAGCCCCAGGCACCCGCCGCCGCTCCCGCGGCCCCGGCGGTGTCCGCACCCATGACGGCGGCCGACGTCCCGCAGGTGATCGAGCTGCTGCGGGCCGCACCGCAGGCCGCGTACTGCGAGTGGGAGGACGAGCGGCTGCTCTCCGGGCACCTCGCACACTCCTCCGATCTGTGCCGGGTGATCCGCACCCCCTCGGGCCGGGTCGTCGCGGCACTGCTCGCCGGCTCGTTCGGCGTACGGGGCAGCATCAGCCACGCCGTGGTCGACCCCGGCCACCGCCGGCTGGGGCTGGCCCGGGTGATGGCGGTCGACACCCTGGCGGCCTTCCGCCGCCGGGGGGTCAACCGGATCTTCCTCGCCGTCCTCGACGGGAACGAGGCCGCGACCGCCCTGTGGACGGGCGTGGGCTTCCGTCCGGCCCTGGGGGAGAGGACCTTCGAGTGCGATCTGTAGCGACCGAGTCCCCGGCCCCGGCGCACCACGCCGCGGCCGGGGCCCCCGGGGCGGGGGCCGCCCGACCGGCCGCCCCGGTCCGGGGAGCCCGGGCGGCGTGGGCGGCGGGCTTCGGGCAGGCCGTCCCCGTGATGCTCGGCTACGTGCCGGTCGCCTTCGCCTTCGGCGTGCTGGGCCACACCGCCGGCCTGCCGTGGTGGGCGATGGTCGCCATGTCGGCCTTCGTGTACGGCGGCTCCTCGCAGTTCGCGGCCCTTCAGCTGCTGGCCGTCGGCGCCGCCCCGTACGCCATCGTGCTGACCACCTTCGTGGTCAACCTGCGCCACCTGCTGCTGTCCGCCGCGATCGCGCCCCGGCTCGCCGGATGGCGGCGCCGCGAGCAGGCGCTGTTCGCGTACGGACTCACCGACGAGGCCTTCGCGGTGCACTCGGCCCAGTACGCGGACCGTGCGGAGCGCCCCAAGGCCGAGGTCTTCACCTTCAACACCGCCGTCCACGCCTCCTGGGTGGCGGGCACGCTCCTCGGCGTGCTGGCCGGGGACCTGGTCACGAACGTCCAGGCGCTGGGCCTCGACTACGCCCTGCCCGCCATGTTCATGGCCCTGCTGGCGGCCGGGATCATCGCCGACCGGCGCGGGCTCGCCGTGGCCGTCGTCGCGGGCGGCGGAGCGGTCGGGCTGACCCTGCTCGGCCTCCAGTACTGGGCCGTCCTCGCGGCGGCAGCCGTCGCGGCCACCTTCGGCCTGGCCATCGCGCCCCGCGAGGAGCGGGCAGAACACGAGGAACAGGCAGAAGAGACGGAACACGCAACACAGACGGCACACGCAGCACACGGGGACCGCGAGGACCACGCTCACGCGGAAGGAGCAACGAGCCGATGAGCCACCTCACGCTCGCCCTGACCATCGCCGGCATGGCGGCCGTCACCTTCGGCCCCCGCCTGGTGCCCACGCTCTTCCTCGCGGCGGCCGCCCTGCCCCGGCCCGTCGTGGTCTGGCTGCGGCAGGTGCCGCCCGCGGTGATCGCCGCCCTGCTCGCCCCGTCCCTGTTCGCCCCCGCCGGCGCGCTGGATCTCGGCCCCGGCAACTACGGCCTCTGGCTGGCCGTGCCGACGCTGCTGCTGGCCTGGCGGACCCGGAACTTCTACCTGACCATCGCGTTCGGGATCGGTTCCCTGGCCCTGCTCCGCCTGCTCACGGGCTGACGCAGGCCGTCTTTCCGGCCCTCCGCACTCCTCTGACCTGCGGATTCATCGGTTCTGCGGGCGGCGGGAGGGCTAATTGGCGAGAGTCCGGCCCCCGATGACGTAGAGTTGTGTCTACCGACGCGGGGTGGAGCAGCTCGGTAGCTCGCTGGGCTCATAACCCAGAGGTCGCAGGTTCAAATCCTGTCCCCGCTACTCAGTACGAGGCCCGGTTCCCTTGGGAACCGGGCCTTCGTCGTTCTCCGTCGCGCCCTCACCCGGTCGGCCCGACCGGGTCGCCGTACGGTCCCGCTGCCTGCCAGCCTTGAGGGGCGAAGCGGCGGCGGCCCGCCCCCGCGTGAGGGACCGGGCAGGAGAACAGCGTGGCGCGGCTGGGGCGGCAGGGCGGCGACGAGTACGACGCGTACACGGCGGACACCGGCCGCGGCGCGGCCCGGACGGTGGTCCGGGCGTTGCCCGCCGTGCTGATCGCCGTCGGACTGGCCTTCGACCTGATGACCCCGCCCAGCTACACGGGGTCCCCCTTCTTCTCGGCGGCCCCGCTGGTCGCCGCCCCCGTGTCCTCGCTGCGGGGCACGGTCGTCGCCGGGGTCCTGGCCTCGGTGGCCGTGCTCCTGCTGCACCTCCTCAACGGCACCACCTGGAAGGTCGAGGCACTGACCGAGCTGGTGACGGTGATGACCGTCTCCGGGCTCGCCGTCCTGATCAACCGGGTCGTACGGCGCAGCGGAGAGCGCCTCGCCTCGGCGCGCGGCATCGCGGAGGCCGCCCAGCGCGCGGTGCTGCCCACGCCCGCCGAGCGCATCGCCGGGCTGCACGTCAGCGCCCGGTACGAGGCCGCGCAGGCCGACGCCTTCATCGGCGGGGACCTGTACGCCGTCCAGGACACCCCCTACGGAGTGCGGCTGGCGGTGGGGGACGTACGGGGCAAGGGGCTGGAGGCGGTGGAGGCCGTGGCCGTGGTCCTCGGGGCCTTCCGGGAGGCGGCGGAGACCGAGCCCACGCTGGAGGGCGTGGCGCAGCGGCTGGAGCGGGCGCTGACCCGCGAGGGCACCCGCCGCGACAGCCTGGACTCGGTGGAGGGGTTCACGACGTGCGTGCTCGGGGAGATCCCGACGGGCGCGGGCGTGCTGCGCCTGGTCAACCGGGGCCACCCCGAGCCGCTGCTGCTGCACGCCGACGGGCGCCTGGCGGTCCTCGCCCCGGCGGAGCCCGCCCTGCCGCTGGGCATGGGGGAGCTGTCCGCGGTCTGGGCGGACCGGGCGCAGGAGTGGGCCTTCCCCGTCGGAGCCACCCTGCTCCTCTACACGGACGGGCTGACCGAGGCCCGCGACGCGGCGGGCGACTTCTACGATCCGGTGGCCCGGCTCCGCGGCCGGGTCTTCCCCGGGCCGGGCGAACTGCTCGGCGCCCTGAGCGGCGATGTCCGCCGGCACACGGGCGGCGCGGCGACGGACGACATGGCATTGCTCGCGGTGGGCCGGCCGGGGGCGGGCGAGCCGGAGCGGCGACGAACCGTTCCCGTGGTCGCTCCGTGACAATCAGTGACCGAACTGGTGCGCTGCGCAAGGTTTATGACGTCACGTCAAGAGGTGGGCCTGGCCGAAGAGATGGTGATCTTGCTTGATTTTTGCCCGCATTGCTCCCACTATGCGGCATTAGTGATGGCCAAAGCTGGGCAGAGGGTGGCCGATTGCCGCTAACGATCAATCGCAACAGCTTGGAATCACTCCCCTCCGTCTATTACCGTTCGATAACGCAGCGCGGTCGTCCCAGCCGTCGCAAGAGACGGCGCCGTGCGCGTGCGCGTCCCCCTGAGGAGTGTGGCCCGGTGGCCTCCAACTCGCCTGCCCCCGAAGGCACAGAGCTCCAGGAAGTGCCCACCGCGGGCGCCTGGGGCGAGTGGAACCCCACCGAGGACTCGGCCCGCCCGCCCCGTGGCAAGCACCGTGTCGTCAAGCAGCGCGGGGGACTTGCCCGCAGCTCCACCGTGCTCGGCGTCGGCGTCATCGCGGCCGTCGGTGCGGGCGGTATCGCCACCGCTCAGGACCGGCCCCAAGTGGCCATCTCCATGCCCTCGTTGCCCGACTTCGGCACCGGCGGCGGCGCGCAGCACGCACAGGCGGGACACCACGCGGCGGACGCCGGGACCTCCGCCGGCTCGACGGGCGTCATCGCCCAGCAGGCCGCGCAGCCCGCCGACGCGGGAGCCACCCTGGTGGGCCGCATCCTCCAGCAGGCCGAGTCCCAGGAGACCGCTGCCGAGGCCCAGGTCCGGGCGCAGGCCGAGCGCGCCGCCCAGGAGGCCGCCGCCGCGGAGGCCAAGGCCAAGCGGGAGGCCGCACAGAAGGAGGCCGACGACGCCCGCGTGGCCGCCGAGAAGGCCGCTCAGGAGGCCAAGGAGGCAAAGGAGGCACAGGAGGCCGCCGACGCCCGGGCCGAGCAGGAGCGGGCCGCCACGCCCGCCGGCAGCTACTCGCTGCCCACCTCCGCCTACACCCTCACCTCGCACTACGGCGACGCCGGTTCCATGTGGTCCTCCGGTCACCACACCGGCCTCGACTTCGCCGCCCCGACCGGCACCCCCGTCAAGGCCGTCGCCGCCGGGAAGATCACCTCGGCCGGCTGGTCCGGGGCGTACGGCTACCGGATCGTGCTGCAGCTCGATGACGGCACGGAGATCTGGTACTGCCACCTGTCCTCGATGTCGGTGACCTCCGGCTCGGTCGGCGCCGGCGACACCATCGGCCGCGTCGGCGCCACCGGCAACGTCACCGGACCCCATCTCCACCTGGAAGTACGCAAGGGCGGATCGACGTCGGACCCGCTGACCTGGCTGGAGTCCAAGGGCCTGAACGTCTAGCCGGCGGTACGCGGACCGGCTCCAGCGGCTCCCGCAGTTCCGGCGGCTCCACCGGTTCCGGCGGTGCGACGGGGCCGCACGGCACGGGCCGCGGCGGAAGGAGCTCCTCCAGGACCGCGGCCCGGGCCAGGGCGGGCCCCGCCGTCGCCCTGCGCAGCCACATCCGGCGCAGCAACTCCCGTTCCCGGCAGGCGAAGTCCGGCTCCTCCGCCGGGCCGCCGTGCCGGGCCCGGTGCCGCAGCAGGCCCAGCGCGGCCGCATCCGCCTCGTACAGGGCGACCGCCCGGCCCGCCGCCCGGCCCCCGGCGCTCCGGGCCAGCGCGCGGGCCAGTGACCGGGCCGGCATCGACACCAGCGCCGGCACCTCCGCCGGACGCAGCCAGCCCGCGGCCGCGTACACCGCCAGCTCACCGGCGACGGCCCGCAGCCGGCGCCGCCTTATCAGCGCGGCCAGCCACACCAGCAGCCCGAACACCGGGACCATCACGCAGCCGTAGACCACGTAGAACCCGTACTCCCCGAACCGCGACGAGCTGTTCCACAGCGCGTGCAGACCCATCGCGGCCAGCAGGCCGAGCAGCGGAGAACCGATCCGCCGCAGCCGTCCGCCACCGAGCGCGGCCGCGCCGAAACCGAGCCCGGTGAGCACCGTGAACAGCGGATGCGCGAACGGCGAGACGACGATCCGCACGAAGAACGTCGCGGCGGTCACCGAGTCCAGCGCGGCGGCGCCGCTGCGCACGTCCTCGCCGAACGCGTTGCCGAGATAGAGGACGTTCTCGGTGCAGGCGAAGCCGGTCGCGGTGAACCCGGCCACCACGAACCCGTCCGCGGGCCCGGTGAACTGGCGTCTGCGGAACGCGAACACCAGCAGCAGCGCCGCCGCCTTGGCGCTCTCCTCCACCACCGGGGCGACCGCCACCGAGCCGAGCCGGTCGGCCGCCGAGGCGTCTGCGGTGGCCGCCGTTATCCACTCGGTGGCGAAGTTGTTGGCCAGTATGGCGATCAAGGCCGCGGTGCAGGCGCCCCAGCCGAAGCAGAACAGCAACTGCGCCCAGGGCCGGGGCGCGGCCCGGCCGAGCCACCGGAACGCCGCCATGAGCGGCGGCACCGGCAGCACGGCCAGCCCGAGGCCGACGAAGAACCCCGCGGTACCCGTCTGTTCCCGCACGAGTTCGAGGATCGCCAGCCCTGACAGCGACAGCACGGCGAGCACGCACGCACGGACACCAGGGAGCGCTCGGAACACACGATGACTCTAGCGAGCCGCTCCGACACGGGGAGTGAGGAAAGGCGTTGTCTACACGTTCGGGCGGCGTGCGAACAACAGGTCGTGCACGACGTGCCCCTTGTCGAGCCCCTGGCCCTCGAACCGGGTCAGCGGCCGGAAGTCGGGCCGCGGCGCGTAACCGCCGTCCGCCTGGGTGTTCTCGAACATCGGGTGCGCGGTGAGCACTTCGAGCATCTGCTCGGCGTACGGCTCCCAGTCGGTCGCGCAGTGCAGCACGGCCCCCGGGGCCAGGCGCGTCGCGGCCAGGTCGAGGAACTCGGGCTGGATCAGGCGCCGCTTGTGGTGGCGGGCCTTGGGCCACGGGTCGGGGAAGTACACGCGGAGCCCGGCGAGGGAGGCCGGCGGCAGCATCTCGCGGAGCAGGATGATGGCGTCGCCGTTGGCGACCCGGACGTTGGTCATCCCGCCGCGCTCGGCCAGCGCGAGCAGGTTCCCCTGGCCGGGGGTGTGCACGTCGGCGGCGAGGATGCCGGTCGTCGGGTCGGCTGCGGCCATCTGCGCGGTGGCCTCACCCATCCCGAAGCCGATCTCCAGGACGACGGGCAGTCCGCCGAACAGCTGGTCGAGATCGATGACGGAGTTGCCGTCGATGTCGAGCCCCCAGGTCCCCCAGAGCCGTTTCAGGGCTTCGCCCTGCCCGGTGGTCACCCGGCTGCGCCGCGGCTGGAAGCTCCGGATCCGCCGCTCGTGGTGCGAGCCGGCCGGATCGGGGGAGGGCCCGTCGGGGAAACGCGGCTCGGTCCGCCACTTCGGGGGCACGTAGGAATTCGCCTCCGGCACGGCTTCCGGGACGCTGGGCTGGGGGTTAAGGGACTCAGACACAATCCCCGGATTCTACGCCGCCCGCCGCCCCCGCCCCCCGACGCGCGGTCCGCCACCCCCGGGCCGGGGTCCGGGGATGGTGCCCGGCGTGCTTGGTCTGCCCAGCTTGCCCGGCGTGCTTGGTCTGCCCGGTCCGCCCTGCGTGCCCGGCGTGCTTGGTCTGCCCGGTCCGCCTGTCCGCCCTGGGAGCGGTTACGACGTGCGCAGGGTCGTCAGGGCGCGGCGGGCGATTTCCCGTCCGATCGGCAGCGAGGCGGTGGCTGCGGGCGACGGCGCATTCAGCACGTGCACCGCCCGCGCCCCCTCCTTGATCAGGAAGTCGTCCACCAGCGTCCCGTCCCGCAGGACGGCCTGTGCCCGCACCCCGGACCCCGCCGGGGTCAGGTCCGCCGGCGAAACCCCCGGCAGCAGCCGCCGGACCGCCTCCGTGAATGCCTGCTTCGACAGCGACCGGTGGATCTCCCCGGCCCCGTACCGCCAGTGCCGCCGGGCCATCCGCCAGGATCCCGGCCAGGCCAGCTCGTCCGCCACGTCCCGCGGCCGGATCACGCCCCACCCGTACCCCTCGCGGGCCAGCGCCGGCACCGCGTTGGGCCCGACGTGGACGCCGCCGCCGATGCCGCGGGTCAGGTGGACGCCGAGGAAGGGGAACGCCGGGTCGGGGACGGGGTAGACCAGGCCCCGGACCAGCGAGGGCCGCGCCAGGTCGTAGTACTCCCCACGGAACGGCACGATCCGCATGCCCGGGTCGTCCCCGGCCAGCCGCGCGACCCGGTCGCACTGCAGGCCGGCGCAGTTCACCAGCACCCGCGCCCGCACCACGAGCCCGGCCGTGGTCCGCACCGCGATCCCGCCCGGCCGCCGCGAGACCAGGTCCACGGCCCCGCCGTAGACGATCTCCGCGCCGGATGACTCCGCGAGCTGCCGCGCCACCTGCCCGTAGTCCACGATGCCGGTGGTGCCGACGTGGATCGCGGCCAGACCCTGCACCTCCGGCTCGTACTCCGAGATCTGCGCGGGGCCCAGCTCTCGCACCGGGATGCCGTTCTCCCGGCCCCGCTGCACCAGCGCGTGCAGCCGCGGCAGCTCGTCCCGGCCGGTGGCGACGATCAGCTTTCCGGTGACCTCGTGGTCGATCCCGTGCTCGGCGCAGAACTTCACCATTTCGGCGGCCCCGCGCACCGCGAAGCGCGCCTTGAGCGATCCCGGCCGGTAGTAGATCCCGCTGTGGATCACCCCGCTGTTGCGGCCCGTCTGGTGGCGGGCCGGGCCGGACTCCTTCTCCAGCACCACCACCCGCGTCCCCGGGGCCAGCTGCGTCAGGGCATGCGCCGTCGACAGGCCGACGATGCCACCGCCGATCACCAGCACATCGCAGTCCACCCTGCCCACGCTGCCCATGCCGCCGCCCAAGCTGCCACCTCCCACCCCTGCATACTGCACCCCGCCACTGACAAAGCGGCTACGCGGGGGTCACCAACAGCGGCCGCGCCCGCTCCCGCAACTCCGCCACGCGCGGTTCGTCCCCGTACGGTTCGAGCCGGTGCAGCAGGTCCCGTACGTACTCGGTCGTCCGCGCCGAGGAGATCCTGCCCGCGACCTCCACCGCCCGGGTGCCGGCCGCGCACGCCGCGTCCAGATTGCCCGACTCCAGCTCGGCGACCGCGCTCACCACCAGCCGCAGCCCGTGCGAGCGCACGTACTCCTCCGTCGGCCGGGACAGCGCCTGCTCGGTGAAGCGCCGGACCTGCCGGGGCAGCTTGAGGTCCCGGTAGCATTCCGCCGCATCCGCCGCGAACCGGTCGTACGAGTAGAAACCGAGCCAGGTCGGATCCGGATCGCCCGCCCGCGCCCGCTCCAGCCAGCCCTCCGCCGCCCGCAGCGCCGCCCCCGCGGCCGCCGAATCGCCCGCCTTCGCGTGCGCCCGCGCCTCGACGAGCCGGAAGAAGCTCATCGTGCGCGCGGTGGCCAGGCCGCGGTTGCGCTCCACGGCCGCCTGCGCCAGGTCCACGCCCTCGTCCGGGAAGTCCCGGTACGTGGCCTGCAGCGACATGGAGGCCAGCACGTACCCGCCGAGCGGTACGTCCGCCGCCGCGCGGGCGAGGCGCAGCGCCTGGATGTAGTAGCGCTGGGCCGCCTCCTGCTGACCGGTGTCGAAGGCCATCCAGCCCGCCAGCCGGGTCAGTTCGGCGGTCGCCCCGAACAGGGCCCGGCCCACCTCGTCGCTGTACGAGCCGAGCAGCAGCGGCGCCGCGTCGACGCGCAGGCACTCCGGCACCATCGACGAACGCCAGTCCCCGCCGCCGTACTTGGAGTCCCAGCGACGCGCGTCCTCGGCCGCCTCACGCAGCTTGGTCACGTCGCTGTGGCCCACGCGCTGCGGCGACGGGTCGTGCAGTGCGACGGCGGCGGCGGGCACGGACGGGGACGCCGACGGGGACGCCGGCCCGGGTGCGGGCCCGGGCGGGGCGTGCGGCGTTTCACCGGAAGACTGTGCGGGCAGACCCGTGGACGAGGACGACGACGAAGCCGGCGACGCCGTCGGACCCTGAGCCGGGGCCGCGGGAGACGCCGTGTGCACCCCCGGCTCGCGGGACGTCACGGTGTCGTGTGCCGCCCCCGGCTCGCGCGACGCCACGGTCTCGCGGGACGCCACGGTCTCGCGTGCCGGGGCCGGCTCGCGCGCCACCGAACCGTCTGCCGGAGATATCAGCCAGCGCGAAGCGGGCGTCGCGTACGCGGACACGGCGAAGGAACCCGCGAGCGACTGCCAGATCCCGCCACCGCCCCTGCGGCCGACGAGGTCGAGCCGGTACAGATCGGTGGCCGAGCGCACCGCCTCGCCCACGTCCCGCGGGAAGGCCAGCCCGACCTCCGGCGCCGGATCCGCGTCCGCCAGCCCGATCTCGTGCAGCGGCACCGGGCGCCCCAGCTTCGCGCCGATCGCGGCGGCGATCAGGTGCGGGGCCGCGCCCTGCGGCACCATCCCCTTCGACACCCACCGCGCCACCGAGGTCTTGTCGTAGCGAAGCGTCAGACCGCGCTGCGCGCCGAGGTCGTTGACGCGCCGGGCCAGCCCGGCGTTGCTGATGCCGGCGAGGGCGAGGACGGCGCCGAGCTTCTCGTTGGGCTCGCGGAGCTCCCTGGACATGCGCCACCCCTCGTCACACGCGGAACGCACACAACGCATACGCCGCCGGGGCATAGTTGCCCGGCATTTCGTAAACCCAGCGTAGTTCCCCGCCTCCCAAGCGTTAAGGCCCCGACTTCCGTATGGCGGGATTGTTGTCCGCCTGCACAGTCGGGCCGGGGCCCGCGCCGCAGGCGCACGCCCCCCTCCCGTGCTCCGTGCGTGTGGCCGTGCGCCCGTTCGTGCGCTCTGGCCGGTCAGCGGCCCCGGCGATTCGATGTGCCGTGCGTGGGTCGGCCCGCTGCGTGGATCCGGCGGGCCGGGGATGCCGCTGCCCCCATCCCCGCGGGTGGCGGAACGGTCCGGGGGGCGGAGCCCGTCTCCCGGACCGCGCCGCGCGCCGCCGCGGTCGGGCGCCCCAGGGCGTGCGACGGCGCTCAGCACGGCCTCAGTACGGCCGAAGAATGGCCGAAACCGACCTATGGGGCGGTGGGAACGGAACGCCAAATACCGTGTGACCGAGGCGTGTTCGTTGGCACGTGCGCCCTCCTTGGACACTCTCGCACGCCCGTCTCGTGGCAGCATGGTCCCCGAGCCACCCGGGGCCCCTGCGGTCGCGCCCTCAGCGCCGACCACATCGTTCACGCCCCGGTCAATTGCCCACGGGCTGGGGAGGCGGCGGTGCGCTGGTTGGTGGGCTGGAGCAGTATCGCCGCGAGCTTCGGCACAGCCGGCCGCGTCTTCGACCAGGGCGGATCCGGCCCCGACGGACCCTTGAGCGGCGGCATCGCGGACGCCGACCATCCGGACGACCCGGCCGCCCAGGACGCCGAACGCACCGTCGTGCCCGTCGGCGCCCAACTGCTCTGGGGAGACCCCGACCCGCTCTGGGCCGTCGGCGACTGGCGCCCCGACGAGATCCGCACCCTCGCCGCCGACCCCGCCGACCCCTTCACCCGGCTCGCCGTCCTCGGCTGCTGCGGCGCCACCGGCGCCGAGCTGCGCAACGCCCTCCTCGCCGCCCGCGGCGGAGCCCTGCGCCACCTCACCCAGTGGCCCGGCAGCTACACCGCCGTCGTCCAGACCGGCCGCCGGATCACCGTCGTCGGCGACCTCGCGGGCGCCCGGCCCGTCTTCTACACCCCCTGGGCCGGCGGCACGGCCTACGCCACCGCCGCACTGCCCCTCGCCGACCTCATCGAGGCACAGCTCGACATCGGCCACCTCGCCGCCCTGCTGGCCTGCCCCGACAGCCCGGAGGCACTGGGCGACGGCACACCGTACGTCGGGGTTCGGCGCATTCCGCCCGGGCACGCGCTGATCCTGCGCGAGGGCTCCCGCGAGATCACCGGGTACGAGCCGGTGGCCTCCCTCGCGGTCGCCGCGCCCGCGGCCGATCCCGAGCGGGCGGTCGAGGGCGTACGCGAAGCTCTGGTGGATGCCGTGCGCGCCCGGCTCACGGCGCCGCGGCATGCCCCCGACACGCTGCCCCACGACCCCGGCCCCGTGCCCGGAATGGGACCCGCCGACCGGCGCGCGGCCCGGGGCGCACCCGCGCCCGCACCCGGCGTGGGCGCCGACCTCTCCGGAGGCAGCGCCTCCGCGACCCTCGCCCTGCTCGCCGCCGGCCTCCCCGGCGCACCCGGCACCATCGTCAACCGCACCGGCGAACGCCTCCTCGCCGTCACCTTCAACGACCTGGCCACGCCCCAGGGACGCGAGGCCGAACTCGAACGAGCCCGCGCCATCGCCGCCAACCCCCGGCTGCACCACGTGGTCGTCGCCGCCGCCGAGGAAGCCCTCCCGTACGCCGAACTCGACGGCCCCCTCACCGACGAACCCGGCCCCTCCCTCGTCACCGCCGCCCGCGAGCGGCGCCGGCTGGCGGCCGGCTCGGCGGACCACTTCGTCGGCCACGGCGCCCGCCAGGTCCTGGACGCGCACCCGGCCCGCCTCGCCGACCTCCTGATGGACCGCCGCCGACGCCACCTGCTGCGCCCGGTCGCCGCCCTGGCCCGCTCCGCCCCCGGCGACTCCGCCCTGTCCCTCCTGGTCCCGTTCTCCGTCTACTCCGCCGCCCGCCGCCTCGCCCGTACGCCGTACCGCGCGGGCATGGAGGCCGCGGCGGCCCGCCTGCGCGAAGGAGCCGTCGCGGGCGCCGCCTCGAACCCGGTCGACGCCTCCCTGGCCGCCCTGACCTGGTCCCGCCCCGGTCCGGCGGCGGCCTGGCTGACCGGCGAAGCACTGGCGGAAGTATCGATCCGGCTCGGGACCGCCGCGGGCCGCCCCCCGCTCTCCCTGCGCCCCGGCGAGGCTCGGGCCCGCGCCGCACTGACCCGTCACGCGGCCGACCACCGGGTCTTCGAACAGGCCGTGGAGGTCCGCAGCCAGCGCCTGCACGCCCCGTTCCTCGACAACCAGGTCGTGCGCGCCGCCCGGGCCCTCCCCGAATCCCTGCGGGTCCAGCCGGGCGCGCGGGCCGCGATCCTGCGCACCGTGCTGTCCTCGGCGGGCGTACGCGAACTCCCGCCCGGCTGGGGCGCCCCCGCCCACATCCCGAACGAGACGGCCACCCGCGTCGGCCTGCGCGCCGCCCTCACCTCCCTCCTGGCCCTGTTCACCACCCCTCTGCTGGCGGACGCCGGCCTGATCGAGGCCCGGGTGGTGCAACAGGCCCTGCTGGACGCGGCGGAGGGCCGCCCGGTCCCGCTGGACGGACTCGCGGAGCTCGTCTCGATGGAACTGTGGCTCGGCCGCCTGCTCGCCCGCCGCGGCACGTGCTGGACGGCTCCCGGCACAAGCTCGACGTCACCGAAGTCGCCCTCTCCAAGGTCACCGACGAGTTCATGGCGCACATCCGCGCGATGGGCCCCGACTGGGACCTC